>JAJDCS010000010.1 GCA_029260715.1 Phycisphaeraceae bacterium | reverse complement strand
CCAGCCAGCGCGCCAACTGGGAGTACATCTTTTTCGTCGACGTGATCGGCCACATCAACGAAGCCAAGGTCACCGAGGCGATCGAGAAAACCAAGAGCCACTGCCTGCAGATGACCGTGCTGGGTTCGTACCCACGGGCGGTGGAAGTGCTGTAGCCAAACGGCTTGCAATATCAACTAGAGGGTGTTTCAAAACGGTAATTGTTAGGGTTGGAATCGCTGTTAGCTGCCAGCCAATGAGGTTTATCAGAGGTTTTGAAACCGGTTCTAGAAGGTTACATTTGACTAAGGATGGCTTTTGTAACCGACCGGGAAAAGCTCATCTACTCCTTGTGGAATCGGATCTGATGACCACTTTGCATCAAAACAAGAGTGGCTGTGTATCCTCAAACCATCCGTAAGTTTGTTGAGAAAGTCGATTAGGTCATCAGCAAATACGTCCTCGTAGAGGTACCCTTCTTCGTGTTCCCAGAACAGGATATTTCCTGCTAGAGGCTTCTTTGTCACCACGTACCAAGTATCAGGTGAGTAATTTCGTTGCGCAAACGGTATTATGTCATTTGGGCCGAATGAATTGTCTTCGAATTGTTTTTCGAGACCATCAAAGAACCACTCGAACATGAGTTCTTTGACTTCATCCCATTCTTCAATTGGTGGCAGTACGAATATGCCACACTCGTCATCCTCGTTGCCCACCGAAAACATACCCACTCCGTTATGTTTTGAGTAGAATTCTCTGAATATCATATGGCCGGGCACGCCACCCAGGAGTTTGTCCAATTTTGCAAGCGCAGAACCATCTGCTGGGGCACCTATTAGATGTCGTGTGGGTATACGGAATCGTGTTGGACAGTCATCTTCCTCGTTGGGCTGGCACAGCAGTACCGGATCGGTGTCGTTGATAAATGGAAACACGATTGGTTCAGATGAATTAGTCATATTTTATTTGACTACCTTGGGGGTCTGAGGGGAATACCCGATGACATTAATATCGTAATATCTAACTGAGTCTTCCTCCAGTATGAAAAGAAATAAGTGTTGGGCTTGGAGGTGTAAACAGGAGGTTTGAAGCTGAACAATCCCCTCATGTTCGGACGCGATGGATCGGGCGTGCGCGCCGCCACGGCAGCGGACACCGCCCTGGCCACCACTGACTCATAGCCAGGGTTTGGAAATCCGGCTTCATAATCCACACACCTGGGCAAGTTATAACCGATACAATTGGTATCGAAACCAATCAATCAGGAGGTGTCAAAATGATCAACCCCTTAATGTTCGGACACGACGGGTCGGGTATGGCCGCTGCTTCGTCGGCGGCCGACGCGGCGCGGGCGACGGCTGCGGCGGGCAGCGCCAAGCGGGACGTGACGAACCTGGAAGACCGCATCGAGCGGCTGAGCCTGGTGTGCATGGCGATGTGGTCGCTGATCCAGGACAAGACCCAGCTCACCGAGGAGGACCTGCTTGAACGGGTCAAGATGATCGACCTGATGGACGGGCAGGAGGACGGCAAGGCCTCTCGCTCCATCCAGAAGTGCCGGGCCTGCAACCGCGTGATGTCGCCACGGCACCGCAAGTGCCTGTACTGCGGCGAAAAGAAACTTGCGCAGAGCGCGTTTGATGCGATTTGAACTCAAGTGCCTGCGGTTATAGGTCGATATATTCCGGTAATCTCATCTACCGGGAGTCATAACATGAGAAAATGGGTCATTCGTGGCGTAGTGGTCATGCTGGTGATGTCCGGCGTCCTGGTCATCATATGGGCGGTGACGCTGCGGGTTGGGCATCAGAGATTATCTCAGGAGTTGGCCTTTGGGGAAGGACAAGGCGTCGAGATCCGGCTTAACGCCGGCTTTGAATTCGACACATCCGAGACGGGCACGCCGCAGATACTGGAAGTCGTGTCGCTTTACAATACTTTGCCCGCACCGATGGCGGAGACCGTCAGCCATGCTGACACGGCCGACCCACAAGAACTGAGCGATGCGGTGCGGGCGAGTGATGCGGTGCTTGAACAAATCCATCTGGTTGCCAGTGAGAACCAGGGTTTCTGGAAAGAAGGCGTGACGACCACACCTTACTGGATGGATGATTTATTAGCACGCACTGGCTCTCCCCGGTCGGTAATCCGGCTGCTTGATGCCGAGATCATCGTGCGACAACGGGCGGGCGATCTGGGAGGGGCGGGCGAATCGATTGCGGCGGGCTTATCACTTAGTCGTCAGATCGGTGAACACCCATCGTTCATAGGTGCGCTAGTCCAAGTGGTTTACGAAAGCATAATGCTTCGGCATGTCGAAACGTTGTATGCCGATGGCGGGATGCCCCCACAGCGAGTGATTGATCGGATCAGCGAGGTCGATGTGCGTGCGAAGATCCCTGCGATCCTGTCGTGGGAAGGCTCGAGTACCGTCAGGGTATCCGACGGTGTCATAGCCAAGCCAATGAACGTGCATAATGCGGCCTACTCGCTTGGTCAATATCGCCGGCTTACAGAGCAGATCGAAAAAGACGACCTGCCGCTTCGGGAGCTAAAGGCCGATGTGGACCATCCCTGGTGGGCGTGGCAATTTGCGATGGGCGCGCCCCAGATCGACCACTTCTTTAAGGAGTTTTTGAAGCATCAGGCTTACGTAGATCTGGCGGAAGCCGCGATCATGTTAAGGCGGCACAAGGCCGAGTACGGGGCGTATCCGCCGACGCTTGATGAGTTGGCGGGCCTCCCGGCCGATCCGTTTACCGGGGGTGCGTTTGACTACCGGCGAGAGGGGGACGGGTTCGTGCTGACCAGTGCCGGAGACAACAACGGTGAGTCGATCGATTGGCGTTGGGAGCAATAGGTTGGGTCCGGGTGTGAAGCATAAAAAAGAAGCCCACGGATTGAATCCGTGGGCTTCGCGTTTTTAACAAGTGTTTCAAACCGACCGTGCAGCTTACCGGCTGGGCTGTGTGGCCGGCGCGGTGGTGGGGGCGGCTGATTTGGCGATGCCGATCACGCCGCAGGCGATGCGTCCGCCGGCGTTGCCCGTGGGCTGACCGCCGTCGTCGGCCTGGGCGTGGACGATCACGCCACGCCCCAAGATGGGGTTCATGGGCCCTGCGATGGTGATGTTGTTCACGGTCAGCTCGTAGTGAGCCACGCCTTGTGCGTCTGATTCAAGGTTGCCAAGGTCGCCCGCGTGTCGGTCGGCGGCGCCGGGCAAGCCGTGCTGGTGGTTTTCGGGGTTGTAGTGACCGCCTGCGCTTTTACCGTCGCCCGAGCTGCAGTCGCCGAATTGGTGGATGTGGATCGCGTGGTGGATGTTGGGTGTTAGGCCCTCGATGTGGGCCTCGACTTTCACGTGGTCGCCAACCTGTTTGAAGCGGACCACGCCGCTAGTGTTGTTGCCCTGTGTCGCGTGCAGCACAGCCACGGCGTCATTGATGCCGTGCCACTGATGGCCTTTGTGGTGCATGTCGCCGCCCATCACGTCCGGCGCGCCGCTGAGGACAAACACCGCCACAACACCTACAGCCAGAACACCAAAGCTTTGTATGATCCGTAAACGATGCATGGGTGGGCTCACTTTCCAAAGAAGGATTGAATAAAGTCTGCTTAACGGACACATGATACAACTATTTTTCTGTATAACCATACTGCCGGTGACACCGCTCGCCGTCAAGATAAAATGGTCGGGCGTCACAAGCCGTTAACGATAACCCCTTGCTGACAAAGGATGGCCAAGATGAAAAATTCTGCCCACACTACTGTTGTACGGGCCCGTTTATGGATCGCCGCGTTAGCCTTGTCGGCTTGGGGCGCTCCCGCCGCGGTGGCGCACTGCCAAGTCCCCTGCGGTATTTACGACGACCAAGCCCGCGTCGCCCGGCTTTTAGAAGACGCCGCCACGATTGAAAAAGCCATGGCCCAGATCCAGGAGCTTTCAGGCAAAAACGACGCGCAGTCCCTCAACCAACTCACCCGGTGGGTCACGACGAAAGAACAACACGCGTCGCACATTATCGCCGTGGTCGCCGAGTATTTCCTCGCCCAGCGGGTCAAGCCCCAAGCCCCGAGCGTGGTGTCGTATGACGATTACCTAAAGACGCTGGCCGACCACCACGCGGTCGTGGTCGCGGCGATGAAAGCCAAGCAAAACACTGACCCGCAACACGCCCAGTCGCTGCGCAAAGCCATCGACCGGCTCGCCACGCATTACCAAGAACACGCGCACGTTGAGACCTATTCCCACCCCCATACACAACCCAGCGCCCAATCGGCTACACCACCGCCCACACAGCCCGCTGCCCAGGAGCAACAGGACGCCCCTTCCCCCGAGGCGGTTCAAGAGATGGAATTGAAGGAACCCACGGAATGAGCCCCGTGAGCGTTCCGTGTCGGTCGTTGCGGGGTGAAGAAGCGTTGTAACGCGGTAGCGCGGCGTGGGCTTTACCCCTCTAGCTCTTCCTCGTCTTCTTCTTCATATTCCTCTTCTTCCTCCTCTTCGTATTCCTCTTCCTCGTACTCTTCCACTTCAAGCTCTTCATCTTGGGCGTCCGCCTCGGCCTGGGCTTTGAGCGCGTCCCACTCCTCGAGCGTCATATTCACCTCTCGCGCTTGCGACCCTTTGTATTCACCGATGATGCCAGCCTCGGCGATCTGCTCAATCAGCCGGCTGGCGCGTGAGTACCCGATCGTCAGGCGTCGCTGCAACAGAGACACACTGCCCCGCTGCGATTCGAGCACCACGCGCACCGCGTCGTCGAACAGCGGGTCGCGCTCGGCGGCTTCTTCCTCCAACCCGGAGCCGGGCGACTTGAGCTGCATCAGCTGCGGCTCAAAGTTCTGCTGGGCGACCGTTTTGAGGAACTTCACGGACTTGCGCACTTCCTGGTCGCTCACCAGCGAACCTTGGGCGCGGGTGATCTTGCTGGTGCGCGGGTTGAGGAACATCATGTCGCCCTGGCCCAGGAGCAGCTCGGCGCCTTTCTGGTCCAGCACGATTCTGCTGTCCATGCCCGACGACACCTTGAAGCTGATCCGACAGGGCATGTTCGACTTGATCAACCCGGTGACCACGTTCGCCTGGGGGCGCTGCGTGGCCAGGATCAGGTGGATGCCCACCGCGCGGGCCTTCTGCGCCACACGCACGATGAAGCCCTCCACCTCTTTGTTGGTCATCATCAGGTCGGCTAGCTCGTCGATGATGAACACCAGGTAGGGCAGCTTCTTGGGGATGCGTGCCTCCTCGGCTTCGGTGGTGGGCTCGAAACGTTCCTTGAGTTCCTCCCAACTCAGGGCGTTGTAGCCTGCGATATCGCGCACGCCCGCCTCGACTAAAAGCTCGTACCGTTCGTCCATCTTGATCGTGGCCCACTCAAGAATCGCTGCGGCTTTGCTCATCTCCGTCACCACCGGGCACATCAGGTGCGGGATGTCTTTGAACATGCTCAGCTCGACCATCTTCGGGTCCACCAGCACCAGCTTCATCTCGTCGGGGCGCTTGGTGAACAGGAACGACATGATGATGCTGTTGATGCACACCGACTTACCCGAGCCGGTGGTGCCGGCGATGAGCATGTGCGGCATGGTGGTCAGGTCGGCGATCTGTGGGTTGCCCGAGGCGTCTTTGCCCAGGAACATGGGCAGGCCCATCTTCTGGACCAGCTCGGGGTTGCCCGACATCAATTCCTTAAGACGGACGCGCTCTTTCTTGAGGTTGGGCACCTCGATGCCGACGGTGTCTTTGCCGGCCATGTTGGGCACGATGCGGATGTTCTGGGCTTTGAGCGCCCGGGCCAAGTCGCTTGCCACCATGGACAGCCGCGAGACTTTCGTGCCCGGGGCCAGCCGCACCTCGTACAGCGTGATCACAGGGCCCGAGTCTATCCCCACCACCTCGCCCTCGATGCGGTACTGCTGCATCGCGCTTTCGAGTTGCACCGCTTGGTCGCGCACCAGGCGCTCCATCTCGTCGGTGAAGCTGCCCTCCGGCTCTTCGAGCAGGTCCAGGCTGGGGAACTGGTACCCGGTCAGGTCTTGGCCCCGCCCCGCGCCCAGCACCGCGGGCGGGCTGTTTTTCGTCTTGGGGGCGAAGTTGATCGTCAGCTTTTTGATCTTGGCGCGCAGCGTGTCGGGGTCGTATGGCCCTGCCGCGTCCGTGTCTTCGTCTTCATACTCTTCTTCCTCTTCGTCGTACTCGGCTTCGATTAGCTCGTCGGTGTCTTCTTCCTCTTCTTCTTCGACACGCGCGACGCGCCGCCGACCGGCCCCGCCCAGGGGGTCGACCTCGCCAGCGTCTTCGTCGATTTCGTCATCGTCGTAGGGGTAGCCGGTTTTCTTGCCGCTGCCGCGTGGCAGCTTCGGCAAAGCCGAGCCCACCCACCCGAACGCAGCGCCCGCCAACGCCGGCAGCCGCCCGACCAGCACCGGCTTGGGCAGGCGCACCTGCGCCGCCACGCCCAGCAGGTACCCGATCGCCCTGGGCAGCGCCAAGACCACGCGGTCTACCGCCAGGATCGCGCCCACCCCAAAGCATGCCGACATAATAATCACCGCGCCAAGCACCCCGAACCGCAGCGACAGCTCGCGGTTGATCAATAACGCGACCAACCCGCCCGGCCCTTCGGGTGCGTCGCTGAGCGCCGCCATGACCCTTGGCAGGCACAGGCCTACCATCGCGCTGGCCGCCAGGCTCATGATCACCAGCCCGATCGCACGCAGGATGGGTTGTGTCACCGTTTTACCCGACGCGGTGGCAACCAGGTACACCAGCCCCCCGGCCATGGCCACCCACACGCCCGGGCCCAGCATCAGGTAAATCTCGTGTGATACATACGCACCCACGCGCCCGATCCAGTTCTGCGTGTACGCGTGGTACGGCGCCACGGCGTGACCGGGCCAATCAGCAGGGTCGTAGCTAAACAACGCCGCGCCCAGCAAAAACCACACGCCCGCGCCCGCGATCCACGCCAGGTAACACGCCAGCGTCTTCCCGTCCATGGCGTGTGACGATCCTCGTTTCTTCTTGGCCATGAAACTGCCTCTAGGAACCCCGTTAAAAAAATAAACAGATTTACCGCGCCGCAATCACCAAGGATCGGCTGATTGACGTGTCGGGCAGTAAAAGAAAGGGGTAGCGGGGGGGGTTACGACGGATGGAACCGCGGCATCTTCTTTTTAAGGCATGACTAAGAGCGGGTCGGCGTTTGCGGCGGTGGGGGGGACTCGCCGTTTTGTATGAATACCCCCGGCAGGACTTGAACCTGCGACCCTGGGATTAGAAATCCCATGCTCTATCCAGCTGAGCTACGGGGGCACAACGAGAGCGATTCCGATCGTTTATAAAATATTCGATACGGGCCGCAGCCGTAAGGGATCGGGATTTTTTTTGTACACACCACAAACAATCCGCACCGGCTCCTAGACCACACGCTTCAGGCTGTCCATGCGCACGAAGCCCTCGATGGCTTCGTACTCGGCCAGGCCCAGCTTGTCGTACAGCCGGGCGGTGGCGCGGTTGCGGTCCTCGGCTCGCTGCCAGAACTCACGGGCGTCGGAGCCGGGGAACAGGGCTTGGTCCTTCTGCGACTCGTGTTTGAAGATGGCGTTGCGTTTACGCATCAATTCACGCGGCGCCAGCGGCACAGCCATGTCAACCTCTTCAACGCCCCATTCCTGCCACGCGCCGCGGTACAGCCACACCTGGCACTGCTTGTACCACGCTTGGTCTTTGATCTTTTCGATGGCTTGGAGGATGGCGGACAAGCACACCCGGTGCGTGCCGTGCGGGTCGGACAGGTCGCCGGCTGCGTAGATCTGGTGCGGCTTGATCTTCTCAAGCAGGTCGACAATGAGCTTGATGTCCGCGTCGCCCAGCGGCTTCTTGCGCACCACGCCCGTCTCATAGAACGGCATGTCCAGAAAATGCAGGTTTTCGACCGGGATGCCGCAGTAGCGGCCCGCGGCGCGTGCTTCGCCGCGGCGGATCAGGCCCTTGATCTTCTGAACCTCGGCTGAATCCACCTGCCCGGGCTTCTTGTTCTTGAGCGACCCCTCGATGTGCTTTTCGATCTTGAGCGTCTGGTCGTGTTCGATGCCGAACATGCGGTTGAACTCGGCGGCGAAGTCGGCGAAGTAGATCGCGTCGTCGTCGAACACCGCGATGTTGCCCGACACCTGGTAGGCGACGTGTACCTCGTGGCCCTGGTCGACGAGTCGCAGAAGCGTGCCGCCCATGGAGATCACGTCGTCGTCGGGGTGGGGCGAGAAGATCATGACGCGCTTGGGGAACACGTCGTCTGTCGCGCGTCGGGGCGCATCGGGGAACTCTGCGTTGGCGGGCTTGCCGCCGGGCCAGCCGGTGATTGTGTCACGCAGGATCCGGAAGACGGTGATGTTGATGTCGTACGCCGGGCCGTGCTCCGCGAGCAGGTCTTGGAGCCCGGCCTCGTTGTAGTCTTCCTCGGTGAGCTTGAGGATCGGTTTGTCGAGTTCGCAGGCCAACCAGATCACCGCCTTGCGGATCAGCTTCTGGTCCCACTTGACCGGCCCGAGAAGCCAGGGTCGCTCGAACCGCGAGAGCTTGGCGGCCGCGGCTTCGTCGAGGAGGATCTGTGCGTTGGTGTGCTCCTGGAGGAAGCTTGCGGCGATATTCGCGGTGATAGGCCCTTCGACCGCCTGGGTGATGACCGGCGCCTTGCCCTCGCCGAACGCCATGAGAATAATTTTTTTCGCGGCCAGGATTGTGCCCACACCCATGGTGATCGCCCGGCGTGGCACGTTTTCTTCGCCGAAGAAGTCGCCCGCGGCGTCGAGGCGCGTGACCCGGTCGAGCGTGATCAGCCGCGTCCGGCTGTCCTTGCCCGAGCCAGGCTCGTTGAACCCGACGTGGCCCGTGCGGCCGACGCCCAGTAGCTGGATGTCGATCCCGCCTGCGTCGACAATCGCCTTCTCGTACGCTTGGCAGTGCTCGTAGACCTGTTCGATCGGGAGCGTGCCTGCAGGGATGTGCACGTTCTCAGGCTTGATGTCAATGTGATCGAACAGGTGCTCGTTCATGAAGCGGTGGTAGCTCTGCAACTCGTTGGGCTGCATGGGGTAGTACTCGTCCAAGTTGAACGTGATAACGTTTTTGAACGACAGCCCCTCTTCTTTGTGCATGCGCACCAACTCGCCGTAGACCCGCACGGGGGTTGATCCCGTGGCTAAACCCAGCACACAAGTTTTGTTTTGCTTGGCCCTGTCACGGATCAGTTGGGCGATCTCCTGGGCGACCGTTTTGCTGACCTCCTCGGATCGGCCTAAGACCTGTGTGGGAATCTTTTCTCGCTGGGTCATTGCCCCTGTGTTTGCCGTCGCCATGTGAACCGCCTCTTTCTAATTCTGGACGCGATATCTTTGGGGTTCAACCCCAAAAATGCAAGCTTATCATAACCAGCCCGTGTGAGGTTGTGTTTGACTTAATTGTCAAGCCTCAAGACGGTATGGCCGAATATACATGATGTTATGTCAGCCATTAACCCCACCAATGCGACGCTGTCTTCCCAAGTGAGCTTATCGGTCGCCAAAAAAACCCTGGACACCGCCAAGTCCCAGGGCGAAGCCGTGGTCTCGCTGCTGCAGGACGCCGCCCAGTTACAGCGGCAGATCGCCGTGGATACCCAAAGCCCCAAGGGCAGGGTGTTAGACGTCACGGCTTAAGCCAGCCCAGCCGTCTGTTCAACAGCCATCGTTTGTTATCGTACTGTCTAGCGTGCGGCGCTGGCCTCAATGACGTCGAGGTGTTCGACCTCCAAAACTTCGAGTTTCAGGGCGGGGTCGTACTTGACCTGCCCTAAGATGCCCACGTATTTGCCCAGGAACATCGCCGGGTCCGCTGAGGGGTGGAGCCTGGCGTAGGCGATGATCTGGTTGCTGACGGGCTTGGCGACCCGGTAGAGGCGGGGCATGTTCTTGCCGTCGTATACGCCGCTTGTTTGGAGCTCGCCCTTTATGTCATACCTGGGCCCGACGGACCCGGGCGGCATCTGGTCAACAAATTGCTGAAGCGGGTTGTCCACAGCCTCTTGCTTGGCTTGGACGATCTCTTCTAAAGAATCAACCAGGATCAGGTTGCGTCTGATCTGGGCGATCCGCATGGCGATCACATGGCCGTCCACGAGGGTCAACCCCGGCTGCCGCCCCAGGCCTCTGTACTCTGACAGCAATTCATGCAGCGGCTGCTTTTCCAACGGCAGGTGCTGGGTATCGGTGAGCTTCTCTTCAAGCTCACGCAATGCCGGCAGCGACAACTCTAGGTCTTGCTGCTTTTTCTTGCCAAAGAGCGGGGCCTGCTCCTGAAGCCCGTCGGCCTGGGTGGCGTCGCTTTGTGATGCCAAGGGGGCCGATTCAACGCTTTGATCGCCGTGGCTGGCCGCCTGAGTGTCCAACGGCGAGGGGGGGGTATCGTCGGCACTGGGGGCTTGACGGCTGTTGCTTGGTGTAGGGGGCGTTGCGGTTGCGTTGGTGGGGGTTATCGCCTCCACGTTGCTGGTGCCGGTCGTTACAGCTTGGAGCGACCCAGGCGGGAGAAACACGTACGCGCCGTCGGGAGGGGTGATCTTGTAGAAGCTGCCGTTTTCATCAAGGATACGCACGGTGGCGCCTTTGAGCAGGTCGATTTGTCGGCGGTAGCTCTCACCGGGGCCGTTGGTGCTTGCGGCCCTGACCGCGGCGCGGTGGGTGTTGACCTTGCCTTCGTCCCCTTCGCCGTACGCGTCCACAAAGGCTTTCGAGATATAGCTGTACACACCCTGAGGGGGTTTGACCTTGTACCACCCGTACATTACCTCTTCGACAACGACCCGCTCATCTTTCTTCAATTCACCCACGACATAAAACGAATTGCCCGCCCCCGATCGCACAAGGACAGCGTCATCGATCACGGACGCGGTGAACGGCACTTCCTGTGCCACTGCTGTCGTGACCGCCCCAAGACAAACCGCTAACAGTGCCGCCGACGCGGTATGGGCCAACCGGATCATAAAGAAAACTCCTACGGGGATGTGCCCGTCTAGTGTGGTAATCGATTAACCAGACATTATCTGAGCGGACGATTACCGTCAAGAAATTACACCGTTTTAGCCGGTGTCAACGCCGACAGGTGGGCTGGGCAGCGGATAAAAAAAGTCCCGTGGGTCGGCCCACGGGACTTGAAGGGTATTCAAAGTTAACCGGCTGTGTTGCCGTGCGATACGGCGTTGCGGCGTTGGGATCAGAAGTTGATCCGCATGCCCAGGGTGATCGTGTGGGCGGCGTACTCGTCGCCGAAGTCAGCGTCATAATTCAGGTGCAGGGTCTTGTCGTCTTTCATGGGGTAGGACACGCCCAGGCCGAAGTTAAAGCTGGCGTCGGCGGGCTTGAGCCCTTCCACGGTGGACGCCGGGCCGCCTGCGAATGCGGCCGTGACCGTCCGGTCGTTATCCGCAAGCTCCTGCTTCCAGCCGGCACGCATCTCCGCGATCACGCCGTTGTCATACATGTAGCCGATACGTACGCCCAAGCCGATCTTGAACGAATCGGTGTCCGCATCGCCCAGCACAGCGAACGCGCCGCCGCCGCTGGTTGTTGTGTACCCGTCCACGTCCACGTTGCTGTACTCCATGGTCGCGGTGGGTGTGATGATCCACTTGTCCTTGCCAAGGTTGTACCCACCGGTGACGGCGAACCCTAAAGACAAGGAGTCGGTATCGCCGTTGGCGACCACTCCCAGCATGTTCGTTTCAACGTCCACATCGCCCAGGCCGATCTGGAAGTTCATGTCCACATAATATTTTTCGGTGGCGTACCCGGCGTACAGGCCGAAGCTGCCGGTGTTGATCTCGTTGGAGCCCGCGCCGGCCGCGGCGTCCACGTCGGTGACGGAGAACCCACCGCTCACACCAGCCACCCAGTTATCGTTGATCTGCTTGTCAATACCGAACGCCACACCGTAGGTGTTGAATTCGTATCCGTTCTGATTGCTGCGGCGGTCCTGGTCGCCCCAGGTGCCGATCACGTCGCCCCAGAAGCCCCAGCCGTCGCCCATGTTGTCGGTCAGGCCGGTGAGCTGCGCTGGCTTGGCGGCCAACGCGTATACGGCCGTGCCCTGGTTGTTCGCCGCCGCGACTTGGTTCGTACGGGCGCTCATGCCCCCGCTGAACGCGGTGCCCGCGGCGATCGCACCGGCCATGGACTGTGCGCTGGTCTGGATGCCGTTGTTGATCGCACCGCCCGGCTCGACCGCGGCCTTGAGGGCTGCCCCTGTCAAACCATCGACGGCGTTGATCAACGTAGCCAACCCGCCGGTGGCGGTGGCCCGAGCACCCAAGATGCTGGTAACCACACCGGTGCCCTCGCCGGTGATGCCGGCGTTGGTGATGACGTTGGTCGCCGAGGCGGCGGCAACGGTCAGGGTCAGGTCGTTGCCCGTGTCAGCCGTCGCAAGGGTGAAGTCAAGTGTGCCCGTGTCCGTGATCGTGATGTCGGTGTTCACGGTACCCACCAGCGCCGCGGCACCATCAAGGATGGTCAACGTGCCTGTGTTCACCGTACCTGTGGAGGGTATGACCGGGGTAATGGTCACGGTGCCGGCTGAGAAGTCGAAAGCGCCGCCGGCGGAGGCGATCTGGCTGTGAGCGGTCGCGCCTGTACCCAGGTGGACCTGTAGCGTTGAATTGGCTAGGAAGGTGGTTGTCTGGGCACCGGTCAGGTTGAGCGTGGCACCGGCTGCTCCCGCTCCGATCGTACCACTGCCGTTAATGGTCAGCGCGCCGCCCAAGGCGATGGTGCCCGCACCGCGTAGGGTGCTGCCCGATTCGACGTCGACACCGCCGGTGCCGCTGGTCAGCGTGGAACTGGCCGCTATGTCAAGGATGCCCGTGGTGGCGCCGCCGGTGACGCCTACCGTCACCGCGCCCGCGCCCGCGATGGTCAGGGCCGAGGCGTTTGTCCCATCACCGATCGTCAGTATGCCGTTGTCCAGTTCGATCCCTTCCAACGCTGTGCCGATCGTGGTGGCGGTCAGTGTCAGGCTGCCTGTGCCGGACTTGTCGATGGTGACCGTGTCGATTGTGCCTGTAAACGTTTGATTGGTGTTTAACTGGTGGTTGAACGTGTCGGTGCCCGTGCCGCCGGCGATATTGCCGGTGAACGTGGCGCCGTTCTGCAGCGTGATGGTGTCGTCGTTGGCACCGCCGTCGATGTTGCCGGTCGTGGTCGAGCCGGTGTTGAGGTTGATGGTGTCGTTACCGGCTGCGGTGCTGATGGCTGTGGCTGTGCTGCCGGTGGCGGTGATGGTGCCCGTGTTGGTGACAACGTCCGCGCCGGCGCCGGTGCTGACGCCTGTGCCCGTGCCTGCTGTGCCGCCAGCCCCGCCCGCGGCGGTGATGGTGCCGGAGTTGGTCACGGTGGTCGCCCCGGCCGTGGCCGCGCTGCCGTTGATGCCGATGGCGGCACCGCCGTTGCCCTGCGTGCCGCCGGCGCCGCCCGCCCCGCCTGTGGCGGTGAGCGTGGAGCTATTCGTAATCGTGTGAGCGGTATCGCCCGCGAGGCTGATGCCCGTTGCAGCGCCGCCGGCGCCGCCGGTGTCGTTGGCGTCGGTGTCCGCACCACCGACACCGCCGGTGGCCACAATACCGTTGCTGCTGGAGTTGGTGATCGCCACAGCCGAGCCGCTGCCCACCGCCGCGTTAACCGCCGTGGCCGCACCGCCGGCACCGCCGTTGGAGCCGTTGTCGGTTGAAGCACCGCCCACGCCGCCGGTCGCGGTTAGCGTGGCCGTGTTGGCGTGTGTGATTGTCACATTCGCCGTTGCGCTGTTGGCGTCGATACCCGTGGCAGCGCCACCGGCCCCGCCCGCCGCACCCACGCTCGTGCCGCCGGCACCACCCGTGCCCGAGATGGTCGAGCTGCTGGAGTTGGCGATCGTCACCGCGGCCGAAGCCGTGTTCGTGTCAATGCCCGTGCCCGCGCCGCCCGCGCCGCCCGCGGCTGCGCCGGTCTCATCCGAGTTGCCGCCTGCCCCGCCCGTGCCGCGGATCGTGCCGCCGCCCGAGTGAGTAATCCCCACAGCCGCAGCCGCTGCGTTGGCGTCAATACCAACCGCTGCACCGCCCGCGCCGCCAGCACCGGTGCCCGCACCCGCGCTGGTGTTTGAGCCGCCCGCACCGCCGGTTGCCAGGATGCTGTTCGAGCTTGTGTCGGTGATGGTCAGTGCGCCTGTAATGCCGCCGCTGGCGTCGATGCCGCTGACGCTGCCGCCTGCACCGCCGGTACCCCCGGTAGCCGTGGCGCCGCCGCCGGCGCCGCCCGTGGCGTTAATGCTGGAGGTGTTGGCCACAGTCACCGTGCGCACGCCAGCGGTCGCGCCCGTGGTGGAAAAACCTGTGGCAGCACCACCCACACCGCCGGCACTC
Organism: Phycisphaeraceae bacterium; assembly: GCA_029260715.1. Lineage (GTDB taxonomy): Bacteria > Planctomycetota > Phycisphaerae > Phycisphaerales > Phycisphaeraceae > OFTM12. The sequence goes on along the minus strand of JAJDCS010000010.1, from coordinate 153,050 downwards.
GATCCGGCGCTGGCACCGCCGGCACCGCCAGTGGCGGTGATGTCCGATGAGCTTGAACCTGCCACGGTCACCGCCGAATCAGCGTTGTCCGCGTCGATCGCAACAGCCGCACCGCCGGCCCCGCCCGTCGCTGCGCCGGTCTGAGCCGTGGCCCCGCCGGCACCACCCGTGGCTGCGATAGAACCGCTGCCGGAGTTGGTGATCACCGCGGCTGTGGCTGGTGTGCCGTGATTGACGTCGGTGATATCAACCGCCGTCGCCGCACCGCCCGCCCCGCCGGCGCCTGTGCCCGCAGCCGCATTGCTGCTAGCCCCGCCGGCGCCGCCCGTGGCGGCGATGTTGTTCGAGCTTGAATTGGTGACGGTAATCGTCTCAGTCACGCCCCCGCTAGCGTCAAACGCTTTGGCTACGCCGCCTGCGCCGCCGTTCTCATTCGTAGCGCTGTCGGCCCCGCCTGCCCCGCCCGTTGCGGTAACGCTCGCTGAACTGGAGTTGGTCAGCGTGCGTGCCCCGGCGGTTGTGCCGGTGGTTGTAATCGCAGTCGCCGCCCCGCCGACGCCTGCGCTGCCGGTACCGGCGGTGGCTCCGCCTGCGCCACCGGTGGCCCCTATGATCGAAGACGAAGAGTTAGCGATAACCAAAGCAGCCGCTGCGTCATCGGCGTCGATGGTCGTTGCGGCTCCACCGTTTCCGCCGCTGGCGCCTGCTGTTTCGTTTGACGCACCGCCTGCCCCGCCGACGGCGAGGATGTCACCGCCGTTGGAGTTGGTGATCGTCGCGGCTGCCGCGTGGGAATCGACATTGACTGTGACCGCGGCGCCGCCCACGCCACCCGAGCCGGCGTTGCCCGTGCCGCTGGTTGCCGCGCCGCCCGCACCGCCTGTGGCAGTAATGTTGTTCGAGCTGGAGTTCGTCACCGTGACCGCGCCGGTCACGCCGCCGCTGGCCACGAAGACATTCGCCGCACCGCCCGCGCCGCCGTCGGCGCCGCCTGTGGTATTGCTAGCCCCACCAAGACCGCCTGTTGCGGTAATGGCCGCTGTGCTGGAGTTGGTCAGCGAGCGTGTTCCGGCGGTGGCGCCGGTTGTGGTTACAACTGTTGCGACGCCGCCTGCACCACCAGCCGTGGTGCCCTCGGTCGCCCCGCCGGCACCACCGGTGGCTACTAGCGTAGAGGAACTGGAGTTCGTAATGGCCAAAGCCGCGGCTGCGCTGTCGGCGTCGATCGTAATCGCCGCCCCGCCTACGCCGCCGCTGGAGGCACCGGTTTCGGTTGTAGCGCCACCAGCACCGCCAACGGCCTGGATGGATCCGCCGCCGGTGTTACCAATTGTCGCGGTGGATGCGTGCGAATCGGCGTTGAGGGTTGTGGCCGCCCCGCCCGCTCCGCCGTCACCCGCTCCGGCTGCCGCGCTATTAGCGGCACCGCCCGCACCGCCCGTGGCGGTGAGGTTGCCGGAGCTTGAGTTTGTCACTGTGATCGCGCCGGACGCGCCACCGCTTGCCCCAAGGATCAAAGACGCGCCACCGGCCCCGCCATCCGCAGCGGCGGTGGTGATGCCGTTGCCGCCAGCCCCGCCTGTTGAGGTCATTGCCGCTGTATTTGCGTTGGTCAGGGTTATCGTCGAGGTAGCTCCAGCAGCCGACAACACGGTCGTGCCGCCACCGACACCGCCGGCGCCCGTGCCTGCCCCAATGCCACCGGCCCCGCCGGTGGAGGTAATGGTCGACGTACTCGAGTTGGATAATGACACGGCCGCGGTAGCGCTGTCAGCGATCACCACGTCCGCGGCCCCGCCCGCCCCGCCGCTGGCAGCGCCCGTCTCATCGGATGCACCACCAACTCCGCCGGCGGCAGCTAACGCGCCACCTCCGGAGTTCGTCACCGCGACAGCCGCCGCGGCTGAGTCCGCGTCGACGACGGCTGCTAAGCCACCGGCCCCGCCTGTGCCCGTGCCCGCGGCACCGCTGGTGACCGCGCCACCCGCACCGCCGGTCGCGGTGACGTTGTTTGAGCTGGTATTGGTGACGGTGACCGCGCCCGTGACGCCGCCTGTCGCGGCAACAACTTTAGCAGCACCGCCCGCACCACCGTCACCATTTGCGGTGGTCGTGGCTGCGCCGCCCGCCCCGCCCGTGGCGGCGACGGTGCCCGTGCTGGAGTTGGTCAGCGTGCGTGTGCCCGCTGTCGCGCCCGTGGATGTAATAACCGTAGCTGCGCCGCCGACCCCGCCCGCTGCGGTGCCTGCGGTCGAACCACCGGCCCCGCCTGTCGCCGATAGTGTTGAAGAGCTGGAGTTCGTCACTGCAAGGGCAGCGGCTGCGCTGTCGGCATCAATCGTGATCGACGCGCCGCCCGCACCGCCGCTGGCCGCGCCGGTTTCGTCCGTAGCGCCGCCCGCACCGCCCGTCGCGCCGAGCGTGCCGCCGCCGGAGTTGGCGATCGTGGCTGTGCTGGCGTGAGAGTCCGCGTTCACTGTCGTGGCTGCGCCGCCTGCCCCGCCGTCACCCGCACCGGCGCCGCCGCTGTCGTTGGCACCGCCCGCACCGCCGACAGCGGTCATGTTGTTCGAGCTGGAGTTGGTCACGGTGATTGCACCGGTCGCGCCGCCGCTGGCTGCGAGGCCAGTAGCCGCGCCGCCGGCGCCGCCGGCGTCACCCGTGTCGCTGTCGCTGCCACCGGCGCCGCCCGTGGCGGTGACCGTGCTGGTTCCGGAGCTGGTTAGCGACCGAGCCCCGGCTGTGGCGCCAGTGGAGCTAACCACGGTGCCCGTGCCGCCCGCGCCACCCGTCGTGGCGCCGGTGCCCGCGCCGCCTGTGGCGGTGACGGTGCCTGCCGAGCTGCTTACGGTGACGTTACCCACGGCGTTGGTAGCGAGCACGCCCGTGGCGTTGGTGCCCGGTGCCCCGGCTACGCCTAATGCGGTCACGGTTCCCGAATTCGTTACAGTTAAAGTTTGGCCTGTCGCGACCGTGCCGCCGTTGACGGCCGTGACGACCTGGTTGATTGTGCCTGTATTGGTCACCGCGTTTGTGGCGTCGCCGTCGAAGGTGATGGCGGTGTCATCGAGGTCTGTATTATCGCCGCTGATGGTGCCGCTGTTGGTCACGGTGCCGGCACCGTTGGCTGTAAATGAGATCGCCGACTGCGTTTCGCCGCTGCCGTCGTCAACGGTGATCGTGCCCGCATTGGTCACGGTACCATCGACATTAAAAGTAACCGTGTCGAAAGCGCCGGTCTGGTTGATCGCACCGGTGCCTTGGGTTGTCACTGTTCTGTCCGCTGTCGTGATGACGACCGATGACGCGCCAGCCACATCAATGCTGTGACCTGTCAGCACCACCACGTTCTTCGTGGGGTCCGGGGCTGTGGTCTCCGCACCTCCGGTGGTGTTGGTCGTGGACGTAACCGTATAAGCGGCGAATGTGGCTTGGCTTGCAAAAGCACCAGCCACGTATACCACCACAAACCACTGAGCTAGCTTTCTCAATGACGGCGACTTCATCTGAAACATCATCCTGTTACCCCTTGAAAATAAGGTGTTTACGCGCAAAATCCTTTTGGATGAGGATAAACCATGTGGGTTGTATCGGTTAAGCAGCCTTTGATGCTAAAATCAGATTTACCTATTTTTACTATTTTCTCAGACGTTCTTAGAGCGCAAGATAGGCACGCCAGGGCAAATCACATCGGGATTCTCCGCAGCGTTAGTTATTATGGGACTTCGGAAGCTAAGCAGCGGTTAATACGGATTCGGATTAATTTTGAGTCGATTTAAGACTATAAAAGGGACCACTCCCTAATCCGCCTGAGGCGGACGGCTCGTGGTGGGCGACTCATTATTAATCCAGATGCGTATAAAGCGTCTCACCTTTGGACGTATCCATCGGCGATATTTTTTGCACCGCTGCTGGTGCTTACAGAGGAAACGTGTGAAATGTGGATGCCGTGATGCGAAAATTGGAAACGCTCTATTCGTTCACCTCGACGCCAATCCGCTGCATGATGCTGTCGAACTGGTCGAGGCTGTAGAACTGAATCGAGAGTGTGCCCGAGCCTTTTTTGCGGCCGGGCTTGACCTGAACCTTGGTGCTAAGCTGCTGACCGATCAGCCGCTCCAAGTCTCGCAAGTGCGGCGGCACTGCGGTTGAACGGTTAGATTTAGTCGCTGATTGATTTTGCGGCTGCGTGCCGCCGTTGGCTAGCCGTCGTACTTCTTGCTCGACTTGTCGGACGGACCAGTTTTCTGCCACCGCCCGCTGAGCGACGAGCTTCTGCTGATCAGCGTCTTGAATACCCACAATCGCCTTGGCCTGCCCGGCCGAAAGCAGACCATCAATAATTAGTTGCAGAACAAAATCGCATAAATCTAGCAATCTTAATGAATTAGATACGGTTGGCCGCTCCACGCCCACGCGTTGAGCGATCTGATCATGGCTAAGGTGGAATTGATCGATCAGATGCTTGAAGGCGTTGGCACGCTCAATTGGGTTTAGGTCTTCGCGCTGGAGATTTTCAATCAGCGCCCATTCCGCGAGTTGGCGATCACCTAAGTTGCGAACGACAGCCGGTATTGTTTTTAAGCCTGCGATTTGGGCTGCCCGCAGACGCCGCTCACCAGCGACGAGTTCATACATAGGGCTACTTTGTAAGGCTCCAGTGGTATTGGTGGCTTGGTCTCTGGCGTGGCGCACCACGATCGGCTGCATGATGCCTTCGCTGCGGATCGAATCCGCCAGCTTTTGTAGTGCATCCTGATTGAATTGTTTGCGGGGTTGATGGGGATTTGGTTTTACCGCTTGGGTAGGCAGGTAAACGAGCTTGTCAATTGTCGCAGTGTTCGGCGCGGATGATGGAGTTGGATTTAAGCTGGGTTTGTGTGTGGCGGTGTCAGCGGCTGGTTGGCTGGGGGCCGGAGCGGTTGCGGTAGATTCTTGAACCTGATGCGGCGTGACCTGTACGGGCTGCCCCATGAGTGAGCTCAAGCCTCTGCCTAGGCGAGTCGGCTTCCGGTGTTGATGAGCATTTGATTGATTGTCTTGTGGCGAGGGCGGCGTTGAAGAATCCATGATGCGTAACCTCCATGTTTAAATAGGTGGGACTATTTTACTTTATTTGTATCAAAGTGAGCAACTCAACGCTAGCGTCCGCCTTGGTGTTCCACGTGGAACATTTATCAGTGGGGGGATTAATCGTTGTGGCGGCTGAGTTGGAGTTTGGCTAAATCAGAGATAATGCCTGGTCGATCTGTTTTTGTGTACACACAAAACCTCTTGCAAATAAGCGCCGATGAATACTTCGAATGTGTACCAATACTGCTATCGATGAGGTGACACCCATGACACACCAGCAACGGCTTGAACGATTAGAGAAGCAAAACAAGCGGATTAAATGGGCGGCGGTTGGTATAGGAGCGGTTTTTCTTTGCATGGTCACCTCAGGGCAAAGCAAACCGCAGCAGATACCACGCGTCATTCGCGCCCACGCTTTTGAAGTCGTCAATGAGAAGGGTATGGTTGTGGCTAAATTGGAGGCTTCCGACCAAGGGGGGTTGATTTACACTAAGAATGATTTAGGGCACACGGTTTTTGCGATGGGGACGGACACGGTCGGCAACGGGACTTTCTACACCCTCAACCGCTACGGAAGAAAGCTCATTCGTCTGGGCACCAACGGAACGGGCAACGGCGCTATCGCCATCAACAACTACTCGGGTCAGCCTGTTTTGAGGCTGATCGTGGATGAGAATGGGGGAGGAATCGGGTTAAGCAACAAGGAAGGCAAGATCGTCTGCACCATGAAGGCGAACGAGTCAGGAGAGGGTGAGATCGGCGCCTTTAATTCAGCAGGTAAGGGCAGGAAGATTATCCCCGAATCTTCAGCGCTGACTCAGATCAAATGACCCGCCTCACGGCAGACGATTAAAACGAGTGTTCCACGTGGAACGTACGGAGAACTCGCGTCAGTCCGTTACGAAACCGCCATCAGCTAGAAGCTACGCCCCGTAGTTAGCTCGCCCTGCCAACACGCATATGAATCGGCCACTGAGCCCGGACGCGGTTGGTTTTTAACTTGACGTGGATATCAGGGGCAACCGCTTCAACAGGGTCGGACTGATGATGGTCTCGGTACCGCTGTGTTGCGGTCCATGTGTGCATATACCCCAGCAAATCGTCCGCGGTCCATGAGCACTCGATCATGAAATCTGGCGTTATTGCCGTCTCGTTAAATGGGAATTCAATGCTCCTGTATGCGTTATCCACGAGCTCACGCCCCTGAGGCCAAAACGATTGGACCGTTTGATAAAGCCGATCGACGATGGGTTGCACGTCGCTCGATACCCGCAGCCGGCCGTAGCACCACGCCGCGATTACACCAGCGGGTTTGAGCACGCGTGCAGCCTCAGCAAAGAACCCTGGGCGGTCGAACCAGTGAAGCGCTTGAGCGGCCACGATCAGGTCAATGCTTTCCGTAGCCAACGCCGATGCGCTGGATACTGCGGCCGCGTAGCAAATCCCTGGGTTGCGCAGCGCATGGCGGATCTGAAGTTCGCTGCGGTCTGTTGCGTAGACCCGGTCGAAGTAGGGTGTTAAGCCAATTGCCGCTTGCCCGCTGCCGGTGCCGGCGTCCCAGGCCCAGTGACTCGCAGATGTTAGGCCCGATAAGTATCTGAATAGGCTGTCTGGGTAGTGCGGGCGGTGCTTGGCGTAAGTGTGAGCAAGGGGTGAAAAATAATCGCTCATCGCGGGCGTATTCTACAATTGTCATGATTGACGGCTGAAAACCGCCCAATGATTAGGTAATGAAGCAGTATGTCAGCGACGAATATTTGCTACGCAATTATAAGTTTATTTATATAGTAAATTTGCTTGTGTCGCGATGCGGCTCCGTGGCGGTCGGCCCTGTCTGTCCGGGCGGGCTCACGCTCAAGCCAAGCGCGTATCATACCGTTGAGGCTTAGGCGGCTGGCTTGCGCTAAACATGCGAGAAGCGATCCAACATCTCGAGCGGGTTCGCCGGGTAGGCAGGCGGTTGCTGTTTGCTCAGCACGCTGCCCAATGGCTGGGTGTGGTGCTGGCAGCGGTGTTGCTGTGCGGGCTAATCGATTACGCCCTGCGCCTGCCGGGTTGGCTCCGGCTCGTGGTAGGGGTGTCGGCTGCGGGCTCGGCGGCGGTTTGGTTGGTTAACCGGTTGGCTGAGGTGGTTCGCTTCCAGCCCAGCCTCAGCCTGATCGCGCTGCGCGCCGAGCGGCTGTACCCACAGTTGCAGGGCGTGTTGGCAAGCGGCGTGGAGTTGGCTACTCAGGCGCGTGACAAACAAGAAGGGGCAGTCGGTCAGGGACTGACCCACGCGGCTATCGACGCAGCGCAGCGGCAGGTCGACGGTGTTCAGCTAGAGCGTTTGGTGAAGCCCCAGCGCACGGCGGTCCGGCTGTTGGCGGTGGGTGTGGTGGTGCTGTTGTTTTGCGGCGTGCTCGTCGCGGCGCCGGCGTCTAGTCGGCTGGCGGCGAAGCGGTGGTTGTTGCCGTTGGGCGATACGCGTTGGCCCAATCGGACCAAGGTCCAAAGCCTAGTCGATCAGGGGGTTTGGCCCGTCGACACCCCGCTGCGCCTCCGCGCCCGCGTCGAGCGGGGTTACAGCGTGGGCATGCGCGCCTGGGTGGTCTACCGGTGGGCCGGCCACACCGCCGGCCAACCCGCGCCATGGCAGTCGCTATTGATGAGCGAGCAACACGAACCCGACAGCGACGCGTCGGCGATCACAAGCCTAAACGGCGATCAATCAAACCGTCTGGGCGTGTTTGAAAGGCTTATCGATCTGGCGGACCCCGTCACGGATTCCGCATCACAAGAGCCGCCCGCGATTGAGTTTTATTTTTTAGCCGGCGACGACAGCACAAGCACTCAATCTCTTCGGCTGGTGCGCCGCCCATCGGTAGACGCCGTGAGCGTGAAGATCGATCCCCCCCCATACGCGGCTGACTTAGTTGCCCCGCGGCAGGTTCGCTTGGACCGTCAACCCGGCCAGGCAGCCACGGTCAGCGCGCTGGTCGGTTCGGCTGTGCAATGGCACACCGCGTTTAACAAGCCTATCGCAGCCCAAAGCGTCCAGAGCGGCGGCTTCATGCCCGGCCTAATCGCGTACCCACCCGCCCAACCCAAACGCACGCACCAGCAAGGCCAGACGCTGACCGCGCAAGCGGCTGTGCAATCGTTTGTGCTCGATCAGACCGTTCAGACGCCCATCCACATCGCCGACACCTACGGCTTAAGCAACCTTTCTGAGCGGGTGTACCGCATCGAGGCGGTGCCCGACCACGCGCCGTCCGTGGCGATGATCCAGCCAAGCTCGGATCAATCCGTGCTGCCCACGGCGTTGATTGAGATCGAAGCGGTGGCCCAGGACGACGTGGGTATCGAGTCGTTGTGGCTAGAAGCCAAGACCAACCGCGCCCAGTCGGGTGGCGATACAGAGCCCGCAGCCGGCGACGAAGGCGACGACACCCGCCGTGTGGCCCAGGTCGCGGCCCGGCAGACGAAGGCGCCGATCCGGCACAGCCTGGACCTGCGGAGCCTGGCGTTGGAGCCGGGCGACGAACTGCTGCTTACCGCGGTGACACAAGACGTGTACGACCTCAACGGGGAGCGCCACGCCCCGACGCGCTCCACGCCTCGCCGGCTGCGCATCATCGATACGGTCACGCTCATCGCGCAGATCCGCTCGGACCTCGCGGCGGTGCGTCAGCAAGCGATCCGCTTAGAGGCCAAGCAGCGTGCGTTGCTCGACGAGCCGGTCGGCGCCGCGTTGCCCCACCAGCGCCAACTTACCGAGGGGATTGACGCGCAGTCTGACTTGATTGACGCGTTGAAGGACCGTGCGCAGCGCAACCGGCTCGACCCTCAAGAGGCCGGCCAGTTGCACCAACTGCTCGAACGCGGCGGCGTCATCTTCGACCAGGCGGGCCAAGCCTCCGGCCAGGCCCAGCAGCAACTCCAGCAAGCCCAGCAACAACCTCAACAAGCCGACCGGCACCGCCAAGCCGCCTCGCGGCGTCAGCAAGAGGTGCAAGACGCGCTGGCCGAGGCGATCAGCCTGCTGGACCAGGGCCGCGACGCGCTGACGTTGCAACTCCAGCTCCAGCAACTCCAAGCTATGCAAGAAGCCCTCGCCGGCGAGACCCGGGAGATGATGCCCCAAACCCTGGGCTGGACGATCGATCAACTCAGCAAGCCCGAGCGTCAGCAACTCGAAGCCCTGGCCGGACGTCAGGAGGGCTTGGCGAAGCTGTCGCAGTCATTGATCCAGCAGATGCAGACCACGTCCGAAGCGTTGTCGCGGCACAGCGGTAGTCCCGACGACGAAGCCACCGCGCAGGTGCTGGCCGAAGCAGCGTCGATCGCGCAGCGTCAGGGCCTGGCACGCACGCTCGATGAAGCCGCCCAAAACGCCGAGGCCAACCGCTTGTCGGAAGCGGGCGGCGATCAGCAGGCGGCGATGGACACGATGCGGAAGATGCTCCAAGAGCTCGCCGACGTGCAGGACCGCCGCCAGGCGATCCTCCGCCGCAGATTGGTCAAGCTGGCCGAGGCGATCCGCAGGCTTGTTGAACAGCAGCAGCAGCAGTTGGATCGCTTGGGCGAGGCGGTGGAGCTGGCTGGATTGGACGCGCCGCTTTCGGCGCTGCGTCGCACCACGCTGGCGGTGGCCGACCGCGCCCGCGGCACACCGGCCTCGCAGCAGCCCGCCGACCTGCTCGACAAGGCGGCCATGCACCAGGCCGACGCGATCACCGCCCTGCGCTTGCCCAAGCGCGAGCCGGCGGTCGAGGCTCAGCAGGCGGCGCTTGAGGCGCTCCAAGAGGCGTTGGCGTTGGTCGAGCAGATGCGCAAGCAGGCGCAAGACGACAAGACCGACAAAGAACGCGAGGCGCTGCGCCAGGAATACATCAAGCTCGCACAGGAACAAGACGCGATCCATGAAAAGACGTCACCGCTGGCGCAATTCGATAAGCCGGGACGCATGGAGCGCGCGCTGTTGATCAAGCTCGGGCACCGCCAAGCCGACCTGAAAATCGCCGCGGACGCGATGCGTGACCGGGTCGAGCAGACATTGGTTTTTAATTACCTGCACGATCAGATCGACGAGAGGTCCGGCTCGATTGCCTCGCAGCTGCGCAAGGCGAAAGCCGATCAAGCGGTGTTGGATCAGCAAGAGACCGTCGCGTCGCTGCTGCGGCACATGGCTGAGGCGCTGCAGCGCGACCCGCAGGAGCCTGAATTCGCCGGTGCTCAAGGCGGCGGTGGTGGTGGCGGAGGGGGGGGCGGGCAACCGCCGCCGCTGGTCCCGCCCGTTGCGGAGCTGAAGCTGCTGCGCGGTGTGCAGGAGGTGGTCTACCACCGCACACGCCAAATTGAAAAAAGCAAAGCCGCACTCGATCAACCGCAAGACGCCCAGCAGCCCGACACCGCCCACAGCGAGCAGCGCTATACTCAAATGTTGTTGCGGTTAGCCCAACAACAGACCCATTTGGCGCAATTGGGGCAGCGCTTGATTGAGCAAGTCCGTCAATCCGCCCAACAGCCGGAGGCGCAGCAGCAGCGGTAAGACGAACATGAACGGATCGATCCGACAGATTGCTCGCTTGTTACGCCCCGGTGGGGTGTTTGCTTTGTTTGGGGTGGCGCTGTGGTTGACGCCCGCCTTATCGTGGGCCCAAGACAAGCAGCCGACACTCGACGAATTGTTGGACATCCGCCCCCCCGCCGACTTGGAAACCACACCGCCCGGCGCCGATCACCCCCCTGGCGATTCCGCTGGGCTGGGCACCGAACAGGATGCGTCGGAACTCGCGCCCCAGCCCGACCCGGATGGCCAGCCATCGGACCTGTTTGATCAAACGATCCATGAGATGCGCGACGCCGCCGATCGGCTGGGCCAGCGGTTTGACGCGGGGATCGAGACCCAGCGTGTTCAGCAATCGATCCTCGACAAGCTCGACCAGATCATTGCGGCCGCCAAGCAGCAGCAATCCGGCGGCGGCGGCGGTGGGTCCGGCGGGTCGGAGGGCAGCGCCCAGCAGCAGGACGTGGGCAGCGCTCAAAACGCAGGCGCCCAACAGAGCATGACCGGCGCCGTGTCGTCGGGCATGGGAAGCGGCGGCGGTGGTGGCGGCGCGGGGCAGGTGCCCCCCGATACCTCAGCGGGCCCGCTGCAGACTCACCGGTCGCAGTGGGGCAGCTTGCCACCGAGGCTACGCGATGAATTGCAACAAGGGTTCAATGAGCCGTTTAGTTCCGTCTACAGCGAATTGACCGGCGAATATTACCGGCGCTTGGCTGAGGAGAGCCGGTGAGAAAGCCGAAAGATTCCAATGGGCAATGCCGGGGGGTATTGGAGATGCCTTTGTCGAATCCGTTTCAACACCGCTGTCTAGAACGGCTTTTAGTTCAGTGTTGTGTTCCCACACGAGCCGCCGCCAAGCCGTGGGCGCTGAGGAACGCTTTTTTATTTTTAGTGTTGTCCTTTGTCGCGATGCCCGCTGTCGCGTCTGACGAGCCGTTTGTCGAGATCACACCCGAACTACGCCAGGGGGTCGATCGGGGGTTGGCGTACCTGGCCGGGCTGCAAGCCGAAGACGGCAGCTACAGCGCCCAGCGATACGGGCGACACGTCGGTGTGACCGCGTTGGCGTGCATGGCGATGATGGCGGACGGGCACCTGCCTGGGCGTGGCACGTACGGCCCAAACGTCGAGCGGGGCCTGGTCTTCATCCTCCGCAACGTGCACGAGACAGGTCTTGTCGCGGCCGACACGTCGCACGGGCCCATGTACGGGCACGGGTTCGCCACGCTGTTCCTGGGTGAGGTCTACGGCATGACCGGCGACCGGCGCGTGCGCGAGTCGCTGATCAAAGCGGTGAACCTGATCGTCAGCACGCAAAACCCCGAAGGCGGTTGGCGGTACCACCCGCGCCCGTTCGACGCCGATATCTCCGTGACGATTTGTCAGGTCATGGCCCTGCGCTCGGCGCGCAACGCGGGCATCACGGTGCCAAAGGCCACCATCGAACGGGCGATCGCCTATGTACGTCAGTGCCAGAACCCCGGCGACGGCGGGTTCCGCTATATGCTCAACTCGGGCGGCTCGGCGTTCCCCCGCTCGGCTGCGGGCGTGGCCAGCCTCTACTACGCCGGCGTCTACGAAGACGAAGCGGTCCGCAAAGGCCTCGATTACCTGCTGCGTCAGAAAAAGGCACTGTCCAACGGCACGTTCGGGCACTACCACTACGGGCACTACTACGCTGTCCAGGCGATGTACCTCGCTGGCGGGACGTATTGGCAAGAGTGGTTCCCCCAGATCCGCAGCGAGCTGTTGACCCGGCAGAACCGCGACGGAAGCTGGCACTCCGACCACGGCGAAGCGTACGGCACGTCCATGTCGCTGTTGATCCTGCAGATTCCCAATCGCTTGCTGCCGATATTTCAGAGGTGAGACGGGGTCAATGCCCGCTTAAAGGGATTGTTGTGTTTAAGTATTTGCGTCAATCCGTTGGGCTGTTCACCCACGTGTTCATCACGGCTGTGTGTCTGTGTGGGGCGGGCGGCGTGGCGATGGCGTTGACCCCGGCGGTGTTGACCGATGCGGAGCTGCGGCAGGAGCCGATCAGCCTGCACAGCCTGTCCGACGGGGTGGTCAGCTACTTCGATGCGGACCGCAGGTTTCGCGTGGAGCCTGTCGAGCGGTTTATTCAACTCAAGATGACACCCGCCCAGCCGCAAGACGAGCAGACCCCAGAGCCCCCGCCGGGCGAAGTCCGTTTTGAAGAACGCCCGTATAGCCTGCTTGAGCTTGTGGACGGCCAGCGCTTGATCGGGCGATGGGCCGGTACGCAGGACGATCAAACCATGCTCTGGCACCACCCGGTCCTCGGAGAGTTGCCTGTCAGCTTGGAGAGGGTCCACGCGATGTGGGTGTCGCAGGAAGACCACGCCGCCGACGGGGGCGCCGCGTCGGCGACGGACACTGTTTCGCTGGTCAACGGCGACCGCGTGGCCGGGTTCGTTGTGCGGGTGACGCCCTCGGTTGTGGAGGTTCAGCCCGAGGGGATGCCCAAGCCCGTTGCGCTACCGATTAAGCAGGTCCGTGCGTTGCGGCTGGCCAACCCGTCTGAGCCGCGTGTGGATCTGCCTATGGTCTGGCTCAGCGACGGCTCCGGTGTGCTGGCCAATTCGATCGAGGTCGCTTCGGATCAGTTGACGCTGCGGCTGGTGCCCACCACGGGTCAGGCGTCGGTGGTCTTGCCCCTAGACGCGGTCGACAAAATCGATTTGGCTTCGGAACAAGGATACCTTGTGGACTTGGCGGACTTGCCGATGCGGGTCGTGGCTGGGGGCGATGTCTTCGGTATGCCCGTGACGCCTCAATACCATGGCAAGACCGTTGACATGCACGCGCCGACGACCGTCGCGTTTACCCTGCCCGAAGGCGCCAGCCGCGTGGCTGCCAACGCGCGGATCGCGGTTTCCGATTCAGCCGCGTCGCAGGCCCACGCCTGGGCGGATTTTTACGTGATTGTGCGGATCAACGGACGCGAGCAATCCCGCTTACACCTACATGCCCAGCAACCCAGCGCATCATTCAATGTGCCTCTGGAGGCCGGTGAGTTGACTATCGAACTCGACCCCGCCGCCAACGGGCCGGTGATGGACCGCCTGCGGTTAGCCGACGCTGTGGTGCTCGTCCGCCGCGGCAGCCCAGCCGAACCGGATCAGCGGTAACACGCCGCGCGTGCGACCGGGAGGCGGTCGTCAAATACTCGAACGGTGTATCAAGAGATACCGCTGCTTACCCGCCCAATTTGGCTTTTTCATCCTCGACCTGAGCGGCTATTTCCTCGTCGATCAATTTGACAAGGTTGTCTTGGAGGTTCTTGATCTGGTGGACGTAGATCGGCGGCTTGATGTCGTTGAACAAGAAGCTGAACGCGATCACGCGCTCGCCGCCCCCGTCAAACCCAACCCCGCCAGCGGTTGGCTGGCCCGGCACGACGATATACCCACTCAAGCAGCTCACGCCGTTGATGTACCCGCTTTTTCCGTAGACCCGCCCGGCGATTCCCTGCTTGAAGCGGCTACGCAGGGTGCCGTCGACGCCACCGATCGACAGGCTTTGCCGCAGCATCGGCCCGCGTGCCGGGTCGGCGTGCATACGCGCTAGGATGTCAACCAAAACCCTGGCCGTCACGCGGTTTTCGGCGCTGAGGCCGCTGCCGTCGATCATCAACACCGCCGATCCACGCGGGCCGAGCATCCTGCTTAAGAACGCCCGCACCGCCGCCGGACCGTTCTCCCAACTGCCCGGTGAGCCCGTGAACCGCCGCCCCATGCGCTTCAAAAGCGCCTCGGCGAACAGGTTCTGCGAGTCTTTGTTACAACGCTCCAGCACCACCGGCAGCGTCGTCTGGATCGCGTGCAAGGCCCTGCCTTGGGGCAGCAGGTCCTCCATATCAGGCTGATGGATCGATTCCACCACCACGCCGCTTTTCTCAAGCCGGTGCGCCAGCAGCCGACCCAGGAACACCGGAGGGTCGTGGATGGTGACACGCACGGGGCTGTTGCGGCGGTTTTTCACCTGGCCCCAATACGTGATCTCGTTGGTATCGGGTTTGCGGCTGATCCAAAGCGTATCGCTTTTGCCCGTCACCGCTCGGTTCTGCGGGCTCAGGAAGCCGACGATGGGCGAGGTCGTCACCATGGGCGATTCGCCCTGACGGGTCGGCTCGACGTAGACGCCCAAGCAATTGTTGTGGATGTTGACCCCTGAAACTTGTGCGCAGTACCACAGGTGTAGCTGATCGCTTGGCCACGTCGGGTGTACTAGTTGCCGGTCGAAGACGCGGTCGTCCACGATCAGGCGCTGGAACCGTTTCACCCCGGTGTTGCGTGCCGCATCGACCCAGATATCGAGCAACCGCTCGATGTCCATGTCGTGTTGGCGAAGCAGAACCGGGTCGCCCAGCGCGGGGTCGCCGTCGCCGTTGACCACCAGCACAGGCCCTTTGTTGGGGTCGAAGGTGGGGTCGGCCGACACCGGCGCGGGCATGCCCGCCCAGTCTTTCGGCTCGATGAGTCGCAACTCCGTGCGGAACACGTAATCCGGGCCCAACACGTGCAACGCCGCGGACGAAGTGACCAGCTTCAGGTTGCTCGCCGGCGCCATGGACGCGCCTGGTTCAATGGAGATCAGCTCTTCCCCGGTGGATAAGTCGATCGCGACTAAGGCCACCTGTGTGTCTTTGAGTTCCGCCGCCCGCAGCACCTCCTCCACGCGACGCTGTAAACCACCTGCCAGAACGCAGATAGGCGCCAATAAGAGGATGCTCGCGGCCAGCCCGGCCACGATTTTGCGGTGGAACATCAGTTAGACCCTCCCCGGAGGCATTCTAAAAATAAGGACATACCCGGTATCAGATCGGCCGATCTAGCGGTGTGAGTTGAAAGGCTACCCCATGAACTTTCTTCACGATGGTCCACCGCTTTCATCCAATGGCTGCGAGGCAAGCCGCCAGGGGTATAGCCCTTGTGCTGATGAGAAGCCTAAACAATGCCGACACCAGGACTCGAACCTGGAACCTAGGGCTTATGAATCCCTCGCTCTAACCAGTTGAGCTATGTCGGCCCGGCGTGCAATTCTAAGCGTTTGGCGTAGCAGTTCAAAACAGCGTGGGCATCTTATTTTTCTGATGTCAAGATTCACGGCCGTCGCGGCTGCAGGCCGATAACACTGTGTTCGTTTGCTTGTCCCAACGCGAAGGAGCCTCATGCCTTGCGCTAAATCCGGCTGTGGGTCGGCGGACGGCCCGTGCCCGTTTATCAACCGTAACGACAGCCGCTGCGCCGCGCGCTTCACGCTGGGGCGTCTCGGCGAGGCGTTCCGCCTCTGCGTCAACGACCACCACGACTGCCACGTCTACGATCAGATCGAGCGTGAGCAAGACCGGCTGGCTGCCTCGGCTCAACGCAACACCAACGATGCCTGGCTTACCCCCAACAGACTCAACGTCGCTCCAATGCGCATCCTTGGCTCAGCCGGTCCGAGCCTTTCTTGATTACTGCCGTGTGGAGTGCGGGTTTGCCTCAGCCACGCTAGAGGCTTACGAGGCGGACCTACGCGAACTGGGCGCCTGGCTGACAGACCGCGGCCTCCACGCGTGGGGCAGCCTGGACCTGGGCCTGATCGTCGAGCACATGCGCGCCATGGAGCAGCGCGGGCTGGCTGTCAGCTCGATCGCGCGTCACGTCGCCACGATCCGCGTGTTCTGCCGGTTCATGGAAGCCCAGGGGTTGCTGCCCAAAGACCCGGCCCAACTACTCACTCAGCCGCGCGCCTGGGACACCCTGCCCAACGTGCTTGGCCGCCAGCAGGTCCAGCGACTGTTGGAAGCTCCCCGGCGACGCGACGCCATGTACCTGCGCGACGTGGCGTTACTGGAATTGCTCTACGGCGGCGGTCTGCGCGCCAGCGAATTGGCTGGGCTCGATCAGCAACGTTTGCACGGGGACCTGGCTGTGGCACGCGTCCACGGCAAAGGGAACAAGGAGCGGATCGTCCCGCTTGGTCAGCCGGCGATGTTGGCTGCGAAGCGTTACCAGCAGGACCTGCGCCCGAAGCTTGTGCGAGACAGCCGCCCAACAGATTGTTTGTTGTTGTCGCGGACCGGGGCGCCCATGACGCGCGTGGTCGTCTGGCAGGTGGTTGTGCGCCACGCACGGCGCGCCGGCCTGCGCGGGGTACACCCCCACACGCTGCGTCACTCGTTCGCCACGCACCTGCTCGAAGGCGGGGCGGACTTGCGTGTTGTCCAGGAATTGTTGGGCCACGCCAACATCCAAACCACGCAGATTTATACCCACGTAGACGCTTCGGGCTTGAAGCGTGTCATCGAGAAGTGCCACCCCCGCCCGTGAGCCTGCGTTTTATACGCAACTGGATTAATACGTGGGTGTTGCAAGTGCGAGAAGAGACCGCTTCCTCACGGTCGCGGCTCGTTGCGGGTGACTATGTATTGATCCAGTTGCTTTCACCACTCTTCGATGCGCAGCACCTGGCTGTGGATGGTCTCGTCCATGACCCGTTTGACCTTGTGGTTTTGGACGCGCACGTCCAGCTCGATCCGCCGGTGGGCCAGCGTGTTGCGTCCGATCGCTTCGTGGCGATCCAGGTCGAAGTACACCTGCGTCTCGACGCTGCCGTCGGTCATGCGCACGTCCACACGGGCTTCGGTTTTCATGTCTTTGAGCATGCGGTCGAGGTCCGGCTGAAGGTCCGCCTTGCCGCCGGCGGTGGCCATCGCTACGGGGACACCCTCGATCAGATCAACGTTTTCCAGCGTAAACCGCAGCGACTCGGTGAGCTTGCCCAGTTCGTGGTTCCAGACGAACCGCTGGTCCCACTGGGCTCCGACCGCCACCGTGTCGGGCACGCCGGGGACTAGCGCCAGTTCGTTTGCGGATTCCATAAAGTCCAACTCGTCGGGCACTTTGATGCCCTCGGGCGCGTTGCGGCTGATCGCGTCGATGTTCGACGCGCTGCGCACGGAGCCGTCAGCCCCCACCTCCACGCGCACGGCCACGCCCGTCAATGCGCGGAGCAACTGATGGACCGTCTCCGGCTCGCCGCGTCCCTGGCGGCTGTCGCTGCGCTGGGTGTCGCCTTCCGGGCCGGTCAGGTCGGCTGTCAGCCAATCCATCGTCATGGTGCAAGTCGCTGACCCGTCCGACTTCACCCGGTCCACCACCCACGTAACCTGGCCGTTCAACTCGAACTGTGTATCGAATTCCCTGCTGTTAGGGCCGATCTGGATCGATTGGGCTTGACTCCGCAGTGACCAGATTTGGTATCGGCAGCCGCGCCCTTCTTCAAAATGCGGGCGTAGGTCCACCGCCTGCGGGTCGATCGCGGCGGTGGCGAGCTCGTCCTGCGCCGTGGCGACGCGTGAGCAGGCGGTCAATGCCACGGCGAAAGCCAACAGGCGGGCGGTTTGTCGGGCTAGTAAGGTCATCGTTGTAGAATGAGACACATTGCCGGGCGCTTGTTGTATGTTACCACCAGACGCCTTGGCAGCAGCGCCCCATGCGGTGGGACGCGAAAATGAACGGTCAGCGGGTTCAAGCCTCGGTTGGCCATGTTCCGATAACACCCAAGCCCGGGCAGCGTATGTCAGAACAGAACAATATCTTCACCGCCAATTTGGCGAGGCTGCGCCTGGCCGACGCGGCGCTAGCTGACCGCGTGCGGAGCGCTCAAGCGAAACAGCTTGAGTGGGTCACGACACGCGACGGGTCGCTCAGCGCCAGCACCGTACACGACGGTCGCCCGCTGTGGCTTTGCAGCCGTTACGACCCCCAGGCCGAGGCCGACAAGCTCGCCGGCGGTGTGGACTACACCAAACACGCCTGCATTGTGGCGATGGGGCTGGGCCTGGGGCACCACGTTTCGAAGATCGCCGCGAAGACGGACAGCACCCAATTTTTGCTGATCGTGTACGAGCCGGATGCGGCCATGCTGCGCGCGGTGATGGAGCGGATCGATCTGACCGACTGGATCGGCCGGCCCAACGTGATTATCGCCGACGGCGAGACCGACCGGGCGGGCATGCTCAAGCATATTGAAGGGTTCTCGGGCATGCTCACGCAGGGGACGGTACTGGTGACGCACCCGCCCACGCGTAAGCTGCACGACGAATCGCTCACCCGGTTCGGGCAGTTGATCGCAGAGGTGACGGAGTTCTGCCGCACGAACATGGCCACCGCGCTGGTCAACGCGTCGCGCACGTACCGCAACCTGTTGATGAACCTGTCGCACTACGCAGCCGGTGCGGACACGAACGAGTTGGCCGACGCGGCGGAGGGCCGCCCCGCGGTGTGCATCGGGGCCGGGCCGAGCCTGGCGAAAAACATTCACTTGCTAGCTGATCCCGAGACGCGTAGCCGTGTGGTCGTCATTGCGGTGCAGACGATACTTAAGCCCCTGTTGGATCACGGCATCCGCCCGGACTTTGTCACCGCGCTTGATTACCACGAGATTTCCACGCGGTTCTACGACAGCCTCGGAGAGTTGCCGGACGTAACACTCGTGGCTCAGCCGTTGGTCAACTGGGCGGTGCCCGACCGCTTCCCAGGGCCGGTGCGCATCACCAACAGCCAATTCCTGGACATGGTGTTAGGCGAACACACCAAGCCGATCACGCCGATCCGATACGGTGCGACTGTTTCGCACCTGGCGTTTTACCTGGCCCAGCACCTCGGCTGCGACCCGATCGTGTTGGCAGGGATGGACCTTGGTTTTAGTGACGGGTTGTACTACTTCCCGGGTACGGCGATCCACGACGTTTGGGCGCCCGAGCTAAGCCCGTTCAACACGCTGGAGATGATGGAGTGGCAGCGTATCGTTCGCCACCGCGGGTTGCTGAAGAAGCTCGACGATATCGACGGCCAAAAGATCTACACCGACGAGCAGATGATCACGTATCTCAAGCAGTTCGAGCGAGACTTCGCCAGCGCGCCTCAGCGGGTGATCGACGCGACCGAGGGCGGCCTGCCCAAAGAGCACACGGAGCGCGGCACGCTGGCGGAAGCGTTGGCGAAATACGCCACGCGGCCCGTGGGGGCGCTGCCCCGCGCGTCAATGAGCTTCGACGGCCGGCAGTTGTCGGCCGCGGTCGCGATGCTCAAGCAGAGGCGCGGCGAAGTGTCCGAGCTGCGCCGGCTGTCGCGCGACACGATCCCGCTGTTGCGTAAGATGATCAAGAACCAGCGTGACGCGGCGCGCATGGATAAGCTATTCGCCAAGCTCACCGCCACACAGAAGCGGGTCAAAGAGCTGGACACCGCGTTTAGCATGGTGAACAATCTCAACAGCATCGGCGCGTTCAAGCGTGCGCGGGCGGACCGTGCGATCGAGAACACCAGCGATGACCCTTACGAGCATCAACGCAGGCAGCTTGAGCGTGACATCGAGAACGTGGATTGGCTGATCCAGGCCTGTGATGAGATGTTGGAGATCATCCACGACGCCTTGGATCGTGTCGAACGGCACAAGGCGTGCGCGGCGCGGACCGGCGAGCCGGGCCGTGCTGGCAAGCCGTCGGTCGGACGGGCGGTGCAAGTCTGATACCCTTAATGCCCTATGCCTACTGCGATCGCGCTGATCCCGACGCGTCTTACGACCACGGCCCTGGGTTTGCCGTCACTGGTGGGCGATAGGCTGGCGGGTCAGGCTGTGCTTGAGCACACGGTCGCGCGTGTGGCACGTGTCGAGCAGGTGCAGAAAATCGTGCTGCTGCACGCGTCGCAGGACGACCCAGCGGGGTTGTTGAGCAAAAAAGACTACGGCAAGCCGGTCGAGACGTTTGCTGACCCTGACAATTTACAAGACGCGTATTTGCGGAAACGCGTTGCGGCGCGCAAGTGGTCGCTTAGCGCGTGGCGGGGTGGGCTGGGCGGCGCGACCTGTTACGACGAATTGCTGCCGGCCGGGGCGATGCAAAGGGCGATGGAGCATTACAAAGCCGATGCGGCGCTACTGGTCGGCGCGGATTGGCTGTTGGTCGACCCGGAGTATTGCCGGCGCGTGTTGGGCTTGCACCTGGCTCACCCGCAAGACATGCAGATGACGTTCACTCAAGCGCCGCCGGGTTTGGCGGGCATCGCCTTGGGCCACGAGTTAATTGGTCAGTTGGTTGAAAACAAGGTCGGGTTCGGCCAACTGTTGACTTACAACCCCGCCAAGCCCCAGGCCGACCCGATCGGGCGCGACGTGTGCTGTCAGGTGCCCGCGTCGGTGCGGTCGTGCCGCCAGCGGTTGATTTACGACACGCCGGCCAGCGCGGCGCTGATCCGATGGGTGGCTGATCGGTTGGGCGATCGGTTGGCGCAGGCCGACGCGGCTGAGGTGACCGATGCCGTGGCTAAGCTCGACGATCAAACCGCCGGTTCGTTCGCCAAGCTGCCACAGATGATCTCGCTCGAACTCACGCCGCAACGCCGCGTCACCGGCCCGATCACGCCCCAGCACTACGCCAAGCTCGACAGGCAGCCCATGCCGCTGGATATGGCCAAGCGCATCGTGGCGCAGATGGGTCAAGACAAAGACACCGTCCTGACGCTGGGCGGGTTGGGCGACGCGCTGCTGTACGAGCACTGGGAAGAGGTGGTGGTCGCTGCCCGTGACGCGGGGGTGTTGGGCATCGCGGTCGAGACGGATTTGCTGGTTGAACAAAGCGTGGTGGAGAGACTGTTGGAGTTGCCAATTGATGTGGTGAGTGTGCGGCTCAACGCGGACACCGCCGCGACCTACGAAAAGGTGATGGCTCCCGACGACACGTTCGATGATGGCTTCGCCGGTCTAGTTAAAAAGTTGGAGTGGTTGTTTAATACGCGCAACCGTCGCACGCGGGATTTGTTGGCTGGTGCTAACGGCGACAGTGTTGCTCACGACGCGGGGCTGCCTTGGGTCGTGCTGCGTCTGGTCAAGACGAAGGATACGCTAGCTGACATGGAGACTTTTTATGATCGCTGGGTGTACTACGCGGGGCACGCGGTGATCGAGCCGTTCACCGCAGGCTGCGGGCTAGCGCCGGACCTAAGCCCCGTGCGCATGGCCCCGCCCAAGCGCACGCCTTGCCGTCAACTGATGGGGCGCATGACGATCCTCTCCGACGGTCGCGTGGCCCAGTGCGATCAGGACTGGCTTGGCGCCGCGGTCGGCGGCGACGCCACGGCCACGCCGTTGGCGGACATCTGGCAATCCATGCAGGCAACCCGCCGGGCGCACGAACAGGGGCAATGGGATCAATTGGAACTGTGCCGGAAGTGTCACGAGTGGCACCGGCCGTAATCAGCGTTTGTACTTGTATATGAAAACCCTCTGTGTCATCCTCGCCCGGTCCGGCAGCAAGGGGCTGCCCGGCAAGAACACGCGCACGCTGTGCGGCAAGCCCGTGGTGGCTTGGACGGTTGAGCACGCCAAGGCCGCGAAGGGGTTGGATCGCGTCGTGCTGAGCACCGATAGCCGGGACATCGCCAGGGTTGGGCAGGAATATGGCGTGGAGGCGGTCACGCGTCCCGCCGAGTTAGCCAGCGACACGGCCACGGTGGATAGCGCCGCGCGACACGCGGTGGAAGCTGTTGAACAGCAGACAGGCGAAACGTACGACGCGGTGGTGATCCTCTATGGGAATGTGCCGCTGCGCCCGGATGGGTTGATCGATGCTGCGGTGGAGAGACTCAAGAGCACCGGGGCCCACAGCGTTCAGAGCGTTTGTGCGGTGGGCAAGTCACATCCTTATTGGATGAAGAAGCTTGGGGGCGACGGGGCGGACGCGTTAGAAGACTACCAGCCGAACGCGGTTTACCGTAGACAGGACCTGCCGCCGGTGTACCTGCTCGACGGCGGGGTGATCGCGGTGACCCGCGCTAGTCTGTTCACCATGGCCGACGGTCAGCCCCACGCGTTTCTCGGTACGGATCGGCGGGCCGTTGTGACCGAGCCGGGGCAAGTGGTGGACGTGGACACGGCTGACGACCTGGCGTTGGCGGAGGTGCTGCTGACGAAGCAACTCGATGGGAACACAAGATGACCGCACGCACCCGCACCATCGCCGTTGTCACGGGCAGCCGGGCTGAGTTTGGGCTGCTTGAGCCGGTTATGCGCGCGATCGACGGGTTTCGCCCGACCAACCGTTCAACCAAGCGTCCGGCCATTAAGCTCAAGCTGCACACAATCGTGGCGGGCTCGCACTTGGTCGCCGACACCTTGCACGATATCCGCGAAGCGGGCTTCCGCATCGACGCGAAGGTGCCCATGCAGCGAGCCGGCGCTGTGGGGCGTGGTGCCGACGTGCAGGCTCTGGGGCGTGGGATCACGGGCATGGGTAAGGCTTTGGCCAAGTTGAAGCCGGACGTTGTGGTTGTGCTTGGCGATCGTATCGAGGCGATGGCCGGTGCCTGTGCGGCCAGTGTGGGCGGGATTCATGTGGCGCACATCCACGGCGGCGACCGCGCCCAAGGCGTGGCGGATGAGGCTATGCGTCACGCGATCAGTAAGCTTGCCCACCTGCACCTCGTCGCCACCGACACCAGCCGTAATCGCTTGGTGCGCATGGGCGAGCCAGCCAAGCGCGTGGTCAACGTCGGCTCGCCGGCGATGGACGGGCTTGGGCGCGTCAAGCCCGACCCGGACGCGCCCGAGTTGATCGTGATCCAACACCCCATCGGCGCCCCCGACGCCCAAGAGCGCCAGTGGATGCTAGACACGCTGCGTGCCACGGCGCGGTACAGGCGGGTTGTGCTGACGCCCAACCTCGACCCCGGTTGTCGCGGCATCCGCATGGCCCTACGCGCCGAGCGTGTGTTACCGGTGAAACACATGCCGCGTCAGCGGTTCTTGTCGCAATTAGCAGGGGCGAAAGCTATTGTCGGCAATTCGTCGGCGGGGTTGATCGAAGCGGCGGCGTTGAAAGTGTCGTGCGTCAATGTGGGCTCGCGCCAGGATGGTCGCGACAAGCCGAGCAACGTTGTTGATTGCGGGTGCGGTAGGCGCGCGGTGAGTGAGGCGTTGAGCAAGGCGATGGGTTTGAATCTCAAGCGCATGGGTCACCCGTATGGGTCGGGGCGGACGGGGCGGCGCATTGCGCGGCTGCTGGCGACCATCGATCTGGCGGGTCTGCCCGTTCGCAAGCGGAATGCTTATTAAGCTGTCGTGGTATTTTTGTGTTTGTGCAAGTCATGGATGGGATTCCGGCC
The DNA here is from genome assembly GCA_029260715.1 of Phycisphaeraceae bacterium. Lineage (GTDB taxonomy): Bacteria > Planctomycetota > Phycisphaerae > Phycisphaerales > Phycisphaeraceae > OFTM12. The sequence continues at coordinate 129,245 of JAJDCS010000010.1, read as the reverse complement.
ATGGGCGTGATATTCTTACTACAGCAGAGGTCTATAGAGTCATACGCATCTGGATTAATTCGTAGTCGATGCAAGTGCGAGAAGAGACCGCTCCCTTACGGTCGCGGCTCGTAGCGGGGCATTGAGGCATGGCTGAAACCTTTTCCGAGCAAGTGCAAGAAGAAGCGGCCCTGCAGGCCCAAGCTGGGCGTGTGGGCACGCAGATCATCGCCACGCTGGTCGGCGGGACGCTTCTGATCTGCTCTTTGGCAGCGAGGCTGTTGTTTGATCACGAGTTTTACCCTGCGGTGTTGGGGCTGGCGGCGGCGGTTCTGCTGGCGGCGCCGCTGGCGGTGACGGCGGTGAAAGACCTGCTGCAGGGTAGGGCGATGATGAACGAACTGGTGGCGCTGGCGGTGCTGGCGGCGATCGCGATCGGGCACTACCAGGAAGCGGCAGCCATTGCGTTTTTTATGACCCTGTCGGTGTTGATCGAAAGCCGCACGGCCCTGGGCGCCCAGGCGAGCATCGAGTCGCTTGTGCGGATCACGCCCCGCCGCGCCTGCCGGATCGTTAACGACAGGGAGTTTCAGGTGAACGTCAAAGACCTGCGTCCCGGCGATTTGGTGCGCGTCCGCCCCGGCGACAACATCCCCGCCGACGGCGCCGTCACGCTAGGGGCCAGCACGGTCAACCAAGCCAGCATCACGGGCGAATCCCTGCCCGTGGACAAAACGGTCGGCGACGAGGTGTTCGGCGGCACCATCAACATGACCGGCGCGATGGACATCAAGGTGACCAAAGCCGGGCACGACACCACGCTTGGTAAGGTTAAACAGTTGATCCTGCAAGCCCAGCGCACGCGTATCCCGATCATGCGCATGATCGACCGGTACACGGCTTGGTACACGCCCACGGTGCTGATGCTCGTGGCGATCGTGCTTTTGCTGACGCTGGAGCGTGAGTTGGCCAACCCGTGGGAGCGGGCGATCGCGATGCTGGTCGTGGCCTGCCCGTTCGCGCTGATTTTGGCCACGCCTACGGCTATGGTGGCGTCACTTTCGTCGGCGGCCAGGCTGGGTGTGTTGGTCAAATCCGTGGTGGACCTTGAGGCTGCGCGCAACCTCACCGCGATCATATTCGACAAGACGGGCACGCTGACCACGGGCCAACTTCAGGTGACTCGCCTGGTGCCCGCCCAGGGCGTTGACGGCGCTCAGCTTTTGCGGCTGGCGGCGGCGGTGGAGCAGCACAGCAAACACCCGGCTGCCCAGGCGGTGATGGCCGTGGCCGGCAAGGCGAAGCTGACGCTGCCCGAGACTTCAGAGTTTCAAGAGTCGCCCGGTTTGGGCGTGCGCGCGACGGTCAACGACGAACCGGTCATGGTCGGGCGGGCCAGTTGGTTGATTAAAAATGAGATATCCCCCCTGTCGCCCGACTCGGCTGCGGCCATTGAGCAGGCCCAGCACAACCCCGAGACGCAGGGCTTGAGCATGCTGTTCGTGGTGCAAGGCCAGCGTTTGGCGGGGTGGATCGGGTTGGAGGACAACACACGCCCCCAAGCCGCCGCGGCGATCGACGCGCTGCGCAAGCAGGGGCTCAAGCGGCTGATCATTGTCACGGGCGATCGCCAGAGCGTGGCCAACCGTGTGGCGGCGGCCATGCACACCGAGTACGCAGCCGAGGTGCTGCCCCACCAGAAGCTGGAACTGGTGGACGAACTCAAGAGCAGGGGGCACATGGTCGCGGTGGTGGGCGACGGCGTGAACGACGCGCCGGCTTTGGCGGCTGGGGACATCTCCATCGCCATGGGCGCCGCCGGCTCGGACGTAGCCATCCACTCAGCCAAGATCGCGCTGATGAACAACAACCTCAACCGCATCCCGTTCCTGATCGATCTGTCACGCAAGACCAGCCGTGTGATCAAGCAGAACATGTTCATCGGCGGCGGGTTTATCGTGGTGTTCTTGGTGCTGTCGGCGGCGAACCTGGTCACGCCGGTGTTGGCTGCGGTGGTGCAGCTATCGAGCGGGTTGGTCGTGGCGTTTAATTCGGCGAGGCTGGTGCGTACCGGCGAAGAGCTTGAGTCGGCCGAGGGCGGAGGCCCGGCTTCGCCGACGAAGGGCCGTGGCGGGCGGGCCGTCGGGGCCGAGGCGGGCGGCGGGTTGTCCGCGGTCGTGGCAGCCCCGGCTTAGCGTTGGCTTGCCGCCAATCGCCCTACCCGATCTGGCGGTTCTCGAATAGCCCCACCGCCATCGCGACCAGCGCCGTGACGTATAGCACCGCGTAACCGCTGACCAGCCCCACGTACACAGCCGTAAACCCCTGGCCCTGGCTAATCGCGTCGGCGGGCCAGAACAACTGAAAGTTGGGCAAGGCTAGGTACAGCGGCTTGGCGATGGCGTACTGCTTGGCTAACCCGCCGAAGATAAAATCATTCAGCAGCCCCACCCCGAAGCCGATTACGCACACCAGCAGCGTCATCATTTGCCCCAGGCGCGTTGACGCCGCGATCGCCAGCGCCGTCAGGACCAGTACCGCCAGGAAGATCAGCAGCAGCCCGATCATGATCTGCGGCTGAAGGTCGGCGGTGGGGGCTTGGAATTGCCACTGTTTGTCGATCATCAGGACCATGGCCCACGCCAGGGTCATCAGCGCGCTAAGGCTAATCACAAAGCTGGATGTGAACGGTCTGTTGTAGAGGTAATTGACCGCTGTGGCGCCCAGCATCGCGACCATCGCCGCGATCGACCCAAAAAGCCAGACCGGGCCGTCGAACTGAGACGTCGCCGTCTCCAGCACGCGGTGGCGCACGGTCAGCAGGTAGACCACGCACAGCCCCCAGTACGCCAACGCGATCGCAGCGCTGACGCCGATATATTTGCCGATGACGAATACCGGCCTCGCCACGGGTTTGCTGGCCACGGTGGACGCGGTTTTGTTTTCCAGCTCTTGGCTGAGCACGCCCGTGGCGGTGAACGCGGCCATAAGCAGCCCCGCCACGAACAGCGTGCTGAACCCCATATCGATCATAAGCTTGTTATCATCACCTAACGAGTAGGCCGCCAGCGCCGGGTTGAGCACCAGCGCCAGACCCGACAGCAGGATCAACACGACAAAGACAGGCTGGCGGATGCTCTGTCGGAAGGTGTGTCTGCTGATAATGAATAGCTGGTGGATCATGTCATGCGGGTTGCCCGCGTTGCCCGCCGGGCGTTTAGCCGTGTACACCGCGGACGCGGGGATTGCCTGACGCGGGCCACAGTTTAACCTGGTAGCGCTATGATCGCATGGAAGCAACGATTCGAGGGTAGCGTGGGCTGTATCGTCGGTCGGAATGGCGGTATACACACGCTAGCGCATGCCGGATAGCCCTATGGCTCAAGACCATCAAACCTACCGCCGCGCCGCTCACGCCGCCCTGTTAGGCTTGGCGGTTCAGCTTCTGTTGGCGCTGACGCTCACGCTTGCCGGGCTGTACGCCGATAGCCCCGCCATTTACGCCGGGGCGTGGCACCTGTTCGGGGGCTTGCCCATCTGGTGCGTGCTGGCGTTGGTGTATTACCAGCACCAACTCGAACGCATCGAGGCGCTGGAAACCGAGCGGCTCACGCAGCCCGACGCGCAATCCACCGCTTTGTTCGACAGCCACGGCGATGACCTTCACCTAGCAAAACGACGGCTCAATCAACTCTACCGCTGGGGCTTGCCGGTGGTGAGCCTGATCACGCTGGCGTACCTGTTGGCTGTTGGGTTGGCGTTATCGCTTGACCATTACAGGGCATTTGTCGATGGCAGCCTGATTCACGGGGCTGTGCGCCAGCCGGTGAACACCACCGTGCTGATGGTGGTCATGGCGTTGGCGGGCTTCGTGGCGTTTGTCGCGGCGCGGTACGAGTCGGGCATGGCCCACACGCCCGAGTGGGCGCTATTGCGTGGCGGGGCGAGCTACCTGATCGGGGGGTGCTTGTCGGCGGCCATGCTGCTGGTGGGCGTGGTGCTTACGCATTACGGCAACGCGGCCGTGCTGGCGTGGCTGGCGCTGGTCATCCCGGGGCTCATGACACTGGTCGGCGTCGAGGTGCTGCTGGCGCTGGTGCTGAACGTCTACCGCCCGCGCAAAGCGGGCCAGGCAACGCGACCCGCGTTTGATAGCCGCATGCTCGGGTGGATGACCAGCCCCGGGTCGATCGCCGACGCCATCAGCGACGCGCTGAACTACCAGTTCGGTTTCGAGATTTCGCGTAGCTGGTTTTATCTGTTGTTTAGCCGTGCGGTCACCCCGCTAGTGGCGGGCGGCTTGCTGACCATGGTCTTGCTGACGAGCCTGGTGATCGTGTCACCCCATGAGCAGGCGGTGGTCACACGGTTCGGGCAAGTAAGCGGTCAGCCGATGGGGCCGGGGCTGCACCTGAAGCTGCCCTGGCCGATCGGCAGGGCAAGCAAATACGCGACGGGGCGCGTGCATCAGGTTGTTGTCGGGTCGTCACAGACCACGGACACCGCGGCTGCGGCGCTGTGGACCAAACGCCACGCGGGTCAAGAGCAATACTTTGTGACCGCGCCTACGCCGCTGGTGGCGCAGTGGTTCCAGAGCGGCGGCGAAGGCGCGCCGCGCGGCGCCGCGGGGCTGTCGCTTGTCGGGGCTGAGGTGGTGGTCCAGTATCGGCTGACGGACTTATCGCGGCACGTGTCCGCCGCCACGGACCACCGCGCGATGCTCACCGCGATCACCGAACGCTTGGTCAATGCCTACTTCATGACCGAGGACATCGACACGCTGCTGGGCGCGGGGCGCGCGTCGGCGGGCGAACGGCTGATGCGGCAGGTCCAAGCGGACGCAGACGCGGCCGGCCTGGGCCTGCAAGTGATCTTCGTCGGGCTCAACAACGTCTACCCGCCCCCGGACGAAAGCGTAGCCGCGGCGTTTCTTGAGCAGATCGGGGCGATGCAAGAGCGTCAGAGCATGGTCGAGCAGGCCCGGCAAGAGGCGATCGAGGCGCTGGCGTCGGTCGCGGGGTCGCCCCAGAAAGCAGATGAAATCAATCAAGCCATCATCGACCTCGAACAACTCCAGCAGCAAGCCCAGCCGGAAGACCCGCTCGAAACGCTCGCGACCCAGCGCCGGGTGCGCGAGCAGGAGCTTAAGATTGAGCAGTTGTTGACCGGCGCGCGTGGCGAAGCGGCGAAGCTGATTTACGAAGCGCGCGCCGACCGCTGGGAGCGCGCCGTCAACGAGCAGGCCGCGGCGCTGCGGTTCAACGCCGAGGTCGCCGCCTACCGCAACGCGCCTAAATATTTCCGTGCCCAGCGGTACCTGGACGTTTTGGCCAACGGCCTGAAAGACGCCCGCAAAATCATCCTCGCGGTCGATCAGGCGCGCATGCCCACGTTCCGCGTGGACCTCAAAGACGCGCGGTCGACCATCGACTCGCTGTTGCAAGAGGAGCCGTAACGGACAAGACGGCGTGGCCGCTTTACAAAGGTGAACCAAGATACACTTATAGCCCACACGGAGGCACGACTGACATGCTCAAAAACCGATTGACACTGCTGGTTGGCGCGGTGATCGTGGCGGTGCTGCTGGCGTACATGTTCGCCTTCCAGGTGCGGTACGACCAGGTCGCGGTGCTCACGACCTTCGACAAAGCCTCCACCGAGGCGGTCAAGCGCCAGCCCGGCTTGTACTTCAAGCTGCCCTGGCCTATCCAGAAAGTCCAACGCTACGACACGCGCGTGCAACTGCTCGAACACCGCCTCGAGCAGGCCTCCACAAGCGACGGCAAGAGCGTGGTCATCCGCACCTATTTGGCCTGGCGGATCAGCGACCCGCTGACGTTCTTCGTTAAGCTCCAGGACACCCGATCGGCTCAAGAGAAACTCGCGCCGCTTTTAAGCGAAGAGGTCAGCGGCACGATCGGCAGGTACCGCATGGACCAGTTGGTGAACACCGACCCCAGCCGGGTCATGCTCCCCGCGATCGAGCAAGAGGCGTTGGCGGGCTTGGGCAACCGCTTGAAGCTGCTGGAATACGGCATTGAAGCCAGGCTGGTCGGTGTGCGTCGGCTCTTGCTGCCGGAAGAAAACACGCAGCAGGTGTTCGAGACCATGCGTCAGGCGCGCCAGCGCATGGCGTCGAACGCGCGTGTATCGGGCCAGGCCCAGGCCGACGCGATCATCAGCCAGGCCAACTCCGCCAAGCGGCGCATCCTGGCGTTCGCCCAGCGCCGCGCACAAACCGTGCGCGCCCAAGGCGACCAGGAAGCCGCTCAGTACTACACCGCCTTCCGCCAAGACGAATCCCTGGCCATATTCCTACGCAGGATACAGACACTCGAAACCGTGCTGCCCCACAACACCACGTTCGTGCTCGACGCCAACCAGCTCTCACTGCCCGAGCTTTTCAGCGAGACGGGCGACGGCACACAGGATTTCACACCGGGGAATTAACCGCCATGGACAGCGACCCAACCGCTCCCGCTTCGCCGCTCGCCGCGGGCACCGCTGCGCTTGACGACGGGTTGGACCCCGCCCAGCGGTCGTTGGCCGATGCGCTGCGCGTGAGCTTTTGGGTGCTCAAGGTGGCGATGGTGCTTTTACTGATCCTGTATCTAGCCAGCGGCGTGTTCAACGTCAGCCAACAACAGACGGCGCTGCGCCTGCGGTTCGGGCGGGTCGTGGGCGAGCCCGGCGAGCAGGCGCTCCAGGCGGGCGGGCCTTACTTCTCGCTGCCCTACCCCTTCGAGCGCGTGGTCACCCTCCCCGCGGCGCCCCAGCAGATCACCCTGGACCAGGCGTTCTGGTATCAGACCCCGCACCCCGGCGCTGGGCTAAACGAGCAGCAGCAACAAGCCCGGGCCGGGCCGTTGAACCCCGAAAAGGACGGCTACCTGCTCACCGGCGACGCGCAGATCGTCCACGCGCGCTGGTCGGTCACCTACGCGATCGAAGACCCGATCAAGTTCCTCGCTTGTTTCGGCGACCCCGACTCGGCGCGTGGGTTGGTGCGAAATATCGCCGAGCAGAGCATTGTTTTCGCCACCGCCGCCACGACCGCCGATCAGTTGATCCGTTCCCAGAAAGCCGGCCAAGCCGTGCGCCACGCCCAGCAGATGCTTGACGCGTTGCAAACCGGCATCCGCATCACCGACCTGAGCGCGCGTGACCCTGCTTACCCGCTGCCCGTGCGCACGGCTGTGCGCGCGGTGCTCAACGCCGAGAGCCTCAACGCCAAGCTCGTCGAGCAAGCCCAGGAACTCGCCGCGCGCCTGCTTGTGGGTACGGCTGGGGAGGCGTACGAGCCGTTGTTAACACTGATCGACGACTACGAGCTAGCCACCCACGGCACCGACGTGTTGCTCACCGAGGAGCTAAGCCAACAACTCGACGAGGCATTCACCTCGCTGGCCGTCCCCGCCCAGCAGGGCCAAGCCACCATCGGCGGCGCGGTGGCGGAGATGATCAATGAGGCCATGACCTACCGTACCGAGGTCGTGGCCAAGGTCCGCGGCGAGGCCGACTACTTCAACAGCCTGCTGCCCGAGTACCGCAAGAACCCGCGTATCGTCGTCAACCGGCTGTGGCAGGACGCCAAGCAACGCATCTTGACCGGCGATATCGAAACGATTTACCTGCCGCCTGGGCAGACGTACCTTGATATCAGCCGCGATCCGCAGGTCCAGCAGCAGCGGGAGCGCCAAAGACTGACCGGCGAAGAACAGGACCGCCCACGGGGCAACTGACAGCCGCCCACCACACGGGATTGACCATGGCCTCAACCGAATCGCCCAGCACACCGCCCGGCTTAAAGCCGACCCCGCCCCAAGGCGCCGCTCGCGCCGCCGCGCCCCCCGCCCGGTACGAGCCGGTGATCAAGTGCATCGGGCTGACCAAGGTATTCCGCGATTTCTGGCTGCGTCAGCGCGTCACCGCGGTTGACGGGATCGATCTAGACGTTTGCCGGGGCGACGTGTTCGGGCTGCTGGGGCCCAACGGGTCGGGCAAGTCCACGACGATCAAGCTCATGCTCGGGCTGCTGCACCCCACCGCCGGGCGCGTGGCTGTGCTGGGCAAGCACCCCCAGGACGTTCAAACAAAAATGCAGATCGGGTACCTGCCCGAAGAGTCGTACCTGTACCCGTTTCTCAACGCGCGGGAGACACTCGACTATTACGGCACGCTGTTTCACCTGCCGCGACGCCAGCGCCTTCAGAGGATCGACATGCTGTTGGATATGGTCGGGCTTCAGGGTGCCCAGCACCGCCCGGTGGGGCAATACTCCAAGGGCATGCAGCGGCGCATCGGCCTGGCGCAGGCGCTGATCAACGACCCGGAATTACTTATCTTAGATGAGCCGACCAATGGCTTGGACCCTATCGGCGCCAGGCAGATCAAGGACCTGATCCTGGAGTTGTCCCAGCGGCGCAAGACGATATTGCTGTGCTCGCACCTGCTGGCTGACGTGGAAGACGTGTGCACGCGCGTCGCGATTATGTACGGCGGCAAGGTCCGCGCCACGGGCACGGTGGACGAGCTATTGGTACGCAAGGACATCACCGCCATCCAGGTCGAGGGGCTTAATGAGGACGACCTGCGCGACCTGGGGGCCATGCTCGAAGCGCGCGGCAAGCACATCGATCACGTGGACAAGCCGCGGCGCAAGCTCGAGTCGCTGTTTTTGGACATCGTGCGTCAGGCCCAGACACAGGGTGTTTCCACCGGCGGCGCCAAAGCGGGCGGCCAGATCGCCCAGTTCCTTAAGTCCGACCCTTCCAACGCTTCACAGGGCGATTCGGTCATCGCCGCGCTGACCGCAGCCGGGGCGGCGACAGTTGCGCCGCGGACGACCTCCCCCCCGCCTGGCCAACCCGAACCGAAGACACCAACGGCCTCTGAAGCGCAACCGCAGGCGCGTCCAACGCAGCCGGAAGAAGCAGACGTGGTCGACCGCCTCGTCAAAGCCGCACAGCCCCCAGCGCCCCCGCCCGTGGAGCCGACCGAGCAACAAACCCCGGGCCATACCCAGCAGCCACCCACAGCCGATACCGAGGATACTTCCGTCATAGAGCAATTGGTTAGCGCCGAGCCACTCGACACCCCGTCAAGCGAGCCCACCGCAGCTGAGCCGCCGCCTGACGTCGCTAAGGCGCCCGCTGCCTCGCCACCCGCCCCGCCGCCTCAAGCCGATGCGCCACAAAGTCCGCCTCAAGCGGGTACGCCGTCACCGTTTGAGAAAATCCTAGAGCAGCAAGCGTTGGAGCCCTGGGAGGGTGATGAAGACGACGACGCCGACTCCCATGAAGCGGTTAAGACCGAAGCCCAACCGCCCGCTTCGCCACGTGATGATGCCTCAGCTAGCAGCGATGACGCGTCACCGGCTAAACCCAAACCCGTATCTCCACCTCACACGGTGTCCGAGCGCAGCCAGCCCGACCCGTCGCAGCCGCATGAAGAAAAACCGTATGAATCGTTCACTGAAGCCGTCGAAGACGTCCCGCCATACGACCCGGACGCGCCGTAGCCGTCCGTGTTGAGGTGTGAGTTCATCAGTCAGGTTTTATTTTCGGAGTCGCCACAGCTTTGTTTGTTAAACGCGTTGGTTTCCTTCTGCTGATCACCGCCCTGTTGGCTTTGCAGGGGCTGTTGCTGCTGATGTGGCTGTGGGGTGTGGTCCCGTATCGCCCGCTGTGGCTGGGCGGGGTGGCGGTGGCCGATGCGCTGCTGCTGGGGTGGGCGTGCTACGGGTGGTGGCAGACGCGTGAGTGGTATTGGCCTTGGCTGGCGGGCCTGTCCGCTGCGGCGGCGGGGTCGGGCGCGCTGTGGGTGTTGGATTACCGTGGGTCGGCGGTGGTGGTCGTGGGTGTGGGGTGTATGTGGCTGGGTTTCTTTTTTGGGCACGGCTTAATCCGCGCGGCCCTGTCGCCGGGTATCGCTTGGGCGGGCGTGGCTCGCACGCTCATAGACGAAGCGATCCGCATGAAGCTGGTCCTGGCGATGCTCGTGGGGTTGCTTCTGATTGTCCCAGCCTTGCCGTTTATGCTCGACCCCAAAGAGCTATTGCGGTACCGCATCCAGTTTTTCTTGACCTGGTCGCTGTCCAGCGCTGCCGTGTTGCTAAGCGTGATGACGGTGGCGTTGTCTTGCGCGACGGTCTGCGGTGATATGAGCCGCAAGCAGGTGTACCTGTCACTGACCAAGCCGTTAAGCCGCGGGCAATACCTGCTGGGCAAGTGGGTGGGGGTCATGCTGTTGAATCTGCTATTGGTCTTGGTGACGGGCGTGGGGGTGTATGTTTTCGCCAAGGTGATGCAGATGCAGCCCCACCGCGACCGACACGACCGCGCCGCGATCGACAACCAGGTTTTCGTGGCTCGCCGGTCGCAGCCCGCCCAGCCCCCGCCGGACCTCGACCTCAACGCCGTGTTCGAGACACGCCTCACCCAACTCCAAGCCGACGACCCTACCCGCTACGCGCCCGACAACCTGACGCCCGGCGATCGGCTGGCGATCCAGCGCGTCGTCGAAGCGCGGTGGCACACGATCCCCCCGCTTGGCAGCCAGCGTTACTTGTTCACCGGCCTGGACCGCGCCAAAGCGTTCGGCCAGTGGGTGCAGTTGCGGTTCAAGCCCGTCTCGTCAGCCACACCGCCTGACCAGCGCGTGCGTTTGGCGATGTGGCTCAACGGCAGGCCGTACCCGACCGACCCGGGCACGGGCTTGCAAAAGCCGATCGTCGTCGCCGACTCGAAGTATTACATCGTGGACCTGCCCGTGTCGATGATCGACGCCGACGGGCGCCTCGATGTGCGTATTGATAACGTCGATTTGGACAGCCCGCGTGCCACGTTCGCGTCGAGCGTGAGCTTCGCGCCGGGCCAGGGGCTGGAGGTGCTCTACCAGGCCGGGCGGTTTGAGTCGAACCTGGCGCGGGCGTTGGTGATGATATGGGTGCGTCTGGGTTTTTTGGCGATGCTGGGCTTGGCTGCGGGTGCGGTGCTGGATTTCCCGGTGGCGTGTCTGCTGTGCGGTCTGGTCTACGCGGCGGCGGGCGCCCACGAGTTTTTTATTGAGTCCATGCAGCTATACGTCCCCGTGCCCGGGCGCGACCGGGCTTGGTGGGAGGCGTTGCAGTGGCTGATACACGCTTTCTTTGAGCGGCTGATGTCCGGGCAGGTGTGGGAGGCGGTAAAGGTGGTGGTGCGGCTGGTGGGCAACGGTTTTGTGCTCTTGATTCCGTCGTTTAGCCACTACAATCCGGTGCCGCTGGTCGCGGACGGTCGCGTTGTGGCCGGCCGGACGCTGGCCTCGGCGGTGCTGTGGGTCGGGCTGGTCAGCACGGGCGGCTGCGCCGCGGTGGGGTGGGCGATGCTCCGCGCCCGCGAGTTGGCGCGTGTGACCGTGTGACGGAGGCCGGTCGGGCGCCGCCTGTCAATGGATTTTTTTACCGGTAAGCCATGCGATCAACCCGCGCCACACTGCTGATCTCGGCCACGGTGTTTTTCGCCGCGCTGATCGGCGTCGCGCTCATCGCCGATTCCGTCAACACCCGCCGCCCCCAGCCCGCCATGGCGCTCGACGCCGACACCGCCGGGGCGTTGCCGCCTTGGGTCACGCTATCGACCACCGCGCTGGGTTCGTTCCGCGGTGTGTTGGTCGACGCGCTGTGGTACCGCGCCCGCGTGCTCCAAGACGACGGGCAGTTTTTCGAAGCCAACCAGCTCAGCCAGTGGATCACCACGCTTCAGCCGCGGTTCCCCCAGGTGTGGTTCTTCCAGGCTTGGAACATGGCCTACAACATCTCCGTAGCTACGTACACCCCCGAAGAGCGGTGGGACTGGGTCAGCAAAGGCATCGCGTTGCTCCGCGACAAGGGCATCGTTTACAACCCCACGGCGATCAAGTTGTACCGCGAGTTGGGCTGGTTTTATTTCCACAAGATCGGCCTATTCATGGACGACATGCACTGGTACTACAAGTACCGGCTGGCCCTGGAGTGGCAGTTGGTGCTGGGCGCTCCGCCACCCGACGCCGACACCCCACAAACGATTGATTGGTTCAAGCCCATCGCCGACGCGCCCGACAGCTTGGACAGGCTCATTGAGAAGACCCCCAGTGTGCAGTCGCTGCTGCTGCGGCTCAAGTGGATCGGCTACCAGCCCGACACGGCGTTGCTCCAGCAGATCAACGCGGTGCGTCTTTACGAGCCGTGGCTAGCCGGACCGACCAGCGGCGCCCCGTTGCAAGCCTCGGCTGCCGACCTGCCCTACGACGCGCAGCTCGCCTCGGTGTTGGCGGATACCCGATCAGCCGAACCGTTCGAGGCGATGTACGCGTTCCTGCGCAAGGCCGCGCTACGCGGGCGATACCACATGGACCCCGCCTATATGCTCGGGCTCATGCAACGCTACGGCCCGCTTGATTGGCGGCACCCCGCGTCGCATGGGCTGTACTGGTCGGAGCTGGGCGTCACGCTCGCCGGGGAGATTGAAGGCTCTAGCCTGGAACCCGACGACGGTCAGCCTAAGGTGCATGAAATCGACTTGCTGAACACCAACCGCCAGTCGTTGCACGCCATCCAGCAGCTATCGCGGTTCGGACGCGTGTCGCTGGACCCCGTTTCTCAGCGCGTCGACCTCATGCCCGACCCGCGCTTCGCGCCTGTCTACGACAAAGCCCTGGACACCGCCAAGCAGCGGCTCGATAGCGGCCAGTTCGGCCAAGTCGAGCAAGACATGTTCGCCATGGGCCACGAGAACTTCCTGCTCGAAGCCACCGTGCACCACTACCTCTACGGCGACGCGGATCAGGCACGCGAGTTTTTCGATAAGGCGCGCCGCTTCTATGGCGATAGCAGGACCAATATCGAAAGCGGTCGTTACCGCCAGCCGCTGGCCCAGCTTGTCGCCGATCAACTGAGCAAACACCTGTCGACGATGTCGGACACGAACCAATTCATCAGTGAGATGCTCTACCGCGCGTTCCAACACGGCTTGGCGCAGGGCAACCCCGAAACGTTCAACCGTTTTATTGAGTTAGCCAGCGACGCGCACCGCAGGTATCAGCAAGACAAAGATGTCCAAGCCATCGCCCCTGGGCAGGGGCGGCTACGCCTGCCACCGTTTAATCAGATGCTCACCGACGCTTTTTCCGCTTACATGCGTTCGGCAGGCGTATCGGTGCAGTTGCGTTCGCGTGTATGGACCGCCACGCCGATCAGGCTGCGTCAACGCGTCTACGCCAGGCTGCGTCCCGTGCTGGAACGCCAGGCCCGTGAAGCGGGTTTCGACCCCGCGTTGGCGTTCCCTCAGCCGCCGGGGTATTCGCCCGACGCCCCGCCGCCGTCCGAATCCGACGAGGATAGCCCCGACCAACAGCCCGTCAGAATCGAAACGCAGTAAACCGGTGGGACACGACCACACAGATACCCCAACCGCCCGCACCTTTTGTAAACTGTTTGGGCCATGCAACGCGTAACAGCACTGATCTTGGCGGCCTGCTGCACCCTCGCCCCGGCGCGCGCCCAGCCCCCGCAAGACAGCACACCGCCCCGGCACAAGCCGTTCGTCTTAACGGTTCTCTTTGAGAACGACAGCACTTTCCTCAAGCCCAACAAAGCCACCGACCGTCACTACACCCACGGCACGAAGTTCACATTCGCCCACCAGCCGCGGTGGGCCGAGCGCCTGGCGCCGCTGCTGCCTTTCAGCCCCGCCACTGGCGATGCCTTGAAAACCGCGGCCGGCTACGCCTTCGGCCAGAACATCTATACGCCCGACCGTATCGAGCTATCCACGCTTCAGCCCAACGATCAGCCTTACGCCGGCTGGCTCTACATTGGGGCGTACCTCCAACGCGCTTCGGCAACCGTCTTCGATCATTTCGAGGTCAACCTAGGCCTCATCGGCCCGTCGGCGCTGGCGGAGGACATCCAGCACGGTGTTCACGATACTTTTGATGAGACCGAGCCGCGTGGCTGGGACCACCAGCTTGGCGACGAGCCCGGCATCGATTTCATCTACCAACGCAAGTGGAAGATCACCCTGCTGACCAGCCATGGCGCCGACGCCGTGCAGTTGATCTCCCAGGCCGGCTTCACCTTGGGCACGATCCGCCGCCACGCCAACGCCGGGGCGCTGGTGCGCATGGGCGTGAACCTGCCCGACGACTTCGGCCCCGGCCGGATCGAAGAGCCCGCCGCCGCGACCGGCCTGCCCCACGCCTCGCCGGGCGCGTATGTTTTTGTGCGCCTGGGCGCCAAGGCGGTCGAGCACAACACGATCCTCGAAGGCAACAACCACAAGCCCAGCCATGGTGTGGACGCCGAAGACCTCGTGGGCGAGGTCCAGGTCGGCTTGGTGATCCTGTGGGGCGAATTTGAATTGGGGTATTCACAGACGTACCTGACTCGCCAGTTCAAGGGCCAGCAAGACCAAGACAGCTTCGGGGCTCTGACCGTGTCGTGGACGGGTGCGTTTTGACAAGACCGCCTTGTCAGTGGATGCTCATGCCAAGCGGTGCCGAGGTTTTATCCTCACCGCGCTGCACACCGAGACCTATTTGGTTAGTATCACCGAAACGGAAGTATTTAGAAGATTCTGGGTTGCCTTGTTGACGGGCCAACTTTCGAAAGGACACAGCCGATGAACTTGGAAGATCGCGTAGCGAAGCTCGAGCGGGGGTATCGGCGTTGGCGCGGTGCGTCATTAGCGTTGGGCTCTGTTTTGGTGCTGGGCGTGGTCATGGGCCAAGCTGGCGTGGGGCGTGTGCCCGAGTTGGTGCGCACGCGCAAGCTGGAGGTGGTCGACAGCCAGGGCGCCGCGGTCGTGACGCTGGACACCACCCCACGGGGCGGGCGAGTCCTCATGATGAACAGCGACGGCCACCTGCTGATGGAGGCGTCCGCCGGCTCGCTGGATATCTACAACAGCGAAGGCCAGAAGCTCGTGCGGCTCAGCGCCACCAAGAACGGGGAGGGCCTGATGGCGACATACAACCGCCGCGGCGAGGGCGTGGTGGCGGTGGGCGTGACCAAAGACGGCGAAGGCGCGTTAACCACGTACAACGGGGCCGGTCAGAAGCTTGTGAGCCTAAGCGCCACGGACCAGGGCGGCGCGGTGAGCGTGTGGAACAGCACGGGCCAGGCGGTCAGCACCATCCGCGCCGACGAGCAGGGCCAAGGCGAGGTCGGCGCGTGGAACCGGCAGGGCAAGGGCCGTACGCTCACGCCGGGGCAGTAGCCGGAACCGAACCCCAAGAGCTTGGAATACTTCTAGATATACACAGGTGAGTCTTTCCGGGGGGATCGCCTTCGGTTTGCCGGACTTGTGACATGCCTTTATGCTGAGCGACGTAAACAAGGGTGGCCGTCGAGGTTTCTTTCTCCCCTTGCTAGACACAGGAGCATCGATGTTCGCGATAGGTCGCACGCCAACCCAAAGTGGGTGTTGCCGTTGGCTAGCTGTGGTGGCGGTGGTTGCCGTGTGCGTGGGCTGTCAGTCCAAGCCCAACCCCCTGCTGCGCAAGCACGGCATAGACGCCCTGAACGACAAGAACCTTGCCGCTGCCGAGAAGCGGTTTGTCCAGGCTGTCGAGCAAGACCCCACCGACTGGAAGAGCCTGTACCACTTGGGACTCATCCGGCTTCAGCAGGGCATGGCGTTCGACGCCCAGATCCTGCTGGAAAGGGCATTGGAGCTGCGCCACAACGACGCGGAAACTTCCGACATTTTAGACGCGTTGGCTGAATCGCTTTTTCAACGCCGTCGCATGGAGCATTTACACAAGCTGCTGACCCAAGCTGTGACAGACCACGGCACCAGCCGCGATTACCTGCGTCAGGGCAGGTATATGGCCAAATTGGGCGATGTCGACGCCGCGAAGTTGGCCTACCGCAAAGCGGCGTATTTTGCCGCGCCGGGCGACCCCGACCCGTTTGTGAAGCTGGCGGATTTTTATGAATCGATCGGCGACACCACCAACGCCATCACCTCGCTGCGCCACGCCCACGCCATCGCCCCGGGCAACCAACGTCTCCAGCACCGGCTACGCGAGTACGGCATCGTCCCAGGCCCCACCGCGGCCGTCCCACCGGCAAAATAACACGCCCGCGCTTGCCCCCGCCCCGCTAGGCCGCCCATCCGCTTAACAGGGTATCCGTGCTACACTTTTGCCATGGGTGTTTCCGACCGCGAGGCCGTGCTCGCTCTCAATCTCGTGCCGGGCTTGGGCCCGACGCTGACCAATCGCTGTGTACAGGCGATGGGCTCGCCCCAAGCGGTGCTGGGCGCTACGGCGCGTGAGCTGGGCGGCATCAAGGGGATCGGCGCGAAGTCAGCCGACGGCATCCGCCACGCGATCGATCGGCTAGTGGACGACCGAGTTGTGCAGCGAGAGCTGGAGCTGGTCGAGCAACACAACGCCACCGTGCTCACGGTTGTTGACTCGGGCTACCCGCGGCTGTTGCGGCACATCCCCGACCCGCCGCCTGTGTTGTACGTCCAGGGGGAAATCCGCGAGGACGATGCGCTTGCGTTAGCTATTGTGGGCACGCGTCGCTGCACCGCGTACGGGCGAGAGCAGGCCGACCGGTTCAGCGCCTTGTGCGCCCAGGCGGGGTTGTGCATCGTCAGCGGCGGCGCGTGGGGGGTGGACGCGGCTGCTCACCGCGCAGCCATGCGTGTCAACGGGCGCACCATCGCCGTTTTAGGCAGCGGGCTTGCCGTGCCATACCCCGCCGAGCACGCGGAGTTGTTCAACACTATCGCCGGCGAAGGGCGTGGCGCGGTAGTCAGCGAACTGCCCATGGCCGCCCCGCCGCGACCCGAGCAGTTTCCCCGGCGGAACCGGATCATCTCCGGGCTGTCGCTGGGCACGCTGGTGATCGAAGCGCCGACCGGCTCGGGCGCGATGATCACGGCGAGGTTGGCCGCTGAGGAGCACGGGCGCGAGGTGATGGCGTTGCCGGGTCGCGTGGATTCGCGTAGTTCGGCGGGCTGCCACAAAATGGTGCGCGAGGGCTGGGCGACGCTGGTCACTAACGCCGCCGACGTGCTCGACGCGCTGGGCGAAACCGGGCAACTGCTCAAGGTTGGGCTGGGTGAAGAGCAAAGCGGTGCGGAGCCACAGAGGCCTGCTGTTCAGACGGCTTCTTTGACCGAGACACAGCGCCAACTGGTCGAATCGCTGGGTCAGGCCCGTCCGCTTGACCAACTCGCAGCCGCCACCGGCCTGCCCGTGTCTACAATCCAGGCGGACCTGACCATGCTGGAAATACGCGGGGTGGTCCGCCGCGACAACGGACGGTGGCGGTTACGAAAGCAGGAAGCAACCGCGACGCGATAGACGCGCTTATAAAACCTACGCTACGAGCCGCGACCGTCAGGGAGCGGTCCGGATGGCAGCAAGCCCCGATGAACCGCACAAACGCACGGCAAAGACGGTTTTGTAGAACACGCCTTAACAGGTGATCGAATGTCACTAAAAATATTCGAGCTTCAATCAATCAATGATCTGGACGCGATGGGCTGGTTCGCCGACCTGCGCCGGTCCGCGTGGGACACGGGCGACGCGGCCGCCACGGTGGCCAAGATTATTCAAGACGTGCGTGACCAAGGCGACGAGGCTGTGGTGCGGTACATGCGTCAATGGACCGATCCGGCGTTTGAGCAAAGCAATATCCGTGTGCCCGCTGATGAGTTGGCGGGGGCGCTGGATCAACTCGACGCGAAGCTGCGAGATGCCCTGCAACGGGCGATTGACCATGTGCAAGCCTACCAGCGGCACATCATGCCCCAGCCCCCGCAGGCGGTGACCGTCGGCGGGGCGAGCCTGGGCTTGCGATTTACGGCTGTGTCGAGTGTGGGGCTGGCGGTGCCGGGCGGCAAGGCGGCGTACCCTTCGACAGTCATCATGTTGGCTGTGCCGGCGCTGGTGGCCGGTGTGCCCGCCGGGGCGATCAGCGTGGTTACGCCACCGCCGACGCGCACGGAGGGCGGCGCGGGGGGGGCGGTGTCGCCGCTGGTGCTGGCGGTATGCAAAATGCTGGGCATCGAGCGTGTGTATCGCATCGGCGGGGCGCAGGGCGTCGCGGCGCTCGCATTAGGCACCGCCAGTGTGCAGCCGGTCGATATGGTCGTCGGCCCCGGCAACGTGTACACACAGTTGGCCAAGCTGCAGTTGAACGGGCGCGTGGGTATCGACGGCTTCTACGGGCCTAGCGAGATACTCACCATCGCCGATGATTCTGCCGACCCCGCGCGCGTCGCGTCTGACCTGATCGCGCAAGCTGAGCATGACCCAGGGCGGTGCTTCCTTGTCGCGTGGTCGCGGGGAGTGATTGACCGGATCAACCAACAGATTGAAACGCAGCTCGCCAGCCGCCAGCGCTGGGCCGCGATCGAAGCGGCGTTAAAAGACGGGTCGGCAGCCGTGCTGGTCGGCGATGAAAGCCTTGCCGTTCAAGTGGCGGATCGCATTGCGGCAGAGCACGTGAACTTAGCGGTGCGCGACGCGCAAGCCTGGCTGGGGCGGCTGCGCCACGGCGGCGAGTTTTTTCTGGGCGACGGGGCGCCTGTCGCGGCGGGCGACTACATTGCCGGGCCAAGCCATTGCTTGCCCACCGGCACCACCGCGCGATTCACCAGCGGCGTGAGCGTGTACACGTTTTTGAAGCGGTCGGGCACGGTGGCGTACCCCGCCGGCATGCCGGGGGGTGATATCGATGCGGCGGCGCGTCTGGCTGAAGCCGAGGGGCTTGACGGGCACGCGGCGTCGCTACGGATTAGAAGCAACGGGTAAAGCGACATTACCGATACCGGTTCAGCGCCGTCACCACGGTCTGGTGTACCTCTAGTGGTTTTGCGAGCATGAGCCACGACGCCTCAACGCCGCCGGTCCCAGCCGTGGCGAAGTGGATCGACCCCAAGCCAAACAATCGCTCGCGCAGCGAGAATGTTGTGGTCGTGTGCTGGACCTGCTGGAGTTGGCACTCGAACACCTGCACACGGATCACGCCCTTGACGCGGATCACCCGCCGATCGGTCAGGACGTATACCCGGCTAAGCCACTCCAGGAACTGCCAGAACAGGCGCACGCCGGCGAGCCCCGCCCCCGCCAAGGCCATTTCTCTTGGGGTCAGACCGATGTTGTAACCGCAGTTGTACACCCACATCGTTAAGCCCAACAGGACCGTCAGGGTCGCTAAGAAGTGGATCGATTCGAGCAGGATGTACCACGGGCTGGGTTTTAGCAGCAGCACAATCGCCTCGCCGCCTTGGAGTAGCTCCGTAGGCAGCAGGGTCATCAGCCGGGACGTGGTTAGTTCGGTGGTGTCCGAGCCGGGCTCGGCGAATGGGGTATGGCGTGGCCAAGTCGGTGTTGCCTTCGTGGGGTCGTCCTTGGCAAGCGGGCGGGTCATACAGCCTCCGCGTGGCGCCGCTGGTGGATCGCCTCGGCTCGCAGCGTGACGATATCGGGCAGGTTGCGGTAGTAGCCGTTGTAATCCAGCCCGTAGCCGACCACAAACCGGTTGGGGATGTCGAAGCCGACGTAGTCCGCGTTGAATCGCGCCTCTTCGGGCCGCTGCTTGCGGAGCATGACGCAGGTGTGAATCGACCGGGGCTTTTTGGCTTTGAGGTGGTCGATGACCATCGCAAGCGTGCGCCCGGTGTCGAGGATGTCATCAATCAGCAGCACATTGGCGCCGTCGAGCCGCTTGGGCAGGGTGTCCAACCCGCCGAGGATCGTCGGGCCTTGGCTGGTCGTGCTGGGGCCGGGGTAGGAGCTGATCGAGATCACCTTCACCTGCATGCGCACGGGCAGACACCGGATCAGGTCGGCGACGAAGACCAGGCTGCCCGTGAGGATCGGCACCAGGGTGATTCGCCCGGCATGGTCGTGCTCGTCAGAGCTCGTGGACGCTGACGCTAGAGCCAAGTCCTCGGCGATCTGCTTGGCCAACGCTTCCACGCGCCGGGCAATGTCCGCCCGGTGGATCAAGACCTGATCGATATCGTTTTGCATCGCTAAAGGCATATCTGGTGGTAGTGTAACGCGCACCAGGCCCTGTTAGCATGCCCGGTCGGGTATGCTTGACCCTGCGGCTCTAGCGGCGGAAAATCACTGTATACACTCGCCTTACTATAAAATATTAACCGGCCTGCTGTTCGAGACACACATGCACCCATCCACGTCACAATCAAACCGATCGTCTGGGCTGGCCCGCACGTTGGCGGTGGTGCTGGCGGTGTGGCTAGGCGGGTGTAAAAAAGTTGAGCAAGCCACCTCGCCTGTCCCGCCCCCGACGTACACCGGCCCGGCGTTCCTCCACGGGACGGTCGGCTCCATGACCCGTTTACGAGGCAGCGGTCCACAGTTGGTCAGCGGGTACGGCCTGGTCGTCAACCTCCAGGGCACCGGTTCGGCCGAGGTGCCCGCTTTCTTGCGGCAGTGGCTGATTAATGAGATGCGCAAACGCGGCGTGGGTAGCGCGGCGCTAGGCACCGGGCAGATGACACCCGAAAGGATGCTTGCCAGCCTCGACACCGCCGTGGTCCAGGTCCAAGGGCTGATCCCGCCAGGCGCGACCAAGGGCACGCGGTTTGACGTGCTCGTTACCAGCCTGCCCCAGACACAGACCACCAGCCTCCTTGGCGGGCGGCTGTGGACGGTCGATCTTGTGCAGGGCGCGGGCGATCGGTCGTTGCAGTACCGTCACAAGTTAGGCCAAGCCAGCGGGCCGCTGTATATCAACCCATTTGACGAAAGCACGCCCCAAGAGCGCAAGCTACAGATCCAGCGCCAGGCGGTGGTCCTGTCCGGGGGCGTCGCCACCACCAGCAGGCAGTTGGAGTTGCTGCTCAACCAACCCAGTTGGCAACGCAGCAGGCTGATCGCCGACCGTATCAACGAGCGGTTCCCCAAAGCCCCTTACGACAAGTGGGACACAGCTTCAGCCGTCAACGACGTGTACATCACACTCAACATCCCCGAGCGGTACAGCACTAACCCCGAAACGCTGCTGGAATTGATCGGGCACTTATTTACCCAACGCGCCCCCGGCTTTGAGCAAACCAAAGCCCAGCAATTGGCGGACCTGCTGCTGGCTCAGCCACGCTATGGGCCCGATGTGCTGTTGGCGTGGGTCGCTATGGGCAAGATTGTGCTGCCGGTGATCCGCCCGCTCTACAACCACGCCGACCCGCAGATCACACTCACCGCTTTGGAAGCCGGCGCCAGGATGGAAGACGAAGCGACCGTCGAACACCTGTCGCGCCTGGCTCAGCAAGGCGATGTCCAGTCGCGCCGGCGTGTCGCGCGCATGTTGGTCAACCTGCCCAGCAGTATCCGAGGGTCTAACTTGTTGCAGGGCTTGCTAGACGATCACGACCAGAGCGTGCGCGTGGCGGCCTACGAGTCGCTGGTCACCGTCAACGACCCGAGTATCCACCGCATGGCGATCGACGGCCCAGACGCCGAGCGGTTTAAGTTTGTGCTCGACCTGGTGCCTGCGCGCAGGCCGCTTGTTTATATCGCCCACCAGCGACTGCCCCGGCTGGTGATCTTCAACCCCACGCTGGGCTTCCGCACGCCGTTCTTAGCGACTCTGTGGGGCAATCGGCTGATGGTGCGTGGTGCGGGCGAGTCGATCGCCGTTTTTTCGCAGAAGCCCGGGCAGGTCGACGGGCGCACCGCTGAGATCCCCGCCACCGCCGCGGAGTTCATCTACCTATTAGCCCACAAGCCTACGATGAGTCAGCCGGCCGAGGGGTTGGACCTGACTTACAGCGAGGTTGCCAGCGCGGTGTATCAGTTGTGTCAGCAGGGCACGATTCCTAGCGACACGCATTTACAGATCAACCCGATCGCCCAGGCCATCGCCGACGCCCAGCAAGCCGCGACCGATGAGCCTCGCCCCGAAACCGACAAAGACCAAGGTGTGTATGAGCCGGTGGGCGGCTCCGCGCAGTCACGCCCGGAAGACTGGGACGCGCTGGGGCCGGGCGACTCAGCCGCGACCGACGACGAGCCGGTCCCCCCGCCTTTATTTTTCCCCTAACAACACCTATTATTAGCCCTTACAGCCCGGATCGTTGAAGGGCTGCGGGGTGGGAGTGAAATTGAAGAGCCAGGACCGGCCACAGACCGATAATCGACATGGAGGTCGTCATCGATGCGCTTGACCAAACTCACCGTCTCCGGGTTTAAATCATTTGCTGACAAAACAGTTATAGCGTTCGACGCGCCCATCACGGGCATCGTCGGGCCCAACGGCTGCGGCAAGTCCAACATTGTTGACGCCATCAAGTGGGTCCTTGGCGAGCAATCCGCCAAGAGCCTGCGCGGCGGGGCCATGATGGACGTCATCTTCAACGGCTCCAGCGCCCGCAAACCATCGGGCATGGCCAGCGTCACGCTTACCTTCGACAACGCCGACCGCAAGCTGCCCATCGACTTCGACATGGTGGCTGTCACCCGCCAGCTCTACCGCGACGGGTCCAGCGAGTATCTGCTCAACAACCAGCGTTGTCGCCTGCGCGACGTGCGCGAGTTGTTCATGGACACGGGCATCGGCACCGACGCCTACTCGATCATCGAGCAGGGCAAGGTGGACGTGCTGTTGCAGGCCAACCCCCAGCAGCGGCGAGAGATTTTTGAGGAGGCAGCAGGCATCAGCCGCTTCAAAGCCCGCAAGCTCGAAGCCTCACGCAAGCTCGAACGCACACAGCAGAACCTCGGGCTGATCCGCCAGCGCCTCGAAGACACCGAGCGTCGCCTGCGTAGCGTCAAGGCCCAAGCCGCTCGCGCGCGAAGCTACCAGGAACACGCCCAGCGCCTCGGCGAGTTGCAGCTAACCCACACGCTCGCCGAGTACCACAAGCTGCAGACCCAGCTTGGGCAGGTGCGTCATCAAGCGGATCAGACACAGGCCCAACGCGACACCGCCGCGGGGCAGCTACAGGAACACGAAGCGAGCTTGGCCCAATCGCAGCAGCAGTGCCACGCCATCGAACAGCAGCACAAGCAGGTCCAGCACGACCGCTTGCAACTCCAGTCCGTCAAGCAGCAGGCTGAGCAACGCAAGCAGTTCGCGCAGACCGCGCTGGCTGATCTGGACCGGCAGATTGAATCCGACAAGCAGCGTCGCGACGAGCTTGGCCAACGCGATCAGCAACTTCGTGAGCAGACCCAGCAGCAGAACGAGTCCGCCACCCGCCTCGAAGACCAGCACGCCGACACCGAGAAGCGTCTCGCCGCCGCCCAGGACCAGCACCGCCAGCAGGCCCACGAGCTCAACGAAAAACGCAGCCTGCTCGAAGACGAAAAGGCAGGCATTGTCACGCTCATGCGCCGTACCGCGCAGCTGCACAACGAGATCCAGTCGATCGGCGTGTTCGAGAAGAGCCTCAAGAGCACCCGCGAGAAGCTCGACCAGCGAGCCGACCACGTCGCCCAGGAGCTTGAGCAACTGCTTACCAGCCGCGACGACTCGCGAGCCAAACTCGCACAGGTGCAGTCCCTGCTCACCGAGCACGGCTCACAGCTTGAAAGCTACACCGCCCAGGCATCGCAGCTAGGCGATCAACACCAAGAGCTCGCCGCCCGCCTCACCGCCGACAAGCAGCAGCGATCCGCGTGGGACTCGCGTCGGGCTGTGCTTCAGGAGATGCAGGACAACCAGGAGGGCGTGGCCGACCCGGTCAAGGCTATTTTGGCGCGCAAAAGCGCCGCCCAACAAACCGGCCAAGACGGGTGCGCCGACACGTTCGGATTTGTGCGCGGGCTATTGGCCCAGATGATCGAGACGGACCCCGAGCAGCCCGACCACGCACGCATCGTCGAAGCGGCGCTTGGCGAGTACCAACAAGCGTTGATCATCGACCGGCTCGCCGACGTCTGCGGCGGTGGGGGCTGCGGCACCAGCGAAGCCGTCAAGGCGCTGGCTGGACGCGTCACGTTTTTGCCCATCGACCGATTCGACCCGCAAGCCGACCAGGGCGCGCCGGGTCTCGATGGTAATGATCCGGGTGCCACTGGCGGCTTGCCCGCCAGTGCAGCGCACGATCAATACACTGCTCAATCACAAAACCTCGCTATAGACCTGGTGCGATACCCAGACGCCATCGAACCCGTCATGCGCAAACTGCTTGGCCACACGCTCGTGGTGTCCGATTTAGCTACCGCTGCCCAGCACCGCGATCAAAACCCAGGCACATACCGCTACGTCACGTCGCAGGGCGAATTGCTGGAGCGTGACGGTCGCGTGGTGGCCGGCCCCGTCAACGGCAACGGCCACGACACCGCGGGCGGCCTGATTACCCGGCGCAGTGAGTTGGCCCGGCTTGACACCCGCATCACCGACCTCGACCAGCGCATCGCCGCAGACGAGCAACGTCTCACCGAACTAGACGATCAGGCGGCGCACATCGAGAAGGTCACGCTCGACCTGCGTCAGTCTATTTATGAAGCCAACACTGACCGCGTTGAGCTCAACAGCCGCCTTGAGAGTCTCCAAGACCGCATCACGCAGCTTGAGCGCGAGCAGCCCGTGCTTGCCGCCGAGACCGAGCAGATCCACCGCCAGCTCAGCGACGCCGATGAGAAACGCAAGACCCACCAGGACGAGGCCGACCAACTCGAAGCCGACTCCGCCCAGCGTCAGCAAGCGGTGGCCCAGTTGGAAGGCGCCATCACCCAACTCGCCCAAGCGATGGAGCACAGCCACGAGGCGCTGGCTTCAATCCGCGTCGAGGCGGGCAAGTTCGCCGAGCAACTCAACGCGGCGCGTCAGCAGGTGCGGCAGCTTGAAATCGCCCACGCCGACATCCAGCGCCAGCGCACCGGGCTCAACGAACAACTAGAGCAGCACACCCGGCGTATCGAAGAACTCCAGCAAGCCGTCTTCGACGCCAACAAGCAAGCAGAGCACTGCGACGTGCGGCTCAAGGAGCTTCAAACCCGCGACGAGTTGGCCCGCCACCGCCTGGAGCAAGCCCAAGCAGAGTTGGCCAAACTCCAGTCACAAACCTCCGAATTCCGGAAGACCGTCGAGACCACCGACCAACAGCTACACACGCTGCAGGTTACGCAGCGCGAGTTGGAAGTGAAAAGCGAGTCGGTCGCCGACCGTGGGCGTGAGCAACTGAACATCGACGTGGCCCAGCAATACCAGCAGTACGAACCCCAGGAGATCGATTGGCCGACGGTTGAGGCCGAGATCGCCGACCTGCGCGGCAAGATCCAGCGCCTGGGCACGGTGAACCTCGACGCCATCAACGAGCAGCAAGAACTCGAAGGCACGCGCGAACAACTCGATCAGCAGGTGCAGGACATCGACACCGCCCGCCAGCAGCTTCAGCAGTTGATCCGTCAGATTAATGACGATTCGCGCAAGCGGTTCGAGGCGATGTTCGAACAACTGCGCGAAAACTTTGCTGGGCGCGACGGGCTGTTCCGCAGGCTGTTCGGTGGCGGGCGAGCGGACTTGATCCTCGTGCCCGACGACGAGGGCCGCGTGGACGTGCTCGAATCGGGCATCGACATCGTCGCCAAGCCGCCGGGCAAGGAGCCTCAGTCGATCAGCCTGCTGTCGGGCGGCGAAAAGACCATGACCGCCGTGGCGTTGCTCATGAGCATCTTCAAAGCCAAGCCAAGCCCGTTCTGCGTCATGGACGAAGTGGACGCGGCGCTGGACGAAGCGAACCTCGACCGGTTCTCTAACGTGGTGCGCGGGTTCCTTGACCGTTCGCACTTCATCATCATCACCCACCAGAAGCGCACGATGCAGGCCGCCGACCAGCTCTACGGCATTACGATGCCCCAGCGTGGCGTGTCCAAGCACGTGTCCGTGCGGTTTGAGCAGGTCGGCGACGACGGCCAAATCGCCCAAGACGCCATCGACGCGGCAGCGCGTCAAGACGCACAAGCGGACCAAGAGGCTTTGGAGCCGGCGGTGTCTTCCGAATCCGAAACGACCAGCTCACTGGCGGCGGATGGCCAGGCGCCCGCCGAAGTTGAAGAGTCAATGGAAGAGGCGCTGTCCAGCGCCGGTTGAGTCGGCCTCTGTAGCCGTGCGCTACGCGCCCCGCCCCGCAACGGCTGCTTGCCATTGCGCGGGTGTGCACAGCAGTTCGGCGCGACGGCCCAGCCAATCGTAAAGGTCCGGGCGTCTGTCTTGGTAAGCGGCGGCGGCGAGCATGGCGTGCATCGTGCCGCACTGAACCGTGGGCATCAACTCCGCCACGCGTATCTTTTGAGCGACGTGGTCCAGCACAGCTTTGGGGTTGCCGATCGCCAGCTCGTAGCGGGTTTGCAACAGCAACAGGCGCAAGCGGTCGGTCAGGTTTAACTCACAGCCGTGCAACTGGAGCAGGTCGAAGTAGGCACCCACCGCGTCGCCGTGCCAGAGTCTCGCCTCAACGAGCATCAGCAACAAGTTCGGCCGCAGCGCGGCAAGCACGCTTGGCCTGAGCACGAAAAATGATGCCAGGCGTCTCAGTCTGGCACTGACCGGCCCGCTGGTCTCGCCGCTGGGTTGGGCCGGCGTTTTGGTCAGCACCGACTGGCAGATCATGACGACTTCGGTGTATCGCCCCTGACGCAGCCGGGTCATGGCTAGCCGTTCGTACAAGAGCAGCCTGAGCTTGCGTGGCAGCGGGTGGCGCCGAAGCGCCTGGGCGATCAACGGCTCGGCGGCGGCGGGGTCTTGCTGGGCCAAAGCCGTCATGCCCGGCAACTGTCTCGCCACGCGCGCGCCGATCAGGCTGACCCAGAACCACGCGAACAAGACAGCGATCATCCATATCCCGGACCACGAGGGGTGGGTTTGGGCGATTTCTGATCCGATCAAGAAGTAGATGATGACCGCGGCCAGTATGGTTCTTCGGATCAATGCGTCCGCGGTCAACTCTCGCCGGAACCGGTGGTGGTCGAACGCGGGGCATTGCCCCGAAAGGGCGATGCGGTTGGGCGGCGGCGCCGCGGCGTTGAGTGATGGTGAGGCGTTCATATGGTCTGTGTCAGCAAGCGGAGGTTAGTGCGGGCGGCGGCTGTTGAGCTTGGAGGTGTAGTGAAAGCTGCTTCAGTTGGGGCAAGCGCGCCACGAGCTTACGCACGGGCAGCAACAGTGTGGCGCGGGCCCACCACGCGGCGTCTTGGTGATCGTGCGGTGTGCCGTCGGGCGTGTGGGGGCTGTGTTGCCGTTGCTGGTAGTGACACAGCGCTAACAACGCGTACCCGAACCCCGCTTCAATACCTAGCGGGCGAAGCTCGTTGATCAAGCTGTCCGCGTCCTGTGTCACGGCGTCCGCCCAGTGGTTGGTGCCGGCTTGCTGGTAGAGGGTTGCCAGCTTGTACGCCGCGCGCAGGTGTGGCTGCTTGAGCGCGTCGGTGTTGCCTAGGAGCCTGCGCAGCGTGTCGTCCGCGTCGGTGAGCTGGTCGCCGGCGAGTTGAGCCATGGCGTATTGGATCTTGAGTTGGACCGCCAACGGGTCTCCGGGGGGGATGCGGTCGATCAGGTACCGGTACGCGACGATGGCCGCGTCGTGGCGGTTCAGTTGGTCGAGGCAGTGGGCGATTAACAAGACGGCCCGGCCGTGCATGGTCGGTGTCACCGCCGGGGCGGGGACCAACTCCCAAGCGCACCGCAGCGCGGCGAGCCAGCGGTGGATTGCCGCGTCTTCTTGGGCTTGAGCCAGGTGCCGCTCCGCGAGGCGCTTGCGCCGTGCCGCGGAGAGGAGGTCTACCAGGATCACGCCCATTACCGCCCAGGGCAGCGCCGCGGCTAAGGGCGAGGACGCCCAGTAGCTGATCACAAGCGAACCGGCTAGCAGGGCGATCTTGAGCCAAGCCGTAGATTTTGATGGGCCGCGCGGTGGGTGTTTATCCAGGTAGGCCTCGACCTCGGCAGCCGAGGGCGGGGAAAAGGGCGTGTTGTCCGAGTCAGCGCGGTCCATATGAGAATCATAGTTGAGTTGCGTGTTTGGGGTAATCGGTTGAGGTCGATCAAGGCTGCGGGTTGAGCCAATACAGCATGACGTAGACGAATACACCGGTCAGCGAGACGTAGAGCCAGACGGGGAAGCCGATTTTAGCCAGGCGTTTGTGCGCGGGGTACCGCCCCTTGGCTCCCAGCCAGATCAGCCGCCCCGCCAGGTACGGCACAAAGATAGCCAGCGCGATGTGGCTAAGCAGGAGCGCATAGTAAAACTTTTTTATCACACCCACGCCGTTAAAGGGCGTGTGCGACCCTCCCATGACGGACGCTCGCCACACGTAATGCACGACGTAGCAAATCAGGAACAGCCCCGAGAACGTTGCGGCGCCGATCATGCAGGCGCGGTGCGGCGCGACACGCCCATTTTTAATGAACACGAAGCCGGTGACCAGCAACACAAACGCGGCTGAGTTCAGCGCGGCGTTGACGTGTGGAAGGAATGACAGGTCCATGGCGGCGGCTACCGGTCCGCTGGGTTGGCCGGCGCGTCGATGCGGGCGGTGCTGGGCGGACGCGGGGCCGAGGGTTCACGGATGATTGCGTCAAGGTCTTTCATCAGTTTGTCTTTCCCCTCGGGCGTGAGGCCGTCGTAGAAGCCGCGGATGCGTCCCGCTTGATCCACGAGCACAAACTTTTGGCTGTGGAAAATCGGCATGGCCGCGTTGTCGGCGTCTTGGCCCACGGGCAGCTTGAAGCCGTCACGGACCAGTTGCCAGACGGCTTGACGCGGGCCGGTGAGGAACAGCCAGCGGTCGGCGTCGGCGTGTGCGAGTTTGGCGTAGCTGTTCAGCACGCCGGGTGTGTCGTGCTCCGGGTCAACGCTGATGCTCACGAGCCGAGCGGCCTTGCGCTGTGGGCGCTTCGATAGTTCGCTCTGGAGCCCAGCCATGCGCGAGGTCATCATGGGGCAAGGCCCGGCGCAGCGTGTGAAGATGAAGTCTGCGATCCACGGGCGGCCTTGCAGTTGGGTGGACCCAACCTGACGGCCCGATTGATCGGTGAGGGTGAACCGCGGGAGCGTTAGCAGCACGCGCGGCGTGTTGGTGTTGTCGTCTGCGATCACCGCGGCGATCGGGGGTTGGGGCGTGCTTGCGTTGTTTGTGGGGGACTGGCGGCTGCCCCAGACGTTGATCGTGACCATCGCGGTGGTGCCCAGCGAGGCCAGCGCGAGCAACGCGACCCAAACACGCTGATCAGCAGGTTGGCGCTGAGCGGGTTGGCTGGTCATGCTGAGTTGTCCTTACGCACTTTGCTGACCACCCGCGTCGCCAGCCACAAACCCGCGATCGTAAAGCCGACCGTCACCACCAGGGACACGCCCAACGGCATCGCCCCAGCCAAGGGCGTGTCTCTGCCTTGCAGTAGCGCCGCGAAAGCCGCTTGGCCGTAGGTCAGCGGGTTGAGGTACATGATGATGCGCATGGGCATAGGGGCGGTGTCCAGGGGGAACACCGCGCCGCTTAGGAACCACATGGGCATCAGGAACAGGTTCATGACAGCGTGAAACCCAGCCGTGGAGTCCATGGGCCACGCCAGGCACAGCCCAAGCGTGGTCAGCCCCGCTGCGACGATGAACATGACGCCCACCGCCGCGGCCATCGCGCCCAGTCCCGGCCAATGCCCCACCACCGGCCACAACGCCAAGAACACCACGCCTTGGATCGTCGCGATCGTCGCACCGCCCAGCACCTTCCCACCCACGATCGCCGATCGCGGGATGGGCGAAACGATCACCGCTTGGAGAAACCCTTCCCGGCGGTCTTCGATTACGGTAATGGTCGAGAAAATCGCCGTGAATAGCAGAATCAGGATGACCGTGCCGGGGTAGAAGTATTCGAGGTAGCCCACGCCGCCTTCAGCCGTGTGGGAAAGTTGCGTTGGCGCGGTTTGATTCGCAGCCGCGGGGGTTGGGACGGTGAACGTCCGGTTGAGCCCAAGCCCAAGCAGCAGCCAAAACACCAGTGGCGTGGCAAAAGCGCCGATGACACGGTTACGCTGGCGGAAGAACCGGACGATCTCACGCTTCCACAGCGCCAAGCAAGGCCCGGCTAGGCCCACCGTTGCCCGGCTCGATGGCGCGGCGGCGGTGGGGGCGTAACCTGCGGCGGGTTGGCTGATGGACGTGGGCATGAACCAGCATGGTATGCGTTCAGGCCGTTGCGGCCAACCGATACGCCGCGTTGGCTACGGCGCACCGGGGGTGCTACAATCCGCGTTCTTTCATTGATACACCCAACACGAGGGCCCGCGACGATGACCTTAATCCCCATGGTGGTTGAAAAGACCGGCCGCGGCGAGCGCGCCTACGACATCTACTCACGCCTGCTCAAGGACCGGGTGGTGTTTCTGGGTGGGCCGGTCGATGACGTGTCGGCTAACCTGATCGTCGCCCAACTGCTGTTCCTCTCGAACGAAGACTCGAAGCAGGACATTCATTTTTACATCAACTCGCCCGGCGGGTCGGTCAGCGCGGGGCTTGGCATCTACGACACGATGCAGTTCATCCGCCCGCACGTGGCGACGTACTGCATCGGCGTAGCGGCGTCGATGGGGTCGCTGCTGCTGATGGCCGGAGAGGCGGGCAAGCGGTACGTGCTGCCCAACAGCCGTGTGCTGCTGCACCAGCCGCTGATCGGCGGCGTGATGCAAGGGCCTGCCACGGACCTGGGCATCCAGGCCAAAGAGATGATCCGTGTACGCAAGCGCCTGTACGACCTGATGTGCCACCACAGCGGCAAAGATCATGAGACGATCGCCAGAGACTGTGAGCGAGACAAGTGGCTCGACGCGCAAGAGGCGATTGACTACGGCGTGGCTGACGCGGTGCTCCAGCACATACCCGAGGCAATCGGCAATAACCACATCAGCGATGACGAGGGCAAAGGCGGGGACTGATCCTGCCACGGGCGTAAAAACCCTCGCCACGAGCCGTCCGCCTCAGGCGGATCAGGGAGCGGACCGTGTGGTGCAACGCCTGATCTTGAGAGAGGCCCAACAGATGGCCCCCGACTTCTCACGCACGCGCTCATACAGAAAGCCATGAAACACACCAGCCGCAGTAAAGTTGTTGCGTGTCTGGCTGTTGTGGGCATGGCTGTCGGTTGTCAGTCCGGCCCGCGCAACTTCGAGAACGAAAACGACCGGCTGCGTAGCGAGAACCTGCAATTGCAGCGTCGCGTGGCGGATCTTCAGGCACAGGCCCAGCAGAAGGCTGCGTTGGTACACACACTTGAGCAGCGCATCGACGCCAAGCCCCGTGTCGAGGGTGTCGCGGCGGGGGCGCTGCCACAGGTTGTGGCGGTCAAGTTCAGCCGATTCTCCGGGGCGGTGGATACCAACGGCGACGGCGTAGATGACGTGATTCGTCTCTACACCCAAACACTGGATCAGCGTGGTCGGTTCCTGCCCGCGGTGGGCCCGGCGGTGGCGCAAGTGGTGGCGATTAACGCCGACGCCCCGCCTCGACCGGTCGCGACCCGCAGGTTCACACCCGACGAATTCGAGCAAGCCTACCGCACGGGCATCACCGGCACGCATTACACGTTGGAAGTCCCGCTTGACGCGCAAGCCACACAAAGCCTAGAGCAAGTCACTGTCAAGCTCATTTTCACCGACGCCGCCACTGGTGCGGAGCACACCCGCGAGCAAGCCATCGCCATTTCCAGCGGGCGGTGATACGGGGGCTGATTTAAAAAATTACTTTGACGCTTCAGCGCCAGTGATCGCCTCGACCACCCCGAGGATGGTGGACGTGGTCGCTTCGATCGTGGGTGTCAGGCTCAACTCGCGCAGGGTGTCCGTGGTGATCGGTCCGATCGAGGCGATCTTCACACGGTCCAGCAAGCCCCGCTCATCGCCAAGCAAGTCGACCATGTTCCGAGCCGTTGAGGAGCTGGTGAAGGTGATCCAATCCACTTCATTGTTGCGCAGGGCTGAAAGGACATCATCCGGCAGCGCTTCGGGGCGTTTGGTCTGGTAGACGGTCAATTCGGTGACGTCCGCGCCCGCCTGGGTGAGTAGCTTCGGCAGCGCGGGCCTGGCGATGTCGGCGCGCAGCAGCAGGAAGCGTTTGCCTTCAACCTGGTGTTTCTGGATCAGCTCTTCGGCTAGAGATTCCGCAACGAAGCGAGGCGGCATGAGGTCGGCACGGATGGCTAGCTGTTGACGCAGCGAGTCGCCGGTGGCTTCGCCGATGACGGCGATGTGTGTGTTGGAGAAATGTCGGGCGTCGAGGCCCAGCGCTTCGAGCCGCTGTGCCAGTGCGGCCACGCCGTTTGCGCTAGTGAGCACGAGCCAGTCGTATTGGCTAATCCGCTGGATCGCCTCGTCCACTTCTGACCAGTTCTGCGGCGGGACCAACTCAATGGTGGGCGCTTCGAGCGTCAGGGCGCCCAGGTCGTCGAGCATGGCTCGCAGGTCGGAGGCCTGTTGGCGCGTGCGTGTGATGACAACCGTCTTGCCGAAGAGTGGCCGTGTGGTGAAGTAATCCAAGCCGGGCTCGCGCATCCCTGCGACCGGACCGATGACAATGATGGCAGGCGCGCCCAGGCTAGCGGCTGCGGCATCGGCGGCGATGTTCGCCAGCGTGCCGCGGAGCGACCGCTGACGCGGGGTGGTGCCCCACTGGATGACCGCGGCGGGGGTGTCGGCGCTTAGGCCTTGGGTTTGTAGTTGATCGGAGATCGCTTGGAGTCTGCCCATCCCCATATAGAAGCACGCGGTCCCGCCGGCGCCGACCAGCGCAGCCAGCGCTGCGTAATCGATGGCGGACTGGTCTTTCGTGGGGTCTTCATGCCCGGTGACGAACGTGACGGTGCTAGCGGTTTCGCGGTGGGTGACGGGTATGCCGGCGTAGGCAGGCGCGGCGATGCCCGCGGTGATACCGGGCAAGATTTGGCACTCGACACCCCGCGAGGCCAGGTAAGCCGCTTCTTCAGCCCCGCGCCCGAATAAATAAGGATCGCCGCCTTTGAGGCGCACGACCAAGCTGCCCCGCTGGGCGTGGTCCGCCAAAAGCTCGTTGATCTGCTCTTGGCTCCGTGCGTGCTGGGCGGCGCGTTTGCCCACGAATACCCGCTGGGCGTCTGCCTTGGCGAGTTTGAGCAACGCGGGGTTCGCCAGCGCGTCGTAGACGATCACGTCGGCTTTCTTCAGCAATTCTTGGCCACGCGTGGTTATCAGACCCGGATCGCCCGGGCCCGCGCCTACCAGACAGACCAGACCCACCTGTTTTTTTTCGGTCCTTGTCAACCTGTGTAAACCCTTCCGATTATTCCGCCGATCCATCTAGTGGCTCAGATGAGCTTATAAGGAGCTGATCATGTCGCAAGCTGCTCTCAAATTAGTACGGCCGGAACCAAATGACCCCGATGTGCTGCGTTTTGAGCGTCGCGATTCGAACCGGCGTGTGATGGCCGGAAAAGTCACTTCGCTCCAGTCCGGCAGCGACCCGACCGACCACGCGAACCGTATCGGGACGATCCAGTTGTTGAACATCTCGAACACGGGCTTGGGTGGGTTTGTGCAGGAACCGGTCGAGCCGGGCACGCAGATCGTGGTGTACTTCACGCCGCACGGACCGGAGCAAGGCTTCAACCGCTACGGGCACGTGGTGCGGTGCAAACCCGCCAAGCAGGGACACCAGATCGGCGTCCAGTTCGTGTCCAAGACAGCCGCGTAATTTCGGGTTCTCACTCGTCGTTGCGGGGGCCATATTAAAAGAAGCTATTCTCTGTGAACCCCTTGGTCTTGGGCCAAGGGGTTGTTGTTTTGTCTTCATCGCGTCGGTGTTATCTATAGCGGAAGCCGTGGGTTTGATGCCCCGCGGCTCAAGCCTTTAGCTTTTATTGCTTGGTTTGTTGCAGTGTATTGAGTGTATCACGGAGGCGGGTGTACGTAGCTTGTATCGCTTCGGGGATCACACGGATGCGCCCGATCGTCTGCATGTAGTTCGTGTCGCCGCTCCAGCGGGGCACGACGTGGGCGTGCAGGTGTCCCGGCAGGCCAGCGCCGGCGCAGCGGCCGAGGTTCAGTCCTATATTAAAGCCCTGCGGGTTGATCGCCGCTTGCAGCAGGCTCTGGGCCAGTGTGACAAGCTCCAGGAGGTCGGCCCGCTGCGGGGCGGTCATCCCGGGCAGGTCGGGCGTGTGGTCCAGGGGCGCTACGAGCAGGTGGCCGTTCACGTAGGGGTATAGATTGAGCATGATCAGCCCGCGTTTGTCACGCAGCAGCACGAGCTGTTGGCCCGCGTCGTCGCTGGGGACGGTGACTTTGGCGGCTTCGCAGATGAAGCAGGCCTTGCTTTGCTCGGTAGGAGGCGTCGCGGCCCCGTCGTGGCCGGCCATCGTGTTGATATAAGCCATGCGCCACGGCGCCCATAGGTTCTGGTATTGCATGTCTTATAACTTACACGGTGACGGCGTCGGCTCACAACAGCCGTCATATCCCGCACAGGCGTTACCGTCGGCATTAAAAATGAGCGATCCGGGTTGACAAATGTACAATCATAAGGTGTTTAGCTTGAGTCCGGGGTGCTGCGGTACCGATGGAATACAACGCGTCTGTGATCGGGATGGCGTGGAAAACGGGTTGCGTCGTCTTTAGGAGAGTTGGCTGGGCTCACGAGATTAGAGGCTTATGAACCCAACATGGCAATTAACACTGGCGATCCTTGCCCCGGTTTTCTGCGGGGCCGCGGGGATGCTGCTGCCACGCAAGGAAGTTGGCCTGCGCGTGGGCATGTCCGTGCTTGGGCCGGTGTTGGCGATGTGGCTGCTAGGCTTGTTCGTGCGCGACCACGGCTTCGAGGCCGGCGTGTTTTCCATCGCGTGGATGGAGTCGCTTCAGCTAAACCTTCAGTTCAACGCGGACCAGTTGGGTCTTTTCTTCGCGTTTCTGGTCAGCGGCATCGGCCTGCTGATTGTGCTGTACGCCCGCGCGTATTTCGGCCCCGACGAGGCGAGCCTGTTCCGGTTCTACCCAAGCTTGCTCTTGTTCATGACCGCCATGCTGGGCGTAGCGCTCGCTGACAATTTTGTGTTGCTGCTGTTGTTCTGGGAGATGACGTCGATCAGCTCGTTTTTGTTGATCGGCTGGGAGCGGGACGACCCGTCGTCAGTCAAGAAAGCCATGCAGGCGTTCATCGTGACGGGCGCCGGCGGTTTGGCCATGATGGCCGGGCTGGTGCTCATGGGCAGCCACACCGCCTGCTGGTCGTTTTCAGAGTTGGCGGCTGCGGGTGTGACGGGCGACGCGCTGACCACCGTTGCGTTTTTGCTGATCTTCGCTGGCGCCGCGGCCAAGAGCGCCCAGGTGCCGCTGCACTTCTGGCTGCCCGGTGCGATGGCCGCGCCGACGCCCGTGTCGGCCTACCTGCACTCGGCGACGATGGTCAAAGCCGGCGTGTACCTCACGGGGCGGATGTGGCCGATCATGGCCGCGGCCCTGCCGATCTGGCCGAGGCTCATCATCCCGCTGGGCGCGCTGACCATGGTCTACGGCGCGTTTATCGCGCTACAGAAAACCGACCTCAAGCAAATTTTTGCGTACACCACGGTCAGCCAACTCGGCTTGCTCATGTGCATGTACGGGTTGTCGGCGTTTGAGTACCACCACCAGCCGAACCTGGTCTGGGACGTGACGCAGATTTTGAACCACGCGCTGTACAAAGCCCCGTTATTTATCTTGGCGGGCGCGATCGGGCACGTGGCGTCGCGCGAGCTGCCGGAGCTGAAGGGCTTTTTCTGGCGCGGCGGGCAGGCGATGATCATGAGCCTGGTGCTGCTGCTGGCCGCTTACGGCTTGGCGGCCGGACCCGGCACGCTGAGCTTCACCGCCAAAGAGTTTTTCTTCTATCAGATCTACCACGCCAAAGAAGCGATCCCAAGCCCCTGGTTTTGGGTGCTGGTCAGCGCCGGCGTGGCTACGGGGATGTTCAACGTCGCGATTTTTGTGCGGCTGTTCCGCACGCTGGTGCTCGACCGCGAGCCGTCGGGGCACAAGCACGGCCACGACCACGCGCACGGCGGGGGTCACGGCCACGGCGACCACGGCCACGAAACGGGCATATGGCCCGCGTTCTTATGGATCCCGGGGCTGATTATTGTGTCGTTCCAGTTCGTGGGCGGGTTGGCGCCGGGGCTGTTCGACCACTGGGTGCTCCATCACATCGAGCCCAGCCGTTTTTATGAAGCCCACCTGCCAAGCCTGCTGGACGTGGCGGCCCACCTGGCACACCCGGAACTACCGCTGATCATGAGCGGCGTCGCGATCGCGCTGGGTGTGACGCTGGGGCTGGCGCCGGTGCTACGCGGCGTATTCAAAGACCCTTTCGACCACGCGTACCCCGGTTTCTACACACTTGTCACGAAGATCGTGGGCCCGCAGGCGTTCGGATTTGTGCAACGTGGACACTTAGGGTCGTACATCACGTTCGTCGCGGTGTCGATGGTGGGGCTGTTTTTCTGGTCGTTCGGATTTGATCTGACAGCCTTCGCGCGGCAGTGGCCCGAAGGCATCGTGTTTGAGACCGATCAGTTCAGCGAGCTGACGCTGGGCGTGCTGCTGACGGTGCTGGTGTGCCTGACCGCGGTGCTCTTGCCGATTGTGACCGACCGTGCCAGCCGGGTCTTGGTGCTGGGCACGTGCGGGTTTGCCGTGACGGCTGTGTATTACTTGTACCGGGCGCCGGACTTGGCGCTGACGCAGATCAGCATCGAGATCGTGTCGTTGATTTTGTTCTTGTTGGTGTTGAGCCTGATCCCGCGTGAGGCGCCCAAGGCGCGCATGTGGGTGGCCCCGCGCGTGGTGCTGTCGATTTTGGTCGGCGGGGTGATGTTTTGGCTGACGCTGACCAGCTCGTTGGTCGTCCGCCCGCCGAACCCGTCGATGGCGGTCAACAACGGCACGGCCTCGACCCTGGGCCAATACTTCATGCGAAACAGCCACCACGGTATCGACACCGAGCACTTCCCACGCGAACAGCTCACCAGCGGCTTGGTGGACCGCTCGCAGTTCCACGAGGGAGACGGGCACCACGACGAAGCGTCGCTGCACCCCGGCGGCGGCGGCGACAATATTGTGAACGTGATCCTCGTCGACTTCCGTGGGTTCGACACCATGGGCGAGATCACGGTGCTGGCGCTGGCGGCCATGGGCGTTTGGACGCTGCTGCGTAAGGTGCCACGCCTGGACGACGAATACTGCTCGCCGGGCGAATACGGCAACGACGCCGGTGGTTTTGGTGATTACGCCGGCGAGCCGGGCGGCCTGCTGCGTGTGGATATCCCCGATCCTTCCAACAGTTCCGGGGACGGCCACGCCCAGCCCGCAGTCGCCAACCGGAGCCCCCAGTCATGATGACAACGGTGATTTTACGAGTCGCGACGCGGTTGTTGGTGCCACTTAGTTTGGTTTTTGCGATGTTCATTTACTTCAAAGGACATCAGTCGCCCGGAGGCGGATTTGTAGCGGGGTTGGTGGCAGCGTTGGCGATGATCGTGCACCGGATGAGCGAGGGGCCTCGCAGCCTGACGCGCATGCTCCCGTTTACGGAGCGTTCGTTTATCGCCATGGGCCTGCTCCTGGCGGTGAGCACCGGGCTGGGGGCCCTGTTGGCGGGGCTGCCGTTCTTCACGTCCGAGCACGGGTACCTGAAGCTGCCCACCAGCTCGGGCAAGCCCCTTGACGTGGAGTGGGCCACGGTCATGGTGTTCGACTTAGGCGTGTTCTTTGTGGTCATGGGCGTGGTGGTCGGCATGATCAACGCGTTGTCCAGGGAGCTAGAGCAATGACACTTTTGACCGCGATCATGGTCGGTGTGATCTTCGCGTCGTCGGTGTACCTGATGCTGGGGCGTGAGCTCAAGGGCGTGTGCATGGGCGTGTTCCTGCTGGGGCACGGCGCGAACCTGGCGATCATCGCCACGAGCCGCTCGCCGATCGGCCTGCAGCCGCCCGTGCTGGGCGGGCATTCCTGGCAAGGGCTTGTCGACCCGCTGCCCCAGGCGTTGATCCTGACGGCGATCGTGATCGGGTTCGCGGTGCAGGCGTTTTTGCTCACGCTGCTGGTGGTGTCGTGGCGGCGTGCCAAGACACTGGAACTCAACGAGTTGGCTGTGGAGCCCGCGCATTAAACTGTTATTGCAGGATTGATAGGCGTGATGTCACAACACCTGATAGTTCTGTTCGTCGTCTTGCCGATGCTGGCGGGGATCCTTTCGTTGTTTGCGCACGGTCGACGCACGCTCCAGGCATTCATCGGCCTGGTCTTCCTGTTGGCTAACTGCGGCGTGGCGATCTGGGCGCTGATCACGGTGTGCCAGGGCCACGGGGCGGACGCCGGGATACTGGTATCCCAAATGGGCAACTGGCCGGCGCCGTTCGGTATCACCATTGTCGTCGACCCCTTGTCGGCGCTGATGCTGGGCGTCGAGTCGGTGGTGTGCTTGGCGGTGTTCATCTACTGCATCTCACAGCTATCGGACCGGTTCGGCGGCGGGTTTTTCCAGCCGCTTTACCACCTGCTGATGATGGGCGTGCAGTGGAGCTTTATCACCGGCGACCTTTTCAACTTGTTCGTGGCGTTCGAGATCATGCTCATGGCCTCCTACGCCATGTTCGTCGTGGGCACCACGCCCCAGCAGATCCGCCAGGCGTACAAGTATGTCATCCTGAACCTGATCGGGTCGACGCTGTTCGTCACATGCGCCGGGCTGATTTATGGCCAGCTCGGCACGCTGAACATGGCTGACATCACACGGATCGCCGTGTCGGGGCAACTGCCCGTGTCGTCGATCCCGGTGATTGCGATGCTGCTGCTGGTGTTCGGCGGCAAGACGGCGATTTTCCCGCTGTGGTATTGGCTGCCTGATACATACCACACCATGCCCGCGGCGGTGGGCGGGTTGTTCGCGGGGCTCCTGACCAAGGTCGGCGCGTACGTCATGATCCGGGTTTTCGTGATGATGTTCGGGTCGTCCCAAGAGGTGTCGAGCATTGTGGCGCCGCTGATCATTGTCTCGGCGATTGTGACAATGTTCCTGGGCGTCTTGGGCGCGGTGTCGATGCACTCGGTGCGGCGTATTTTGTCGATCCACATTATCAGCCAGGTGGGCTACATGCTCATGGGCATCGGCCTGGGGATCGCGGCGGTCAGCGGGCTGACCCCGACGCAGACGCTGATCAGTAGAGAGATGGCCGTCGCCGGGGCGATCTTCTTTATCCTGCACAACATGGTGGTCAAGTGCTGCCTGTTCCTGTGCGGCGGGCTGATGATCGACCACGCCGGCAGCGACGACCTCGAAAAAATCGGCGGGCTGCTCAAGCGGGCCCCGTGGCTGGCGGCGCTGTTCATGATCGCGGCACTCTCGCTGGCGGGGCTGCCCCCGCTGTCGGGGTTCTTCGGCAAGTGGGTGCTGGTCAAGGAAAGCTTTAACCAGCAGCAATACAGCCTGACGGGCTTCGCCGTGGCGACCAGCCTGCTCACGCTGCTTTCCATGCTAAAGATCTGGAGCTACGGGTTCTGGTCGCCCCCACAGGGCAAGCACGTGGAACACCCGGAGGTTCGCCCGGCCACAGCAGGCGGGCTATTCAGTGTGGCGTTGTTGGTTGTGTTTGCATTGAGCATGGGGTTTGGCGCGCAGGCTTACATGAACGTCTCGCGGTACGCCGCTCAAAGAGTGCTCGACCCTCGCCCGTACATCGCCGCCGTGCTGGGAGAGCAGCACAGCCCCCCCCACCTGCCCGCTGAAAACACGGTGGTAGCCGCGGCGAAATTGAACCCATTGGCGTCAAACGGGGAGGTCAGGCGATGAGACTATTCCTGTTCAACATCCTGCTCGCGGTGCTGTGGATGTTCATGTGGGGCACGTTCGACATCTATGGGCTGGCTGCGGGCATGCTGCTGGGCTACGTCCTGTTAGGCGTGGTCAGCCGGACCATGCCCGGCGAGGAGTACGGACGCAGGGGCCTACAACTGGTCTCGTTCCTGGCCTACTTCATCCGCATCCTGATCAAGGCGAACCTAGTCGTGGCGTGGGAAGTCATCACG
Organism: Phycisphaeraceae bacterium; assembly: GCA_029260715.1. Classification (GTDB taxonomy): domain Bacteria; phylum Planctomycetota; class Phycisphaerae; order Phycisphaerales; family Phycisphaeraceae; genus OFTM12. Next base: position 89,227 of record JAJDCS010000010.1, on the reverse strand, counting down.
CCCGGGTACCAGATGACGCCGCGTTTCATCCGCTACCCCATCGACGGGCTGACGGATTTCCAGATCACCAGTCTGGCCAACGCGATCACGCTGACGCCCGGCACACTGTCATCCGACGTATCCGACGACAAGCGGTATCTCTACGTTCACTGCATGTACGCCAAGGACCGGGAATCAGCCGTCAAGGAGCTTGATGAACTGCGCGACCGGATGATGAAGGAGTTGTTCTCATGGCAGGGCTGATCACGCCGATGCTAGCCAGCGCCGCCGTTGCCGGCCAAACGTGGCACGGGCAGTTGCTCCAGTGGACCGAGGAGTTCGCCATTATCGTCCTCGTGTCGTGCGTGCTGGCGTGCGTGTACCGGCTGCTGCGTGGGCCACACCTGGCAGACCGGGCGCTGGCTGTGGACATCGTCGCGGTCCAGCTCATCGGGCTGGTGATCTTGCTGACGATGTGGCTGGGCTCGCTGGTTTTGTTCGACGGCGTGTTGGTGCTTGCGTTGCTGGGCTTTACCGGCACGGTGGCCATGGCCCAGTACATCGGCCGCCCGCACCTAAGAAAGAAACTGCAGTCGCGTGAAGGGGCCGGTTCTTAACAGCGGGGTGTAGCGATGCATGAAACAACGATCATGGTGTTAGACCTGCTCACAGTGGCGGCGCTGCTGTTCGGTTTGTTTTTCATGGCGCTGGCCGCGGTCGGGCTGTGCAGGCTGCCAGATTTCTACCACCGCATGCACGCGGCGAGCAAGGGCGTCACGCTTGGGGTCACCGGGCTCCTGATCGCGGCGATGTTCAACCTCAGCACGCACCAAGACGCGACCGTCGTCAACATTGTGGCCAAGGTCGCGCTGGTGATCATCTTCCAATTCGTGGCCAACCCCGTGGGGGCGCACGTGCTAGCCAAAGCGGCGCACCTGGACGGCTGCCCCAAGTGGGAAGGCACCCTCAGCGACGAGCTGGATGAAGACAGACATTAGAATCTTCCGCAACGAGCCGTCCGCCTCAGGCGGATAAGGGAGCGGTCCTCCTCTTGACACGCTTGGCGTACAAATGAATCTGAATACGCCTTATCGACCAGCACCCCCCGCCGGCTGCTGCATCGTCAGACAGTGCGTCGCCCCCAAACCCACCACCAGCCGCTGGGCCCGCACAGGAACCACCGCGTAACCCGGCATCGCCCGCTCAATCGCACGCAAGGCGACCTCATCGTTAGCCTGACCAAACACCGGCACGAACACAGCTTTATTAGCGATCAGAAAATTCGCGTAGCTAGCCGGTAACTGCTGCGGCCCAACCAGGGCGTGCGGGTCTTCCGGGGGGGCGGGCGGGTAGTCGTAATACACCGGCTTGGGCACGGGCAACTCGACAAGGTTGAGGGGTGAGCCGTCTTGGTCGCGTGCCTTCGTCAAAGTCCGCCAGTTGTGTTCGAGCGCGGCGTGATCGGGGTGCGACCGGTCGGCGCGGATGGCGGCGACCGTGTCGGCGTTGATAAAACGCGCGATGTCGTCGATGTGGCCGTCCGTGTCGTCGCCGGCGATGCCGTCGTCAAGCCAGATGACGTGCGTCGTGCCCAGCGCGTCGTGCAGGCGCTGCTCGATCTGGGCTTGGCTGAGGCTGGGGTTGCGGTTGGGGTTCAGCAAGCATTGGCGCGTGGTCATGACGGTGCCTCGGCCGTTGACTTCGATCGACCCGCCTTCAAGCACCAGCTCATGCCGCCACAGCGGAATGTTTAACTTAGCGGCGACGTGTTGGGGCACGCGGTCGTCGTCGTCATAAGGCCCGTACTTGTCACCCCAGCAGTTGAACACAAAGTCGTGGCAGGCTACGCGCCCGTTGGCGTCGGTGACGAAGATCGGCCCGTAATCGCGTATCCATGAGTCGTTGGTGGGGATGCCAAGTTGTCGCGTGTCGCGCACCTCGATGTGGGCGGACATTTTTTCAACCATGTCAGCGAACTGGCGTTGGGCTTCGTCGAGGCATCCGGGCCAGGTGTCGGGGTTGTGCGGCGAGGTGACCCAGACGCATTCGAGCGTTTCCCACTCGGCGGGCATGTGGTAGCCAAGTTCGCGGGCGGTCCGATCGGGCGCGGGCTGTAGCTTCTCGGTTTTCAATCGTCTTCCCGCACCTCGACCACGGCCTTGCGGTCTTTGTCGTAGACGCAGCACTTGCCCGGCTCTTCCTGGCGGGCCATCTTGTGTGAGCCGTCACACATCGGCAGCGTCTGGCTTAGGCCGCACATGCAGACCCAAACGCTCTTTTCTTGAGGCTTGACTTCCTGTGGGCCGGTGGCTTCGTGGCGGATCAGGCGGGCCATGGGACGCTCCTTTGTTAAAAGGTAATTTCAGGGCGGCAAAGAGCCCGCCCGCAGATCCGCCCGAGGCGGACGGCTCGTGGCGGGTGGTTTATATCGTAGGCGATACGGCTGCCAAGACAATCGGGTGATCAAGCCGGGTCGGGCGTTGGTGGGTCGGTCCGTTTTTTGCGAGGCTTGGCAAACCGCGGGTCGCGTCCGGTGTAGTCGCGGCGTGTGGCGGCTTGGTGGTTGATCCACTCAATGATGGCGGCGTGGCCGTGGCTGGCGGGGTCGTGCTGGAGGTAGTCCCGCACGACGCCCAGCACGCGGAACCCCTGCTTAATCTGAAAGGAGAGCGTGGGGTCGCCAATCTCTTTCGTGATGATTTTTTTCACGTATTCTTCGGGCGGCATTTGATCGGCGTATTTTCCGTACCCACGCAGACGCGCCCCGGCGCGGATACGCCGGAGGTTGAGGGCGCGGCAGATATCGCGTCGCGTGGCGTAGATTTTCTTGCCGATGCCCCGGCCCTGCATAGTTGGGTCGACCATGACCTCCGCAGCGTAGAGGGTATGCCCCTGCGGGTCGTGGTTTTTGAAGTAGCCGCTGTCGGTAAAGTCCCGCCAGTTGGTGTTCAGGTCGTAATCGTCCCAGAGGACGGCGAGGCTGGCGGCCATGCCCACGACCTGGTTGGTTTGCGTGTCCACCGCGACGATCTGCCCCTCGGGGAACATGCGCAGGTGCGAAGAGAGTTGGTCTTCGCCCCACGGAACGCCGTTGGGATAAACCCGGCGGCACAACTCGATGATCTGTGGGACATCTTGCGGCTGGGTGTTTCTAACAATAATACTTGAGGGGGTTTTCTTGCTCATAGCTTGACGGTCTCGAGCGTCGAGGCCACCTGCGAGGAACTGACACTGTCGTGCAACGGCAGGACGGTGCCGCGCTCGCGCGTCTGGATAATCCGGTCCATGTCTAGCTCACCAATAACCATGCTCTCCTGGTTGGGTTCGCCTTGGGCAAGGATACCGTCGCGCGAGAAGGCAAAATCGCTGGGCGTGAGGATCGAGGCCTGCCCGTAGTTCAGAGACACCGCCGGCACCGCAGGCAGCGAACCGACCGTGCAGGAGTGAATCACATAAAGCTGGTTCTCAATCGCACGCGCCTGGGCGCAGTACCGCACGCGCAAAAAACCCTGGCGTTCGTCCGTGCAGCTTGGCACAATCAACAGGTACGCGCCTTGGCGAGCCGCGGCGCGCGCAAGCTCGGGGAATTCCACGTCGTAACAGATCGTGATCGCCATCTTGCCGATCTCGGTGTCAAACACCTTGAACTTGGCGTGCGACGAGACCAGCCACTCCTCTTTTTCAAACCGCGTCATGTGCAGCTTGCCCTGTACGTCCCAGTCGCCGTGGGGGCTGTAGATGTAACACTCGTTGTAGACCGTCTGCTCGTCGGGCGGGTCCACAGCCGGGAGCGTCCCGCCGACGATGTACAGCCCGCTCTCCTTGGCCAGGCGTCTCATCAACTCAACGATCCGCTGCTCGTGCTTGGCCAGGTGGCGGATCTGTTCATGGATCGGACGCTTCAAATCGCCGAGCGTCAGCAGTTGACAGGTGAAGTACTCGGGGAAAACAAGCAGCTTGCAGTGGTAGTCAGCCGCGGTCCAGACCAGCGCCTCGACCTGGGCGGCGAACTGCTCGAACCGCTCAACGGGACGCATAAAATACTGTAGCGAAGCGACACGCAAACGATCAACAGCCATAAGGCTCACCTTTTTAAGAGTTGACGGCGTCGGTACCTAATCAAGAGCCATCTTATCCGGTTAAGGGGTTGGTTATCTAGGGGGGTGGCGTTTAGGCGGGGTCGGGCGCGATACGCGTGATGATCTTAGCGCCCACGGAGTCACCCCAGACATTAACCGTCGTGCGGCACATATCCAAGACGCGGTCGACCCCGAGGATCACACCCACCGAAGCAAGAGGCAACTGTTGGTCTTGCGGCAGCCCCAGCGAGTTGTTTACCGCTTGGACGACGATGACCATCGTCACCAGCCCCGCGCTTGGGATGCCCGCCGCCCCCACCGCCGCAAGCGTCGCCGTGACCACAATAATGCCAAGCTGCGTCGGGCCCAGCGCGATCCCGTAGCACTGGAACAAAAACACCACCGCCACAGCCTCGTACAACGCCGTGCCGTCCATGTTCACCGTCGCGCCCAGCGGCAGCACAAACCCCGCGGCCCGCTTAGACACCCCGCCCATCTTCTCGGCGCATTCAATGGTGACGGGCAGCGTCGCGGAGCTTGAGTCGGTGCCGAACGCCGTCAGCAGCGCTTGACGCATCTGGTGCATGTACCGGAACGGGTTGGTGCGACCAAACACCCACAGCACCAGCGGCAGGACGATTAAGCCATGGATAGATAGAGCCAGCAGCACCGTCACAATAAACTTCGCTAGCGGCCCGATGAGGCTGGCCGTGCCGATGCGCGCCACAGTCCACGCCACAAGGCACAACACCCCCACCGGCGCCAGCCAGAGGACCCAGTCCACCAGCTTCATCACCGCCGCGTAGAGGCTGTCGAAGAAGTCCAGCACCGGCCGACCACGCGGGCCAATCACCGTCAGCACAATGCCCATGATCAAGCTAAACGAAATCACCGGCAGCAACTGCCCGTTGGCCGCGGCGCCGATCGGGTTGCTGGGGATCAACTGCGTAGCAATGTTCTTAAACGCGCCCCACAGGCCTGTCGCTTGGGCTTCTTGGCTGCGCTGCTGTTCAACACTGTCGCCTTGCTCAAAGGCCTGGGCCTGCTGGTTGCGGAAGCCTTCATCAAAACCGCGACCGGGGTGGACGGAGACAACGATCACAACGCCCAGCACCACAGCGATAGCCATCGTCGCGAAGTAGTACAGCACCGTGTACCCGCCGATGCGGCCAAGCTGCGACGGGTCGCCGATCGAAGACACGCCGATAATCACCGACGACGCCACCAGCGGCACCAGCACCATTTTCAACAGCCCGATGAAGAACGTGTTGCCCACAAAGCTCAGACCCTCAAGCGCCGCCAACGGCACGTCGCCCTGGTAGGCGCGGTACAGCCCTTCACCCACAACAACGCCCACCACCAACCCCCCAAGGATGCCAGCGGTGAGGATAGTGTGTTTGTTGATTTTCATGGGCGCCTACTCAGAGGCTAAATGATCTGCGGCGCGTACGCCTCGAACGTCGGCTCAAACGACGCCAACTCGATGCCAAAGTGTTCCTGCACCTTAACCGTATCGCAAACCGAGTCTTCCTGGCTCATGATGACCTGGTCGTGGTTAAACGGTACGCCCGGCTTGCCAGCGATAAGGTTCGCGTACCAAACCGGCACAGCCATCGCTTTGCGCCCCCGCTTGGCGCCGGGGATGTAGCGGTGGCAGGTTTCGTAGAGCCCGGGCCAGGTATAAACATCCGGCCCACCCAGGGGGTACGTCTCGCCAACGGTGCGGGGGTTGGTCAGCGACTCCACAAAGCAGCGGGCGACGTCTTCGACCCACACAGGCTGAAGCCTCCCCGCCCCGCCGCGGCCGAGCAAGCCCGCCCCGAAGTACGGCATGAACGGCGGGAACAGGTTGCAGCAGAAGCCCTTGACCATGTGCATGAACTCACCGTCCGGGCCGTGGATGATCGACGGGCGGAAGACCGTGTAATCCAACCCGCTGCCGTGCACCGCCCGCTCGGCCTGCCACTTGGTGCGGTGGTATTGGCTCACAGCGTCGGGCCTGCTGCCCAGGGCGGACATGTGTACCCAACGCTTGACCCCGGCGGCGTTGGCTGTGGCAAGCAACCGCTGCGTGGCTTGGACATGCACGCGCTCAAACGTTTGGCCTTGCCGGGGAACTTCCATAATGATGCCGACCAGGTGCACGACGGCGTCGGCCCCCTTGACCAACTCGCGCAGGGCCGCGTCGTCGAACAACCCGCCTTTAATAGGTTTCAGCCGAGCGTCGGTGTTGGTCAGCTTGTCGGGGTTGCGCACCAGCGCCCGCACGCGGTGGCCGGCCATCAACAGGCGTGGCAACACGTGTCGCCCGACGTATCCCGTGCCCCCGGTTAATGCCACGCAAAGGGATCGTCCGCTCATGAGGTGTTCCAGTGATGTGTAAAACCAGCCCCGGCAAGGGACCCGTGCAACCCAACGTCCGCTATAGTAAAACCCATTGATAAAGGATTCAATTGCGCAGAACCCGCCGCCCCATTGTGATCGCCTCTCGTCGCAGCCCGCTGGCCCAGGCGCAGGCCCAAACCATCGGGCAAATGCTCGCCTTGGTGAACGCCGGGTTGGAGGTGCAGTACCGGTGGATCGAGTCGGAGGGTGACCGGTTGGTGGATGCGTCGCTGGCGGATGCGGGCGGCAAGGGGCTGTTCGCGCGAGCGGTGGAGCAGGCTGTGCTAAACGGCCGGGCGGACGTGGCGGTGCACAGCCTAAAGGACCTGCCCACGGATGAAGTGACCAAGGGATTGGTCATCGCGGCGGTGCCGGCTAGAGAGGACGCCCGCGATTGCCTGATCAGCAGACACCAAGGCGGGATCGACGGGCTGCCACAAGGGGGGGTTGTGGGCACGGCCAGCCCACGTCGAGCGGCGCAGCTTAAGCGCGTGCGGCCTGATCTACAGATCCAACTGATCCGGGGCAATATTGAGACGCGCCTACGCAAGGTGCTTGAAGACGGACTGTACGACGCAACGCTGCTGGCGGTGGCGGGCCTGCGCCGCGCGGGGCTGGGCCAACACGCCACGCGGGCGATCGACCCCTCGGTGGTGCTGCCGGCTGCGGGTCAGGGGGCGCTGGCGGTGCAGTGCCGGGCAGCCGACCACACCACGCTAACCCGGTGCTTACCCCTAAACGACGCCTGGACCGCCGCAGCCGTGCACGGGGAGCGGCGGATCGTCGCGTCGTTGCAAGGCGACTGCCACTCAGCGATCGCCGCGCTGGTCGAGCCTATTGGAAGCAACGGCGACGGGGGGGTTCGCGTGCGTGGGAAAGTGCTAAGTCAAGACGGTGTAACGTGTATTGAAAACGACACGCAAGTGCTTTTTAAACAAATAGATAAAGCGACAAACGGCGCGGCAAGCGATCTCATCACCCGTGGGGCCCAGGCGGTGCTCGCGGGACGGTGAGAGTTGGTGTGCGGTTGCGGGGTGGTGTGAGGCGATCATCTTGCTGTATAATCAGGGCTTGTAGATTTTGATCCAAAGATGGGGCCGTCCTGGTGGGTGTTGACCATTGAGGATGGCCTTGTGTGTTATGAGGGTTTCAATGTCACAGCGCACGCCGATCGTTGGCGGTAATTGGAAGATGAACCTGCACGCTCGGGACGCCAAGCAACTGGCCGAGGTTATCGCCCAACGCGTGGGCGGCTTGGACAAGGCGGAGGCGGTGGTCTTTCCGCCGTTCCCGTACCTGTTGCAGGTTGGCACGGTGTTGAAAGCGGCTAGCGGTGGCCTGACGGTCAAGCTGGGGGCACAGGACTGCTACCACGAGTCGAACGGCGCGTTCACCGGCGAGGTGAGCATGTCCATGCTCAAAGACGTGGGCGTGGAAACGGTCTTGGCCGGCCACAGCGAGCGTCGCCACGTCATCGGTGAAAGCGATGAACTGATTAACCGCAAGGTGCGGGCAGCACTGGAAGCTGGGCTGGACGTGGTGTTGTGCGTGGGCGAGAAGCTTGAGCAGCGTGAGTTGGGCCAGACCGACGCGGTCAACGCAGCCCAGACACAGTACGGTCTTGCCGGCGTCGGCGCGGGCCAGATGGGCCGGGTGGTTATCGCGTATGAGCCGGTCTGGGCCATCGGCACAGGCCGCACCGCCACGCCCGACGACGCGCAAGGGGCCCACCGGGCGATCCGCGGCACGCTGGCGGCCATGTTCGGCGACAAAGTAGCCCAGGCCACACGCATCCAATACGGCGGGTCGGTCAAGCCTTCGAACGCGGCCGAGCTATTCAGCCAGCCAGATATCGACGGCGGGCTGATCGGCGGGGCGTCGCTCAAAGCAGACGATTTTGTGGCGATTGTGGAGGCGGCGTCCGCGACGGTGGCTGCCGCGGTGGGCTAAGCGCCGTAAACGCGCTCAAACGCACGATCAGCCTATCAAGGGGTGTTGGGACGACGGTTAGAAATTTAGCAAAGAGGGTAACGGCATGTTGATGTTAGGCACTTGGTACGTTTCGCTATTGGCCACCTTGTTTGTCTTGGTGTGCGTGTTCATGATGCTGGTGATCTTGATCCAGAAGCCGCGTGGCGGTGGGCTGAGCGGCGCCTTCGGCGGGGGCGGGGGCAGTTCGCAGTCGGTGTTCGGCGCCAAGGCAGGCGACGTGCTGACGTGGTTCACGGTGTTCTGCTTCGGCGCGTTTTTGGTGCTGGCGATCGGCCTAACGTGGTCGATCAAGCCCGGTAACGAGGAAGTCGTTCCGGCGGTCATGTCCGACACGGGTCAAGCGTCCCAACAAAGTCAGGCCGATACACCGCCCGCCGATCCAATAAGCCAAGCGCCCGACACCACCCCACAGGCGGCCCAATCGCAAGAGGAGGCGCCTTGATCCGATCCATGACGGGTTTTGGGGACGCGTCCGAGCAAGTAGACGGGGTGCATTACGCCGTGGAGGTGCGCAGCCTCAACAACCGTTACTTCAAGGCGACGGTACGGCTGCCCGAGCATATCGGCGGGTTGGAGTCCGAAGTCGAGGCGCTGTTACGCAAACGCCTGGCCCGCGGGTCGGTGGCGATGACCGTCCGCATGCACGACGCCACCCCCGATTCCGCCCCGCGAATCAACAGCGAAGTGCTGCAAGATTATCTGAGCCACCTCGAAACCCTCCACGGTCGGCTGGCATCGGAGGCGCCGAATATCCATATCGACCTGACCTCGCTGTTGGCACTGCCGGGGGTATTGGACACGGGGCAAGACGAGCAGGAAATGATCGACAGAGCCCGGCCCGTGGTGGCGAAGCTGATTCAGCGGGCCTGCGACAAGCTCATGGCCATGCGCAGCACCGAGGGGCAGATGCTCGCCGAGGACATGCTCAAACAAAGACGGGCCATCAGCGCACTGCTGGAGGTGATAGGCCAGCGGGCGCCGGAGGTGATCGAAGAGTACCACCAGCGGCTGCGCACGCGGATCGACGATCTTATGGCCCGTGCCCAGCTACAGTTGGAAGAGAAAGACCTGGTCCGAGAAGTGGCGATGTTCGCCGAAAAAGCCGATATCTCTGAAGAAGTGACACGCATGGCAGCCCACATGGAGCAGTTCGAGCAGATTATCCGCGATGCCGATGGAGAACCGGCAGGACGGACACTAGACTTCCTAGCACAGGAATTGCTTAGAGAGGCCAACACCATAGCCAGCAAATCCAACGACGCGAGGATCAGCAAAGCGATCGTGGAGGTCAAAGGCTCGATTGATCGGATCAAAGAGCAGGTGCAAAATGTAGAATGAACGTGTGTTCGCGGGGCTCATCGGGAGGGGGCCCCGCAGAGGCGAGCAAGGAGAAAGGCAATTCATCAGCAGAAAGCTCAAAATCCAATGAGCGGCGCACCCCGATTTCCAAGGCTTTCAAGCCAGCCCACCGTCAGCCCAGCCAGCGGGTCGGGCAGTTCACTCCGACCCGGTTCTGACGAGCGAGAGAAGTTCGCCGCCGACGAGTTGGCCATTGTCATGAGCCGATACGACGTGGGCACGATCCAGTCGGTCCAGGAATTCCCACGGGGTTCACGCAAGTCTCCCAAACTGATCCTGCGAACCTCCGATGGCACGTTCCTGCTCAAGCGACGCGCCTGCGGCAAGGACGACCCACACAAAGTCGCGTTTAGCCACGACCTTCAGCTCTACCTAGCCAACAAGCAGTTCCCCCTGCCGCACCTCGTTGGCACGGACGACGACAACAACTCCATGCCCCAGTACAAGGACCACATCTACGAGTTGTTCGAGTACATCAGCGGCACGAGTTTTGATAACTCCGCCGCCGCGGCCGCCGACGCCGGCAAGACGCTGGCACTGTTCCACAAGCTGCTGCTGGACTACGTGCCCCAGTACGAGCCGTCACAGGGTTCGTACCACGGCGCGCGAGGCGTCACAAAATCGATGGGCGCGATCCCGAACACCTTGGCCCGTGTCGACCCGCAAAACGCATCAAGCCAGGCCCAACGCATCCAAAACACCGTCCAATTCCTGCACACCAGCTACAACGCCGCAGCCATGCGCGTCAATGAGATGGGGCTGTCGGATTGGCCCATGCAGATCGTCCACAGCGACTGGCACCCTGGCAACATGCTCTTCCGCGGGCACAAGGTCGTCGCGGTCATCGACTACGACGCGGCCAGGATACAGCAGCGGGTGATCGATGTGGCCAACGGCGCGCTGCAGTTTTCAATCCTCGGCGGCGGTGACGACCCAGCCAGCTGGCCCAACCACATCGACAAGCGGCGGTTCGAGAGCTTCCTGCGCGGGTACGACTCGGTGCCCAACTGCGTGCTGGCCAAAGCTGAACTGCGGACCGTCCCGTGGCTGATGATCGAGGCGCTGATCGCAGAAAGCGTGATCCCTATCGCCGCCACCGGGTCGTTCGCCCAGATGGACGGCGTGGGGTTCCTCCTGATGATCGAACGCAAGGTGCGTTGGATCCAGGAGCAGGCCGACGCCATGGAGAGCGTGCTCGAATCGGTTTAACCAGGGGGGCGCTGGCCCGTCAGAATAAGCCCGTTACCGGGATCGACCATGAGACACCCGCGTCGAGTATGTCTTTTTATATTTTTTAGTGTCGTCGCGGCGTGGTGGCCCAGCGCGGCCCTAGGCAGTGAGCCTTCGCAGCTTGTCCGCGAGTGGCTCGACGGCTTGGGCCAAGACGACTTCGCCGCACGACAAGAGGCGACACAGCGATTGCTGCTTGAGCCGCTTGACCACGAAGCCCTGCGCGCCCTGTACGCAGCCGCCCAGCACCCCGAGCAGCGGCACCGGTTGCTGACGGTCGCGCGTCACCACGTGTTGCGCCTGGTCCGACAAGAACGGTTCAAGGACGCGGGACGCGGCGCGATCGGCATCCAGCACCAGTCATTCGCCGCCGGTGAACTAAGCCGGTTGAACCAGCCGGGCTTGCTGGTGGTCAAGACCTTCCCCGGCTTCCCCGGCTACACGCGCCTGCAAGCGGGTGATTTAATTGTCGGCATCGACGGGCAAGCGTTTGCCACGGGCCTCAGCGCGAACATGGCGGCTAACGAGTTCATCAACGAGATACAGCGTCGCCAGGCCGGCGGGGTCGTAAGGCTAGAGGTCTACCGCGACGCGGAGAAGGTCTCGGTCTCGATCCAGCTCGCCAGCCTCTCAGCCCTGCAGGCGATGTACCGCAACGCCGGGCAGCTACAGCAGCCGTTTGCCGACGCGTGGACCGTTCAGAAACAAAAAATCGTCAGCCAACAGCACAGGCCCGCACCCGTTGACTTTGTAATACCCTCGCCCGATGACCCCGAGCGGGCCCAGCCTCCCGGGCACTAATTTCACGCCGAGGCGGGTTGGGTTTATGATCCGTTTTAGGGTTGTGACAAAAGGACGCAGGCATTGAACGATACACCGGCTAACAAAATGAGAGCACGAAACATAGGCTTGTGGGGCAAGCGGGCCGCCGTCATCCTGGTGGTGTTGGCCGCAGTGGCGCGTGGCGGGTCCGCATTGGCGTGCCCCATGTGCAGTGAGAACCTGTCCAACAGCGACACCACAGCAGCCGCCAGCGGCGGCGACACGATCGCCGCTACCCAGCAGGCGAGCGGCGACTTGGCAAGCGGCTTCTACTATTCCATTTTGCTTATGCTAGCCGTGCCGTTTTCGCTGGTGGGCGGGCTTGGGGGCGTGTTGTATATCAACCTACGCAAGCCCCGGGCAAACAAGCCCCACCAAGCACACACAAACACGGACTCGGATTAATCCACACCGCGCGCGACGAACTGTTCGCCTAAGACGGATCAGGAAGTGGTCCCGGCGCACGATCGTTTGTTGCAGCCCCTAACGAAAACCGCTCTATACGAAGTGCCCGCCGGTTCAATCTATTTCTTTGGGGCTATCGAACATCGCCCGCGAAATGCCGTTGTTGAATCTGACGTTGATGCTAATTTCTTCTGTCCAGGCGCCGCCCTTTACCTGACCCTGCCAGTCCGCGGGTGTGAATCGCCGATAGGTGGGCAGCTTCAAACCGTCTACCTCTTCGTACGACACCTCCATCAACAGCGGATCGGTCATGCCGAAGTCCATCACCGTGAACAGGAACCGGTCCACCAGGTACGTATCGGGGTTGATGTAGAGCAGGTACGTATCGGACACGTCGCCCACACCCTGATCAAAGGTCATTTTGACCAACGCGTATTGCGTGCCCTCAACAAGTCGCGTGCCCTCGTAGCTATAGTGAATGCCGGGGTCCAACAGCTTGAACATCATGGCAAACCAGTAGTAATTTGTTTTGCGCAGAAAGTCAGCCATCTTCAGCCCCTGGGCATCGGTCACGGATGCGCCGTCCACGGTCATCCAAGTCTCTGAGCCGTTATAGCCCTGGGCCACCCGCCCCTTTGTCTCGGGCAGCACGTGCTTTTCCCGCAGAACATACTCCCCCCAAGACACCTCGCCATCGAACATGTACCGCTCGACAGAGACGTCCATTTTGCCGTCTTCGCCGTCGCGGTAGATGTAGACGTACTCAACGTCTTTCAGTTCGTGGAGGTGCTGAGCGGTGCCCATAGCGATAACGACTTTCTCGATGAGCGCCCGCGCGTCGTCGGGCGCCTCCGCGTGAGCAGTAAGAGAGGCCGCGGCGTGAAGAACCGCCACGCAAGCCAAAAGAAACAAACGGAGTTGGTAATTGGTTTTTTTCATAGCGAGATATTTCATGTGGCGGGTTAGTGCTTCGTTTTGTTCAACCGGTCGATACAATCAGGCATGAATTTTCAGAGTTATTATACCGTGTCATCTGTCGAAAAAATCTGTAAATAGGGTAACCTGTGGAGTTTCTGGTTGACGACGTCCGCTTGTACGGCTTCAGAGAGGGAGCCGGCCCCCCGGTTCTCTTGCTGCACGGTTTCGGGGCTAACCTGCACACATGGAGCCGTGTCCGCAAGTCACTGGCGGAACACAACGAGGTGATCGCGGTCGACCTCAAAGGCTTCGGCGATTCAGACAAGCCCGCAGACGGAAGGTACAGCTTGTTGGATCAGGCCGAGCTGATCGAGGGCTTGATCGATCATTTGCGGTTAACCGACGTGACGCTCATTGGGCACTCTATGGGTGGCGGTGTGGCGTTGATGACGGCGTTGCGGTTGGCGAGCAGGCAGCCCAACCCGTTGACGCGGTTCGTGCTGATTGACAGCCCCGCTTACCGTCAGGCCATGCCTGGGTTCATTGCCGCGTTGCGCCTCCCCGCACTGGGTTGGCTGATCACCCGCCTCTTGCCCGCGGCATTCCAGACGAAACGTGTGATCAAGACCGCTTACCACCCCGACACCCCGGTACCCGATGACTTGGTCGAAGCGTATGCGCGTTCGCTGCGCCTGCCGGGCGCCAAATCGGCTTTGATTGCCGCGGCGCGACACATCCTGCCCGACAACATCGACGAACTGACCCCCCAATACGCGAATTTAGACCTGCCCGCGCTGCTGATCCACGGGCGCCAAGACCGTGTCGTCCCGCTTTGGGTCAGCCAACGGTTGGTAAAGCAGCTGCCCGCCGCCTCGCTACGCGTCATCGAACACTGCGGGCACTGCCCGCAAGAGGAGCAGTCACAGCACACAGCGAGACTGATCAGCGATTTTGTATGCAGCCTTTGATTAAATAAAGCAACCCCAGCCGTCTGCATCGGAAAATCGCTGCTGTCATCGAGTGTTGGCTAATCGCGGTGGCGGGTGTCGCTGGGCTATCTCCACACCTTGGGAAGCTTCTACCTGTCGCCGCACGACCAACTCAAACTTGCCCAGCATGATTGCGTACGTAAACATGTGTGATACGCCCAGCAACGCCCCTTGCTTAAACGACAGCACCAACTCAAACACAAATAAAGCGCCTAAGGCTGCTAAAACACCGCGCGCGTCGGCGTATGGCTGGGCAACAGGGTAGATCACCACAATGGACCGGAATGCTAAGAATATTACCGTCACGAACAATCCGAAACCTACTATGCCTTCCTCTCCTAAGACTTCCGCCATGACCAAGTGGGGGTAGTTGCCAAGAAGGTTGGGGTCGAAAGAAGCCGAACTGCCTAACCCCATTAACCAGTTCCAGGGCGAACTACTGACCCATCTCTCCAGCAATATTTGCGAGGTCATGAGCCGGGCACTTACAAAAGATTCGGACATCTCCTCTAAATCCCACCGGTATGTCTCCGCGTATTGCTGAAATGCCCAGTATGTCAACGCGCCGATAAAGACCACAGTGGTCGCCGCTCCCAAGAATCCGCCGAGGCTCTTGAATTTACGGCTGATTGGCAGAAACACCAAAGTCGCGAAGATCAACCCGATCATCTGCCCGCGCGACCCGCTCTTAATTGACAATGCCAAGCCTATGGCTGCGATGAACCACCGCAGGATTTGCCAAGCCCTGCCGATCCCCTGGAAGTTCATCAAGATGGCGACCAGCGTCACGGCGCCTGCCAGCGAAGCTATTGCCAATGGGTTGCTCAAGTTCTGACCGCTGGACGTCACCCCGGCGCTGCCCATGAGTATGATGCTTCTGCCATACCAATCCGCGGTCGTGAACAGCAATACAAGGATGACCGACCCCAAAGCCAGGGTTGACATGAATCCGTGTTGAATGTCCTTGGGGCGCGTAACCAGCAGGGGTGTCAACACCACCTTCGTGACGATGTAAGGCCAAAAAGCCATCCATCGCTCAAGGCTCCCTGTGGGGTAGATGGACCACAGTATCGAACAGAATGACAGGCCAAATAGCGCATAAGTCACCCACGCCACAACCGGCAAATCTGTGAAGATCGGTCGTCCCTTGAGCAGGCTAACCGCCAACGCCATTAGCAAGATGAGGCCGGTTACGTAATTGGTCAACGCCGGGTGTGCCACAAAAATAATGTGGCTCGATTGCGCCCATTGCTCTAGCCCGTAGGTACACAGCATGGCCCCGATCGCCACCGCGGGCCAACGCGCCAGCGATACCACTATCGCCCCCACAATCGCTGCGTAAATTATAAGGGTTTTAATGGTTCACCTCGCGACGAAAACCATCCGATATAGAACCTTAGCCGCATTGACAGCGGCATGGTTTGACGCTTCATAACGCAGTAAACAGTTCTGTGTGCATACACCACCCCACCGCTAAACTATTCAATCCACATGGCGCTATCGACGCTGCCTGCCGTTCTCCAAAAAAGCCTGCGTTGCCACCCACCACGGGGCTTGGTCGTTCCAAGTTTTTTTCCACCCTCCCCAGATTACAATTCCGTCCGCCAGCTCATAACACAATCGCAGCTCGTTGGCCCAGTCATCGGTGTCCAAGTATTGGCCTTTGAGATGCTGGCCGCTGTTGTGGTATTGAGGCCAAAGGAACGGGTATACAGGCTTGTTGTAGATGCGCGCCTGCTCCAGGTTTGCTCGGGCGTATTTCTCCCAGCCGTGCCGGTCCGGGTAGAAGGTGTAAAGAGACGGGAAGATCACGTCGACGTGCCGCGCGAGCTCTTCAAGCCGTTTATTTTCTTGTGCCCATTTTTGATAATCGGAGTGTTCGCGTCCTTTAAGGGCACGCCAGTAATCACGAGTGGGTAGCACCCCGTAGTAGCCCAGCTTTAAATCCGGTCGCTCGTCACGAATCCAAACCATGACCGCGATGAGTTTGCGGATGCTATCCACCGTTTCGGGGCCTTTGACGGGCCAGTGCTCGATATCGACACAGACCAACGAACCCGGCGGAACCTCTCTGACCGTCGCGCGTACTTGGTGCTCAATCGGTTCATCACGGCTCTGGCCCTTTCTCCACACGTTCCCCGCGTAGATCATGTAGAGCCGGTTCAGCCCCAAGTCCTCGGCGCCGGGTTTGCGCGAATAGAGCATCGCATCAAAAACGGGGAATTCAGCCGTCTTAGTCTTAGGCTGGGCGTGCAGCGATACCGCCAAAACAGACAGCGCCGCACTTCCGAGAACCAATGCTCGTAGACTTGGCTTAAGTAACATAAAACAATCTTTCTGGCCGTCACAATATATCCGAGACGCTACAACCGCCTTATCACATTAGGCGCTACCGCCGACCGCGGCCAAACAGGGCTTTAAAACACAGATTAACCCCGCTTCTCTAGCACACTGCAAAAATTACTACTCAAAACGGCGTGGCTAAACCGATCCGCCACCAGCCCTTTCGCCGCCGCTCCCATTGTGGCCAGCTCAGTTCGGTCTGTCTGGGCGATTCGTCGGATCGTTTCGACAGCCGCGTCAACGTCGCCGTGGCTGATGTGCCACCCGATGTTGTGGCTGGTGATGATATCCGAAACGTGGCACGGGTCGGGCCCCAGCAGCAGGAGCGGCCGGCCCACCGCCATCGCCCCGTAAACCTTGCACGGGTGGCAGATCCCCACGATCGCCTCACCCACCGCTACCAGGTGTACGTCCGCTGCCGACAGCGAGTACCGGATCCGTTCCAATGGCTCGTAAGGCAGCGAAACCACATTGCTTGGGCGGTGCTCGCGGATCAGGTCGTCCACGCTTTTTTTGCCAAGCCCGCCACCGATGAACATGAACACCAGGTCGCGCTCTTCTTGCAACCGCAGCGCAGCCTGCAGCACGGTGTCCACCGGCGATGCGATGCTCAGGTTTCCGCTGTACATGACGACGAACTTCCCCTCCAAGCCGTGCTCTTTTCGGAACGGGTTGTGCTCGTGATCGATCGGTTCGAGGTGTTCCTGTATCGGCCACGGCGGCAGCACCGAAATCTTGCTCTCGGCTGAGGGTAACTTTTTCACCAGGCGCTGAGCCATGAACCGGTCCAGCGCCACCACGTCCGCCGCGCGCGACAGCACCAGCCGGTTCTGCCACTCGAACAGCTTCACAAACACCGACCGCTCGCTGACTCGCCCAAGGGCGATCATTTGGTCGGGGTTCAGGTCCATCGCCCAGTACTTGATCGGCACACGGCGAAGCCGCCCGATCACCACCGCCGCCATCGGACACATCGGCGGCGATGTGCTCACCAGAACGCACGACAGCCCGCGCGTGAACAGCCCCCGCAGCACAGCCTGACACACAAACACTACCCCGCCCAGCAGCCGGATCAGGATCGACCGCTTGCCGAACGACGAGAACGGCAGCCTGCGCACCTCAACGCCGTCGATTGTCTCACGCCGGGCGTACTTCACCGAAGGGTCGTCGTAACCGCGGTTAGCCGTCAGCACGACCACGCGCCACCCGCGCCGGGCCATCTGCGCCGCGGCGTCCGCAAGGTACTGCCCCACCGCCGCCGGGTCGGGCACATATACCTGGCTGAGGATTAATAATGTCTTTTGGGGCTTCGTCTTGGGCAAAACAGCTCTCTCGTGGCAAGGACGCTGCGCCTACGCGTAGCGTTTAATTCGACTGTAATCATAGGCTAGATCGGTGTGCTTAGAGCGTGCGGTGCTTGTGAGTGCCTTTATGGCGCCCATCGCCACCGCCGCCTCCATCTAAAACCAAAGGAGCTACCCGTGGGGCCTAAAATCGTCCATTCATAAAATGCGCCTGGGGCACTGCTTCGCCAGCCGCATCGGGCCGCGATGGATACGGGTATATTACCAGCCTCGTAAACTCGCCTTTAGAGTAAGTGACCATGCATGCCTTGGTTTTTGATGCCGCGCACACAGGCCACCACCTCACATACGTGGGGTACATGCTGCCCGCGCTGAAGCAACTGACGCCGCGCGTCACGTTCGTCACCAGCAGCCAGGCGGTGGCGTCCGGTGAGTATGAAGAAAAAGTTAAACCAATAAGCGATGGCATCGAGATTGATAGCGACTTGAACTACAAACACGATACACCGCTAAAGACCGCGGTGACAAACCTGCGCGCCCTGCGCCAAGCCGTGTTGCGACACCGGCCCGATCATGTGTTTGTCCCCTCGGCAGATGGTGTTTCTCAACTCATAGGCTTGCAGCGGTTGTTAGGGATGCGGCCGTTCCCGAAGGGAACGCAAGCTGAGGCGGCGCTGCACGGCACCCGGTTCGCAAGCGTCCAGCCGACGCTGCACCGGCGGCTGTCAGGCCGGCTGTCGGTTGCCGCCAACGCCGCGGCCTCGTGGGATCGGTTGTTTTATGTTGATGTGCTGGGATACGATTACGTCCAGCATCGCGGCGGCGGTTTAGCGGCGCGCTGCGAATTGCTGCCCGACCCGATCCTGCCTCGCCCGCCGCTTACCCCCGTAGAAGCCAGGCAAAAATTGGGCCTGCCTGCCGACGGACGCTATATCGGCTGCTGTGGGACGTTGAACCGTGCCAAGGGGATCGACCGGCTCGTGCATGCGTTCAAGCGAGCGAACCTCGGCGCCACCGACCGTTTGCTGTTAGCCGGCCGTGTGAGCGATGACTTTAAGCCCTGGCTCGAAAATGAACTCGCGCCCCTGGTGCAGTCCGGCAATGCTGTCTTGATCGACCGCTTCCTCACCGACGAAGAGATGCACGCCACGCTGTCAGCCATGGATGTGGTGTCCGTGGCCTACCCACGCCACTACGCGATCGCCAGCATCCTGCTGCGTGCCGCCGCTGCGCAAAGGCCAGTGATCAGTTCAACATTCGGGTGGGTCGGCATGGTCACACACCGATTCGGGCTCGGCCAAGTGTGCAACGTGCTTGATGAAGACGCCTTCGTCAAGGCAGTCAAAACACAACTGGGCCGGTCGCAAGATTACAAGCCTTCCTCATCTGCCCAACGGTTCGTGGCCTTCAACTCGGTGGCGAACTTTAATGCCACATGGACGTCGCGCCTGCGACAGCGCATGGCCCTGCCGCCGTCCGAGGATCTATTAACCTGGCAGTGGGTACTGGAAACGGTGTGATGCCACGCCGCGACGCGATCAGCCGTCGGCCGTGCTTACGCCGCGTCGAGCGTATCCGAGTCAGGCTCGGACGCCTGGCCGTCATCCCCGGCCACTTGCGGCACGTAGTCTTCCCCGACGACGCGCCCCTCGGTGGTGCGGATTTCGGGCTGGGGGTTCTCCGCTTCGTGCTGGGCCAGGGCCTTTTCCAGTTGGGCCTGCTTGTCCTCCTCAACCGTCGACCAGGCCATGCGACCGCGGCACTTGGGGAACTTCGAGCATGACAGCCAAGGCCCGCGCTTCGACCGCCGCATGTTCATCGGGGCGTCGCATTTCGCACACTTCAGGTCGGTCAGCAGAGGCGGCGGCTTGGGCAGCTTGATCGTGCCCTTCTTGGCGTCGATGTTCACAATGCCCTTGCACTTGGGGTATTGCTCGCAGCCCAGGAACGGCCCGAACCGACCCACGCGCAGCGTCATGCCACCGCCGCACTTCGGGCAAACGATGTCGGATAGCTGCGGGGTCTGGGGCTTGCCCTCGCGGTCGATCGGCGCCGCGTAGTCGCAATCCGGGTACCGACCGCACGAGAGGAACCGCCCGTTGCGCCCGAAGCGGTACACCGTGTCGGCCTGGCATTTTTCGCACTTGTAAGGCGCCGGCTCCATCTCGGCCTTGGCGTGCACCATCGACTCGTGGGCCGTGTCCAGGTTCTTCTTGAATGGGTCGTAGAACTCACGAAGCATCGTGACCCAGTCCTGGTGGTTTTCCTCGATCTTGTCCAGTTCAGCTTCCATGTGACGCGTGTAAGCCACGTCCATAATCTTTGGAAACCCTTCGATCAGCTTGTCGGTCACGACCTTGCCCAGGTCCGTGGCGTACATGCGCCGGTCTCGCGGCGCGACCGGCTGAACGTACTTGCGGTCCTGAATCGTCTGGATAATCGGTGCGTACGTGCTGGGCCTGCCGATGCCCTCTTCTTCGAGTTTCTTCTGCAACGACGCCTCGGTGTACCGCGGCGGCGGGCTGGTGAAGTGCTGACGCGGGTCGATCTGCATCGCACCCAGCGGCTGGTTCTCCGTTAACGCCGGGAGGATCGCGCTGTCGCCGCTGTTGGGGATGCCCGCCGCTTTGTAAAAGCCGTCGAACACCAGCGTGCGCCCCGTCGCTTTGAAAACAGCTTGATGCGGGTCGCTTTCGATCAGCACACTGGTCGAGTCCCACTGTGCGGGTGTCATTTGGCACGCCAGGAACCGCTCCCAGATCAACTGGTACAGCCGGAACTGGTCGTTGCTCAGCGACGCGCGTAGCCGCTTGGGTGTCAGGTTCGCGTCGGTGGGGCGGATCGCCTCGTGCGCTTCCTGCGCCGCTTTGTTGCTGGACGTGTAGTAGTTCGGCTTCTCTGGCAGATAGTCGTCGCCCCATTCGCCGCCGATGTACGACCGGGCCATGCCGATCGCTTCTTTGGACAGGTGCGTCGAGTCGGTCCTCATATAGGTGATCAACCCGACCGAGCCCATGCCCTTGACCTCAATGCCTTCGTAGAGCTGCTGAGCGATGCGCATGGTGTGTTGCAGCGCATAGCCCAGGCGGTTGGCCCCGGCTTGCTGGAGCGTGCTGGTGATAAACGGCCCGGGCGGGCGGCTGGTCGTGCGCTTCGTCTGGATCGATTTAATCGCGAAGGACGGCCCAGGCTCCAGGTGCCCCGTGTAGGCCACGCGCGACTTGGCGGGCCCTTTGCCCTTCGGGTCTTCCCACTGCTTGGCTTCGTCAACCGTGAACCCCAGGCTTTTAGCGACCGCCAGGCCTTCGTCCCGCGTGGTGGCTTTGAACGGCTGGCCGCCGACCTCGATCAATTCACCCTGCAAGCACTGGTGCTCGCCCAGCCAGGCCAACTTCTCTTTGTTCGTACGCTCCTTGCCCTCAGCCACGTCGGCTAACCATGCTTGCCAAGATGTGGTGAGCTTGCCAACCCCAGCCAAGTCAGTGGCGAAGTAGCCGGCAATCTTCCAATACTCATCGGGCATGAACGCTTCGATCTGGCGCTCTCGCTCGACGACGAGTCGCACGGCCACAGACTGCACACGCCCGGCGCTGAGCCCACCGGCCACTTTTTTCCACAGCAGCGGCGACACTTGGTACCCGACGATCCGGTCAAGGATTCGCCGGGCTTGCTGGGCGTTCACGCGCCCATCGTCGATCGAGCGCGGCTTGGAAAAAGCCTGTTCAATCTCGGACTTGGTGATCGCGTTAAAGACCACGCGCTTGGCCTGGGCCGTCGGCACTTCCAGCGCCTGAGCGAGGTGCCACGCGATAGCCTCACCCTCGCGGTCAAGGTCGGTCGCGAACCAAACGTCCACCGCTTTCTTGGCCGCACGTTTCAATTCCGTCACCGTCTTTTTCTTCGCGGCGAGGACTTCGTACGTCGGGTCGAAGTTGTTTTCCAGGTCAACCCCCGGCACAGGGTTCTTAACGCCCTTGGGGTTGCGAGGCGGCAGGTCACGCACGTGCCCAACGCTGGCCATGACCAGATAATCTCCGCCAAGGTATTTATTAATAGTCTTGGCCTTCGTCGGGCTCTCGACAATCACCAAGTGCTTGCCTTCAGCCGATGCCGCACTAACGCCGCCCTTGGCAGACCCGCCACCCTTCCCAGACTTTGCGGTCTTCCGGGTCTTCCGGGGGGTGCTTCCTTTTTTATTGCCTGCTTTGGCCATGATGTTCGTCTTCGCTACGCCTACGACAAACCCTTCAATCCCATCCCTAACCCTTCCTATCGCGTAGGGATCGGCCGGTAACTTGAGCAATCTTTAGGGCGGTTGTCAAGTGAAATCTGTAAATATATTATTCAAGCGGTGTTACAAAAGGCAAAAATTCTTCGGCCAATTCGCTCGCCGACCGCTCCGCCGCCGGGTGCCATTTCACGCCTCTAAATCGTTTAAGCCAAGTGCGTTGCATCTTTGCGAACCGACGGGTCAGCACCTTGGTTTTTTCATACGCTTCGTCAAGTGTGCAGCGCCCCTTCAGGTAGTCAATCACTTGTTTATACCCAAGCGCTTCACGGGCTTGTTGGCCCATAAGACCTTTTTTAAGCAATTGTTGCGTTTCGTCTGACAAGCTGAGAGTAGGCGGCGATGCGATCGTATTTTCCTGCTGTGGTCCCGCGTGTGTGCCCGGTACAATTTTTTCCGGGTAGAACATCGTTTTCACGCGCTGGTTGATCCGCCGGTTGATCTCTGGCACAGGCCAATCAAGCCCGACAAGAATCGGGTCGTGCCGATAATTCGCCGGCCCGTCCGCGTCTTCCCGCCACTGGCTCTGCAGTTCGCTGATCGGCTTGCCCGTGAGGCGATGCACCTCCAACGCCCGGACCAACTTCCGCCGGTCGTTCGGGTGGATACGCCCAGCCGATTCGGGATCGACCGCAGCCAACTGCTCGTGAAGCGCGCCGCTCGGCACACCCTCCAACTGTTCGCGCAGCGCCGCGTCGTGGTTCGGCCCGTCAAACAACCCCTCCAGCAGCGCCCTTATATATAGATTCGTTCCGCCCACTACGATCGGGACTTTCCCAGCCCCTTGAAGCTGCCCGATCAACGCATCCGCCCGATGTAACCAATCCGCTACCGTAAACCGCTCCGTCGGCTCGACAATGTCAATCAGGTGGTGCGGCACACGCCCGCGCAACGCCTCCGACGGCTTGGCGGTGCCAGCGTCCATGTGACGGTAAACCTGCATCGAGTCCGCACCGATCACCTCACCACCCACCGCCTCCGCCAACGCAACAGCCAACTCGCTCTTGCCACCAGCCGTCGGGCCAAGGATCACAATCGGTTGCGGTTTCATCGGTTTAGGCATATCTCACGCGATTCTACGCCGCATGAACCCTTCCGGGGGCAATCGAAATCCCCGGGGTTACATGCTACGATTCGCTGCATCCGCTCTGTAAAAGACCCCAAAAGACACAGAAAGCACTCCCCATGAGCAACAACGACCCCTTCCAAGCCCGCCAAACACTCGACACACCACTAGGCCAACGCACCATCTACCGCCTCGACGCCCTACGCAAGACCGCCCCCAACGTCGACACACTGCCCTACAGCATTAAGGTCCTGCTCGAAGCCTGCCTGCGCAACATCGACGGCCACATCGTCACGCAAGACGATGTCCAAGCCCTCGCCACCTACGCCACCGCCGACGTCAACCAACGCGAAATCCCATTCATGCCTGGGCGCGTCGTGCTCCAAGACTTCACAGGCGTACCCGCCGTGGTCGACCTCGCCGCCATGCGCGCCGCAATGGTCCGCATGACCGGCAACACCGAAAGCGCCCAAAAAGTAAACCCACTCGTCCCCTGCGACCTCGTCATCGACCACTCCGTCCAGGTCGACGCCTTCGCCTCTGGGCTAGCCCTATCCATCAACAGCGAAAAAGAATTCGAACGCAACAAAGAACGCTACGAGTTCCTCAAGTGGGGCCAGCAAGCCTTCGACAACTTCAGCGTCGTACCACCCGCCACAGGCATCGTCCACCAAGTCAACCTCGAATACCTCGCCAAGGTCGTCTGGGACGCTAACAACGCGCTTTATCCCGACAGCCTCGTCGGCACCGACTCGCACACCACCATGATCAACGGCCTGGGCGTCCTGGGCTGGGGCGTCGGCGGCATCGAAGCAGAAGCCGTCATGCTCGGACAACCCATCTACATGCTCATCCCAGAAGTCGTCGGCTTCAAGCTCAACGGCAAGCTCGCGAAAGGCTGCACCGCAACAGACCTCGTCTTGGTTGTCACACAGATGCTCCGCGAGCATGGCGTCGTCGGCAAGTTCGTCGAGTTCTTCGGCCCAGGCCTCGCGCAGATGCCACTGGCCAACCGCGCCACTATCGCAAACATGGCCCCCGAATACGGCGCCACCGTCGGTTTCTTCCCCGTCGACGAGCAGACCATCAAATACATGCAACTCACCGGCCGAGATGAAAAACTCATCAAAACCGTCGAGCAATACTACAAAGCCCAAGGCCTGTGGCGCGACGACGCACGCACCATCAACTACGCCGCCACGCTCGAACTGGACCTGTCCACCGTCGAGCCGTCCCTCGCCGGCCCCAAGCGCCCCCAAGACCGCGTCTCACTAATCGCCATGCAGAGCCAGTGGCGACAAGACCTGTCCAACACCTTCGGCAAGCCAAGCCCCGCCAAGACCGCCACCGTCAAGACCTGGGAAAACAACGGCGGCCAAGCCCCCGCCGCCGCGGTGGCTACGGCGGACGCGGACGTTGACGGCGCACCCGTCGAATACGACGGCCAATCTTTTAACCTAAAACACGGCGCCGTCGTCATCGCCGCCATCACCAGTTGCACCAACACCTCAAACCCCGAAGTCATGGTCGCCTCAGGCCTACTCGCGCGCAACGCCGCCGCCAAAGGCCTCACACGCAAACCATGGGTCAAAACATCGCTCGCGCCAGGCTCAAAGGTCGTCACCGACTACCTCGACAAAGCCGGCCTCACAAAAGCCCTCGAAGCGCTCGGCTTCTACCTCGTCGGGTACGGCTGCACCACCTGCATCGGCAACTCCGGACCACTGCCGGAGCCCATCAGCCAAGCCATCAACGACCACAACCTCGTCGCCGCAGCGGTGCTCTCGGGCAACCGCAACTTCGAAGGGCGCATCAGCCCCGACGTGCGCGCCAACTACCTCGCCTCACCGCCGCTCGTCGTTGCTTACGCCATCGCCGGCACCGTCGACATCGACCTGGTCAACGACCCCCTCGCCACCGACCGCGACAACAAGCCCGTCTACCTCAAAGACCTTTGGCCCACCCAAGCACAGATCCAAGAAACCATCGCCACCTGCGTCACGCGTGAACAGTTCACCACCCAGTACGCCCACGTCTTCGAAGGCTCCGACGAGTGGAAAAACGTCGCCACCAGCACCGGCCCGCTGTACGCCTGGGACGACAAGAGCACATACATCCAAGAGCCGCCCTTCTTCGTCGGCCTCGCCCCCGACCCCAAGCCCATCGCACCCATCGCCGGCGCACGCTGCCTCGTCAAAGTCGGAGACTCCGTCACCACCGACCACATCAGCCCCGCCGGCGCCATCAAGAAAGATAGCCCAGCCGGCAAGTAC
Organism: Phycisphaeraceae bacterium; assembly: GCA_029260715.1. Taxonomy (GTDB): domain Bacteria; phylum Planctomycetota; class Phycisphaerae; order Phycisphaerales; family Phycisphaeraceae; genus OFTM12. The sequence goes on along the minus strand of JAJDCS010000010.1, from coordinate 63,795 downwards.
CTCACCGACCACGCCGTCGCCGTCAACATGTTCAACAGCTACGGCTCGCGTCGCGGCAACGACCGCGTCATGACCCGCGGCACCTTCGCCAACGTCCGCGTCCGCAACCAACTCGCCCCCGGCACCGAGGGCGGATTCACCACCGACCTGCTAGACAACCAGGTCAAGCCCATCTACGACGCAGCCATGCACTACCAAAAAGAAAACACACCCCTCGTCGTCCTCGCCGGCAAGGACTACGGCATGGGCTCAAGTCGCGACTGGGCAGCCAAAGGCACCTTCCTCCTAGGCGTCAAAGCCGTCATCGCAGAAAGCTTCGAACGCATCCACCGCAGCAACCTCGTCGGCATGGGCGTCCTACCCCTGTGCTTCAAACAAGGCCAAAACGCCGACAACCTAGCCCTCACCGGCCAAGAAACATTCAACATCGCCGTCACCGACGCCGTCCAACCCCGCCAAGACATCCAAGTCACCGCCACCAAGCCCGACGGCCAAAAAACACAATTCAACACCACCTGCCGCATCGACACCCCCGTCGAAGTCGACTACTACCGCAACGGCGGAATCCTACACACCGTCCTAAGAAAAATGGCGAAAGGGTGATGAAGGCAGGTCGAATTAATTTCTGGGCTTGGTTTATAGAGCAATAGACGAGTAACTCTCAAGCAAAGTGCCAGGCCTGTCTGCTGACATGTTGCCCTAATTCGAAGCAAGACCTATGTTCCTACTAAGCGCAATGGTCTGGCTACATTCGCTGGCCATGTCGCCCGGCACTATAGTAATCACGTACAAATGATTTACGATTTGCTCCCCGTTGGAGATGAACACTCGTGAGTGCTGAAGCCCCACATCCGACAGAGATTTTAACTGAAGACATTTCACGATTTACTGAAGATATCGAATCGTTACATACAACCTTGCCACTCATGATGCACGTGGCCAATACGGTGGGTAAACAACTGGATGAAGCTTACAGCAAATTTTTGGAAAAGCATGGTGAGGTTAAAGAAAAAACCGAAGAAGGGACTACCTACACCCTTCAAATCGAAGATATCGCAAATGCAAAAAAAATAGCTCGTGAGCGTCAGCACTATCGCAATTCATTACGATTAATTCCTAGAAATTTTATAATCTCTCTTGTTTCGCAGTACGACTCATTCTTAGGCCGAATAATACGTTTCATGTTTGCCGCCAAGCCCGAACTACTCAATGCGTCGGAAAAAGCGTTGTCCTATACGCAGATGATGAATTTTCGGGACTTGAATGATGCCAAAGAGTTTATTGTTGAGAAGGAAATCGAATCTATTATAAGGAAGAGCCACGCCGAACAGTTTGAATGGCTCAAAGAAAAACTTAATACGCCTTTTAACAAAGATCTGCCATGCTGGCCGCAATTCATTGAGTTGACAGAAAGACGAAACTTATTTGTGCATACTGACGGAAAAATTTCTTCGCAGTATTTGGCTGTTTGCGCCAAGCACAAGCACCATATCTCAGAGGATTTGGCTGTTGGGGAGTCATTAGAGGTGCCCCGCGAATACTTCGAAAGTGCATATCAATGTATTTATGAAATTGGGATTAAGTTGGCGCATGTTATATGGCGTCGATTGTGCCCCGATAGGCTAAAAGAATCAGATGCTCAAATCAACAATGTTACTTTCGAATTAGTCCAAAAAAAAGAGTACGACATTGCGATACGAATTTTAGACTTTTTTACTGGAAAAAATGTTAGTCACGCTGAAGATAGCTATCGCCGCATTATGCTTATTAATAGGGCACAGGCCTACAAATGGAAAGGGGATGCTGGGCAGTGTATAGCAATACTTGATGCGGAGGATTGGAGTGCATGCGAGGACAAGTTTAAGTTGGCTGTTGCAGTATTGCACGATGATTTTGAAAAGTGTTATACACTTGTAAAGCGGCTTAAAGATGATCCGGAATTTCATAAGACCTCTTACAAAGATTGGCCAATTTTCAGAGAACTGAGAAGGCAAAAAGAATTCCAAGATCTCTACAGGGAGTGCTACAACGAAGATCTTACTGTTGAACAAACGACAGAAGATGACGAGCAAGAAAAACAAGAGCCCGGTGCCCCAGCCAGCGAGCGCTAGCGAGTCGGCCGTGCCGAACCGATCTTCATCACCCCCGCGCGTTGGGGTGCCGCTACACGGCCCAAGGCCGCGTAGTGCGCCTTGGAGATGATCAACCTACCAGAAAGCATTACACAATCTTCGACTGTGTAATGGCACCCAGTAAAAGCTCAACACCTTCCCTCCATTCTCCCCGCAAAATAAAAGTACAATGGCCCACCAGTGTCTACCGATCCGTCAGAATGGTCGCCACAATCGCCCGCCTCCGCGCAATCACCGCAAAACCCGAAGCTGGAGCTGACCACCTCGCGCCACTTCACCGCCTGGCTAACCGAACAAAAAATCAGCCTCGCATTCACCACCTACCAATCCGGCAAGCTGTTCCTAATCGGCACGCAACCCAACGGCCGACTGTCCGTCTTTGAACGCACGTTCAACCGCTGCATGGGCCTGTGGTCGGACGGCCAAACGCTCTGGATGAGTTCCCTTTACCAAATGTGGCGGTTCGAAAACGCGCTGGCCCCGGGCCAATCAGCAGACGGCTTCGACCGGCTATACGTGCCTCAACTGGGCTACACCACTGGCGACCTGGACGCGCACGACGTCGCTGTCGACGCCACCGGCCGAGTCGTGTTCGTCAACACCCTCTTCAGTTGCCTCGCTACCCTCAGTGACCGCCACAGCTTCACGCCGCTGTGGCAACCCCCGTTTATCAGCAAGCTCGCCGCTGAAGACCGCTGCCACCTCAACGGCCTGGCGCTCGAAAACGGCAAGCCGCGATACGTCACCGCCGTGAGCCAATCCGATGTCGCCGACGGCTGGCGCGACAAACGGCGCGACGGCGGGTGCGTGGTCGACGTCACCACCAACACCGCCGTCTGCACAGGCTTGTCCATGCCTCACTCGCCACGCCTCTATCGCGACAACCTATGGTTGCTTGATTCCGGCACCGGCTTCTTGGGCAGAGTCGACCGAAACAGCGGAGCGTTCGAGCCCGTGACGTTCTTGCCGGGGTACACGCGGGGTCTGGCGTTCGCGGGAGACTTCGCCGTGGTTGGCCTGTCCAAGCCACGCGACAACAAGACATTCTCCGGCTTGGCACTCGACACAAACCTCGCCAAGCGCGACGCCCAAGCCCAATGCGGGTTGTACATTGTCGACCTGCGCACCGGCGACGTGGCGCATTGGTTAAAAATCGAAGGCGTCGTGGCGGAACTGTACGACGTTGTCACGCTGCCCGGCGTGACGCGCCCCACCGTCTTGGGCTTCAAAACGGATCAGATCCATCGCACGCTTTCGGTGGGCGACAAGGCGGATTTGTGACTCACTCGATGCGGTCCGGTTCGAGTTGAAGCACCATCGCCAGCCCGTCGCGGCTGTGCCGCTCTAATAAGCTACGCGGGTCTCGTCTGCGAACGTTATCAACTTGAGTTGTTACTGAATAGCGTGACTGATGAGCACCCGTGACGAGGAAGTACCGCCCGGAGGTCATTGGCGTCGGGCTGTCGCGGTCGGTTCGCAACCGCTGGGGATCATCGTGATCGAGTTTTTCTGGTTGCGTGCGGATTGGCGCAGGGCTCATCGGCCCATCAGGCGCCGCAGTCCGTGGCGGCAACGGCTGACGCGCCCTTGACCGTTTGGCCGCAACCCATGCGGGGGCTGCCGGGGCCGATCTGTCAGCCTCAGCCTGGGGAAGCGGCTGAGTAACCCCCATGTCGCCTTCAACGTCGATTAAATGCGCAGCCGTCGCGGCGATAACCGCCGCTGCAATTAAATTCAGCGACCCAGCCGGCAGCGTGTTGAAAAGGTTGGACTGCCACACAAGCAGGTCGTTGCCGTTGACAGTCCCATCGAGGTTAAAGTCAGACGGCAACACAAACCCCGCCTCAAACAAATTCGACTGCCACGACAGCAGGTCCAAGCCGTTCACGATGCCGTCCCCCGTCGCGTCGCCGGGCAGCACGTTAAACCGGAAGACAAAATCACCGCCCGCCGCCCCGTCGCCCGATGGGAACGTGTCGCTACTCGGGTCAGCCGCGTCTGCCGGGTTGTCCCATTCACCGTCAAGGGCCAACCCGTCCGTCACGCCCCGCACGGCCTGGCTTAGTGAGAGTTCCAGTTTGTCCGTGTCGATCGGAGCGGACAGCGTCCATGTGGCGGTGAATGTCGCCGCGTCGTAAGAAAAATTTGAATAAGCATACACCGGCACGCTCACGCCACGCAGCACCAAGTCCCCCTCCGCGATCACCACGTCTTCGTTGAACCGGACGCTAATCTTGTTAAGACGGTTGTGCGGCAGCGGCAACAGTTGGTCCCCGCCGCCCACCGGGACGCTCAGCCCCAAGCTGTTTAGCGGGTCCAACGCCGAGAGAGCCGCCGGGCTCCACGCAGTGCTTGCCACGCGCACGTCCACCACGCGCGGCGGGTCGGTGTCCGTCAAGACAAGCAGCGTTGCGGCGCCCTGCTCAAACACATTGAACACCCTGCTATCAATTGTCTGTGTGCCCGCCGCTGCCCAACCCAAGCCGATGTCGACTGTGTCGTTGCTGTCGTGCACGACCATCAGCGTGTTGGACGTGTCGGAAAGACGCAGCACCTCGCGCAGATTGAGGGTCAGCGTGTTTGGGCCGGTGCCGGTGATATCCAATGCCTCAACCCCGCTCACCCGGTTGTCGGGTATGGCGGTGAAATCCAGCGTAAGCCCGCTGCCATCAAGACGCAGGGTATCGGTCCCGCTGCCGCCGACGATGCGCAGGAACGTCAGGTCCGAAACCGCTAGCGTGTCGTCGCCCTCACCGCCGCGCAGCACGTCTTGCCCGCCGTTGCCGATCAGTTCGTCGTCGCCTTGCGCCCCGATCAGCACGTCCACCCCCGCCGTGCCCGCCAGCGTGTCATCCCCCGCCGTGCCGTTCTGTGTCACCTCGTTTGTGAAGTCCCCGCCGAACAACACGTAACTTTCGCCGACACTCTCTTTTTCGTCCGGTTCCTCGCCCATGTCCGCGTACCGCGCCCCGATGATCATGTCGTCGAACCCGTCGCCGTTTACATCACCCGCCCCGCTTACAGACCACCCTGCAAGATCGAACGCGTCGATCCCGTTGATCGTGAACCCGTTGGTCCCATCCAGTGAAGACGCATCCACATTCCCGCCAAACCCGCCCGTCGAACCGTACACCACGTAGCTCTGCCCGGAGTTTTCCCCGTTGGGGTTGGCTAAAATCGAACCAACGATCAGGTCATCCAAACCATCGCCGTTCACGTCACCCACCCCGCTCACTGAAAAACCCGCCCGGTCGTTGAATTCAATCCCGTTGACCACAAACCCGTTGGCCCCGTTTAGCGACGACAACTCCAAACTCGCCGCGAACCCGCCCGCCGCGCCAAACACCACATAGCCTTGCCCCGCATTGATCACACCGTTAGCCGACGCCAAAATCGCACCGATGACCACGTCATCGAAACCGTCGCCGTTGATATCACCCGCCCCGCCTACTGAAAAACCGGAATTATTAATAGGCCCGATCCCGTTGATCACAAACCCATTGCCGCCGTTCAGCGACGACAGCGCCAAATTAGCTGCGAACCCGCCCGCCGCCCCGAAAACCACGTAGCTCTCGCCCGAAAGATTGCCGTTGGGCGATGCGTTGCGCGCACCGATGATCACGTCGTCGAACCCGTCCCCGTTCACATCGCCAGCGCCGCTCACCGCATTGCCCGACAGGTCGAACATGTCCACTCCGACGATCGCGAACCCGTTCGTGCCGTTCAGCGACGACAGTTCCAAACTCGCCGTGAACCCGCTGTCCGTGCCGAACACTACATAGCTCTTGCCCGCCGGGACGTCGCTGGGCGATGCGTTCCGCGCCCCGATGATCAGGTCGTCAAGCCCGTCGCCGTTCACGTCCCCCGCCCCGCTCACGGAGATGCCCGAGTGATCGCCCACCGCGGTCCCGTTGATGGTGAACCCGTTCGTCCCGTTTAGCGACGACAACTCCAGGCTTGCGGCGAACCCGCTCGTAGAACCAAACACCACGTAGCTCTCGCCCGCTTTGCCCTTACCGCCTGGGTCTGCCCCAAACGCCCCGATGACCAGATCCTCCAGCCCGTCACCGTTCACGTCACCCGCACCGCTGACCGACAGCCCCGAGTAATCATTAATATCGATGCCGTTGATCGTAAACCCGTTTGTGCCGTTCAACGACAATAATTCCAGGCTCGGCGTGAACCCGCCCGCCCCGCCGAAGACCACGTAGCTCTCGCCGGCGTAGCTCCCGTTGGTGTCTCCCCCGAATGCCCCGATGATCACGTCATCAAACCCATCGCCGTTAATATCGCCACCGCTCACCGAGTGCCCGGAGTAATCGAATGCATCGATCCCATTGATCACAAACCCCGCCGACCCATCGCCGCCGTTGACAGCCAGCAAGTCGGACAACTCAATGACCGCTGAAAGTAGCACCCGGCGTTCAAGCGGCTCTAAGCCGTACGGGCCGCAGCCACGCCCCACACCGTCTGCTTTTGCGTCATGACCGCCCAGTGCGGCACGCTGGCGCGTGGCTACACCGCGATACAGCGAACACAACCATTGATAGGCGAGACTATTTTCAGACATCGATGCGAGCCTTCCATCCGTCCATCAGCCGATCTCCCATTTCTCGGTCGGCTGAGTATTTTAGATGTTTTCAGTGGCTTTTCTCCTGTAAATCATACGGACCTCGGGTAGCCTAGACACGCACATCGGTACTGACCCGCTCCGGGGTTGGTGCTGCATGGCGATTGAGTAGGGCATGACTTTAAGCGTCCGTGGCGGATAGGGCGTTGGAGCCGATTTGCCCCGGTTCGCCCGCCGCCGAGCCGCGGCACGCCGGTCAGACCATGCAAAGCCGTCCTATTCCTGTAGTGATGATCGCATCCGCTCGCTTACAATCCGCTCTTCACCACAGCGACACGGACACAAGGTCAGCTATACCCGGTCTTTGTCGTTCGCGGCATTTTTTACACGGCCAGCAAGAATATGGCTATACGATTAGGTGCATAAAAATATCTTGACTCACAACTTATGCACGATTAAACTATAAAACGACCTGTCTAGAAATAGAGAGATCGGGGGGTGGGAGGTTCATTTTCAATTAGAGCCGTAATCGTTACGGAGCGGGAAAAGCATTCGCTTGCCCTAAGTACGATTGTGAAGAAGCTCTTTCCAATTTTATTAGACGCATTGTTTCTATAAGCTGCATCTGAATTGGGTACTTTGAGTTGTACAGAAATCTACTAATGGGCAGCCGCCGCGCAGTGATTATTTAACAATCGGGCGGGATTCATGGGCCCAAACCCCAATGGAGAATCCCCCGTTTCAATAACCGGTGAAGTTTTTATACGAGCAGTTTTCGACATAGAAAAAAGTTAGAACATAGAAAAGAGGTCGCGGTGGGGTTTCCATATCTGCCAGAACTCGTTAAGTGGGTGGTCCGTTCACATCGCCGCAACCTCAAACAGCGGTTTGAAGCCAGCCGACACGCTAAGCAACTACGGGGCGATCTCAGGTGGGACGGCCTCGAGTGCCTCGAGCCCAGGATCCTCTTAAGCACCACCATCTCGGATTTACAACGCGAGGCTCTGCGCGACGGCCTGAACGGCTTGGTCGACCAGTCCGCGGCTATCGAGCAACTGGCCCAGATCGATCAGCCGCTCCTTTATATAGATACGTCAATCGGCTCGGCTGTCGATATCGACACCACCCTCCAAGAAAAATTGTTCGACCCACTGTTTGACCCGGCGACCGGGTTATTCGCCGCCTCGCCCAACGCCTCGACCGACGACGTCATCGCCGCACTCGAAGCCCAGCCGGGCGTGTCACAAGTCACGTCCACCCAGACCAACGACGAAATCCGCTTCAGCCTGCTCCTCGAAGACGAGCAAACCACCACCGGCCTAGCGATGGGGCTGGGCGATCAGGCGGACGCCGTCGGGCTCGGTCTCGAAGGGCCCCTGGCCGTCGATCTGCAAACCGGCTTAGAGTTCGAGTTCGCTTTTGGGATCGACCTGACCGACGGCGCCGTCGACAGCAACGACTTCTTCTTCGAGTCGGTCACGGGCCTGCTGCTAGACGCCAACGTCAATCAGTCAAACATCACCGTCCCCCTCGGCTTCGGGCTCGTGGATTTAACCGCTCAAGACGGCACCGCCGACCTGCAAGCCAAATACACCCTCACCTGGAACAACCCAGACGCCGACCCCAAAGGCCGCATCACGTTTCAGGAGTTGCAGAACACACCCACTGATCAGTTGTTGTCCGTGCAGACGAAAAGCAAGGGGAAGGTGAAGCTGCCCGTTGATGAGGATTTCCTGCCGTTCGCGGTGGGCGGCGACCCCAAGATCACACTCACCAGCAACGACCTGCTCGACCCCGCTTCGCAGGCGATCGAGTTTGACGACGGCTTCGACTCTATCAGCCAATTCAACGAAGACCTCAAGCAAGCCGTGGCAGACGGCCTGACCGCCCAAGCCGATTTGGCCAACCAGATCGACGCGTCGAGCCTGCTAGGCCAAGACCTTTTCTTGATCAACGGTTCCATCGGCGGCGCCCTGGACATCGGGTCAATCTTCAACACCCACGTCGCCCAGCCCGCCGCGGCCTACCTGGCCACCGGCAACGCCACGCTCACCGGCCTGCTCGATGTGCTCAACGCTCAGAGCGGAACCTTCGGTGACTTGGAGTTCACGCTCAACGCCACCGGCCAACTCGTCAACAACGAGCTGCTGATCGACCTCGCTATCAACGCCCAGCGAACCACCACCGGCCTAGAGCTAAACCTCGGCGACGATATCGACGACATCCTGACCGTTGATGAAGTGTTGACCGCTGATTTGGTCACCACGCTCGACTGGCAGCTATCCGTCGGCGTCGACCTAGACGCGCTGCCGTCCGTGGTCGACGCGGTTTTCGCGCGGTACGCCTCACCGATGGCTGTCACCGCCGATCTTGCACTGCCCGACGCGGTGTTCGACGTCGAGGCGGGCTTCCTCGGGCTAAGCATCGGCAACATTGCCGGCCAAGCAAGCACCATCTCGCTCGACGCCGACATTGCCGTCACCGTGAACAACCCCGATGCGGACACCGACGGCAACGTTACGCTCGCCGAGTTGCAATCCACCCCGCTCGATGAGCTAGTCACGCAGGCCGGCACCGCACAAGTTGATATTGACCTATTCGGCCTAAGCGGCGTCGAGGGCATCGCCAACGACCCGTCCGCCCCCGCCGAGGTCCATTTCAGCGACGATCTGTTCGATGACCAAGACCCCCTGTTTACAGACAACTTCGACGCCTTACAGATCAGCGATTTCTACAACGCCAGCGGCAACGACGTCTGGTCATCGCTTAGCCAGTTCCGCGACTTCCTGGGAGATTTTTTAGCCTCGCCCGCGTTCTCAGGCGGTGTGCTGTTGGTGCAGGACGCCAGGTTGGGTGAGATTTTTGACCTCGAAACGCTCTTCACCGACCGCGTGAACACCCTGATCCGTCAAGAACCCGCCACGGAAGAGGACGAAGCCTCCGAAAACTTCACCACCATCCAGCAACTCGCCGACCGTCTCGGCTCCACCATCACCAACATCCAATACGACGCAGCGGGCCGTTTCCTGACCTTTGATATCCTGCTCGACGCCGTCCTCGACCCCATTAATGACACGGTCGCCCTGTTCAACCTCGACCCACTGACCGGCTTAATTTCGGACAGCCCGATCGAGGTGACGCCCACAGCCCAGATCGTGCTTAACTTCGCGGTGCTAACCACCGAGCTTGGCTCGAACGTCGGTCCCATCGACGAAGACACACCACTAAGCAGCCTAAACCGCGGCATGGGCGTGAGCACCAAAGCCGGTGAGAATGACATTGAAATCGCCCTGTCCAACGGCGTGGCGTTCCAAGTCAACCTCGACCACGACCCAGATACAGCCACCCTCGGCGACCTGATCGCTCTTATCGAGCAAGCCGCCTCGACCGCAGGCCTAACCGCGACGGATTTCGAAGTCGTCTTCAACGAGGACCAGACCGGCATCAACCTCATCGACCGCACCCAAGGCGTGCAAGACTTTGAAGTCCGCGCCGTCAACGGCTCTTTCGCGCAGATCGGCCTTGGTTGGCTCTACCCCGGCGTCGATAGCGAAAACGAAGGCGAGCTGCTGATCGAAGGTGAACCGCTCCACGGCGACACCGCCGCCGACCACTTCGGCTTGCAAGGCGGCACGCTCGACCTGCTGTTTGACTTGGTCGCGTCCGACATCGAAGCCACCGGCCAATGGGGCGAACTGGGCGTTCAGATCCTCGGCGGCGAAGCCGTGGGCACGCAATCAATCACCCTGAACATGGCCGACCCCGGCAGCGAAGCCGAAGACGCCCTCGCCACCATCCGAGAGCTATTCGGCAATTTGGGCACACCCGAAGACTTGCTGGAGACACCCGTTACCGGCGGGGCGCTGAGCTTCGACTTGCCCCTGAGCGTTACGGACGGCTTCGCCTCCGTCGCCGGTGCCGACCCCGTCTTCCATTTCCAATTGCCCGACCTATCCGACTTCGACAACACCCAGTCACTGCTCACCGCCGGGGCGGGCAACCAGGTGCGAAGCCTGCTCCAAGCCGCGAATAACCTCACCGTGGGCCAAGTCATCGCCGCGCTCCGCGCCGCCGCCGACTACGTCAAGCAACTCGAAACCAACCCATCCATCGCCGGCGCCGACAACCCGCTGACCATGACCCTGCCGGGCATCAACCAGAGCCTGGCACAACTCCTGTCGTTCAGCCAAGGCTTCGACGCCCTGGTCGCCGGCCTAGAGGCCAACCCGCCCGCGACGTTACAAGAAGTCGAAGCGGCGGTCTCATCATTGCCCGGTGTGGCCGGCCTGGCGTTCAGCTTCGACGCCACACCCGGCGCCGAGACACTGCGATTCGATCTGGATTTCGACGCCGCAACACTGAACACCGCCGTCCCGCTCATGCTCGACCTCACCGCCCTGGACCTCACCGGCCAGGGCCAGACACTAGAAGACCTTGGCTTGGACGTGGTCGGCGCTATTATGGACTCAGCGGGCACCAGCCCGATCAACGTCACCGCCGGCGGCCAGTTCAACTTCGATATAGGCTTCGACCTGGCCGACCCGTCAACCCCGCAGTCCTTCTTATTCGACTCGACCGACTTAAGTTTCCACGTCGAAGCTCACCAGCCGTTGCTTGAATTCCAAGCGCTCTTGGGCGCGGTCATGGTCGACGTGGTCGGCGGTTCGTTCCACCTCGACACCGACGGCGCCGGCACCGGCACCAACCCCGCTACCATCGTGGTCGACCTGGCGGACGTCTCCACCGGTCGTCACCCCTTGGCCGACGCCGCACAAGCCACAGACGTCACCACCACCGGCGCGCTCGACGTGGCCATGCCCGTGGTCTTCCCCGTCGGCAACCCACAGCCGGACATCACCCTAAGCATCACCGACCTGGCAGACCCCGCCGCCACGACCAACCTCGCCGGGCCCGATGTGGCGGACGTCCTGGCCGGCATCGCGCTGGCCGACCTCTTGAACAGCTTCCCCATGGGCTTCGACGAGTTGTTCATGGAGCTTGACCACGCGGTCGACGACCTGGCCTTCTCGCAATCGCTACCACTCGTCGGCGATCAACTCGTCGACCACATCGACATCATCGACCAGGTCCGCGACAAAGTCGCTGACAACCTCGGCCTCGTCAACTTCCTAACACCCGAGACCATCCGCCAAGCCCTGTTCGACGCGCTGGCCGACGGCGGCCTCGACTGGCTGGTCGACTCCAACGGCGACGGGCTCGTCACCCTCGACGACATCACCCTCGACCAGTCCCAATCCGACACACTCATCTTCGACTTCGACCTTGAAATACCCGAGCAGGTCGTCAACGTCCCGATCGACCTTGACCTGCCGGGGCTTGGGCTCGAAGTCCAAGCGGACGCGCGCGTGGTGTACGACGCGGCCCTGTCCCTGACCATCGGGCTCAGCGCCGCAGACGGTGTGTTCCTCGACACCACAGACCCCGACGAGTTCGTCGTCAACCTCGACGTCACACTGCCCGATGTCGAAGACGCACCCGGCACCATCGGCTTTATGCCATACCTTGTAACGGACCTGAACAAAGTAAACGGGATCGCCACGCCCAGCTTCCTTTCCGGCGCGTTCACCTTCGACTTTGCCGACGCCATCGGCAACGACCGCCTTAGCCGCAACGAGATCATGCTCGGCGACGCTTCACAACTCGTCGATACAGAATTCGTCGGCTCCGGTGAAACCCACCTGCGCCTGCTGCTCAACATCCCCGAAGCCACGCTCACCAACTTCGGCGACCGCAGCGACGACAACCAATTAGCCGACGTCACCGTCCAAAACGGCGGCATGCCCCAGTACCGCATGGACCTGGACGTGGTCTGGGACTTCCCCGAACCCACAAGCAACACCCCCGTCGGCGACACCGCGCCCGTTTCCGTGGGCCTCAACAACGTCCAGTTCGACCTCATCAGCTTCTTAAAGAATTTCGTCCGCCCGGCCCTGCTCAAGATTCAACAGTCGGTCCAGCCCATGCGGTTCCTGCTCGACATCTTCCCGGCTGAAATCCCGGTTCTGAACATAATCTTCCCCGGCCTCACCTTCGCCGACGCGGCCCAGGTCTTCGGCGGCGTCAACAACACCGCGGGGTTCAGTAACGCGGTTGCCACCATCGATGACCTGGTAGAACAAATCGACACGCTATCCGATTCCGATGAAGTTTGGATAGACCTGGGTAGTTTCGAGCTCAACCCCGATAAGGCACACGACCCCACCACACCCGGAAACCTCGTCGTCTCAGGCGGAAGAGACTTCCTGCCCGAAGAAGCCATCAACGCCACATCCAGGGCTGGATTCCGACAGGCGATCCTCACCGCCGGCGTCGACACGATCTACGGCCAGATCTTCTTTGCACTCTCGAGTTTCTCCAGCAACGAACTGAAAGACCTGGAATTCACCGACCCCGGGCTAAACACAGCCGCCAAGAAAGCCGCCTTCCTCTTCCTCCAGACCCAGAGCCTCCCCGGCCGAGAGGACCTGCCCTTCGACCTATTCGGCATCATCCCCAAAGTGGCGAGCTTATTTGGCGAAGAAGGGCCCGTGGCCCCGATCGTTTTCCACATCCTGCAAAACCCGCTCAACAGCCTACAACTGCTCTTGGGCGACACCCGCACCGCATTCAAGGATACAGACGGCAACAACATGTCCCGCAACGAGCTGTGGGAATACGCCATGCCCGACCTGGAGATGCAGATCCTCCACGTCCAGGGCCTGTCCATCCAATCCCTCATAGCCAACCTCATCCCGCCCGTGGGCAAGACCCTCGGAGCCAAACGCAAGGAAGCCAAAGCCAAGGTCAAGGACGAGAAAGAAAAGCTCAAGAAGTCCAAGCGAAAGAGCAGCCTCCCCTCACTCACCTTCAGCTTCACCATCGACGCCGACTTCGGCTTCGGGTTCGATACCACCGGCCTGGATATTTTCGCCCAAAGCGGCGACGCAGACGCCATCTTCGACGGCTTATACATCGACGACACCGACGGCATCGACGGCCTATCCAGCGACTTCTCCAACCTCGTTCCGCGCATAACCAACCCCAACAACAACAACGGCGGCGGGTTCGGCGAGGGGTTCTCGGGTATCTCAATCGGCCCCGTCGACATCCTCAACTTCGCCAAAGACGAAGACCACGTTCGCTACGCGTTCGGCGTCGGCTTCCAGGCGGGGCTGGGTATCGATCTGACCATCGCGGCAGGGAAAATAGGCGCCGCCCTCTCGGTGCTGGGCGGCTTCACCTTCAACTTAGCCGACAACAACGACGACGGGTTCGTACGCCCCTCAGAGTTCGACCTCAACCGCACCATCTCCGACGTCAACCCCTTCAACCTAGGCGGCCGCGTCGACGCGCGTGTTGACGCATACGCCAGCTTGGGGATCGGCCCGATCACGCTTATTAAGGTCAACATCAACATCCTCGACATCAACATCTTTGATTTCGAGTTCCCGATCAAGCCCGTCCAGACGCCTGTGCTTGCGTCTAGCTCAGGCTCGCGAGCTTTTGTCAATATCGGCTCGCGCGCCGCCGACCGCGGCCCGGATCAGACCGACATCGACGAATTCATCAACGTCGGCTACGACCAAGTCACCGGCGACATCATCGTCTCGGGCTTCGGCGTCATCGAACGCCACGCCGGCATCCAAAGCCTCCTCATCGAAGGCGGCGACGGCAACGACTACATCTTCGTCGACCCCAGCGTCCCCATCCCCGTCGAGATCCATGGCGGCACCGGCAACGACCGCATCTACGCAGGCTCGGGCAACGCCGTCATCTTCGGCGACGAGGGCGACGATACCATCGTCGGCGGCGCGGGCAATGACATGCTCTTTGGCGGCGAAGGCAACGACAACATCCGAGGCGGCGCCGGCAACGACACCATCGAAGGCGGCAACGGCGCCGACAACCTCTCCGGCGACGCCGGCAACGACATCATCCGCGGCGACGACGGCGACGACGACCTGTTCGGCGGTATCGGTGACGACCAGCTCTTCGGCGGCACCGGCGACGACAACCTTTCCGGTGACAACGGCAACGACCTTATAGACGGCCAGGACGGCGACGACGACCTGGCTGGCGGCGCCGGGGCAGACACCATGTTCGGCGGCAGCGGCAGAGACAGCCTCGAAGGCGAGGACGGCCCAGACACACTCCACGGCGACGAGGGCGATGACCACATCGTCGGCGGCGCCGGCAACGACACCATCTTCGGCGGCGCCGGCAACGACAACATCGAGGGCGGCGTCGGCAACGACACCATCTTCGGCAACGCCGGCAACGACACCATCCGAGGCCAAGGCGGCAGCGACGACCTCAACGGCGACGCCGGCAACGACACCATCTTCGCTGCCGAAGATGAAACCGGCGACCAGATCGAAGCGTTCCACACCATCTCCGGCGGCGCCGGCAACGACCTGATCTACGCCGACAACTTTGCCGACACCATCTTCGGCGACGCCGGCGATGACACGATCTACGGTTTAGCAGGCAACGACTACATCGACGCCGGAAACGACAACGACGAAGTCTTCGCAGGCGACGGCAACGACTGGGTCCTGGGCGGCTTCGGCAACGACCGCCTCCACGGCCAAAACGGCAGCGACGTCCTCTGGGGCGGGTTCGCGGTCCAGGACACCACCGCCTCCGACTTCGACCTTTCCAACCCCGACAACTTTCAAGAGCCGCTCGACTACGCCCAAACCGAAGACCAGTACCACACCGGCTACACGCCGCCCATGATCAACCCCGTCGTCCTGCAAAACCAAAACGCAGAGGGCCGGCTCAACGACGGCCGCGACGCCCTCTTCGGCGGCAACGAAACAGACTTCCTCTTCGGCGGCGACGACACCGACACCATCTACGGCCAAGCCGGAAACGACTACATCGACGCCGGCGCCGGCGACGACATGAACATCCACGGCGATCAGGGCGACGACGTTATCCGCGGCGGCTCCGGACGCGACGCACTACACGGCGACGCCGGCATCGACCAGCTCTACGGCGACGCCGGCGACGACAACCTCTTCGGCGACGCCGGCATCAACGTCGACCTCGGCAACGGACAAACCGAGCACGTCCTGCTTGGCCAACGCCTCTTCGGCGGAGCCGGCCGAGACAGCCTCTACGCCTACGCGCCCACAACAGACGTCGCCATCGAAAGCCAGTTCGACGGCGACCAACTCTTCGGCGGCTCCGGCGGCGACTTCCTGTTCGGCAACATCCGCCGCGAACTGCTCGTGGGCGAAACCGGAAACGACTTCATCGCCGGCGACTACGTCCGCGGCAAGCGTTACCTCGACAACCCACTGCCCCACGTCGAAGGCGCCGACGACCTGCTCATCGGCGACAGCGGCGAAGACCAACTGCTCGGCGGCGGCGGACGCGACACCATCTGGGGCGGCGGCGACTCCGACTGGCTCGAAGGACAAAACGGCAACGACCTGCTCTTCGGCGGCTCGGGCATCGACATCATCGTCCTCGACTCCAACCCACTGTTCGACGAACTGGGCGACACCATCGACGGCCACCTGGGCAACCGCATTGCCGGCGACGTGGCCGACGACAACGCCACCGATATTCTCCTGGTCGAAGGCACCATCGCCAACGACACCATCCTGTTAAGCAACGGCCCCGACGACAAACTCAAGGTCGAATACAACGGCCGCGAAATTTTGGCCGAGTGGCGCGCCCAAGACGGCACGCCCCTCGTCGAGCAATTCCGCGTCAGCGGCTTGCTGGGCGACGACACGATAGGCTTCGTCCGTGGCGAAAACGCCCTGGACGTCTCCGACCTCGTCGCACGCAGCAACGACTTCGTCGGCGTGCTCGACGGCGGCACCGGCAATGACACGCTCATCGGCACCGACGCACGCGACCGGCTCGACGGCGGCCGCGGCAGCGACCTACTCTACGGCTTCGCCGGCGACGACCGGCTCTGGGGCGACGGCGGCAACGGCGCCGCAGGCGACCACGACACACTCTTTGCCGGCCAGGGCAACGACGACCTGATCGGCGGACAAGGCACCAACGCGCTCTACGCCTGGTCGTTCGACCCCAACGCGGACGCGCCCGCCCCGTTCGACCCATTCGCCACAGGCCCCGGCAACGGCATCGCCCAATTCGGTGTGTTCGTCGACCCCGTCACAGGCGGCCTGTTCGACGACAACGGCGACGCGGACGGCGACGGCCTGCTGGATTCGGACACTTCACGCGAAGCGTACTCGCTCGAAGACACCGGCCTAAACCGCATGCTCGGCTCCCGCAACGACGACCAACTGTTCGGCGGCACCGGCCTGGACTTCCTGCACGGCAACGGCGGCGACGACGAACTCTTCCGCGCTAACGGCTCGTCCCTCGTCAGCCTAGACGGCGGCCTCGCCGGTGACGCGTGGAAGGAATACGCCCGCCAAACCAACCGTGTCTGGTACGTCGGCGCCACCAATGCAGACGACGTCATCACCCTTGACTTCGTCACCGAGCCGGGCCTGCTACAGGACCACCACCTGATCACCCGACTCACGAACAACAACGGCAACTTCAGCTTCGCCGCACAGGTCCGCCTCGACTTCTTCGCCACCGACGACAGCGGCAATTTCGTCTGGGACCCCACCGACGTCCTGCTGGACCTCGACGCGCTGCGTACCGATGACCTGCGCGACCGCAACGACGCCATCGCCGACTTGCAATCGCTTGAGCGCCAGCTTGTCGGGGGTCTGCTACCGCCCGAGGGCGACTTCGACGCCATCATTATTGATGCACTGGGTGGCAACGACCGGATCACCGTAGGCCCCACCGTGCAGAAGACCGTCTGGGTCGACGCCGGCGCAGGTGACGATCATGTGGAGATCTTGGCCGGCAACGCCATCCTCGTCGATCAATCCGAATTCGGCACGCGCAACGACACGGCTGGCAACGCGTTCCTGCTGACCAACACCGCGCGGCTGGAGGCCATCGCCGCCGCGCCCGCCAACGGTCGGCTCACCAAGGACGCGACCTTTGAACTAAGCGTCGACGGCGCCGCGCCCGTCCAAGTCGTCGTCGCCGCCAACACCACCAGCAACAACACCAGCATCGATGACCTCGTCGCCGACATCAACACCGCCCTGGCCGACGCACGCTTGGCGGACGCCGTCAACGCAGGCCACCGCGCCGGACGCATACTGCTTAGCACCGCAAGCACAGGCCCCGATGCCTCGCTCGAACTCGCCGCCGCCGATGACGACCCAGCCGTCCTGCAACTGGGCTTGCCCGAACAACTCTCGGCCGTTGGCAGTGACAACCTCACCGGCTCCATCGCGTTCACCGGCCTTACCATCGACAACCCCGACGACACCGACTTCTACCGCTTCAAGCTCGACCAAACCCCCGGTGTCGACGCGAAGCTAATCCTCACCAGCGCAAGCGCCCTGGACGGCTTGGGACTGCGACTCATCACGGCAAACGGCGCGATGGACCTCCAAACCATCGCCATCGGCCGCGACGCCGCCGACCTGCTTGATCAATCCAACGACACACGCGAAACCGCGTACACCCTCGACAGCATCGAAGGCCTCGGCCGCGTCACCGGCCTGACCATCCACCCGTCCTCGCCCGGTCAGCCAACGGACGTGGATTGGTTCAAGTTCACGCTCAACAACCCCGGCACGGCCAACGACGCCATCAGCCTGTTGGTGGGCGAGGACTCGGTTGAACTGACTTTCACACTTTTCAATAGCGACGGCCAACCCCTACGCGCAGCCACCACCGCACAAGACCCGCTGGCCACGCTAGACCTCGACGGCCTCGAAGCCGGTGACTACTTCATCGAAGTCGCCTCCACCAACGACACCGCCGCGTCTTACACGCTGCTTCCCGATATCGGCCAAGCCGGCGTCGCGCAGCTAAACCTCGCCGGCAAACAAGTCGGGCAGATAGACCTAGGCGGGTTGGACGCGAACACCGAGTACCTGCTGCAAGTCACCTCGCCCAACAGCGTGCCCACCATCTACGACCTGGCTTTCGAACTCGACAACGCCACGCCCAGCGAAGTCAGCCTCGCCGCAAGGCAAGACTTTGTCCGCCGCGACGTCATCCTCGGCGGCGCCGGCAACGACGTGCTATCGGGCGGCCCCGGAGAGGACTGGGTCTTCGGCGGCTCGGGCAACGACGTGCTGTCCGGCGGACTCGACCGCCAAGCCAGCGACTTGCTGTTCGGCAACGAAGGCGACGACACCTTCCAACTCGTCCCCGACCGACTGCCCCAACTGCTCAACTCCGACCAAACCTTCATCCCAACGTTCAACGACCGGTTCGACGGCGGCGAAGGCGACGACCGCGTCCTGTTCCTAGGCGGAGACACCGACCGCCAGGGTCAACCCGTGCCCGACTTCGTGGCTATCCGTTACAACACCATCCTCCACCGCTACGAATTTACCAGCCTTGTCTGGGACGTCGCCAACCAGCGGTTCGTCACCGTCGACGACGGCGACCCCTCCACCGAGCCCCTGTTCGAGCAGGCCTACCAGTTCTACCAGGCCATCGACGTCGAACGCACCGTCATCGACACGCGCGCCGGCAACGACGAGGTACACGCCGACCCCGAGTACAAATTCCCCAACACCGACAGCGAGTGGGGCATCGACCTAGGCGATTTCGAGCAGCGAGGCCTAATCTCCGCCCTCGAAATCCACGGCGGCGAAGGCGCCGACCGACTCTTCGGCGGCGCGCTGGACGACATTATTAGCGGCGGCCCCGGCCCAGACGTCATCATGGGCTACAGCGGCAACGACACCATCAACGGCGACGGCGGAGACGACCTAGTCTTCGGCAACAACGGCGTCGGGCCCGATACCCTAGAGTTCGTCACCCAAGGCGGCGTCACACAAGCAAACGACGAGTTCGACTTCGCCGCCACACTCCCCACCTCCGCCATCGAACCCGGCGGAGCCGTCACCGGCCTGACGTTCCACACCGGCGACACACTCGACTGGTACATCATCCCCACGCCCGACGCGATCAAGCAGTTCGGGGGCGCTTCCGCAGCCGCCCTGTTTAGCAGCTTAATCCAAGTGCCCGAGCTGATACTCGCCGGTGAGCAGCTAACACCATCGGGAGAACAACTCGCATTTTCCCTCTTCGCCGCAGGCGACACCGACCCGTCAGACCCCGTTGAGCCGGGCGAACTCGCCCCTATCGAAGACTTCAGCGGCGTGCCCGAGTTCTACCTGCTGCGCGTCGAGAATCGCCTGCAAGGCCATACCGGCGGCGACCCATTCGCCGTGCTGCAGTACAACATCGAGTTCGACCCCACGCTCGGTCAGATCATCGACGTGGCCGGCGGCGACGCCGACTTCGACATCGCATCGCCCAACGTCATTGACCAAGCCGCCGCCATCCCGCTTGGCGACATCGACGGCGACGGCCTGAACGACTTCGTCGCCGTGGTCCGCGACTCGCTTGGCGACCTGTTCACGCCTGGGGCACCGACACCGCCGACTCTGGCGAAGGTCTATCTCGGCACGGCTTCGCCCGACGCCGAAACCTTACTGGGCGACAACGCCTTGACTCTGCAACTGCCCGCGCCGCTGCTGCAGCAATCCTTCAACGGCTCCCAGTCGCGCATCGGCACACCCGGCGACATCAACGGTGACGGCCTGGACGACATCATCGTCTCCGTCTCACTCCCGTTAGGAGGCTTGCTGCCCGGCGGGCCACGTCAAGGCGTGTACGTCATCTTCGGCAGCAATGACTTGAGCGGTGTGATTGATGTGGTCGAAGACGCGGACGTTGTGTTCAGTGCCTCCCCCTTCGGCGGCGCGGCGTTAACGGCGGACGCCGTCGGCAACATCAACGGCGACGTCAACCCCGAAACAGGACTGCCGCTTGACGACGTGCTCGTCTCCACCGGCGGCGCCGGGCCCAACGTCCAGCTATACCTGGGCCGCGCCGACTGGCCCACCACGCAGCTACTCAACGCCGACTTCGACTACGGCCCAGATGTCGAGCTAGACTCACAAGGCCAGCCGATCCTACAGATCAACCCCACCGCCGACGGCGACCTGCTGTTCGACGACAGCGTCGTCACACTTCCAAACTCGCTGCTGACCGAACGTACCTTCGTCGACGACGGCTCCGGCACCCTCGTCCTCGACCAAGAGATCGGGCTCAACGACCTCACCATAGAACTCTGGCTCCGCACCCCAGGCGCTCCCACCCAGACGCTGCTGTCCGGCGTAAACGCCACCGCCGTCAACGAGCTGCTCGTCGAGCTGCGCGACAACGGCACCACCCTGCGGGTCCTCAACCACAGTTCCATTACTGAAGACTTCACAATCCCCAACATCGGCGACGACCAGTGGCACCACATCGCCATCGCCCGTGACGCCACCAACAGCCAAATCAGCCTCTACCTCGACGGCGCCCTCATCGAGACCAGAGCCGTCGCCGGGCTCGCACCCCTGATCATCGGCTCGGAATCCCAGCAAGGCCTGGCGATCGGCCAAGACCACGTCGGCCTAGGCCAGGGCTACCACGACTTCAACCCACTCATCGGCCGTGTGGACGGACTCCGCTTCTGGGAAGGCGTCCGCACTGCCCAAGACATCGCCGACAACTTCAACCAAGCACTCGACGGCACCGAAGCGGGCCTCCGCGCCCTCTACCGCTTCAACGAAGCGGACGGCAACACCACCGCCGACGCCACCGGCAACGGCTTCGACGCCGCACTGGGCGACGCCTTCAAGCCCGCGCCCCAACGCGTCGTCGACGGATTCCTGCTCAGCGACGAAGCCTCCCTGGACTTCGACGACAGCATCGTCACCCTCCCCAACACACTGCTGCACAACCGCACGAACCTCACCGTCGAGTTCTCGCTACGCACGACCGATGTCACTAACCAGTCTGTACTTTCCGGTGCCGCGTCTAACTCCCTCAACAACGAATTTCTGATTTTCATTACAGATAACCACACGATATCGATCTCCAACCGCAACCAGGGATTAACCTTCGCGGGCCTGCCCGATATCGCCGACGACCAGTGGCACCACTTCGCCGTCGTCCGAAACGACACCGCCAACACCGTCAGCCTCTACATGGACGGCGTGCTCATGCAGACGCAATCACAGTCCATGTCGGGGCTGTCTATCCCCCCCAACGGCTTGTTGCTTGGCCAAGATCAGGACACCGTCGGCGGCGGCTTCCAAAGCAGCCAGGCCCTGCGCGGCCGGCTCGACGAGCTCCGCTTCTGGGACCACGTGCGCTCCGCTCAAGACATCGCCGACTCCGTGGGTGTAACCCTCCAGGGTGACGAAGCCGGGCTGCTGGCCCTCTACCAGTTCAACGCGATCACCGGCGGCCTTGTGACCGACGCCACCGGCAACGGATTCACCGGCACGCTCGGCGGTCTAGGTAAGCCGGCGCCGCGTCGATCGGCCGACAACTTCTTACTCACGGTCGACCCGCTAACCACTGGTAACCTTTGGAACCTGACTGAACGGCGCGGTCTGGACCCCGACCACGACTCGAAACACAGCCTCTACTTCGGCAACAACGGCACGTTCGACGTCGGCAGCGACACCCAGCCTCATGGCAGCATCAAAACCGCCAACGCCATCGACCTAAGTGACTTCTCCCAAGCGGTTCTGTCCTTTGACTACTTCCTCGAAACTGAGGATCAGTTCGGCAAAGACATTGCCCAAGTCATCGTCGATACCCCGTTTGGTTCCGTGACCATCGCCGACAACCAGAACGGCACGCTCGGCGACAGTTCCGTGGCTCTGGCCGACTCCGCCGCCGGCTGGAACCACGTCGAGATCAACCTTAACGACTTCGTTGGTCTACCCGATGTTTACCTCCGCTTCGAGTTTGACGCCGTCGATCAGAACGCCAACGACTTCGAGGGTTGGCTCATCGACTCCGTCACCATCGACGCCCTGCCCACACCCCAAGCCGACGCCACCTTCGCCATCCCCGGCGCAAGCGCCGCACCAGCGCCCAGCGTCACGGGCCTGGGCGACGTCAACAACGACACCCTCGACGACTTCGCCATCCTTAATGACACCGCCGGCCTGGTCTACATCGTCCACGGCACAGAGCAGGGCTTCGACCCCAACATCAACACAGCCGCCGCAACCATCATCACCAAGCCAGCCGCGCTGGTCGACTTCCACGGCATGGCAGTGCACGCGGCCGGCGCCGTCAACGGCGGAACACCCGACCTGATCATCACCGGTGAAGCGCCCCAGCTTTTTGCCCTCAACCGCGTCAGCTACGTCGTCTACACCGACCAACTCCAAGCCGGCAGCCAATCACTCGACGACCTGTTGGCAAACCAAGGCGCTACGCAGTTCGACGCACTGGCCATGAAGGGCATCGGCGATATCAACGCCGACGGGTTCGATGACCTGGCCGCCGCCGTGTTCGAAGTCGGCCCCGCGGTCGAAACGGATGCGGGCGTGAACAGTGTGCAGCACCAAGTGGTGCAGGTCTTCCTAGGCGGCGACCCCGCCGACCCGCTGCTGACCGTCCCGGAACTAATCTTCGAGACCGACCGCGCTATCTATTCAAACACAAACACAGCCTCAATACCGCCTGTTAACCCGCTTTCCTTCGCAGGCGTGGGCGGGACCACCGACCCCGCAACCCCAGCCCTGGTCATCGCCGAGCCTCTTGGCAGTCGGTCGCACGTGTACCTCGCCAAGCCGTTCACCGATGCCTCGCAAGCACCCGCCGCCGCTGACGACGCCTTACTCCCCGTCGAGCGATTTACTTTCGACCTAGCCACGCCGTCACCCATGCCAACCGCCCAAGGGGTCAACGGCGCAAGCCTGCTCGACCAAGACCCACAAGCCAGAGACGCGTTCGCGCTCGAAGGCGCCGTGCTCCGTGAGATGCTCAGCTCCGCTCAGAACATCGGCGACCTCAACCGCGACGGCCGCGACGACCTCATGCTCATCGGCGAAAATACCGCCTATGTCATGCTGGGACCGGTCGAGCTAAACAGCATCGAAGACGTGTCACTGGCCGCGGAGATCATCATCAACCTCACCGACCTGGGCACCCCCGCCGCTCGCCACGGCGACATCAACAACGACGGCTTCTCCGACCTCATGTTCGCCCGAACCAGCGGAACGTTTAACCACATCACCGTCGTTTTGGGTCACCCGGACCTGCCGCGCGTCCTCGACAACGCCGCGCTCCCAGGCTTGCTCGTCCGCGACCTCGTACGCACCATCACCATCGACAACGGCAACTTCACCGCCCAAGAAGCCACGCTCCAAGCCGCCAATTGGGACGGCGACGGCTTCGACGACATCGTCATGACCACCAGCCAGCCGGCTGGCAACGGTGCGATAGGTTACGTGTTCTCAGGCCAACGACTAAAGAACGAGCCCGATGGCGATCTCAACCAGAACGAGTTCTTAGAGCAGCTGCTCCACGACGATCCAGGCATTAGCGAAATGGCCGCCGCCGTCGCGGCTTTGGGCATTAATGTCCCCCAGGGTAACTATAGCCGAGGCATCGATTACACCGCTACCATCGCCGGCGACGTTAACGGCGACGGCCTCGACGACCTGCTCATCGCCAACCGCCAGTTCATCAACTTTGCCAACAACTTCGCCTTCCTGCCCCCGATCGGCCGCGTGTACCTGCTGCTGGGCCGTGACGCAGCAGCCAACCCCGGACAGACCGACACCCTCAACCAACGAAGCCAAGCCGTCTGGCAGGACTTCTCACTCGGGGGGGCGCTCTCAACCGTCGGCGACCTCAACCGCGACGGGTACGACGAGATCGTTTTCAGCCGCGCCCAAGAAGACGGCGAAGTCCAGATCGGCAACCTCTTCGTCATCAACGGTTCACCCGATTTCTCGCTAGATAACCCCGCCACGCAGGCCGTCAAGCCCGGAGACACGGCCGACATCGTCTTCACCCGCGAGCTAGCGGTGGGCGTCCCGTTCGGCGTGTCGTACGAGGGCAACCCCGTCGCCACAGCCGGCGACTTCAACGCCGACGGCGTTCGCGACCTGGTCATCGGGCTTGCCGGCTCCGTCCTCCGCCGCACCGGCGACGGCATCATCGACCGTGAAGACCGCGGCGAGGTATCCGTCTTCTGGTCCGCGGGTGAGCTCTCCGGCCAGGTCAACCTGTCCGACGCCGATGTCACCATCCGCGGCGAGAGCGACGCCGACAACTTCGGCGCACTGCCCACCACGCCGGACATCGACCTGAACAACGACAACATCAGCGACCTGCTCGTCGGCGCCGCAAACGCCGACGCCCGAGCCACAGGCCTACGCGGCGACGCCGGTAAGGTCTACGCCATCTACGGCGCACCACCCGCGCTCGACGCACCCGACGAAAGTGACATCTTTGACCTCGCCAACCGCACCTTCACCGGCAGCGGTGATTTCCTCGTCGACCGCGGCGCCGGCCCCGAAATCTTCCGCGAAATCGACACCAACGGCGACGGCACCCCCGACACCACCAACTTCACACTCCCCACGCCCACCGCCGACGAGCTCAACCCCGAACGCTGGTACCGCTTCACCACCCTCGGCGACGGGCGCGGCGGTAACGTCATACAACTCACCCGCCCCGGTGATGACATCTTCTTCGACGTCCCCGCCACCGACCAAGCCACGCTCTCGCCCAACGGCGTCGGCGTCACCATCGACCGCAGCGGCCCCATCCAAGTCGGCGGCAACGCCGCCGAAAACATCGGCGTCTTCGAGTTTGATCTGACCACGCTACTGCCCTTCCGCGATCAATTCGATGTGCTCGATCGCATCGTGCTCACGATGCCTATGACCAACGCCGCTACGCAGTCCCTCCAGTTCGGCCTAACCATCGCCCAAGACGAGGGCGACGGCCTTGTCACCGCCACAGACCGCGCCGCCGCCGCCGCCTTCAGAGCCACCGGCGAGGTCAACCCAGGCGACGAACTGTTATCCATCGACATCACCCAAGCCGTGCGCCAAGCACTGCAAGCCGGCCAAACACGCATCACCGCACGCCTCGAAGCGCCCTTCGCCGCCGTCGCGCCGCTCACCGAATTTGAACGCACCACCCTCCCCGGCGAAGGCCCGCAGCTCAAAGTCAGCCGCAAGATCACCGACGGCGTCGTGGGCGATCTGTACCACGAAAGCGGCCTGCCCATCGCCATCGGCCAATCCTCCATCCCGATCAACGCCACACAAGCGGGCACGTACTACCTGCGGGTCTACAACCCCGACCCGTCCAAGCAAACCGAAGACCTCTCGTTCGAAGTCGCCATCCGCGCGCCCATCGCAGGCAGCACCCACGAGTCCGACGGCTCGCCCGACCGCGACCGTGTCTCAGGCGGCGAAGGCGAAGACGTCGTTATCGGCAACAACGAACTGGACCGCCTGTTCGGCGACAGCGGCGACGACCTGTTCATCGGCGAAGCCATCGAGCTACGCGACGTACAAGACACCGAACTCGTAAACAACAACGTGCCCCTGGCCGAATTCAGCAACCGCCCACCGTTCGAGCCCGACCGCCGCGTTGACTTCGCCGACGACACTCTCGAAGCCGTCGTCGCACACGCGCTGGGCATGCCCGTCACGCTCTCCTACCTCGATACACCGCTCGCCCACGAGCCGATCTTCGCCTCCGACCTGGCCCGCCTCACCCGCCTCGACACCTCCGGCTGGTCCATCACCGACCTGAGCGGCGCGGAAGTGCAAGGCCTACTCCTGGGCGGCCTAGAGCAAGCCGTCAACCTCACCACGCTGACCCTAGGCCGCAACAACATCGACGACATCTTCACCCTCGTACCACGCCGCGACAACACCGGCACCGTCGTCGGCATGGGCCGCCTCGAATACCTCGGCGTCGATTACAACCAACTCACAGACGTAGAAGTGTTCGACCCCTCAAGCGGCGACACCTTCAGCGACCTGTCACTCCTTGGCGAACTGCTAAACCTCCGCGGCCTGAGCCTCGACGGCATGCCCATCGCCGACCCGTCCGCTCTCATAACACTCACGCAACTCGAACTGCTAAGCATCGACCACACCGGCCAATCATCGCTGAGCGTCACCGAGCCAGGCCTAGACGCCCTGTTTGATAACTTCCGCAATACCGGCAACCGCTTTGTCAACGGCAACGGCGAAAGCTTTATAGAGAACCGCACGCACGACGGCATCGACTTCGCCTCGATCGCCCAGGAAGTCGGCGGTAGCGGCTTGTTCAACTTCGCCTCACGCTGGACCGGCCAAGTCCGCGCCACCGACGACACCGACGTCACCTTCTCACTGCGAAGCTCACAAGGCGCCCAACTCTACATCGACGACCAACTCGTCATCGACAGCCCAGGGCCGCACGGCTTCACCATCGACACCAACACACTTGTGCTCACCCAAGGCCTCCACGACCTGCGCGTCGAGTACTACACCGACATCTTCAACGGCGGCATCCAACTCAGCTACGCCACGCCCGACGCACCGCTGCAGATACTAAGCACCACATCGCTCAACGCCGACCCCACGCTCGTCGACGTGACCAGCCTCGCCGGCTTCGAGAGCCTCCGCGTGTTGAGCCTGGCCCACAACGCCATCGAAAATGTCCAGCCCCTAGCAGGCCTAGACAACCTCGAAATCCTCAACCTCGGCCACAACAACATCACCAACATCGAAGCCCTCGTAGGCCAGCGCGTCATCGACGACGGAGACGAAGGCTACGCAGAGTTCGGCCAAGGCTTCCAAGGCAACCTCAACCCAGTCGACGGCGCATTCGAAGGCGACTACCGCTTCCGCCTCGTCGACGGCCCAGACAACGCCGCCTCGCAGTGGACCTTCGAAGACCTGCCCGCCGGCACGTACGAAGTGCTCGTCACATGGCCTGAAAACGATAACCGCTCAACCGCCGTCACGTACACCTTCACCGTCGAGGACCTCTCCCAAACCGTCGACGGCCTAGACCTCTTCCAAACGCTCACGCCGCCTACCCTCCCGCCCGTGCTACAAGGCGGCGGAACCGTCACCATCGACACCGACGCGTTCACCATCGAAGGCGATGACGCAGACCCCAACGCGTTCTACGGCGCCGCGTTCGACGCACAACTGCTAAACGGCATCTGGACCCTCTTCGTCGAAGGCGACCTGCACATCCCTGCAGACACCATTACCGTGACCGGCTCCAACGCACTGTCCATCACCGTCGGCAACAACGTCACCATCGACCCCGGCGCCGTCTTCGACGTGTCAGCCTCCGGCACACAAGCAGGCCCAGGCGGCGGCACACCAGGCACCGGCGGCACCGGCGGCTCAGCAGGCACCGGCCAAGGCGGCGGCTCCGGTGGTGGCGGCGGCGCGGGCGGCTCAGGCGGCGGTCTCTTCACAGCGGCCGACGCCGGCAGCAGAGGCGGGTCCAGCGGCTCAGGCACCAACGGCACATCAGGCACCGCAGGCACCGCAGGCACCCCAGGCCAAGGCGGCGTGGGCAACACCACTGGCGCAGGCGCCGGCGGAACAACGGGCACCGCAGGCGGCGGCGGCACACGCGGCTTCGGCCAAACCGGCGGCGGCGGCGGCGGCGGCGGGTCGTTCTTCGGCAACGGCGGCAACGGCGGCGGCGGTGCCAGAGACCACGGTGACCCAGGCGGCTCCGGCGGCGCAGGCGGCCTTGGTCAAGCAGGACTCAACGACGCATCCGGTCTAACGATCACCGGCGGTGGCGGCGGCGGTGGTGGTGCCGGCGGCGGCGGTGGTGGTGGTGGCGGCGGCGGCTCGGGCGGCTCGGGCGGCGGCGGCGGTGGTGAAGAAGGATGGGGCAACGGCAGCAGCGCAGGCGGTCGCGGCGGCAACGGCGGCTCGGGCGGCACCGGTGGCAACGGTGCCGATGGCGGCGACGGCGGGCTAGGCGGAGCTGGCGCAGGCGCCATCGAAATCGTCGCTCGCGGGTCAATCAATATCACTGACTCGGCCTTCCATGCCCAAGGCGGCGACGGCACCGACGGCACAGCGTCACCCAATTCGCCCACCAGCGGCACCGGCGGCACCGGCGGTGCAAACGGCGTCAACCCAGGCGGCCAAACCGGCGGCAACGGCGGCCGAGGCGCAGACGGCGGCACCGGCGGTTCGGGCGGCACGGGCGGCACGGGCGCTCCGGGCTCGGGCGGCGCGGGCGGCACCGTCAAGATCTTCGGCTCAGTCGTCAACGCAGACGACCTAATCATCAACACCGCAGGCGGAACAGCGGGCACCGGCGGCATCAACGGCGGCGACGGCCGCTTCATCCTCGGCAGCAACAACGCCGTCAACATCGATCAAGACTGGGCACTCACCGCCGCGCTGAACAGCTTCAACGGCCCACGCGCCGACAACCCGTTCGTTTTCGATTCAGTCACCACACCCCTCATCCCCGGCCTAGAAGGCGGCGCCGAAGCGTTCGGCTTAACGGGGCTCGACGCACGCAACCTACTCAACCAAGAGGTCTTCGACAGCGGCCCAGACAACACCCTCGCCGCCCTAATCCGCGTCGACACAGGCCCCACAGGCTTCGACGCAGACTTCATCGGCCACGACCTGCTCCTATTCGTCAACCTCACCAGCGAAGCGCTCGACAACCCGCGCCTCGGCGCCGGCCTCGAAGGCCACATCACCGAACTGCTCACCGGCGGCCTAATCGCCGACCCGCAATTCGGCAACGCAGGCCTCACCACCCTACGCGGGCTCGACGGATTCGACGTCTACGCCACACTCATCCCCGAAGGCACACAGTTCTTCGCCATCGCCGCAACCGTCGACGGCAGCAACGTCATCGTCAACACACCCGAACTCAACAACGGGCAAGTGCTCTACCTCGCGGACCCCGCCCTCAACACCACCGTCAACCAGGTCCTCGCGCCCGACGGCGCTGAACAGGGCGGCAGCCAGTGGCAGTCCATCGGAACCGTCAACGTCACTCCCACCACCGAGAGCCTGCAGATCGCGCTGTCCGCGGCTACCGATGGTGTCGTCACTACCGACGCGGTCCGTCTCCGCAAGACAGACCCCGTCCTGCCAAACCTCCAGGTGCTGACGCTGGACAACAACCCCCTCGACAACCGCGCCCATGAGCTATACCTGCCCGAGGCTGACACGGGGACCGTCGCACTACCTGCCAACAACGTCACGATCGATACCGTGGCCTTGACCATCGACGGCGACGACGCCGACCCCAACACCTTCTACGGCGCGTCTTTCACCGCACAGGTCCAAGACGGTATCGCCACGTTCTACGTTGCAGGCGACCTGCACATCGCAGGCGACGTGTTCTCCGTCGTAGGCCCCAACGCCGTCTCCATCATCGTCGGCAACAACGCCACCATCAGCCCCGGCGCGGTCTTCGACGTCTCCGCGACAAACACCCAGCCCGGCGCCGGCGGCGGCGTGCAGGGCCAAGGCGGTGACGGCGGTGATGGCGGCACCGGCGGTTCCGGCGGCTCAACTGCCGGCACAACAAGCGATGGCGGCGGCGGTGGCGCGGGCGGCAGCAACTTCGGCGCCGGCTCTAAAGGCGGTTCGGGTCGATCAGGACAATCCGGCGCAACCGGCAACGCCGGCGACACGGGCGGCGTCGGCCAACCCGGCACTGGCGGCGTCAACAACACCAACGGCGGCGGCCTCAACACCGCCGCCGGTTCCGGCGGCACTGGCGGTTCCGGCGGCGTCGGCCAACCCGGCGGCGGTGGCGGTAACGGCGGTGGATTCGCCGGCGCTGGCGGCACCGGCGGAGGTGGCTCTAGCCGCGGCGGCGCCATCGGCAACCTCGGCTCATCTGGCGGCAACGGCCAAGCCGGACAAAACACCGTCACAGGCCCAGCCATCTCAGGCGGCGGCGCGGGCGCCGGCGGTTCCGGCGCCGGCGGCGGCGGTGGTGGCGGCGGTGGTTCAAGCGGTTCCGGCGGTGGCGGCGGCGGCGGCGGTGGTGGCCAGGTCTTCTCCGGCGGCGGACGCGGCGGCAACGGTGGCGCCGGTGGCGCAGGGGGCGGTGGCGGCACCGGGCGCGACGGCGGCATCGGCGGCGACGGCGGCTTCGGCGGCGGAGCCTTCGAGATCATCGCACTAGGCACACTCAATATCCAAGAAGCAACGTTCTTCTCACTAGGCGGCGACGGCACCGACGGCTCGCCGTCACCCGCTAGCAGCACCGGCGGCAGCGGCGGCTCCGGCGGTTCCGGCGGCGTCAACCCCAGCGGCAACGGCGGCACGGGTGGCTCCGGCGCGACCGGCGGCACCGGCGGCTCAGGACGCGTCGGCGGCACCGGCGGCTCAGGCGCAGGCGGCGCGGGCGGCACCGTCAAAGTCTTCGGCTCCGTCGTCGACGTTGACGGCCTGAACATCGACACCTCCGGCGGAACAGGCGGCACCGGCGCAGCAGACGGTGGCCTCGGTCGCTTCCTATTCGGCAGCAACACCAACGCCTTCCTCACCGGCCTAAACGTCAACGCCCAGCAAGAATCCTTCGTCGGCACACGCGCCGCGAATCCGTTCACCGCAAGCAATACCGCTACGCCCTACATCCCCAACCTCATCGGCGGCGCCGAGGTGTTCGGCCTAACCGGGCTCGACGCGAGCACGCTGCTCTCCACCGAACTATTCAACCGCGCACCAGCCGGCGCAAGCGCCGTGCTCATCCGCCTCGACCTAGGCCCAGCCGGCTTCGACAGCGACTTCGCCGGGCACGACGTGCTGCTGCTCGTCAACCTAACCAACCAAGCGATCAGCAACCCGCAACTGGGCACCGGCGCCGACGGCTACCTCTCGCCGCTAATGCAAGGCGGCTTCCAGAACGACACCCGCTTCGGCGGCACCGGCCCCGCAACGCTCACCACCCTCGGCGGCTTCGGCGTCTACGCCACCCTCATCCCAAGCAACACCACATTCTTCAACGCCGCCACCACACAGGGCGGCATCGACACCGTCGCCACCACACAGCAACTCGAAAACGGCCAAGTGCTCTACCTAACCAACGGCGCCACCGCCGTTGATCTTGATCAAGTCTTCGCACCCGCCGCCCAAGAGCAGGGCGCCGTGTCGTTCACACCCAACGAGCCGCCCGCCATCGTGCCCATCGACCCACAAAGCGGCGCCAACACCGCCCTCGTGTTCGACGGCGACGACTTCGTCGAAATCCCAAGTAGCCCCAGCCTCGACATCCGCAACACCATCACCCTCGAAGCCCGCTTCAAGGTCGACCAGTTCGCCAACACCTGGATGCCCCTGATCCAGAAGAGCGACGGCATCGGCGTCACCGCCACACGCACCTACGCCGCGTTCATCAACGCGGCGGGCTATATCCACCTCGCCTCTTCCGACGGCGCACAGCAGATACTCAACACACCCAACGGCGTAATCCAAGCCGGGCAGTGGTACAACTTCGCCGCCGTGATCGACCGCGACGCAGGCCAAATGCACATGTACCTCGACGGCCAACTCGTCGCCACCGGCTCCGTACGCACCACACCCACCATCTCGCACGACAGCCCGCTATTGATAGGCCAATCGTTCGAGGTCCAGACAGCCTTCTCACCCTTCCAAGGCGAGATCGAAGAAGTCCGCGTCTGGAACACCGCGCGCACACAAACCGAAATCCAACAGAACATGGACCGCCTGCTAAGCGGCAGCGAAGCAGGCCTATCCGCGATCTACCGCCTCGGCGACGGACAAGGCACCACCGTACAAGACCTGTCACCTAACGGGAACGACGGCACACTGGGCACCAACCCGCCCGGCCTGACCGGCCAGACCACCACATTCGACGGCTTCAACGATCAAGTCGTCGTCGGCCCGGCCGCCGATTTGGTCGCCTCCAACCAGCTAACCCTAGAAGCCTGGGTACGCCCCGCCAACAACGGCTCAAACACCACCTTCGGCGGCATCATCATGAACAAAGAGGGCGAATACGAGATCGCCCGATACCCAGACGGCACGCTCCGCTGGGCTTTGGCGAACAACAGCCCAGGCTGGACATTTGTCAACACCGGGTTTGAAATCCCGCTGAATCAGTGGACACACGTCGCCGTCACCTACGACAGCACCGCCGTAAACACATACGCCAACGGCAACCTCGTCCATACCCAAGCGGCATCGGGACTGATCGGCGACGCGGTCACAGCCCAAAACGACTTCCGCATCGGCGGCCGCCAGTCCTCCGCACAGTTCTTCGGCGGCAACATCGCCGACGTCCGCGTCTGGCACACCGCACGCACCGCTCAGCAAATCAGCCAAAACATGAACTCACGCCTAACCGGCAACGAAACAGACCTCGCCGGCTACTGGAAGCTCGATAGCGCCACAGGCACGACCGTCGCCGACTCTTCCGCTAGTCAGAATGACGGCACACTATTCAGCGGCGCTTTCGTCGCCGACCACGCACCCACGCGCGTCGACTCCCGCCAAGCCACCCGCCGCACCGTCGAGCTCAACGCACTTGACCCCGACGGCGACCCCGTCTACTACGCCGCCACCACCGATACCCCACAGGTCACCGTCGAAGTGCAAGACAACTTCCTGCACATTACCGCCGCCCCCGACTTTGTCGGCACCGCGCGCATCACCGTCACCGCCTCCGACGGCCCGACCTTCCTGCACGACTGGCGCGGCCGGACCGACCAGTTCAGCTTCGACTTCACCACCGGCAGCGCCGAAGTGACCGCCGCCGGCGGACGCGACTCAGCCACCGTCCTCATCTTCGGGCCCAACGGTGCCAACGGCTTGGTCGTCCCCCAAGAGTATGGCGACCGCGTCTTGGCGACTCAGCAAAACGGCCTGATCTACGGCGCCGGCGCCAACGGCCCTCACACGCCAAACGTCACCGTCAGCTACGGACCAACCGCGTCCCAGATCCAACGCTGGGAGACCAGCTACGGCGACCTCCAAAACGTCATCTACGCCAACACCGGCACCACCGAAGTCACTCTCGCCGCGGACGCCGGCTTCGAGGCCGTCCTGCACGGCTTCGACCTAGCCGGATGGCCCACCACCGACTACGTCATCAACTCCGTCCAGGTGCTCGACGGCGATGGTCAAACACTGTTCGCTGCCAACGGCGTGGTCGTCGAGGGCAACACCGCAGGTCCGCGCCACACCCACTTCGACTTCGGTGACACAATCTCTTCACCAACCATCACCATCCGCATCGACGCCACCAACCTTGGGGGGGCCAGCGCCAACATCGGCCTAGACAACGTCGAGTTCAGCCAACTCGCCACAGACGCCACCGCCGTCAACGCCATCTACGGCTCCAAATTCGACGACCTGAACAAAGACGGCCTACGCAACAACGACGAGCCCGGCATCGACGGCGTGCTCGTCTTCCTCGATAGCAACGGCAACCTCGTCCACGACAACGACGAGCCCGCCACCCTCACAGACGCCAACGGCGACTACGCCTTTACAAGCCTTCTCTCATCGGCCTATCCCGTGACGTACGACGTGGTCGAGGTTTCGCCCTCCAACCAGCAGCCAAATCCCAACGGACAACTGCTCGACCCAGCCACCGCCGTGGCCATGGCGCAAGTCACCTTCACCGCGCCCAGCCAGATCGCCACAACCGTTGACTTCGGCAACCTCACCGTCGCCGACGCCGGGCCGAACCAGATCGTCGACGAGAACCAGCCCGTCACGCTCAACGCCACCATCAACGACCCCGACCCAACCAACGGCTCAAACTTCGACCTACAGTGGCAAGTCGTCGCCGGCAACGGGCAAGTTGTGTCTGGCGGCACGGGCAGCGCCTTCGGCTTCACCCCCAACGATGAAGGCCTCTACACCGTCACACTCACCGCCACCGACCTAGACGACGCCAACCGCCTCTACACCGACACCGTCCTCGTCGTCGTCGAGAACGCGGACCCCGTCGCAGACGCCGGCGGCGACCGCACCGTCACCGAAAACACCCCGGTCACCTTCCCGCTCTCGACCGACCCCGGCCCGCTCGACACAATTACATACCTCTGGCGAGTCGCCGCGAACAACGGGCAACTCATCCCCAACAGCACCGACCCCGGCTTCACCTTCACGCCCATCGACGACGGCCTGTACACCGTCACACTCACCGTCACCGACAACGACGGCGGCGTCGACACCAACACCGCCAACATCGTCGTCCAAAACGCCGACCCAATCGCCAACGCGGGCCTAGACCGCACCTTCACCGAAGGCGACACCGTCTCCTTCCCGCTTTCGACCGACCCCGGCCCGCTCGACACGCTCACATACCTCTGGCACGTCACCGCCGACAACGGACAGACAATCGCCGACAACACACTGCCGAACTTCACCTTCGTGCCCAACGACAACGGCGTCTACACCGTCACCGTCACCGTCACCGACAACAACGGCGGCGTGGGCGTCGACACCGCCACCATCACCGTGGACAACGCCAACCCAACCGCCGACGCCGGCCCCGACCGCACACTTAACGAAGGCGACACCGTCACCTTCCCGCTGTCGACCGACCCCGGCGCCGCCGACACGTTGGCTTACTTGTGGGAAGTCCACAAAAACGCACAGCTCGTCACTACCAGCACCGACCCCGGCTTCGCCTTCACCCCCGACAACGACGGCCTGTACACCGTCACACTCACCGTCACGGATGACGACGGCGATGCCGACACCGACCAAGCCACGCTAACAGTCAACAACGTCGCACCCACTGCGGGCATCGGCTCCGCAGCCGGCCTACCCACAACGCCACCAGATGCCGCGACAAGCGTCCCCGCCGTTGTGCCCAAGCTCGCCCGCAGAGGCCGCGCTACCCCAACGCCACAACCAGCGCCCGCACCGCTCGCCGCCGCCATGCCCGACCTCACCGTCAACGAAGGCGAACCGGTCGAACTCAACGCCTCCGGCACCGCCGACCCCGGCTCCGGCGATACGCTCACATTCCTCTGGCAGGTCGTCGCCGACAACGGGCAAATCATCCCTGACGGCCACGACGGAGACTTCACATTCACCCCCAACGACGACGGCCTATACACCGTCACGCTCACCGTCACCGACGGCGATGGTGGCCAAGACACCGCCACCCTTGTGATCGAAGCGAAGAACACCCCGCCCCAGATCACACCCATCGCAAACTTCAACGTCGCCGAGGCTACTCCCGTCTCGCTCAACGCGGTCTTTAATGACCCCGGCTCAGCAGACACACACACCCTTGCCTGGACCGCCACGGCAAGCAACGGCCAAGTCATCCCCAACGGCACGGCCGCCGCCTTCGGCTTTACCCCCGTCGACAACGGTATCTACACCGTCACGCTAACCGTCACCGACGACGACGGCGCCAAAGCCATGAGCACCGTTGTCATCACGGTTGACAACACCAACCCAACGCTGAACGTCTCCGAGAGTCAGACCGTCACCCTGGGCAATGTTTTCACAATTATGGGTTTGGTGACGGACATCCCCGCCGACACACCCACCGTCCGCGTCAACTTCGGCGACGGCATCAGCCTGCCAGTGGCCATACAGCCCAACGGCATCTTTACCACCACACACATCTACACCCAGCCGGGCGTGTTCACCGCCACCATCACCGCCACCGATGAAGACGGCGGCAAGATCACCCGGACGCGCTTCGCCACCGTCACCGTGCCCAACCCGACGTCCGTCGTCTCTCGCCATGTGTTCTACAACAACTCATCTTTCGACACCGCCAACGACGACGCGGCCGTCGCCACCGACAAGACAGCCCTGCTACCCGGTCAGACCGCCACGTTCAGTAACTACACCAGCTACTCGCGCGGCACCAACGGCGTCATCATCGACATCGACGACCTGCCCGTTGCCGCGCTCGCCGCGTCTAACTTCCAGTTCCGCACCGGCAACAACGCCGACCCGTCCACCTGGGCCGCCGCGCCGGCGCCCACCGCCATCACCGTACGTCCCGGCCAAGGCGCCAACGGCTCCGACCGCATCACCATCGTCTGGCCCGACAACGCCATCAAAAACCAATGGCTCCAAGTCACCGTCAAGGCCAACATCAACACCGGCCTAGCCTCGCCCGACGTCTTCTACTTCGGCAACGCCGTCGGCGAGTCCGGCAACGCCGCGACCGACACCCGCGTCAACGTCTTCGACCAACTGCTGCCACGCCTCAACCCCGCCGACCCCGCAGCCGTTGACAACCGGTTCGACTACAACCGCGACGGCGTGGTCAACCTCGACGACGCGCTCGTCGCCAAGGCCAACCCCACAAGCCCCTACAACGCCTTGCAACTCATTACCATACCCCAGCCGTCCGCGCCGGCACCGATGATCGATATCGTGACAGCATCACCAACACCCTCGCCGGCCAGCAGCGACAGCAATATCAGCCAAGCCCCCGGCGCCGACGCGCGGATCATCGCGTCAATCGCGGCGACTGCCACGCCGAAACGCTCCCGCGCCTCGCTACCGCGTAACACCCAAACCCGTCCCGCCGCCGTGCTGCCGCTAACCGCTATTTTTGACCTACAGAATCAGCAAGACCTGACCAGCCAGGTACCCGTCTACGGGCCCCAATTGCCCACAGACGTAGACCCAGGCACGGACCTACAATAATATGAACGACCACCCCGCCTCATGTGGGAGTGGAAAGGAAGGTAAGAAAAAAGTGAACGCCCTGAAACACCTGCTGATCACCGCTTTGTTCGTCGCATGGGCGCCCGCCGCCCACGCCGCGATCATCATCGTCGGCGACCACGAAGTAGAGCCCGGTTCGATCGCCGACATCATGATCATGATCCAGCGAGAACCGACCGACCCCGACCTGCTGGGCCTATCGCTTGTGCTACAGATCAGCGAAGGCACAACCCTAGCAGGCCCCGCTATTGACACCGTCGACCTCGTAAGCGGCACAATCTTCGCCCCCAACAACGACGGCTCACAGGACAACGGCTCCGATATAGACCCACCCCAGCAAGCCTTCTGGGACGTCCTTGTTAACGATATTTTTTCACCGATCGTCATCCCAACCAACGGCCTGCTGGCAACCGTCCGCGTCAACGCAGCCGGCTTAACTGAAAGAACCACCTACAACCTTACCGTCAGTTCGTTCACCGCCAACGCGATCGCGCTGAACACCCTCCTGATCGACGACAGCGGCCAACCGCTAACCCCCACCGTCAACGACGGCACACTCACCGTCACCCCCGAGCCCGCCGCATTCGCCCTCTGGGCCGCCTACGCCTTGCTCGCCTTCAGCACGCACCG
Organism: Phycisphaeraceae bacterium; assembly: GCA_029260715.1. Classification (GTDB taxonomy): domain Bacteria; phylum Planctomycetota; class Phycisphaerae; order Phycisphaerales; family Phycisphaeraceae; genus OFTM12. Next base: position 25,918 of record JAJDCS010000010.1, on the reverse strand, counting down.
CAGCAGACCAAAATCCCCTAGCCACCGCCCAGCCTGAACCGATACACCACCCCCGCACAGCCCACCCGCACCAGCGAAACCTTCTCACTGATTCGGGAACGGACGTAGTACTTGTTTTTACTGGAAATCATAGGACGAACGACAGTTTAACCGCCGCTTAACGTCCTAAGCCCCCTCCCTTTAAGCCCAAGTATTTTTTTCTTCCAATTTAGCCCTCGTTCCGTTATTATGAATCGTCATCACACATTTACTGATGATGGATTGAGATCTACGTCGCGCACGCCTAAATAGAAGTTGACAATAAAAGGAGGCACAGCACCGGGGGCTTCTCCCTCCGACAGGAGTTGGCCACCAACAGCCATTGTTCACCCTCCGCCAGAGTCTTTTCTTTAATCCAACTTAACCACTAAAGCCCGTCCTGCAGAGTTGTATTGTTCTAAAAATCCGGTCGTGCTAACCGCGGCACCGATCGCTCAGTGGTCTGTGTCGTTTCTAAAAAAGGTGAGGAAGTCATGGCGATCAATTCACGATCATACAAGTGGCTGTGTTCTTTGTACCGAGGCGTTCTTTCCCGTGGGCGTGTCGCTAACGCCCGGGCGAGGTCGCGGTTAAAACAGTCGGACGCCACCGGCGGCTTGGAGCAACTCGAACCGCGGATCATGCTGGCCGCGGACCTGTCGCTGCTAGGCGCCGGGATGCTCGACTTCCTGCCCGAGCTTGAGGCCCAGATTATCAGCGGCGTCTTCGCCACGCCCGTGCCGGGGATCGGAAACGACCTAAGCAATAACGATCCAAATGCCGGCGACGACCCGGGCGAGATTTTTAACAAGCTCGAAGCCGCGCTGGCGGACTTCGACGCCGGCACCAACCCCGACATCGACGCGATCCTGGCGGAACTGGCGCAAGAACTGGGCGACCTCCTTGTCGACGGCATCACCGGCATCGACGTGCTGGGCACCGACGCCTCGTCAGAGATCAAATTCGAGCTGACGCTCTCCGACGAAACAACCTACGCGGACGCGTTGAAATTCGACTTCGCCTTGGGTAGCACGGGCGTGCTCCAGTCGTTCTTCGGCCCGGACACCGTTGGTCTAGGCGACAAGCAGGTGGACGTCACCGTCGGCTACACATGGAAACTCAAATTCGGCGTCAGCGAGACCGACGGCTTCTTCATCGAGACCGGCTTGGACGAAGAGTTGGTCGTCGATGTTGAGGCCCGGATCGACAGCAGCTTTGAGATGTTCGGCAAGATGGGCGTCATGCCCTCCACGTTCACCGAGTTTGTGCCCACCGCGACCATACCCGCCCCCACAGACCGCTTGAAAATCTTTGAAGGCACTTACGACATCGACGTCACCAGCACGCGCGACGACCAACGCCTGGTATCGACCGACACCTTCGCGGGCGTCGGGACCGACGCCGTGCTCACCGGCGGCACCGACATGCTGCTACACACCGCCGGCGGGGTGCTCCCGGCGTTCCTGGACCTTGCGGGGATTGGCCTGCCCATCGACGACCTGTTCGACATGCGGTTTGACGCCGACCTGCAGGTGAAAAAAACATTCGTGCGCGACGACGTGAGCGCCGACACCTTTGGCCAGGAAGCCACGGTCGAGTTCCTTGACGTGATGTTCGACGTCGATTCCTTCATCGAGTCGTTCCTTGAGCCGATCATCCTCGACCTCCAGAGCCTGTTTATCCCGCTTGGGCCGTTGTTCGATTTCCTCACGTTTGAGATCCCCGTGCTCGGCGACATTATCGACGCGTTCGACATCGACCTTGGCCTGGATTTTGGCGGCGATAGTGTTTTCGAGGAGCAGCCAACCCAGTCGGGCCAGAAGCTCAAGCCCACGATGCTGGACCTGATACTCGCGTTAGCCAAAAAAGACAAAACCAAGAAGAACGCCAGCGACAAGGTCAAGCGGGCTGTCCAGGTGCTCGACGCGATTCGGACTTACGCATCGCGCCCAAAAACCACGGGCGCAAAGCAGATGGAGCCGGTCGGCTCGTTCATGACCAACGGCGAAGGCGGCGTCAAGATGAAGTCGCCACGCTCCGAATTAAACAGCGAGGTCAAGAAAAAATTCGTGGCCGGCGGAGCACTGGGCAACAAAGTTAAGTCGATCAACAACGACTTCGCGTTCCCGTTCCTCGAAAGCCCCGAGCAGATTTTCAATGTCATGCTGGGCAACAACGGGATCGACATCTTCACGTTCAACACCGCCGTCGCGTTCGACGCGATCTGGACCGGGTTCGTCCCGCTGTACCTCGTGTTGGGGATGACCCTGCGCGGGGGGGTGGGTTTTGACATCGACTTCGGGGCCGGCTTCCAATCCGATGGGCTCAACCGCTTCTTGAATCTGCTCGACTACTCCAGCAAAGCCACCCTCGAACAAAGCGCCCTTGAACATTTCGACGAGCTCGACGCCGGGTTGTTCTTCGACGACCACAACAGCGACCTCGCAGCCGGGGACCGGTCCGACGGGGACGGGAATATCCAGAACCCCAAAGACAAGCCTGAGTTCAAAGTCGGCGTCGAGCTGGCGCCCGGCCTGGCGCTGGGGCTGGACATCGGGGTGGCCAGGGCGTTCGGCGGCGTGGGGGGCGGAGTCGAGGTGAATTTCGAGTTTGACCTCAACGACTTGCCCGACACGGAGACGTTTTTCGACACCGGCGAACAGGTCTACGACGGGAGGGTCGATCTGGCTGAGATCGACCGGATCACACCAAGCGGGTTCGACAACTTGTTCAATATCGCGTTCACCGGGCAGGCGTTTATTGAGTTGTTCCTCACGGTCGAGGCCGGGGTCAGCCCGTTCTCGTTTAGGCTCCTGGACCTGCGCAAGAAGTGGACCACCCCGCCGATCTTTAGTCTCCCGATCAACACCCCCAGCGATGCCGACCTGCTCAACGGAGATTTCGTCAACCCCACCGTCCTGGGCGAAGTCGACCCGGACGACGGGACACTCACGCTCTTCGCCGGCGACCTGGCAGGGTTTAGAAGCTCTAACGCCGACCCGACCGAGATCAACGAGGAATTCAAGATTCAGCAGCAGGCATTTGATACGGACGAAGGCACCGCGACGATCCTGATCACCGCGTTCAACCGGGTCCAGGTGCTCTCGGGCGTTAAGCGGGTCCAGGGCGACTTCGGCGACGGCGACGACGTCTTCAGAATAGTCGGTAATACAGACGTCCCGGTCAATATCAACGGCGGCGACGGAAACGATGAGCTGTCGCAGACCCGGTTCGGGCTCAACACAGTGTTCAACGGCGGGGATGGGGACGACATACTGCTTGGCGGGCAGGGCGATGACGAACTGATCGGCGGCAATGGCAATGACGTGCTATCAGGCAGCGACGGGGACGATACCCTCAACGGCGGGGCTGGCGATGACGAACTCATCGGCGGCGTCGGCAAAGACGAGTTGCGAGGCGGAACCGGCAACGACATCCTGCGCGGCGGGCGGGATGACGACTTGCTGTTCGGTAGCGACGGTAACGACCAACTGTACGGCGGGTTCGGCAACGACCTGCTCATGGGCGAGGACGGAGACGACTACCTCGAAGGCAACTTCGGCAAAAACACGCTCAACGGCGGCAACGACGACGACACCTTCTTGGTCGTCTTAGACGACTCGTTCCGGAACCCCTTAGACGACGGCGTGGACACCATCATCGGCGGTGGGCAGCGGGCAGGAACCCGTGGTGACAGGCTCACAATACAGGGCGAAGTCGAGATGCAACGCATCGAAGTGGAAGACGATCTGCCCAGGACGGCACGCGTCGAACTGGGGGACACCGTCGACCTTAGCGAGGACAACGGGGGGCTGCTCATCACCACCCAAGCCGATAACCTCCAAATTTCCGGCGTCGAGGCGCTAACGCTGGCCCTGGGCGGCGGGGCAGACACCGTTACCATGAACGACCTGTCCGGCACCGGGCTGAACCGAACAGACCTTGTGTTCTTCGAAGACGGCAGCATCGACGAAGTCGACACGCTGATCGTCAACGGCACCGAATCAGCCGACCAGATCGTCGCCACACGGGGCAACGTTGATCTTTTCGATGAAAACGGCGACCCGATTGACATCCCGGGGTCACGCCCGAGTATCGAGATCGACTTCTTCAACACCGACGCGATCGTCTCCGAAACACTACCGCTGCCGGTGATCAATGGGGTACCGCCGACCAACGGGGTCTTCTTAGACCCAAGCGTGGGCACAGTTTCGGGCCCGCATGCGACAATCCTTGGCGCTTCGTCCAACGACAAGCTCATCATCAACGGCAACGGCGGCAACGACGTGATCCAACGCGGCACAAAAAACCCCACACCTGTGAACCTAGACGATGACGCGGGGACCTCGATCACCCTCGAAATCAACGGCGGAACCGGCAACGACACCATCAGAGCCGTGAACTTCAATAGCGCCGGTGCTGCCTTGGTGCACGGCGGCGACGGCAACGACACCATCTTCGGCGGACGCGCCAGCGAAACCCTCCACGGCGACGCCGGCAACGATACCATCTTCGGCGGCCCCGATGACGTGTTTAACAACCTCAGCGACACCATCTTCGGCGGAACCGGAGACGACACCATCTACGGCACCAACTCCGCCGACGAGCTGCACGGCGACGCCGGCAACGACACGATCTTCGGGTTAGAGGGAGCGGACACGATCTTCGGTGGTGACGACGACGATGACATCGACGCAGGGTTCGGCGACGACGACGTTTTTGGTGAAGACGGCAACGACACCCTGTTCGGCGGCGAAGACGGGCCAGGCGGTGTCAACGGCTTTGACAGCCTCTTCGGCGGCGACGGCAACGACACCCTCAACGGCCGAATCGCCGACCGCCTGCTCGACGGCGGAACCGGCACCAACACCATGACGTTCGACACCGCCGCGGCAGCCGCCGGGGCGTTCGCGCCTAATATTTTTATTGCAGACGACGGGATCACCGTTGATTTCAATGGGTTCCGCGATACCACCAACTTCGCCAACACCAGCCCCGACACAACTTTCACAGTCACTCTCGGCGACGACCCAGGATTCTCAGCGGACAATAAAGTCTTCATCGATGGCTCGTTGCCGGTCGGCAAAACCGTGATCAACGGGACCGGCGACTCGACCGATATATTTGTCATCAACAACACGAGTGGGGAGCTGGAGATCAATAGCGGCGACGGCGCCGACTCGTTCCTGATCAACGGGCTCAGCCACGAGACTACGATCAACGCCGGAGCGGGCGGCGACAAGATCAGCTTTATCCCCACCGAAGACAGCCGGGTGCACAGCAACGTCTCGGCCGACCTAACCTTCAACGCCGGCGCGGGCAACGACTCGCTTCTCTTTAGAGACACCGGCACGTCGATCTTCGACATCAACCTCAGCACGATCTCCGACACGTCGTTTAGCGGGTTCTCCCTGCCCACGGGCGTTGTGATCACCCATAGCGGCCTGACCCAGCTTGATTTTGAACTCGGCAGGGCTACTGATCTTCTGACCATCGAGAGCACCCCCGCCAACTCCGTCACCAACGTCAGCACCGGCGGCAACAAAGACAGCGTCGACGTCCAGACCTTCACCAACGAGCTAAATCTCGACGGCGGCATCGGCCCAGACATCTTCGGCGAAGAGAGCGACCAACTCGGCCTAAGCAACGCCGCCATCGCCGCGTCCCAAAGCGGTGACACACTCACCGCCACCAACTTCGAGGCGATCAGGCTAGACGACTCGGCTGAAACCGGTAACACCGACTGGGTCTTCGACGGCAACACACTGACCAAAAACGCGGCCGCCGTGCTCAGCTACGGCCCAGGCGGCGGGTTCCCGGGCATCTCCTTTGGCACGGTCGAAGGGGTGGCCCTGCTTTCGGGTTCGGGCAACGACACCATCACGGTCCTGAACAACACCATCCCGATCGACATCAACGCCGGGCCCGGCACCGACACGATCACGATCGGGGACGCAACAAGCGTCGACACCCTTGCAAATCACAGCGCAGCCATCACCGTCAACGGCGGCAATGACACCGCGGATGACACATTCATCGTCGATTTCAGCGGAAACGATGGGAATAGCAATATCTGGGATTGGGCTCTCGATGAGCTAACGATCAGCACCGGCCCCGGTGTTGTTCCGCCGGCGTCATTGAGGGTTGGGCTCGACGGCACGTTTGAAGACGTGCAATTGGATATAGGACGTTTGGGTTCGACCCTGTCGATCCGAGACACCTTCCCCGGCACGGCTTTAGACCACGCGACAATGACAGTCACCGGAAGCGACGACGCTGAATTCATCTTCATCGATGGCGTCAACGAGTTCACCGACCTGACACTCGATCTAGGCGACGGCAACAACGAACTGAACATCGGCGGCACCTACCGCGACCCGGTCGCTCGCTCCGGCGAACCCATCGCCGGGCCGATCACCATCACCGGCGACGGCCGACTCGAGACAACCCTCGACCGCTCGTTCGACCGCCTGGGCCGGGCCGGCACAATTGGCACGGAGGGCATCACTGGCCTGGGCATGGGCGGCATCGACACCACCGGCATCCAGGTCCAGAGCATCGACGCCATCCTGGGCACCGGGGCAGACACGGTGGTGATCACGGACACAAAAACACTCAACAACTTTACAGCCAGGATCACCATCGACGGCAACTTCGGCAACGACACGCTCACCGCGGTCGCCGCTGGTTTCAAGGCTATAAATCAGGAAAGACTGAAGCTCATAGGCGGCCCCGGCCGGGACACAACCATTATCGAGTTCGACGACGTCGCCGCCGAAGCGCCAAACCTCGGCACACCTGGCAACCCCGAACTCATTTTCGATTCCGAATCCCTCATCGTGGACAACGCCACCGGCACCGCCAACGTCGCCTGGACACTCACCGACGGCGTCTTGGAAGCCGACGGCAACTTCATCGCTGATACCGGCGGCATCGACGCGTTTGAACTCAAAGCCGGAACAGGCGGCGCGGACACCTTCACCGTGGAGCAGACGGGCAACGCCTCGCTTGACCTGCTCGTAGACAGCGAATCGGTCACGTTCATCCGCGACCCATCGGTGATCTTGTCGGTGGGTGAAACAATCGGCATCCCCGGTGCGGACACAACGCCTGTCAACGCGGACCCCGACTCCCCGTCGCTACTTGTCAGCCCGGACGGCGCCTTTGTGTACACGATCAGCCGCGACCGCGACAGCATCGTGATCTACCCACGCGACCCCAACTTCGGCAACCTTGGGTTCCCGCTGGAAACCGGGCAAGGCACCTTCCCGCTCGACCCATTTAATTCGGGCAGCGCCGTCGTCGTCAGCCCGGACGGCAACGATGTCTACTTCGCCTCGCGGGGCGGGTTGTTCCAACTCGACCGCGACACCGACACCGGTCTTGTCGACATCAAGCTCGGCCTAACCGCCAGCACCCGACCCGTGAAAGACTTCGCCATCAGCCAGGACGGACTCTTTGCTTTCGCGAGTGTGAACCGGGTTCTCGCGGAAGGCTTTGTAGAAGAGCTCATCGTTTACAGCCGCAGCCAGACGACCGGACGCCTGACTCAAATCCAAGCGCTGCCCGTAGCCGGCAACATCCTAGACGACATTACCCTAGCGGTCAGCCCGGACGGCAACAGCGTCTACGTCACGACCGACTTCTTCAACCCGGCCGGTGGCGACAGGATCACGGTTTTCTCCCGCCCCGATGCAAACAGCGAGTTCGCAAACCTCCAGACGCTCAACAGCACCCCGCCCACGGCAGGAGCGCTTGAAGATGGCTTAAACGGGATCCACGGCGTGGCGGTCAGCCCGGACGGCGAGTTTGTGTACACCGCCGGTCGCAGAGCTGTGGCGGTGTTCGCTCGCGCCGACGACGGCACGCTCACACCAAGCACCGTCTTCGATTCGACCACAAACCCGGACCTCGACGCCTCCATGACTGGTGTCGCTGTTAGCCCGGACAACCAGAGCATCTACGTCACCTCGTCATCAAGCACCAACAGCATCCTGCGGTTCGCAAGAGACACAAGCACCGACGCGCACACGTTTGAACAGGGCGTCAACCCGACAGACCTCACCGCCGTGTCGGGTATTACCGTTAGCGATGACGGCACGCGCGTGTACGCTTTCCAAAGCAATTCGGGCACGGTTGCGGTGTTTGCGCGAGCGGCTAGCGGCGCGTTGACGAGGCTAGACAGCGTCGATAACGCCGACCCCGGCGTGCGGGGCCTCGACGGTGTTGGAGCCGTTGCGGTTAGCCCCGATGGTGAGCACGTCTACACCGTTGGCTTCAACGCCCTGGCGGTGTTGGGGCCGGATGGCGCGGACGACTTACGCTACTTAGACGCCTTGGTCCAGGGCGACGCCAGGAACCGTGGCCTGGTCGACCCGCTTGTCGCCACGATGAGCCACGACGGGAATCATATTTACGTCGCCTCCCTAGGCGAGCGCAACGGGTCGATCGCTGTGTACGACATCTCGTCAAGCAGCGGCACACCCACCTTCGAGCAGGTGATCTTCGACGACCTGCCCGGGTTCGATCGGCTATCCGCTATCACCGACATCACCGTTAGCCCCGACGACCGGTTCGTTTACGTGGCGTCGGAGTTTGAGAGTGAATTTACAACATTTAGCCGCGACGCCGACACCGGCGAGCTCACCTTCGTCGCTTCCAACGCATTGATAGCCGACACCGTCATCGTCAGCCCGGACGGCACCACCTTCCATATAAGCTTCCCATTAGGCAACGTGCTCAACAGCGTCAACCGCAACACTACCACCGGGGCGCTGTCCGGCGCTGCATTCGACTCTGAAGCAGGCGTGGGCAACGTTGTCTCAATGGCGATCACCCCCGACGGCAACACCGTGTTCGCCGCTTCGGAAGACCTCAACACTGTTTTCGTTTTCGACCGCGACGTAGCCGGCAACCTGACGCTAAGACACACATTCGAAGACGGCGCAGGCGGTGTGGACGGGTTGGCAGGCGCGGACAATGTGGTCGTCAGCCCCGACGGGAAGCGGGCCTACGCCTCCGGACGCGGCGGTGACGAATCGATCGCCGTGTTCGATCGCGATCCAGACACCGGTGATTGGAGTTTCATTGGCGCGATCGCTCTTCCCGAAAGCCCCTTGGCCGGGCCCGGCGACCCGCCGCAACTGCCCACCGCGATCGCGGTCTCGCCCGACGGCTTAAACGTGTACGTCGCCAGGGGCGACGAAGGCGCCGGCGGCATCACCCTCCTTTCACCGCCTCAATTCAATGTCAACTTCAGCCAAGTCAATGACCTCACCGTCAAGACCGGCGCGGGCAATGACGTGCTGGCCCTGGTGAACCCGCCGGCGGGTGTCACCATGACCCTTAACGCAGGTAACGGCAACAACACCGTCGCAATCAACGACACCGCCGCGACCACCACCGTCACCACGGGCACCGGCCAAGACACCGTCGAGGTGTTGGGCACGGGCAACGCGCGCGCCACCAACATCTCCACGGGCAGCGGCGAAGACACCGTGAATCTCTGGGGCGTGGGCACGGGCTCGACGATGGTCATCGACCTGGGTAACAACGCCGACGTCTTCAGCTACTCACTCGACGCCCTTGCCGGCGCCGGCAATATGATTACTTTAAACGGCGGCTCGCCTAGCGCCCCGCCCGGCGATGTGCTGATCGGCGAAAGCACCGCGTTCTTTGCAAACCCGGCACTACCTATTGGCCTATTCCCAAATTTCGGGATTCTCATCGCCGGCAGCACACAGATTCAATACTTCAGCTTTGAGTTCCCAATGACCGGCGCCGGGGTTGCCAGGCCCACCGCCGACGCCGCCGACCGCGCCATCAGCGAAGGCAACCCCGTCACACTCGACGCGACGGGTTCAACGATCGGCGTCGCCCCGCTTGTGTCGTTCGAGTGGGACCTGAACTCAGACGGGATCTTCGGGGATGTGACCGGCAGCACGCCGACGCTCACGTGGGAAGCGTTGTCTGGGTTTGGCATCGACGACGACGGGGTGTACCCGATCAGCCTACGCGTGACCGACGACGACGGCCTCGTCGACGTGGACACCGCCACGATCACCGTCAATAACACCGCCCCGGTGGCCACGCTCAGCGGTGACGCCAGCGTGGGTGAAGGCTCGCTATACACGCTAGAGCTTTCAATTAATGACCCCGGCGACGACACGGTTTCCCAGGTAGAGATCAACTGGGGCGACGGCATCACTGAAACCCTGGACGTGGGCGTACCCTTCACGCACATCTACGCCGACGGCCCAGCCCAGCACACAATCCAGGCAAACGTCATCGACGAAGACGGCACACACGCCGCCGCTAACACCCTCGACGTGCAAGTCACAGACGTAGCCCCACAGCTAAGCATCGCCAGCGACAGCAACGCCATTGAGGGCGACCCGTACCTGCTTTTCCTAACCGTCGACAGCAACCCAGGCCAAGACACCATCACCCAATGGACGATCAACTGGGGCGACGGTTCCGACCCCGAGACAATCCCCGTCGCGGACATCAACCCCGGCGGCTTTGTCAGCCACGTGTTCGGCGCCACACCCCCGTCGAGCGTATTCGAGATTAGCGCGCTAGCCACCGATGAAGACGGAACCCACAACGCGGGCAACACGGTGACGGTGACGGTCACAGACGTGGCGGATAAGCCCCTCTTGGTTACGATCGAGGGCGACGATTCCGTAGACGAAGACACCCAGTACACGCTAAACCTGATCTCCGATGCGCCCGCGGGCGATCCAATCCTGTCGTGGACGATCGACTGGGGCGACGGCACCACGCCCGAGATTATCCAAGGCAGCCCGGAATCAGCCACACACGTCTACGACACCCCCGGCGTGTATGAAATTACAGCCAGCGCCACCGACAGCGACGGGCTGCACCCCGTTGACGCGGATAACCCGTTCACCCCCCAGGTCGAGACCGACCCGTTCCTCGTCACCGTGCTCGACGTCGCCCCAATCGCCACCATCAGCGGCCCCGCCCAAACCAACGAGGGCGACCAATACACGCTCACCCTAGCGACCGCCAACCCCGGCATGGACGCCGTCATCGGCTGGACCATCGACTGGGGCGACGGCACGGTGGACACCATCGCCGGCGACCCGGCCTCCGCCACGCACGTCTACCCAGACGGACCCCAAGCCTTCGAAATCAACGCGTCGGTAACCTATGAAAAGGTCATCGACGACGGCCCAAGCGGCGACGGGATCGTTGAAACCACCGTCACCGCGCAGAACACCGTTTCAGTCACCGTCAACAACGTCGCCCCAACGCTCCGCCTCGTGGGCGACCCCTCAATCGACGAAGGCGGCGTGTACCAGCTCTTCCTCGCCCCAAGCGACCCCGGCACCGACATCATCTCCAACTGGATCATCGACTGGGGCGACGGCACAACCCAACACGTAGCCGGCAACCCCAACAGCGTGGGCCACGAGTACACCGACGGCACACTGACAGCCACCATCACCGCCACCGCTTTCGACGAAGACTCCCCGCTTGGCGTAGCCACCGCAGACCTCGCGCTGAACTGGGACGCAGCCGACCCCGGCTCCAACCCCGGCTCACAATGGCAGCCCAATTCAAACAACGGCGTACCACCCATCAACTGGCAATTCACCGCCGCAACCCCAATCAACAACGCCACGACCACCAGCAGTGATATCGACGCTGCCTTTGTGTTCGATGGCAACAACCCCGTCGTCACGCAACAGCCCTTCGGAACCCTACCAGGCCTGGTCACGCAAGACGCCTCATTCGAGTTGTGGGTTAAGCCGGACGACTTGCTCGGCCAAGAAATCATCCTCGAATCAGGCGGCGTCAACGCGGGCATGTCGCTGCGCCTCGACGGCGACGGCGACGGTGAAAACCCCGACCGCCTGGTCTTCCGCGTCAAAGACGGGACCACCGTGCTCGAAGCCGAAACCACACTCACCGCTGACGAGATCAGCGACTTCGTACACGTCGTGGTCACGATCGAAACGGGCGTTGGCGCCGACGCCGTGATCGGCCTGTATGTCAATGGTGAACAGCGCGGCACCGCCCAAGCGACGGGCGGACAATCTCTCCAAAGCTGGGCATTGGAACCCGGTGACGCATTAGGCGGCAGAACAGCCGTGGTCGGCGGCGACAACGCCGGCGACCTAAACGCCTTCGGCGGCTTCGTGGGTGAAATCGCGCAAGTACGACTGTACGCCGAAGCATTAAGCCCGTCACAGGTACTTGGCAACTTCGTCGCGGTCGCTACCGGCAACGGCGCCGGCTCAGCCATCGCCGGCGCACCGAACACGGGGTACACCACCTCCGGCGTGTCGCAATTCACGCTGCCTATCTCTGTCCATGGCGATGGCGCGTTGGGCAATCTACGCTTCTATCTGCCCACACCCGCCGCCGGCGACTGGCAATCCGCCCAGGACGAAGCGGTCACCCTCGGCGGACACCTGCTCTGGATCAACAACCAAGGCGAGCAAGACTTTATCGATGAAACATTCCTCGGTGGCGGCACTACCGAGTATTGGATCGGCCTGGCCAACGTGGCCGACCCCGCAGACCCCGCGGACTTCCAGTGGACGCGCGGTGCACTCTTCGCCTTCACAAACTTCGCCCCCGGCGAGCCCAACGGCTCCGGCGACTTCGTCTTCTTACAAGACCAAGGCGACGGCACAAGCCAGTGGCTCGATGACAGCGACGCCGCCAACCGCCTGGGCATCATCAAGCTCGCCACACTAAGCGGCCTGCCCGACTCCGCCTTCACCGCCTCGACAACTGATGTCACCGTCAACAACGTTGATCCGGTGCTAACAATTAGCGGTAACTCGTCAGTGGAAGAAGGCGCACAGTACGCCCTGTCTCTCGACCTTGTGGAAGACCCAGGCGACGACACCCCCAGCCAATTCGTCGTGGATTGGGGTGACGGCAACACCGAAACTTTCGAGTTCGACCCAGACTCAACCGCGGACGGCGTGCTAACCTCCCTGCCCGCCGCGCTGCTCCACACCTACGCCGACGGCTTCGCCACACACACCATCACCGTCGATATGATCGACGACGACGGCACATATATCGCTTTGGCCTCGACAACGGTAGACGTCACCGACGCAGCGCCCACAATCGCCCTGCCCGGCGCCGTGGCTGTCGACGAGGGGCTGCTCTACACGTTGACCCTAGGCCCCGTCACCGACCCGGGCGACGACACCGTCACGCAATACATTATTAATTGGGGCGACGGCACACCAACCGAAATGTTCGCCTCCGCAGGCGACGTGACGCATATCTACGCCGGCGGAGACGTCCAGCGCACCATCACCGTAGACCTCGTCAACGAAGACGGCACCTTCATCGACGCGGGCCAAAAGACAATCTTCATCAACGACGTGACGCTGGTCATCGAACTCACCGGCGCCGCCAGCGTCGATGAAGGCAATTCCTACACGCTGAACTTCGGACCCGTGACCGACCCCAGCGACCCCGAACCCTCAGCCCTACCCGAAATCACTCAGTACATAGTCCGGTGGGGCGACGGAACCGTGGAACCCCTCCCAAGCACCGCGACATCGGCTAGCCACACCTACACCGATGGCGATTTTACCCACGCCGTCACCGTCGACCTGGTCACCGCCGCCGTGGGCACGTTCCCCCACGCCGGCTTGCTTGAAACCGCGGTCAACAACGTAGCCCCCGTCATCGCCCCGATTGCTGACGCGAATCTATTGCCAGGCCAAACACTCACAGCCGTCGGTTCATTCACCGACCCAGGCATGGACACGTTCACCGCCACCGTCGATTACGGCCAAGGCGACGGCCCCACCACCCTGCCGCTCAACTCCGACGGCACTTTCTCACTAAGCAACCGCTACGAAGCAGCGGGCGGCTTCACCGTGACCGTCGCTGTCACAGACGACGACGGCGACACCACCACCGAGACGTTCTTGGTCTCTGTCGCCGACGAGTTGACCGTGTTCATCGACGACGTAACCGTCAGCGAAGACGACACAACCGCAACATTCACAGTTAGCCTCAGCAAGCCGGCACTGCAAGACGTAACAGTTTCGTTCACCACCGCCGACGGAACAGCCACTTCAGACGGCGACCCAAGCCTTGGCGAAGACGACTACGCACCGCTTGCCGGCTCCGTGATGATCACAGCAGGCCAAACCTCAGCGCCCATCAACGTCACAATCAATGACGACACCCTCTTCGAAGACGACGAAACGTTCACAGTCTCGCTAACCGCCGTCACCCAAGGCAACGCGACCATTTCAGACAGCGAAGGAACCGGCACAATCGTTAACGACGACGGCCCGTCCGTCACCGAAGTCTTGGTCAGCGGCACAAGCTGGAGCGCCGCAGCGCTCGAAGCGGTCGACCCCGGTCGCGGCCTAGGCCACTCGATACCAAACGGATCACCCGACCAAACCCAAACACTCCAGTGGGTGAACGTCAACCAGGTCCACCTGGTCTTCGAAGGCGATGTGCAAGTGTCCCAAAACGACCTGAACCTGTACGGCCTCAACGTGCCCTCGTACGCCTTCCTCGCCGACGACCCCACCGACACTCTCCCAGCCGACCAAGACGGGTTCCGCTACGACCCCTCAACCTTCACCGCCACCTGGACGCTGAACACCACGATCGACACCGACAAACTCCTGCTCGTGCTCGCTGACACCGTGAACGCCAACGGCGTCGCCCTCGACGGCGAAACCACTGACCCGCTAAACGCCTCCCTGCCCAGCGGCGACGGAACACCCGGCGGCACCTTCGCGTTCGGCTTCAACGTCCTGCCCGGCGACGCAACGCACGACGGCACCGTCAACGGCCAAGACCTCCTGAGTTGGCAGTCCGATCTATTCAACACCGGCTTTGTCTTACCGCCCGACTTCAACCTCGACGGCACCGTCAACGGCCAAGACCTGCTCATATGGCAATCACACCTGTTCAACGCGCTGCCGACCGGCTCACACGGCCCAGCAGTAGCGGAGGTCTTGGTCAGCGGCACGGCTTGGAGCGCCGCCGCGCTCGAGGCGGTCGACCCCGGCCGCGGCGTGGGACACGCAATACCCAACGGATCACCCGACCAGACACAGACGCTCCAGTGGGTGAACATCAACCAAGTCCACCTCGTCTTCACCCGCGACGTGCAAGTGTCCCAAGACGACCTGAGC
This sequence comes from Phycisphaeraceae bacterium, assembly GCA_029260715.1. Classification (GTDB taxonomy): domain Bacteria; phylum Planctomycetota; class Phycisphaerae; order Phycisphaerales; family Phycisphaeraceae; genus OFTM12. The sequence goes on along the minus strand of JAJDCS010000010.1, from coordinate 10,736 downwards.
CTACACGGCGTTAACGTGTCTGAGTACACGTTCCTCGCCGATGACCCCACCAACACACTCCCGACCGAGCAAGACGGGTTCCGCTACGACCCCGTAACATTCACCGCCACATGGACGCTAAACACCACCATCAACACCGACAAGCTCTTGCTCGTGCTCGCTGACACCGTGAACAACAGCGGCGCACCGCTAGACGGCGAAACAGTCGACCCGCTAAACGCCACACTCCCCAGCGGCGACGGCATCCCAGGCGGCGACTTCGCCTTCGGCTTCAACGTCCTACCCGGCGACGCAACGCACGACGGCGTCGTCAACGGCCAAGACCTGCTGAGTTGGCAATCCGATCTATTCAACACCGGCTTTGTCTTACCGCCAGACTTCAACCTCGACGGCACCGTCAACGGCCAAGACCTGCTCGCGTGGCAGTCGCACCTTTTCAACGCGATCCCGACCGGCTCACCCACGCCAAGCCCCGCGGCGATACCAGAAGCTGAGCACACCACCACCGGCCAGCTTCCCTATAACGCCGTCGCGTCGGAAGAGACGAAACAGATACCCGCAGCCCCATTCACACCCAACTTACGCGATAGAACTTCAAGCCCTGAAAAACCGCGAGACACACAGCCCCCACAAACCATCCAGAGATCACAAAAAATTGATACTCAAGAGCAATCAACAACAGGACAAGACCGCCGCACCACGCCGAGCCGACGAATCCGTGAAAACCACATCAGGTCACTGGAATTGACCCAATGGGTTGACCGCCCCTCAGGCGAACAATCTCGCGGTCAGCATGAAGCGACCAACGCATTCTCAACGTTCAAGAGCCGACACCGAACAAACGAAGAAACACTAACCCGCCACCGCCTCGCCCAGCTTACGCTTGTGTCGCTATTACCAGATCTTGACCCCTGATTGGTTTACTCGTGGATGAATACCCCCTACGCGATAGGCTAACCTTGATATACCCAACGATCGGAGTAGTCCGGCTGTTGGTTTCCGCTTCTACCAGGTGGTCCAGGGGATTGTTACCGGTGTCCGGTGTGTCAGTGACAGGCACTTTTGATTGTAGCGCAAGTATTTTCTGTTAAAATACTTGAGTGCTGTCATGCCCGTTGAACCCTGACACGTCATCGGAGATCGCATGTCAAAACCTCCATCGACCCCATTATGGCAAATCGTTGATGCTGTGGCTACCCTGTTTAGCCGAGCTTATATGATCGCGCGGGCCCGTGCAGCCTCCTGTCCATCACCGGTGCTGCGTATGATGGCGCGTCGCGACCATACTCATTGGGAAGCGAGGATGCTTGATCGAGAGTTGGGAATATTTCGTGCCCATCGCACTCGCTTGGAACCGCATCGTCGGCCGCAGTACTCCCCAGAGCAGCGGGCCGAGATCCTCCAGATCATGCGGTTGAGAGGTTGGTCCGCTAAGCAAACGGCCAACCGGTTTGTGATCCACCCCAACACGATCCGGTCCTGGATCAAAGCGCTAAAGAATAAGAAACGTGGGAGATGTTTGCTGGGCCAACCACCGTGGAACAAGTATCACGAGGGTGTACGTTGGTTGGTTCATGAGTTGCGGCGCCTGTGCCCGGAGCGTGAGTTCGGCGCCCGGACCATCGCGACACATATCCTAAGAGCCGGTGTCCGGATCAGCCGCTCGACGGTACGTCGTATCCTTAATGAGCCGCTGCCGACTAAGCCCAAAGGGAAGAAGCCTCATTTCGATGAGTTTATTTCGATGCGGGCCATCCATCTGATGAACCCAAAGCAACCGAATCGTGTCTGGCATTTGGACTTAACCAGCGTTCGGTTCCTCTGGCTTCACCTACGCATCGCCGCAATTGTAGATGGTTTTTCAAGGCGTCTGATCGCGCTGAAGGTATACCGAACCGCACCGACGACGGATCAGATGATCCGGTTGTTTACCCACTCTATTAAGGGTGAAGGCAAGCCCCGATTCTTGATTACTGATCACGGGTGCCAGTTCCAAAAGGTATTTGAAGACCGACTCAGTCACCTTGGCGTGAAGCTTGTCCAAGGCCGAGTCGGTTCGTGGCAAATCAACACGAAGGTTGAGCGGATCTTCCGGACACTAAAACTATGGCAGCGGTTGTCGTTGATGGTGCTACCCACGCGATCGATTCAGCGGCAATTGAATCTGTATCGAGAGTGGTACAACCGGCACCGTCCGCATACGTCTCTTGGGATTCTGACACCGAGTGAAGCGGGGACCGGGCACCGCTTCTCGGAAGCCATCCCAGTCCGCTGGCGAGGAGAAGTAGAGCCATCGTTCAAGGTTGATTGTGATTATTTGGGCGGCGATCCGCACTTGCCGGTGATCAAGATCGACGCAGCGTTCCGGCCACGCTTGGCGGCGTGATCCGGAGTTTGTTCTTTGAAAAGTGAGTCACGATGAGGCGACAAACCGGAAGAATCCGCGCGCAGACGAGAATGAAAGGTGAGTCCCAATGCCTCCTTAAAGAAGCTGAAAATTTGAAAACCGTCCCTAAACCGCCATCTAACACCGCGCACAGTCTCGCTGGCCCGCTACTAAGGCGACATAAAGTTTCACCTTTCATTCTCGTCTGCGCACAGACTCTTCCAAAATTTCGCCTCGCTGTGATTCGCTTTTCAAAGATCAAGTTCCGGATCATGCCGCCAAGCGAGGAAGGAGCGTAGCATCGATCTAGATCACCGGCAGGTGTGAATCACCACCTAAATAATTGCGAGCAATTGCAAACGATGGTTCTACCTCTCCTCACCAACGGACTGGGATGGCTTCGGTCAGCCATCCAACGCCGCGCATAATTTCGCTGGACCGCTGCTTACAATTTATCCTAATTATTATTAGGACTCTTGTACCTTTCTGAAACTTGGGCTATATTGCGTTGCCGTTCGGTTCGCATTAAGCACTTCCCCCCTGGGGATTCAGAAAGACGTTCTTCGTATACATCTAATGTTCGCTTCAATATCTAGAGGCGAACAGCATGTTAAGGAGGCCACGCATGTCGCTATGTTCCAGGGCGTACAAAATCCTTGAAGGCCAATACCGCAAGCTGATTGTGCGTGAACGCGCACGGCATCACGCAACTCAAGAAAAACAAAGATTTCTTCGGTTGCCAACGGGATTCGCACTGGAGCACTTAGAGCCGCGCGTGTTGCTTAGCACCAGCCCGAGCGCCTGGGACGAGCCTCAGCCGTTGTACACCCCCGTGGCAGCGGAAGGACTGGTCCCACAAGTGGTTGAAGTCCTGCTTCGCTCATCGGCATGGTCAACGCAAATTCTTAACCAAGTCGACCCAGTCAACGGCCTGGGTCTTTCCATTCCAACCGGGAATGGCGATCAACTGCTGCCCATCAACCGCAGCAACATCAATCAGGTCATCATCAAATTTAGTGAGGATGTGCTGGTTGCCGAGGACGACCTTGTTGTCCGTGGCACAACAGTGCCGGTGTATTCCATCTCCGGCTTTAGCTACGACGGGTCAAGTTTGACAGGTACATGGACACTTGATCAACCCATTACTAGCGATCGGGTTATGCTAGACCTGTCACCCTCTGTTCAAGACCTTGAGGGTAACGCCTTGGATGGCGAATGGGACAACCCTACCAATACCTCCGACCCTTCCAGCAGTGTTTTCGCTTCAGGCGATAGCACTGCTGGCGGTTACTTCGAGTTCCGCTTTAATGTCAAGTTGGCTGATGCCAATCAAGATGGGACCGTCAACGGCTTCGATCTACTGAGTTGGCAGTCCAGCTTGTTCAACACCGGCGTCGGGCTGTCCGCCGACTTCAATCAGGACAATACTGTAAACGGCCTGGATTTATTGACTTGGCAAGCAAACCTGTTCGACACCCTGCCTCAAAGTGACCCCACACTCCCCACTATCACCGCCAAGCTTTTCAATGACACCGCGCCAGGCTTACAAACAAACAGCGACCGGATCACTGCTAACCCTGCCATTGTGGGCAGGCTTGCCTCGGGCGGAGCATCCGACCGGCTGTTCATGGAGTTGAACGACGGCGGTTTGGTCGAGGTCACCGTTGATCTAAACGCATCCGGTGAATTTATTTTTGACCGCGCTAAGTTGGAGTCTCTGTTTGGCGTTTTGGGTGACGGCGTGCACACCCTAAAACTGCAAGCCAGGGACGACACGAACCTAGTCATCGCCAACAGCAACCTTTCCTTCACGCTCGACACAACCGGCCCGACGATTGAGTCGGCCCCCACCGGCTTGCTGAGCCAAACCTCAGCGTTCCTGCTCGTGAACTTCGACGAACCCATGGGCGACAATGCGTTTGACCCGGCAAGCTACAGCCTCACTGTGGACGGTGGGCCGAATGACGGGCAGGCCGTCGCCATTGCGTCAGTTGATCGCGTCGGCGACCAAACCACACGGATCAACCTCACAGAGACCCTAGCAGACCAGGACTACCTGCTAAGCGTTGACGCCGGGGTCACTGACGTGGCGGGAAATCCATTAGGTGTCATTGCGCCGTTCGCGTTGACCGTGATCGACCCTACAGGCATCGAAAAGGTTGCCCCAGCAAATAGTGAAACGCTGGTCCGCCTCAAGCGTGAACTGGTGGTCCACTTTGATGACCGGATCGACCCGAGCACGGTCACCGATCAATCATTCCACGCCATCGCCAACGGCCAGATTTTGCCCGGCACTATCCGCGTATCCAGTAACGAACTAACTGCAAGGTTGTTCCTCAACGACTTGCTGCCCGCGTCCACGCGTGTTCGGCTGGTTGTTGATGGCGACCAGATCATGGGCAGAGACGGCTTTGCGTTGGACGCCGACGGCGACAACATCCCCGGCGGGCTGCGGAATGTGCAGTTCACCACCGTAGCCGGTACCAGCATCCAGGGCACCTCGGTTTCCGGGTTTATTTTCGATTCGCACCAGACCAACCCCGACGGGTCGAACATCCCCATCGTCGGGGCCATGCTCACCGTCGAGGGCATGCCCAACATCACCGCGGTCACCGACGCCACCGGGGCCTTCACGCTAAACAATGTGCCTGCCCCGGAATTCTTCGTGGATATCAACGGCAAGACAGCCACCAACGCCCCCGACGGGTTCTTCTACGGGCGTGTGACCAAGCCGTTCCACAGCGTCGCCGGGCACGCAGTACCGCTAGAGATGAACGGCCAGCCGTTTGATGTCTACCTGCCACTAATCAGCGAAGCGGAGATTGTCCCGGTCGTTGCGGGCCAGCAAACCACCGCCGGGTTCAGCCAGACCGCCTTGGATCAACTTGCAGAAATCACCCCCGACGTTGACCGCTCCGTTTGGGAGCAGCTACGCGTCGAAATCCCCGCGGACTCGCTGTTCTTTGATGACGGCACACCCGCCACCGAAGTGCGGGTTTTTTCACTTGACAAGGAGCGTATCCCCGTGCCGTTGCCCGAGGGATTGGACCCGAAGATCGTGTTCAGCGTGGAAGCTGGCGGCGCGGAAAACTTCGATGTACCAGCACGGATCGTCTACCCGAACGTAGACGGTTTAGCGCCGGGCGAAAGAAGGTTTATTTATTCGTTCGATCATGACGCCGGTGAGTGGGTGCCCACAAGCACAATGACAGTCAGTGACGATGGCTCTGTACTTGTTTCAGATACCGGTGTGCAGACAATCGGGTGGCGATTTATTGCTCCTCAGCCGGGATCGTCGGGCACGGTTACCCCTTACATTCCTCCCGATTGCACGATACTTGAAGCGGGCATCCGATTCACCGGCAGCTTTGTACCGCTGACCGTTGGATACGATTTCGAAGCGAAGATTGGAGACCTGAGCGGTGATTTAGCGCCGCCGAATCTGTACGACCAGATCCACCTACCTGTTTCTCCCAGCACCGCCTCGTTCCCAGAGGATACTTTTTCCTGGCGTATGGGTGAGCGAGTTGTCGCCGATGCGGACGGCAGGATCCCCATGCCCAACACGTCGGAGTACGCCAATCCTGGCGTTTTCCCTGTGTTCTTCAACGCGAGTCAGTACAGGATGAGCGACGGGGCGGTGCCCAGTTCCATCGCATTCACAATTACAAATGCCAGTGGAGCACCACTGCCTGGCCCTACTGCAGTTCCGGGTTCGCCGGGTGAATTCACCGCATCCATGCCTCAGGGGTCTTACAATGTGACGCTGACAGCGATTCGGGGTGGGGAAGTCGAGCAGGTCACCGAGACAGTTCTTGTGCAGGACATCTTGGTCGTTGCGATCGGAGATTCATATTCGTCAGGTGAGGGCGTTCCGGAAGTTCCCCGCACGAACCTGAAGCCCGCTGAATGGGCGGCCGCTGACGATGCCAACTCCGGTCTCGATGAGCGGAACAGACAACACACCATCTCCCATCGTTCCTCGTGGGCGGCTTCGGCCCAACTCGCCCTCCAGCTGGAGCAACAGGATCCGCACACGTCGGTCACGTTCGTCTTTGTCTCCGCATCCGGAGGTGAAATCAGCGAGGGGGTCCTCGGCTCATTTGCTGGGATTGGGAACGAGGAGGGGTACGACGAGAACAATCCAATGCTTCCGCAACTCGATCAGATCGACGCCATCGTCCAGGATCGGAACATCGACGTGATGGTGACCTCGGTCGGAGGCAACGACATCGGCTTCGCGAGTATCATTGTTGGCCTGATTCTCGCCGCTCCCGAATATCTTGGTCCCGTACTTCATCAAGTCGCTCTGGCCCATCTCAAGGACTATGTCGACACCGGCAACCCGGCAGCGATCGATGCGTTCCTCACGACCGTCTCATTGGGTCTCACTTCGATCCTGCCACCACAACTGATCGAGGAGGTGAAGGCACAATTCGACACCACAACGGTGGGGTTGAACAACCTGTTTGACAACACCGATCCCAATCTGGACGACTACGATGATCTGAATAGGCGGTTCAACTCACTGCTTGGCGGCAGGCCCAGCAACATCTACATCACCGAATACCCCAACCCACTGACGGAAGTCGTGAATGGTTCCGTCGTGCAATCTACCGACGTGGGGGGCGATGTGGTTCCAGACATCATCGGGGATTTGCTGTTCGGAATCGATCTGGAAGCTAGCGCCGAGGAAATCACTTGGGTTATCAGCAACGTCATTAATCCGCTTAACGCAAGGGTCGTCCAGGCCGCGACCAGTTTTGGTTGGCAGTACGTTGACGGCATTGCGGACGCGTATCTTGGCCACGGGTACAACGGGGACGATCCATTTGACGCCAACGGGAACATTATCAACCAGGACACAGCCCGATGGATCAACACCGCCACAGACTCTGCGAGAGCCCAAGGTCCGTTGAAGACATTCCTGGGCGGCATCATCCAGGATCCGTTTCAGATCAGCACGCTCACCACCAAAGGGAGCTTCCATCCTAACAGGTTGGGCCATCGCGCCGTCAAGGAGCGGGTCTTCGATCACGTGAGCACGGACATCTCGCCGAACCCCGGTGTAACTCTGTCGTTCGGTGTTGACACCGGAACAATCTCCGAGTCGGGCGGTGTCGCGTCGTTGAACGCGACTCTTTCGGCGCCGCTGACTGAAGACGTGCTCCTGGATTTCGTGTTCTCCGGTACCGCGGATCAGGGGCCGGATTACACCGCCAGCAGTTCGCAGATCTTCATCCCCGCCGGCCAGGTGATGGGCTCGATTTCGTTGGCGGCTGTTGACGACATGCTCGCCGAATCGGGTGAGTCCGAGACGATCAAGGCCGCGCTCACGTTAGTGACCTTGGGAAGCCAGGTCATCGACCGGGACGCAAACGTCGCGATCGTGTCGATCCAAGACAACGAACCGCAGCCGTCGAGCAATGACTTCCTCGACCTGATCGAGAACCCGCTGAAGTTCTCTGGAGAGAAGAGTTTCCCCGAGAAGCCGATCACGTTCGACAAAGAGTTCTCCTTCGAGGTCCTGAATCCGTTCTCATTCCCGATCCCTGAATGGAATTGGAAAATCGCCGAGCTTGAGGCGAAGGCCCGTATCGAAGGGTCGGGGGAGCTGGAAGCAACGATTAAGGGAACTGAGGGCAGCAGCGAAGTAGCCGTCACCGGGGAGCTTGAAGCGGAACTGGAGGCCTCGGCGTCAATCAAGATAAGCGGCCCGATCTGCCTACTCCCGCTTGTGGGGGATATCCTCTGCGATGACTACAGCTTCGATATTGACCTTCTCGATACGACGATCGAATTCATCGACACGACGTTCAACCTCCCGTTCGACTCACCCATCGATTTCTATGGCGGGATCCTGGCGACGGCCTCCGGGTTTGCCGAGTCAACATTCACCGGCATGGCTGAACTGTTTGTTCGTTGTGCCGACGGGACGTCGCCGTCGGGTCAGTCTTTCTTCGGCAACCTCCTCAGTCTGTTGACGTCCGGCCAGTCCTTCGGCGTCTCCAGCCAGCAGGCAAACGTCGGCGCTGCTCCCGAGAATATCGTCGATGTCCCTCTGTCGAGCTCCACCGGGTTCGGCGGTGATGGCACGATGTACTATCGCTACTTCGTCAACGGATTCGAGATTGCGGGAACAGCGCAGCCCGATCAGGGGTTCACCGAGACTCTGCCGAGTAATTCTGACTTCGAACTGTACATCTACAGCCCGTCGACGAACAGGAGTTTAAGCGTCGCAGGGCGTTCCGGTCCGTCTGGTCAGGTCGATCTGGTCTCACTGCCACTGTCTACATTCGGTGGCATCGATACGGACCTGGACGGTCTGCCCGATGTCGGCGAGATCGCGATTGGGACTTTTCCTGATAATTCGGATACCGATGGTGACGGCATCAGTGACTCAAGCGAAATTTCTCAAGGCCTCGATCCACTCGACAACCGCGGCTTCCCCACCGGCATCATCGCCGGCCTACCACTCAACGGGCAGGCAAATGAAGTTGTTATTGAAGGGGACACGGAGAATACCGGTCAACTCACCGCGTATGTGGCGACCGGGTCACACGGGCTTGCTGTGGTCGACGTATCGCAATTCAACAGCCCGGCTGTGCTGAGCCAGAAGCAACTCGCCGGTGACGCCACGGACGTGGCTGTTGATTCACGCCTACAGATCGCCGCAGTGGCGTCGAACAGCGGCGGGCTACACCTAGTTGATGTGTCCGACCCGATCATGCCGGACGTGATCGACACTATCGCGATCAACACCGGACAGGTCGAGGTGTTTGAAGGGTTGGCGTACACCGCTGTGGGCGCGGAACTGCGCGCGTACGACCTGCTCACTAGCGATCTAATCCAAGTTCTTGCGTTGCCCGGCAACAACACGATCAACGGCATCGCCAGGGAAGGCTCGACCCTCGTAGCGGTAACTGCAGGCAGCAAGCTACACGCGATCGATATTAGCGGGGCGATCATGCGGTTTGGGGCATCCGTTGATGTTCCCACAGCTGCGCATCAGGTGTTTGTGGGCAATGGGATTGCGTATGTCTCCAATGGTATTGAAAATACCACCGTCACCGCTCAGAACCTACGAGGCGGATACGCCACGTTTGACGTGACCGACGTTGACGCCCCGTTTGAGATTTCAGGCGTTGATACGCCGAATGAGCAAGCGGGCAATTTTAAAACCGTGACCAACGGTTCTGGGCTTGCGTTGGTCGCTGGCGGGTTCCGCGGGTTGCAACTCCACAACGCCCGTATGGACGACGTGACGTACGACCTGATCACAGAAATCCCAACGCCCGGCACCGCCCGGTCGGTGGCCGTGGCGGGCGGGATCGGCTTTGTCGCGGACGATACCGCAGGGCTACAGATCATCAACTACCTGCCTTTTGATACCCAAGGCGTAGCTCCCACCGTTACGATTGATATCGACGATCTCGACATTGATGATGTTGCCTCGGGTGTACAAGTCGAGGAAGGTAAATTTGTTCAGGTCTTTGCAGATATCGCGGACGATTTTCAAGCCGGTGACGAGCGCGGCCAGGTCCGCAATGTCGAGTTGCTCGTCAATGGGCAGGTGGTGCGCAACGACGTGTCGTTCCCGTGGGATCTTTCCCTATTGACCCCGGCTATTGGAACCGGCGCGGACATTTTCACCATCGAGGTCCGCGCCACCGATACCGGCGGCAACACCACCACGTCCGCCCCGATTTTGGTCGAGTTGGTGGAGGACATGACCGCTCCTGAGATCATCGACGTCACGCCCACGGACGGGGCATTCCGTGGCAGCGAGGAACTCCGGGCGATCCGCGTTAGTTTTTCAGAGACTATGGACGCCAGCACCCTCACCACAAACAACATCCGCTTGGTACGGGTCGATAACCCCGGCATCTCTGTGCCCCCCGTCGACTTTCAGGTCCGCGGCGAAGGCCAAAGCGTTCAAATCACATACAACGAGCTCGCTGCAGGCGAATACGACCTGATCATCGAGACCACGGCTCTGTCCGACGCGGCTGGCAACTTCATGCAGACCCCGCCGATCACGAACCGCTTCACCGTGATCCAAGGCACGTTAGCTGGGGACTTCTCCGGCACCATCGACCGCGACATGGTCTGGGCGGACACGCGTGCGCCGTACAGAATTGTTGGGGATCTAAAGATCGCAGATGGGGTGACATTAACGGTTTTGGATGGCGTACAGGTCGATCTGCTAGCTAGCCGCCGGATCGTGGTGGATGGCTCCTTGGTTCTGGACGGCGCGGACTTCCTGCGTATGACGCAGAACTTCAACACGACGACGGGCATCACGGTCAACGGGACGATGTCGGTGGTAGACACGGATATCATCCGGATC
>JAJDCS010000009.1 GCA_029260715.1 Phycisphaeraceae bacterium | reverse complement strand
TCCCGACCCGGCAAAATTCTCAAACTCAGCTTCTACCTCCGGGTTTGGCCAGAGTCCTGCTTGGAGCGTCCGCGCCTCCGCAGACCGAACGCTGTACGCGAAAGTCGCCAGCTCGGGGTTCCGCAGCAATGCCGCCGCCAGCGCCGCATGGAGCGTCAGAATGCCTTCGTGTTCGGCAACAACGTAATCGCTGTGCTCAACCGTATTAGAACTAACGTCACCTGGTGGCCTGAAAGCGGCGTAATCCTCACCAAGCGGACGCTGAGATACCCAGTAGCTGTCATCAATCGGTGACGGAGTGCATCCACTCAACGCCAGAGAGGTCACAGCCCAGATGAGTGGGCCAATTGCATATTTCATGGGTCGATCCTGCTGCCTAGGAATTATTGTCTCTGTTCACGCGCCGTTGAGACGGAGCGCGCACAACGATTCTCCGACGTGCATGAGCGGCCGGAGTTGGACAATAGACTGCGCTAGACCAGCAGGATTACCGAGCGAAGAGATGCGAGCGCCGAGTGGTCGGGTAGTGGGTTTGAACCTAGAAGCAGAAGCTGATACGTCGACTGCCGTAGTTCGGTCGAAGTTGTAAAGTCAAGCGATTGAGCTAACAAGAGCGGCCGCGAAATCTCAATCCGATTCTGATTATTCAACTGCGCGATTGCTGAGATGGGCGTGTCTTGACACGATGAATCATCTAGAGAGGCGGTGTCTCGGTCTTGTGGGCTTGATTTGGGACATGGCCGCGCAGCCAACTCAACCGCGGTGTGTCCATCGCTGCCTTCACAGAGGACCACGCCATTTACCGTGGCCACCACAAAGAGGTAGGCCACGAGGCAGGTCCAGTGAATCGTTGTTCGAATCGGTCGATGATTCATCTTTTTTCAATCTTAGGTGATATCGGGCCAAGTGTGCAAGCGGCTTTAGGATGCCGTCGATACGGGTAAAGACTCCTCGAGGCGGGGCAGGAGGGGAAATTCTGCGAAAATGCACGCTAAGAGGTGCTGCTCGCCGGCCGGAAAATGGCGAGGTTCACCGGCGTCACCTGTCAGGAGGAAGGTGACACGGGGGCGGACTTAGTGATACGGGTTTGGTGTACCGCCAGCCGTTGCCGACGAAGCATCCACAGCCAGGCAGCCACGATAGTGATGGTGGTAAGCCCAGCGATGAGGGGCTTGGTGAAGGGCAGAAACACTGCTCCGAAGAGCGTGAGGTATACGGCCAGCATCGGCGAGCCGCAGCATCCGACCAGATAACAGCTGACGACCGCAAGAAACCCTGAGAGCGTCACGCCACCTACAACCATATTCCGGGCGGCACAGGAGCGTTCTTCGCGGTAACGCCGCAGGGCGTAGACAGCGAATGTAAGCGACAATGCGTAGGAGTACCCAAGCCAGTAACTTTGGGTTGCCACATATCGTTCAAACCAGGATTCAGGATTGACGCCAGCTATGCTCACCCATTGGTTTTGTGCGAGGTCGTTTTCAGGAAAGATCCCACGCCAGAGATAATGAAAGCCGAAGACCGCGACGAACACAGCTGCGGGAAATAATAGTCGGCGAAGGCTTGATATGACGGTGGTCATTGGCCGTCCTCTGTGTGTTCCTTTATTGCATGAACCGACCGAGCAACAAATACGAGTTGCCCTGCTTCTTTTTTAATCTCACCGTCTACATCGACCTGCTGTTCAAGTTCGGGCATCGGCCCATCCCAGCGGACGGGCAAGGACAACTGAGCACAGGTAAGAATCTTGCATCTCTTGAATTCGGCAGTGTCGATGAGAGTCAATAATTGACGCTCCTTGGATTTGCCACTAACCACGCCGTGAACGCAGACCTCCCCCTTGGGCAGCGAGGGGCTCTTCATCAGCTCTTCAACACCAAGGACAATTTCTTCAGCCTCACCCACGTCTACTTCTGCCCACGTTTTCTCAGGCGGGGGTTGCGTGGTGTCGGTCGTCTGGATTCGCTTCTGAACTACCGCCACCAACGCTAGAATGCCGAGGAAGCAAAACGCCAGGACGGCCCATGCCTTGGGGTTTCTCATGGAGTGACCTCACGAGCAAGACGAACCACAGCCGCATCCGGAGGCCGGTGGTTCTGAATGTTGTTCCGGTGCTGCGTCTTGAACAAATTTGGAACCCGATTCGAGTGCCTGTTCTGCCCTGGCGAGTTCTCGACCTAGATACGCTGCGTGGTCGAGCCTTGTGAGGAATTCTCGCCCAATGGCCGCGGTATAAAGCTCGGCGGCAGTGTGCCCCTCGATGACAGCATCCAGGACGCCATCGTTACGGTAGTGCTCAAGCGAGAGCATGCCTCGTGCCCGGTCCGGATAGACAACGAAGTATCCGGCAGGGTCAGGTTCCATTCGCTTTGGGATGCGGCCTTGAATCGTGGGTATGAGTCGTTCGGCGTCAAACGAAGTTGCGGGTCCGGGGTTTCGCCTTTCGAGGCTTTGGACCGTTTTGAGGATGGCATCGGGGTCGGTCTTACCGACCAGGTCGATGAGTTCGACGGTTCGTCTGAAATGCTCGACGGCGGAAGCATCGATGTTTCGTAGCACGGGCCGCTTTCCGGGGGCCTCGATGATGCGTTGTCGCTCACTGAGTCCTGAGCGTCCTAGTGCGAGAATTGATGCCCCGGGCAGGTGGCCAATTACCTGTCGAGAATCGGCTCCACAGAGGATGAGGAAGCGGATATTGGGATTGGAAATGGTGTTTAGAATGAGTCGTTCAATGCCGAGGTTTTCGGTTTGGAGCGTGCCGACGATCGCAACGCCCGGTGCTGTCTCAGCCAGCGTTTTTGCGAGCGACTCATCGGTGAGTGTGCAGATAGCAGAGTGAGCGTGGTAGCGGAGGATGCTGTAGGAACCGGGAAGCGGCGGCCAGCCGTCGCGCCGTTCGACATCCTCGGCGGGGCAAGCATCGCCTTCGATGTTTAGAGCGTTCACGGCATTAGCGGGATAGCAGACGTCACATCCAAGGCAGTCGTATTGAACGTCGGTGAGCTTTGCACGCGCCGCTTGAATGGCAGAGCTTAGACCCTCTGGTCTGCGTCCAGCGGGTAGCTCTCCTTCGATTGCCCGAAGCGAACTGTGAAGGCATCCGCACGGCCAGCACTTCTTTGCCTCGGCCGCCTCCATGATTTGTGAAGCCGCTTCTCCTGTGTCGAGGGCATTAAGTGATGATGAGCGGGTGGTCATGAGATTCGTCTCTTGGCGTCTTCGCTCAGGCAGAGCCCATAGTCAAGGAGCGTCGTTACGCACGGGTCAACGATTCGGTAGTGCTTGTTCGTGCCGTTTCGCTCATTGCTTAGGATGCCTCGGTCTACAAGGCGTTGAAGCTGATTCGAGACAGCCTGAGGTTTCATGCTGACGGCCTCGGCGAGGTCGGTCACGCACATCTGGTCGGCACGGGCTAAAGCATGGAGTAGCCGCAGACGAGTATCGTTTGCAAGAATCTTGAACAGTTCGACAAGCTCATGAGCCTGGTCGGGGCTGATAAGCGGCCGTTTTCGGAGGGCTCGTCTGGGAGAGCAGGAGGTGGGTTTTGTTCTGGTCGGAGGCATGCTTAAATCTCCGTTATTACACTATCATATGTAATAGTGGAAGTCAATCGCGTAAGGCTGTTTGTCTTTTCACATGGACGCAGATAAGCGTTGTACCCGGTACAAGCAGTACGCCATCGCTGATCTGACCCGTGCGGTAGGGGTCTCGGCTTCGAAGCGGTGCTATCTAAATCACAAGCGAGCCGGAATTCTCAGGTCGGCGGGCAGCACCTGTTAACGGGCATTCTCTCAGCATTCTGCCTCCTACCCTAAGGAGGATTACGTCGTTAGTTCTTCCGCGTAATCTGGGTGCGGTCCGGAGGCAAGTAGGCGAGCCTGTCGAATGCTTACTTGGAAGCGCTGGTTGAAGACGCCTTCACCATCGCCACGATGCCCGCCTTGACTGCTTCAGGCAGCTGGTCCCACAGCTCCGCCACTAGCGCTAAGTCGGGAGATCTTTGTGCCAATAGCGCCCAGCAGGACACCAAGTTTTCTTTGGGTTTGACGCAAGCTATTGAGTTATCATATGCTTGCGCGATTGGGGATCCGGTCTTGAAAACCGGCGTGGCCTTCGGGTCACCGTGGGTTCGAATCCCACCCCCACCGTTTTCACGCTTTTGGCCCCGCCTCTCTAGGTTTGTGCTACTTGTGGCGAGAACTCAAATCATCGGCCAATGATTGCGTCTGATTCGGATCAATTTCTAAGGCTTCAGACCGTCCGCGGTATACACGCATTAGGCGTCCGCCTCGGTGAAGCCTGCCGAGACGGCTTTCAGATAACGCCCATGCCTTCGTTTGTTACGACTTCGGGATTTCCGGGTTGTCGCTGTCTGTCTTTGCGTAATCGGTGGTCAAGACGCCGCCTTCCGAAAGGTTGACCGTGTCACTGATCAAGTGCGGCGCCGCGTCAAGGCCCTCGGCGCCCATGAGTGATGCGACACGCTGAAGCGTGGACAGGATCAGGAGCCGCTCCCATTCCTCTAGCCGTTCGAGCTCTTGGCGGAACCGGTCTTGCAGCAGTGAAGGGGCGGTGTCAAGAAGGCGCTTGCTTTCGGGCGTGATAGCGACCACCACGGACCGGCGGTCGGTCGAGCTGCGTTGCCGTGTAATCAGGCCGCGTGCCTCGAGGCGGGTCAGGATGCCCGTCACGGTTCCCTGGCTCAGATGCACGGCGCGTGCGATGGCGCTTGCCGAGGTCGGACCCAGCCGCTCGATTTCCTGGAGGGTCGCCAGTTGGGGGCCCGTCATCCCGAACGCCTCGACGAGTCGGCGAGAATGCCTGTCGACGGCACGCATGATCCTCCGGATAGACGCGACGATCTGTTGCTCAGGCGAAAGGGTGTGGCGCATGTTTTTCCCTCGTGGCGATTACCGTTTCAGATTATTTCATGCGGTGTTGCATCTTTCAATCAGACGGATCAGCAGGCTCAGCGTGACCGCCATGATCGCCGCGGGGACAGCGCCCAAGAGCGTGAGGCGGGGGTCGTTCCGCGCCAGACCCCGCGCGATGAAATCGCCCAGCCCGCCGGCACCAATATACGTACACAGCGTTGCGATACCCACGGTCAAGACCGTCGCCGCTCTGATGCCGGCAATCATCACCGGTGCGGCGAGCGGGAACTCCACCATCCACAGCCGCTGGCTGGTTGACATGCCCACGCCGTCCGCGGCTTGAACCACCCGGGCAGGCACCTCGCACAAGCCCGTAAACGTGTTGAGCACAATCGGCAGCAAAGCGTAGAGGACCAACGCCGTCACCGCGGGCACCGTTCCCAGCAGGCCGTAGACCGCGAACAGAAACGCGAGCATGGCCAGGCTCGGGACCGTCTGAACCACTTCAACCGCCGCGAGCGCTGGGCCGCGTAGGGTGGTGTTGCGGTGAATAAGAACACCCAGCGGGACGCCCATCGCGATTGCGATCAGCACGCCCAGGACCGTCAGGACGAAGTGTTCAAGTGTCTTCTGGCCAATTTCAGCTTTCCGTTCCAACGCTAATGCCCAAAACGACGCGGTTTGGGGGTGTGTCGCGCCGCTGTCAGCCGGTGAGCCTTCCGGCGTCTTCCCTTCTCGCTGATCCAGCCACCGACGGACGACGCGCGCCGGCTTTTGCCTGAGCACGTCCACCGCGTGATTCATCAGCCGCATGTCTTCATCGGAGATGGTCCCCGCCAGGGCGGCAAGCGCGTCGCGGATTTCCGGGTGGTCGCGCAGCAGTGCGCTACGCACGACCGGGGCGGCGTCGTAAGGCGGGAAGAAATGCCGGTCGTCTTCAAGGACGCGTAGGCCGTATTCAGCGATGCGGCCGTCCGTGGCGAAGGCGCAGACCACATCCACCTGCCCCGCCGCCACGGCTCGATACATCAGGCCTGGGTCGAGATCGACGGTTGAACGCAGCTTAAGGCCGTAGGCCTTGCGCAGGCCGGGGTAGCCGTCGGGCCGCTCCATAAACTCCGAGGTGAAGCCGCCACTGAGTTGCCCGGCCGGGTGGCGCAGGTCGCTGATGGTCGTCAGGCCTAGTTCGTCGGCCAGATCGCCGCGCACGGTGATCGCATAGGTATTGTTGAAACCGATCGGCGGCAGCCATTCCAGCCCGTAGCGATCTCGGTAGGCCTGGGCGACGACGCGGAACGCATCGTCGGGGCTGTTGATCACGCTGTGTTTCAGGGTGTTTAGCAACGCCGTGCCGGTGTATTCGACGTAGAGATCCAGTTGTCCGCCGACCAGCGCCGCGTGGCAGATGTCGGTGCCCCCCAAGCCAAAGCGCCGCTCGACTTTCAAATCGGTGTGCCGCTCGATGAGCTGCGCAACGAGTTCGCCCAGGATTTCCTGCTCGGTAAAGTTCTTGGAGCCGACGCGCACGGTTTCCGTTTGCGCGACGCACACCGCCGCGACGAGCCACATCGCCAGCACCGCCCGCCAGCACCGCGTCATGCCCGCGCTCCGGGTTCTAGCAGGGCCGCCTGCCGGGTGGCGTGGCTGAACAACTCCTCGACAAACGGCGTGGCTGGGTGGTTGAGCAACTCGTCCTTGGCGCCGACCTGCTCGATCCGCCCTTCATTCATCACGGCGATCCGGTCCCCCAAGCGGATCGCTTCGAACAGGTCGTGCGTGACGAAGACGATCGTTTTGCCCAGGGTCTGTTTGATGCGTATCAACTCACCCTGCAGTTGGTCTCGCGTGACTGCGTCCAGGGCGCCGAAAGGCTCGTCCATGAGCAAATGTTTGGGGTCGGACGCCAGGGCCCGGGCGATCCCCACCCGTTGCTGCTGCCCGCCTGAAAGCTGACGCGGGCGCCGGCTGGCGTATTCGGACGGGGCGAGGCCGACGAGTTGCAGTAATTGCTCGGCCCGTTCCCGGCGTTTGGCCCGGTCCCACCCCAGCAGCCGAGGCACGATCGCCGCGTTGTCGAGCACTGACATGTGTGGAAACAAGCCGATGTCCTGAAACACATACCCGATGGACCGGCGCAGTTCGAGCAGGCCTTGCTGGTTGATGTCGCGGTCATCCACTAAGACTCGCCCGGAAGTCAGCGGCACGAGCCGGTTGATCAGTTTTAGCGTCGTTGTCTTGCCGCAGCCCGAAGCACCAAGCAAGACGAGTGTCTCCCCTTGGGCCACTTCCAGCGACAGGTTCGCCACCGCGTAGCTGCGTCCGCCATCGAAGCTTTTGGATACGTCTCGGATCGAGATCAAACAGGCACCTTGCTCAATTGTGGATCATTCCCTCGATTGGTAGATCATACGCCGAATTATTTCTAACACAAATTATATAATATAGCGCAAAGCCTATTAAGAGCGCATTTTATCTCGAATTCACAGCGGATTGTCCGATTTTTATGAAATAGTGGCTGTATTGCCCCAAAGTGTTTTCGGTGCTATGCTTTGAATTCGAAGTATTTGGTCCGGCTCTAATCGCTCGTGCCGCGTGGTGATGAGAAAGGCTGGACAGGATAAGAGGGCAGGACAATCCATGAGCCAACTGACAACCGAGCCGTACACGTCGCACCTACATGAAGCGATCCAATCACTCGAAGTGGCACTGCCTGTGCTTGATAGCGGTATGGATCAGGACGAAGAGTGGATCGTTGTAAACACTGAATGTGGCTGGCAAAAGATCCGGCTTCATGACTACGGCGATGTTTATGTTGTCCCCGGCCTCTATGAGAAGTGGGTCTATGACCTGTTCCAATGCCGGTCGCCTCAGAAAGTGGCCGACCTTCTGCTGCCTGCAATCCAAGAAGCGGGTCAAGCCCCTGAAGACTTGACGGTACTCGACTTAGGCGCTGGGAACGGCTATGTCGCCGATGTGCTTCGGGGCCGTGGTATCGAGCGATTCGTGGGGATCGATATTTTCGAGCAGGCCGCCGCTGCCGCCCAGCGTGACAGGCCCGGCTTGTACAACGACTACGTCGTGGGCGACCTCACAGACCTGCCTGCCGATCAAGAAAGCCTGCTTGCCCAGCACAGTTTCAACTGCCTTACCTGCGTGGCGGCCTTGGGGTTCGGTGACATCCCCCCAAGCGTCTTCGCCGCGGCGTTCAACCGCATCGAAAACGGCGGGTGGGCAGCCTTCACCATCAAGAGCGACTTTATGTCAAAGGATGACCGCTCGGGTTTTTCCAGGCTCATACGGCGGATGCTCTCCGACGGTGCCATGGATGGCGACGTCCACGAGCCGTTTGTCCACCGGGTCTCTACGGACGGCAATGAGTTGGTCTATGAAGCTTTGATCGGCAGAAAGAGGCGAGACATCCCCGGCGGGTGGCTGGCGTTCAACTGAACGCCCCTTGTCGGCGAGCGGTGACGCAAAACAAGTTTGACTTTTTAGCGGCATCCCAAACGAGCCCAACCGGGAAGCAGGACCAACCCGCCCGTCACCCGCGCCCAATCAGGCCCGCCCATCCCCGCGGTTAGCCGGGCACGCCGTCGAAGAAATCAACTAGCCCCGTCTCCAGCGAATAATCGGCGCCGACGACAAGCAGGCCGTCCGTCTGGATCAGTTGCTCCAAAATCGCCGACCCGTGTCGCAATTGAGCAGCCGAGGCACGCGTGTTCGCGCGCACCGCTTGGTGCGCCAAAGCATCGGCGTCGTCGCGCAGTTCCGTTGTCAGCAACGGCTCCACGGACGGCCGAATGCGGTCAACGATTGAACGCATATTGGGCGACCGGCTTTGCGTGGGCCGCCGGAGCTGGTCCAGCGTGGCCAGAACCGCGCCGCACTGGGAATGACCCAGCACCACCACCAGGCGCGTCCCGAACTGGGCCGCCGCGAATTCCACGCTACCGACTTGGGAAGGCGCGACAATGTTCCCCGCCACGCGGATAACAAACAAGTCGCCCAGCCCTTGATCGAAGACAATCTCCGCTGGCACACGCGAGTCCGAGCACCCAAGGATAATCGCGAACGGCTCTTGCCCCGTGGCTAGCTCGCTGCGCCGCGACTGATCCGTCAGCGCGCCACTGTCGCGCTCCTCCGACGCGAACCGGCGGTTGCCTTCACGCAAGCGTTCGAGTGCTTCTATCGCTGGGATCATGAGGATAGGATAATCAAAGACGGTGTGGGCGTCTCTTTTGGAGCTGTGTCAAAGACTGTGTGATGGCGCCCGGCTCAGTAGCCCCGCAAAAAGACAACTGGGCACGGAATCAAGGGTGCCACGGCCAGCGAGCGTAGCGAGTCGGCCGTCCTACCCGTGGCGGCTATAGCAGCACGCCAGGGTGCTGTGTGTGATCGACCGTTTTACACATCAGCCTTCGATCGGGTGGCACTGGCTGCTTGTCAGCCAGTGTGGTGACCGTTCGTAGATCGCACTGGCGGACGAGCCGTCAGTGGCGAGCTGGTCGTGTCACCTTGGTTGTTAGGGCGTTTTGTTTTACGGCGTGTACCCGACCCGTTCCCAATGAAGGTGGAGGCATGTAAGTGAAGGACGGACGGCGCCAGTTCTGATGTGTTGATTTTCAAATGGCAATATGTTGGGTTGAGCCCACAACGACACTTTAGCCAAAGCCGTTGGTATCACGTGTAAGCCTTGGTCGAGTACAAAAAGGCCGGTTTCAAATGCCTTGTCATGCATAAGGCAGAAGCACAAACCGTTGGCAACATTACCGCGCATCTCAGGTGAATCACTCCAGCGTACGATATGGGCCCCAATCAGAAATGATCTATCACTTACTGTGCATTGAGGGAAACAACATCGGTGTGCGTAGTTTTCACGGACTGCGTCCGAAAAGGCTTTTTGTCCAATGCGAGTTTGGAGCTTGGCGAGTCCCGACTTTGTGGCAACCTGTGTCGCATTCTCAGGTACGGAGGCGCTGCCGAATATGATCGCAGTAAGTTCGGCGTCGAGTTCTGATAGATATGCGCCGTTTTGGCATTGCAGGCGTCCCGCCTGCGGAACATAAAATAGGAAACGTCCTTTCGTGCTCCCCGCAGGACTGTGGTCGTGATGGTAATTAGTCAGTTTGTCCGCATGATCACGGAATAGCGTTGCGAGTGGGATTGGTTCTTCAAATGGGCAGTAGTCACCGAGCGGCACCCGATAGAACGTAGTTGCATGGTTCCAATTACCTGGTTTTGGTGGACGATGCGATGTGGTGTACCCGTCCGCATCCGCAATGGAATGTCCAACGAAATGCTGCCTGTTGGTGCTGCCCCGGAGATGAAGCACCACGTCACCTTTGTGAACGCGCCGCATTAGGTCCCAGTATCCCCAACGGCCACCGCCTTTGCGTTTGGTCGGTGACCAGAGACAGGTACCAAACTCCCAGCCTGGGCCACCGTGGTCAGCGTCGCGGGACATTTCAAGCCACAGCACGATTAGTGTCTCCTTTACGGCCTAACGCCTGAATTAAGTGGCGTAGGTCAGGTCATTGACCAGACCTACTCGTCTTGCCTTTCTTATGCTTCTTAACCACCCGCGTCCCCGGCGTACCCGGCTTAGGCTTCTTACGCTTGTGCGGGCCGGCCGAGTTGGTGGCCGTCAACTCCGGCGAGGCTTTCAGCTCCTTCACCCGGTCACGCAAATCAGCCGCTTTCTCAAACTCCAACGACTCCGCCGCTTCAAGCATCTGTTTTTCAAGCAACACGATCAGCTCGGTGCGGTCGTACGTCTCCACATCGGTATTCACCGCTTGGCGCACGGTCTCGTAAGCGCGTAGCTCTTGCTCGATGCCGGTGCGGATGGCTTTGCGGATGGTCTGGGGTGTGATGTTGTGCTGGGCGTTGTAATCGAGCTGCTTGTGGCGGCGGCGGAGGGTTTCGTCCATGGCTTGCCGCATCGCGGGCGTGACCGTGTCGGCGTAGAGCACCACGGTGGCATTCACGTTGCGCGCCGCGCGCCCGATCTGCTGGATCAAGCTTGTCGTGCTGCGCAGGAACCCGGTCTTGTCCGCGTCCATGATCGCCACCAGCGACACCTCCGGCAGGTCCAACCCCTCGCGCAGGAGGTTCACGCCCACCAGCACGTCGTATTCACCCTGGCGCAGCTCACGCAGGATCACCACACGGTCGAGCGTTTCGATCTCGCTGTGCAGGTAGCGACAGTTGATGCCTTGCTCGGCGAGGTAGGTGGACAGGTCTTCGGCTAGGCGCTTGGTGAGGGTGGTGACGAGGGTGCGTTCGCCGGCGGTGGTGCGCTGCTTGGCCATATCGAGCAGGTCGTGCACCTGGTTGGCTGCGGGGCGCACCACTACTTCGGGGTCGATCAACCCCGTGGGGCGGATGACCTGCTCGACGACTTCGCCGCCACATTTCTCCAACTCATACGGCCCAGGCGTGGCGCTCACAAACACAACCTGTGGCCAAACCGCTTCGATCTCCTCAAACCGCATAGGCCGGTTGTCCATCGCGCTTGGCAAGCGGAACCCGTGATCGACCAGGACTTTTTTCCGGTGCTGGTCGCTGTGGTACATCGCCCGCATCTGTGGCAGGGTGACGTGGCTCTCATCGATCAAGAGCAGCCAATCGTTTGCGGGGAAGTAGTCCAACAACGTGTAAGGCTTAGACCCAGGCGCCCGCCCGTCCAAGTGACGGCTGTAGTTCTCGATCCCAGAGCAATAGCCGATCTCCTGGATCATCTCCAGGTCGTACTTGGTGCGGGCCATGAGCCGCTGCGCTTCGAGCAGCTTCCCCTCGCTTCGTAGCTCCAGCACACGGGCGTCCAGCTCCTCTTGGATCGAAGTCAGGGCGCTTTCAATCTGCTCCTGTGGCACCACGTAATGCACAGCCGGGTAGACGAAAAGTTGGTTGCGATTCTCGATCGTCTCGCCGGACGTGGGGTGGATGACCTGCAACGAGTCGATCTCATTGCCGAATAGCTCGATGCGGTAAGCGATCTCCTCGGTAGCCGGGTAGAGCTCGATCACGTCCCCGCGCACACGGAAGTGCCCCCGCTCAAACTCGAACTCGCTCCGCTTGTACTGCAGATCGCTTAATGCGGTCAGCAAGTCGCGCCGAGGAAGCGCCTGCCCACGCGTGAGGCTAATAACAGACCGCTTGTACTGATCGGGCGACCCCAAGCCGAAGATGCACGACACGCTTGCGACCACCACCACGTCCCGCCGGCTCACCAAGTTGCTCGTGGCCGCCAGGCGCAGCCGGTCCAGGTCGTCGTTGCGCGAGGAGTCTTTTTCGATGTAGATGTCGCGTTGGGGGATGTAGGCTTCGGGTTGGTAGTAGTCGTAGTAGCTAACAAAGTAATTAACGGCGTTGTCCGGGAACAACTCTTTGAATTCTTCGTAGAGCTGGGCCGCCAGGGTTTTGTTGTGGCTGATCACAAGCGTGGGCTTGGCCACGCGCGCGATGGTGTGGGCCATCGTGAACGTCTTGCCCGAGCCGGTCACGCCCATGAGGGTTTGGTATTGGCGGTTATCCGTGATGGCGTTGGCCAGCGCGTCGATAGCTTGGGGCTGATCGCCCAAAGGCTGAAACTCGCTGACGACTTGGAACTCGGTCGAGGGCATCGGGCTATTCTACGCGCAGGGGCGGTTGTTTCGCGCAAGCGGGTTATACGGATTCGGATTAATTTTCAGTCGATTTAAGACTATTAAGGGACCACTCCCTTACGGTCGCGGCTCGTCGCGGGACATGCTTCTCACACACATTCTTAGAGGCCGAAGCAGAGCTTTAATATGTAGAAGAACACGACCGTCAGCCCGGCACCGGCGGGGATGGTGATGATCCACGACGCGGCGATGTCGCGCACGGTGTTGAGGTTCAGTGCGCTCATGCCCCTCGCCAGGCCCACGCCCAGCACCGCGCCGACGAGGGTGTGCGTGGTGGAGATGGGCAGGCCCATCTTAGAGGCGATGACGATGGTGGTGGCGGTGCCGAACTCGGCGCAGAAGCCGCGGGTGGGGGTTAGCTCGGTGATTCGCTTGCCCACGGTCTCGATCACGCGCCAGCCCCAGGTGGCCAGGCCGATGACGATGCCCACGCCGCCCAGCGCCAGCGTCCACATGGGCACGGGCGCTTTGAGTGACACGATCCCGTCGTTGAGTGTGTTGATGATCGCGGACAGCGGGCCGATGGCATTGGCCACGTCGTTGGCGCCGTGAGCGAACGCCACGAAGCAGGCGCTGAGGATTTGCAGGTAAGCGAATATTTTTTCCACGCTGTGGTATTGGCTCGAGGCGTCCCAGGACCGTGCGTGTCGCGTGGTTTTGGCCAGCTTCTTCGCCTCGCGCAGCAGATGGGCGACGTCGTCGCGCATCTGGCCGGTGGCGGTGGTCTTGACCCGCCGCAGGTGCTTGACAGTCTTGTCCAGGCCGATCGCGACGTAGGCGTCGCGCGCGGGGTTGGACGCTTCCCCATCGCCTTCTTTGACCGATCTGACCAGCAGCCTGCTGACCCCCGCCGCGAAGAGGCCGATCAACGACGCAATCCCCAGGGCCGAGGGGAACGACAGGTCTAGGTTCAGGTTCTTCAACCCCTTGAACACCGTAACCAGTGTCAAGATGATAAATACAAGAAATACCAGGACCGGTGTGATCTGCTTGGCGGCTCGCACCGGGTGGGGGGAGAAGAAGACTTTTTTTCTGATGACTTGGAAGATCGTGAACGAGATCGCCCCGCTAAATAGCGGCGAGATTACCCAACTCGATACGATCGTGCCGACTTTGTCCCAGTTCACCGCCTGGGCTCCCGCGTGCGCGATGCCGAACCCGATGATCGCGCCGACGATGGAGTGCGTCGTGGAGACCGGCCACCCGAAGTAGGACGCCGCCTGCAGCCACACCGCCGCCGCCAGCAAGGACGCGAGCATGCCTAATACGAATATGGTCGGTTCGTTGGCGAAGACCTCGGGGTTGACAATGCCCTTGCGCACGGTTTCGGAGACGTGCGTGCCCACGAGGAACGCCCCCGTGAATTCCAGGATGGCCGCGATGATCACCGCGCCGGTCAGCGTCAGCGCGCCCGAGCCCACCGACGTGCCCATGGCGTTGGCCACGTCGTTGGCGCCGATGCTCCAGGCCATGTAAAAGCCGAACACCAGTGCCAGGATGATGAGGATCGTTTCGGTTTCCATTCGGCTCTCCGTTTGGTGCCGGGCCTTGGCGTCGATCGGTACAGAAAGTGGAAGGGGCTACTTGAGTTCCAACGTCATGCGCACGCGGTTGGCCAGCTTCTCGGAAAGGTTGGACAATTGGGCCACCTCGCGGAAGACCCGCGACCAGAGGTCGAAGCTGCCGTGGCTAAGCTTGTCCTCATTGGCGTACAGGCCCTTGAGCAATTGGCGTTGGATCAAGTCGGCTTCGTGCTCTTTCAAAGCCACGTCTTCGACCATCTCGTTGACCTTCTGCGCCTCGGC
This sequence comes from Phycisphaeraceae bacterium, assembly GCA_029260715.1. Lineage (GTDB taxonomy): Bacteria > Planctomycetota > Phycisphaerae > Phycisphaerales > Phycisphaeraceae > OFTM12. The sequence continues at coordinate 165,136 of JAJDCS010000009.1, read as the reverse complement.
GCCGCCGAAGCCGGACTCGAGCAGTTCATCGAGTTGTTGGATCACCGCCTGGGCCGACTCGAAAGCCTCGATATTCTTGTGGAGGAACGCTTTGAAATCGCTCTTGAACTCGCCGACCATCTGCAGCGGCTTGAGCGTCAGCAGCACGCCGATGTTCTCGGCTTTGTCTGCGATGTCGTCCTGGATCGACAGGATCTCCAGCAGGTTCCCCCGGTCGACGGGCAGGAACATGCCCTTGGGCAGGTGGTTGCGGATGTCGTTTTTCACGACGTCGGCTTTGTGCTCGAGCTTTGAGATCTCGGCGGCTAGTTCCTCAACCCGTTGCCGGTCGCCGGCTTTGGAGGCTTCGAAGATGTCGGGTATCCGGTCCATGCACTGGGCCACCCGGTCCATGTGGGTCTGCAAAGGCACGAATGGGGAGCGTCCGAACAGTTTGGCAATGGTGCGCATACGTTCTCTCGCGGCTAGGGTTTACTTGTCGGGATTGTACTCAAAGACGCTCTGCTTGTGAGGGGCGTCAACAAGTCAAGATAGACCCGGCCTTGAAACAACATAAAAACCGGGCGGCGATTGTATTGACAGGGCCCGGTGGTGGCGTGACACTGGTCCGGTCCGCCCGGGCAGGAGACACGGATGTCCATACGCCACCACCCCTCGCAGATGCTGCTGTTTGAAGCACCGGTGCCCAAGCCCGTGCGGCGGTCCGGGCCTGTGCTGTTCGACCGGCAAGCGGGCGGGCGCCGCGGCGGCACGGGTGTGCTGCGGGTGTGTGTGCTGGGCAGCGGGTCGTCGGGCAACGCCACGGTGGTCAAGCTAGGCGGGGCGGTGGTGCTGGTCGACGCCGGGTTCGGCCCGCGCACGACGGCGCGCTTGCTCAACGGCATCGGGCTATCCATCGACGACATCGACGCGATCTGCCTGACGCACCTCGACCACGACCACTTCAAGCCCACTTGGTTCAACACACTGGCCGCCAAGCGCATCGCGGTCTACCTCCACACCCGCCACCTCAAAGCCATCTACCGCCGCGGCGAAAACGCCCGGCTGTTAGAGCGGGCGGGGCTGCTGCGCGAAGTGAACGGCCAACCGTTCGAGCCGGTGGCGGGGTTGAGCGTTCGCACGGTAGCGCTGCCGCATGACCGGAAGGGCACGACGGGGTTTTTGATGGAGTCGCAAGCGGGTCGGATCGGGTACGCCACGGACCTGGGGTGCGTGCCCGATGAGTTGATTACCCGCTTCGCGGGTGTGGACCTGTTAGCCATCGAGAGCAACTACGACCCGCGTATGCAGGTCACCAGTGATCGGCCCGAGATGCTCAAGCAACGGATCATGGGCGGGCGGGGGCACTTATCAAACGAGCAAGCGTTCGACGCGGTGCAACGGATCACCGACCAATGCCCCCACGGCGGGCCTCGCCACGTCGTGCTCTTGCACCCCAGCCGCCAGTGCAATTGCCCCCAAGCGGTGCGACGCGTGTTCGACCAGGACAGCCGGCTTGCGGGGCGCGTGATCTTAACCGAGCAGGGCAAGCCTACGGCCTGGCTGAGCATCAAGTAAATATTCACCCAGAAGTGCGGCACGGTTCGTTAACCCCAACCCACATGAGCGGACCATGCAGCAAAGACTAAGCCTCATCACGCTGGGCGTTTCCGACCTAAAAAAAGCCCGCGCCTTTTACGACGCGCTGGGCTGGCAAGTTGCCGACGAAAAGCAAGCCGACACGGTCGTGTGCTACAACATGCAGAACATGGCCCTCGGCCTGTACCCCTGGGACAAACTCGCCGAAGACGCGCAAGTGCCCGCCGAGCGGTCGGGGTATTCCAGCGTCGCGGTCGCTCACAACGTGAACTCCGAATCAGAAGTCGATCAAACACTCGTCCAAGCCCAAAAGGCGGGCGGGAAGATCATCAAACCGGGTCAGAAAGTCTTTTGGGGAGGCTACTCAGGCTATTTCGCCGACCCCGACGGGCACTTGTGGGAGGTGGCATACAACCCGTTTTCCCAGCTAGGCCCCAACGGCGAGTTCCAGTGGGGCGGCGTGAAGTAGCTTAAAACCCTCGGCCTGCCCGACTCACACCGTTCATCTCCAGCAAGTGATTTCGCTACACTTCTGGTCTATGACCCCCGCCCCGTCACTAGCCCGCCAAGACGCGGTACGAATCGTCGAAACGCTCAAAGGCGCCGGGTACGTGGCGTACCTGGCCGGCGGGTGCGTGCGCGACGAACTGCTCGGCTTCAAGCCAAAAGACTACGATGTGGCGACCGACGCGCGGCCGGAGGTTGTGCGACAATTATTCTCACGCACCCGTTTCGTGGGCGAGGCGTTCGGCGTCGTGCAGGTGGCGATGCACAAATCCTGGAAACACCCGGTCGAGGTCGCCACCTTTCGCAGCGAGTGGGGCTACGAAGACGGGCGACGCCCCACCAGCATCCACTACACCGACGCCCAGCACGACGCCCAGCGCCGTGACTTCACCATCAACGGCCTGTTCGAAGACCCGCTGGCCCCGGACGGCAGCGAGAAGATCATCGACTTCGTGGGCGGCCAAGCCGACCTGAAAGCGGGCGTGGTCCGCGCCATTGGCGACGCCAAGCAGCGGTTTGAAGAAGACTATTTGCGCATGCTCCGGGCCGTGCGGTTCGCCACGCGCCTGGGGTTTGAGATTGAGCCCGGCACGGCCCAGGCGATCCCGCCCGTCGCCAAGCACTTGGCCCGGATCAGCCGCGAGCGCATCGGTCAAGAAGTTATGTGGATGCTCACGCCCGGTCAGCCGCCCGGCTCAACAGCCGGGGGCGGCGTCGACCGCCGCTCCGCCGACGCCATTCGGCTGATCCAGCAGTTACACCTGGACAGCCCGGCGCTGGATGAGGAGCACGCCGACGCGCAGCTATCCACGGTGGCCTCGCTGGTCGAAGCCGCCGACACCTCAGCCGTGATCCCGAAGGGACCGCCCGCCCAACCAGGGCCACCCGTCGCATACGCCACACTGCTAGCCGCGTGGCTGCTGGACAGGCACTTTTTTACCGGCCCCGCACAAGACCAGACGCTAACCGAAGCGGTGCGCGGGTTTGTGCGGGACAGGCTCGCCCCGATCACCAAGCGGTGGCGCAAGGCGCTGTGCTTGAGCAACGACCACCGCGACGCACTGAACAGAACTTTGGGGTTACTGCCTGCTACGCTGGGTTGGCCGTCGTTAAGCATTGCCAAGCAAAAGCGGTTGCTGGCCGACACGCACTGGCCCCAGGCGGCGTGGCTGGTGGGGGCGATGGCTTATCGGCGGGAGATCGGGTCGGTGATCGGGCAACTCCAAGACCAGGGCAGGCAGTTATTCGAACAGGGTGTCGCCCCTACGCCCTGGGTCAGCGGCGACGACCTAATCGCCATGGGGCTGCACCCCGGCCCACGGATCGGAAAGCTGCTAGAAGAGGTGTATGACGCACAACTTGAAGGGGAACTCTCAAGCCGTGAAGAAGCCATGCGGTGGGTGCGGGGGCGATCCGAGGGCGGGGCGTGATGTTTGTGTCGGTACAGGCCGCATAATTTGCAGCTTCCTCCGCCTGTATGTTTTCTTATAAGACAGGGGCAAGCAAACTTCGCAGCAGACACGGGCATCTACCGATATTACAATTCAGCTGGAACGGGATATGCAAGCATTCATTGAACAGTTCATCATCCACCTGCCATACCTAGGGGTGGTGATCGTGATTTTCGCCGGCGGGTTCGGCATGCCGATCCCCGAGGATTTACCCCTTCTAGTGGGGGGCTATCTGTGTGGGAGCGGGCAGGCGGACATCACGATCATGCTGCCGCTGGCATTTAGCACGGTGCTGGGCGCTGACTTGATGGTCTACTTCATGGGCCGGCGTTACGGCCAACACGTGCAGCGCCTGCCCCTGATCCGCCGATACCTAAGCCCCCAGCGTCTGGCCACCGCCGAGATTTCCTTCCATAAACACGGGGGCAAGACACTTTTTTTAGCCCGGTTCATGCCCGGCCTACGCACGCCGATCTACTTCAGCGCAGGCGCGTTTAAGATCCCGTGGTGGAAAATGGTGGCTTTCGACGGGGCCGCTGCCCTGATGAGCGTGCCCGTGTGGGTGCTCCTGGCGTGGTACCTGGCACAAAAAGTTGACCTGCAGACGCTCCAGGAATGGTCTTTCGCTATGCAGGTGCTGCTGATCGCCGCGGTGGCCGTGGGGGTCATCGGTGTCGTCACGTGGAAGGTCCTACGCCAGCGGAGGCTTGCATCGGTGGGGTAATTGCCTATTCTTTATATTCATGGCAACGACACAGACTGTCGGATCACGCCAAATTAAAGGCCCAAAGAAATTACGCGATGCCTATCGTGAGGTCATCGGTCGTATAGCCGAGGCCGCTGTCCGTTCGGGGCGGCAGCCCGACCAGGTGCTGTGCGTCGCGGTGACCAAGACCGCCAGCCCCGATCAGATCCGCTCGCTGGTGGAGATGGGCCACATCGACTTAGGCGAAAGTCGTGTGCAACAGCTCACCCAGCGGGCCGCTTCGATCGAGGAATTCTTGTCGCGCAAGCGCACGCTATCCGGCGCAGCCACCAAGCCCGCCTCCCCGCCAGACGCCTTGCCCCCTGAAAAAGTACGGTGGCACATGATCGGCCACCTCCAGCGGAACAAGGTGAAACAGGTGCTGCCCCTGGTGCAGTTGATCCACAGCGTGGACAGCCTCCGCCTCGCTGAGGAGATCCACAACTACGCCGCTCGGCAGGACCGTGTGATGGACATCCTGATCCAGGTCAACACCAGCGGAGAGGTCAGCAAGCAGGGCATCACCCCGCCGGCGGTGATCCACATGGCCGATCAAATTAACACAATGCTACACCTGCGGTTACGCGGAGTGATGTCCATGGCCCCTCGGTCGGAGAACCCCGAGGACGCCCGCCCTATTTTTAGCCGTACCGCTGAGCTTTTCCATGAGCTACGCACGTCTTCAGCCGGCGGGCCGGACTGCAATATCCTGTCGATGGGCATGTCGGATGACTTCGAGGTGGCGATCGAAGAGGGGGCCAATATCGTCCGTGTCGGGCGGGCGATCTTCGGAGAGTCGGTGCCGCCGGATTGAACGCCGACAGGCAGTATCTTTCAAATCTAAGGGTGTCTCCTGTGAGGTCAACAAGCCCATATCTTGCCTGGGCCTGTTCGCGTTGTCATGTCGTAAGGTATTTCAATATCTTATTTTATAGATTTGTCTGATTGTTGATTAGACAGCGTGGATCTCTCTGTACTTGGGCTTGTGGTGTGTCGATGAAACAAGCAGGAACAGGAAGGGGTCGTTCTGTTTACACCCATTACGGTTGCGTTAAGCGTATTTGCCAAAGCGATTTGCGTTGGTGCGATTTGATTCGGGTTGGGCTATGGCGACACAGGATTTAGTTGAAAAGACCCAGCAGGCGGCTTGCCGGCAGTGCGGCGCGCGGGTGGATGTCAGCGTTGCCCAGCCGTTTAGCACCGTTAATTGCCCCGCGTGTGGGGCGGGCCTGATGGTGCCGTGCCAGTTGGGGCAGTTCTTATTGGTCAGGGTGCTGGGCAAGGGGAGCATGGGTCAGGTTTTCGAAGCGGTGGACCAGGTGCTCCAGCGTCAGGTGGCGGTGAAAGTGTTGCACAGGTCATCTGGCAGGTATGACAGCAAAGTCCACGCTTGCTTGGAAGAGGCCCGATCGCTGGCGGCTTTGAACCACCGCAACGTTGCGCAAGTCCATTCGGTCGAGGAAAAAGAGAGCCAGCCCTACATCGTGATGGAACTGGTCGACGGGGGCCGGCTCGACCGGCTAATCCAGCAAGAAGCGCCGCTGGACGAAGAGCGGGCGTTGGAGATCGCGATTGACGTGGCTCAGGGTCTCAAAGCGGCCCACCAGGTCGGGCTTGTCCACGCGGACGTGAAGCCGGCCAACATCCTGCTCGACCGCCAAGGCGTCGCCAAGCTAGTGGATTTTGGTATAGCCAGGGTGGCGGGCGACGCGGGGGCGGGCAAGCCTTACGGCACACCCCAGTACGTGGCGCCCGAGGTGGTGTTACGACGGGTGATGGACCACCGCAGCGATATCTTCAGCTTGGGCGCTACGCTGTTTCACACGTTGGCGGGTCGGCCCGCGTTCCCGGGAGACACGGTCGAGCAGGTGCTGCGTGCGCGTCTGGACGCGCCCGCCCAGGACCTGCGCGAGGTCTGCCGGTCGCTGCACGTGGAGACCGCCGCGGTGGTGTCGCAGATGCTGCAGATCGACCCTGAGTTGCGGTACCAAACTTATGACGACCTGCTCGAAGCGTTGTCCAGCGCGTTGGGCGCGACGCGTCACGGCCCGCCGCCGCCGAATTTGCTAGACCTCGACGACGCGGTGCAGGTCACCAAGCCGGTCCGCCGCCGGAGGTTGTTCAGGGCCAAGGCCGGCAAGCGCCCGCTTGTGCTGTTATTGGCTGTGGTGGTGGCTCTTGGCGCTTGGGTCGGCGCGGCTGTGTGGTGGAACTACCACCAGCGCGCGGCGTTAGCGGAATACCAGGCCTCGATCGCGCGCAGCGCCGACCCCGTGCCCACGTGGGTCGAGACGGTCGGGCGCGTTGATACTCAGCGTGACGCGGTGGACGGCCAGTGGCGCCTGCGTGACGACGGGCTAGCGGTGGCGGCGTCGCCGGAGGCGAGGCTGTCGGTCCCCTCACGCCTGGGCAAGAGCTACAACGTCAAAATCAGCTTCAGTTGCGAGGGCAAAGCCGACCGGGTTCTGCTGTTCCTGCCCGTGGGGTACCACCAGGCCATGCTCCAGATCAGCGGCAGCGCCGACCACGGCAGCGGCTTGCAGTGGATCAACGAGCAAGCGGTGGACGACAACGGCACCGCGGTGAACCCCGTGCAACTCGACGGCGGGCACAGGCACACGCTGCACGTGCGCGTGCGTGGTGAAGATGCTCAAGTCACGATAGAGGCGGACTTGCAGGGTCGGCCTTACATCGCGTGGTCCGGCCCGTGGTCGGCATTGGACGTGCAGCACCCGTGGGGCCAACTCAACCCCGACTCGCTGGGCATCGGCGCAGCCAACACGGAAGTGGTGTTCCACAGCGTCCAGGTGATGCGGTTGGATAACACTCAATAAATTTTTACAGCAGCGACACCGGGTCCACGTCCACAGCCGTGCGCGCGTCGGAGCGTAGCAGGTCGGCGTTGCGCAGCTCGGTGAGCAGGCGTTGTAGCTTCGACGCCGCGCCAGGGTCCGGCGCGGTCAGCTCGATCTGTCTGCGGTGGTACCCCGCCACACGCGCGATGGGCGGCTCCATGGGGCCGTGAATCTGAATGGCGAGTTCCAGTTGCGTGTTAAAAGCCCGGAGTTGGTCGCCCAGTGTCTGGGCGTGTTCACAGCACTTGGCGTGGTTCTGGTCACGCACGACGATGCGGGTCATACGCGACCAAGGCGGCAGCCCGACTTGTTGACGCAACGCGATCTCACGCTTCGCGAAGGTTTCATAGTCGTGTTGGCTAGCGAGCATGATCGCCGGGTCGTGGGGGTTGAACGTCTGGACAATGACGGTGCACGACCGGCTCTGATCGCCCCGCCCGGTGCGCCCCGCGACCTGGGCCACAAGCTGGAACGTCCGCTCGGCCGACCGGAAGTCCGGGATGTGCAGGGCTGTGTCGGCGTCGATCACACCGACCAGGCGCACGTTGGGGAAGTCCAACCCCTTGGCGATCATCTGTGTGCCCAGCAGCACGTCGACGCCGCCGTCGGCAAACGCCTTGAGCGCGTGGCGGTAGTCGCCGGCGGTACGCATGGTGTCGGAGTCGACGCGCAGCATGCGCATGGTCGGGAACAGCTCGGCCAGCGTCTCCTCGACACGCTGCGTGCCGCTGCCGAGCATCACGAGTTTTTTCTCGCACAGCGGGCAGCTAGCGGGGAGCAGTTGCTGGGCTTGGCAGTGGTGGCACCGCAGCACGCCGTCGGTCGGCAGGCGACGCATCTTGTGGTACGTCATCATCGCGTCGCAGTAATCGCACATCATCATCCACCCGCACCGCGTATCGGGGCAGGCGATGTAGTGCGCGTACCCGCGTCGGTTCATGAGCAAGACGGCTTGGCCCTGGTGGTCGAGGGTGTGTTGCAACGCTTGGTGCAAACGATTGCACAGCACCGGGGCGTGCCCGTGAGCGGGCGGCGCGCCGCGTTGCTCTTTCATGTCCACCACTTGGACCGTTGGCAATTGCAGCCCCGCCACGCGCGTAGGTAGGCTCAGCAAGTGGTACGTTTTTTTAGGCGGCGCGTCGGGACGGCCCGCGTGGGTCGCGTTGAAGTAGCTCTCTAAGCTGGGCGTGGCCGAACCCAGCACCACCGGCACACCCAGCATCTGGGCGCGTTTGATAGCCACGTCGCGCCCGTGGTACCGGGGCAGTTGGTCTTGCTTGTAGCTGGTGTCGTGCTCCTCGTCGACGATGATCACGCCCACGCGCGGCAGCGGCGCGAACACCGCCGACCGCGCGCCCACGACGATCCTGGCTTTGCCCTGTTGGATGCGTCGCCACTGCTCGTGGCGCTGCGTGGCGGTGAGCCCCGAGTGCAGCGCCGCCACACCCGAGAACCTAGCCATGAACCGGTCAACCGTTTGGGACGTCAACGCGATCTCGGGCACCATCACAATCGCGCCGGGGGCGGGGCCGTCGGTTGCCCCGGGGGGCAGCGCGTTGAGTACTTGCTCGATGACACGCAAGTAAACCTCCGTCTTGCCGCTGCCGGTCACGCCATGCAACAAGTGAACGCCGAACCCCTGGTGGAGGTGGGTGGTGATGTGGTCGATGGCGGATTGCTGGTCGCCGGTGAGTTGCAGCGGGGTTTGTGCGGTGTCGGGCGTGGCGTGGCCGGCGGTCGGGTCGGGGCCCGTGGGTAGTGACACCTCTTGCTTGGTGGTCAGCAGACCTTTCTGGATTAGCTGACGCACGGGCGTGACGGTGCGGGCCCCGGCGCCGGCGGCAAGTTGCTTCATCTCAAGCCAGGTGTGACCCTGTTGGGCTTGTTCCTGGGCGTGGGCAAGAATCTGCTTTTGCAGCTTGGTCGGCTTCGCGGTCGCGGTGTCGGTCGGGGGTGGGTCCGTCAGGCGCACCACGGTTTGTTGCTTGCTGCCCGTGCCGTGTTTCACCGCGGCGGGGAGCATGCTTGCGAACACCATCCCCAGCGGGCAGCAGTAATACCGCGAGATCCACCCGCCCAGTTCGAGTAGGTCCTCGGGTAGGCTCAGCCCCAGCCGGTCGCGCGAGTGGATCGGCTTGATGCGCGGCACCACTTTCGGGGCGATTTTGGCCGAAGCTAAGTCGGGCGCGATGCGCACGACGTAGCCGGGCACAGATTTGTTCTTCTTGCCCAGCGGGACCAACACGCGGTCGCCGACATGAAGCTCGGTCAGCGATTCGGGGATCGCGTAGGTAAGCCCCGCCGAGCCGCGGTCCAAGCCACGCTCCAACGCGACCTGGGCGTACCCGGCGGGCGCGGGTTGGCTTGACTCGAAAAGATCAGCCATGAACACATGATAGGGCCGGGCGCGGCGGTGGGGGCTGTTTGCTCGTCGGTGTGGTGGGGATAAAAAAAATCAGAGCCGCGGTGTGCGGCTCTGATGGGGAGCGTGATTGATTGAATAGGCCTAAGTTTAGGTAACAAAATCCAGCCATTGCAAGACGACCAGCAGCGCCGCGGGCTGGCCATTGTTGGCTAATTGGAGCGTCAGCGCAACGAAGCCGGGCATGCCGTAGTCGTAGGCGAACGCGGGTAGCGCGATGATCTGCTCGGTTGTGGCGGCGTAGTCTACGTTCGGGTGTGCGGCGTTGAGTAGCGCTGCCGTGGCTTGGCGTGCCAATGCCTTGTTGCCGCCGCCGTTGGTGTTGAGCGCCTCGAGCAAAGTCATGCTCGCCCACGAGCTGTTCGGGTTGATGATATCTTCCAGGCCGAACGTGGCTGCAAAGCTGTCGTCGGGGTCGAACCCAACCCAGAGGTTGGTGTGGTTGGCCCAGAACCCGACGCCGCGCGGCGCCACAATGAACGTGTTGACGACTTCAGACTGGAAGGTGATGTCGGGCCCGCCTACGCCCGATAGACTGCCGGCGCCGTTGATGAAACCCACGCCCACGCCGGGGATGCCGGCGCCGACGTTGAACGAAGTGGGGGATGGGCCGTCTCCGGTGCCGGGGTTGGCCATCGTGACAAAGCTGTCCGACGGCGTGACCGTGTCGAACGGTGTGTGGCTGGTGATATCAAAACGCATCGAGAGCACCGGTATCTTGAAAACCGACGCGTTGCGGTAGGTCGTTTCTGCTTCGAGCGTGGTGGTGCCGCCGCCCAGCACCGTCAGCACGCCTGCGAAATCCGGACTGGCCAGATTAAGCGGTGCCACGTCACCGGCCGCGGGGTCGCCCACGACTTGGAAGAAGCTGTACGGGACGTCGGTGATGTCCGCCCTTAGAACGAGTGTGCCGTCGTTGAAGCCGGTGCCCGCGACGGTGTCTGCATCGGGAGTGGTGTCGAAGTAGATTTCCAAGAATTCGTTGGGCTGCCCGTCGGCGAAGTCAAAGTAAACCGTGTTGGTCGCGGGGTCGGCGAAGGCGATTTTCTCACCAAAGCCCGCGACGACCGTGACCTCAACGCCGTTGGCAGCCGGGTCGAAGACCACGTCGCCGTTGGTGTCTTTGATCGCAGCCAGCTTGGTTTGGAAGTAGGTGGTGAACTCATTGTGCACGGTGCCGCCGGAGGTGAAGTAGTCGTCCAGCGCTTGGCTGCCGCCTTGGCTGTAGGTCGCGCCGGGCAGCCACTCGAAGACCGCGGCGGTTGCGATGTCTTGGACGGCGTCCACCGCCGGTGCAGGGCCGGGCGAGCCCGACAGCAGCATGCGTGGCTCAAGCGGTTCACACAACGGCTTGGTGGCGTGGCTGTTGCCGCCCCGGTGGTGTAGCCGGCCACGGATCGCCTTCATCCATGAAAATAACTCTTTGCGCATTGACAAATATCCTTCCTGAGATGAGATAATAAACCCCCGCCGACACACTGTCGGTAGTAGAGAGGGGCGTAGCATAATCGAATAAGCGTTTTTGATCATGCGGGCCCGCCCGTTGAGCCCCAGTGGGTCGCCCGGTTACCATCATGCCTATGGCCACCGCCACCGCCCACGCCACACCCGCCATGCGGCAGTTTCACCGCTTCAAGGAGCAGCACCCCGACTGCGTGCTGTTCTTCCGCATGGGTGATTTTTATGAGATGTTCTACGACGACGCGAAGCTGGCTAACAAGGTGCTCGGCGTCACGCTCACGCAGCGCACCGCGGGCATCCCCATGGCCGGCGTGCCGCACCACAGCGTGTCGGGGTACCTGAGGCGGATGATCCAGGCCGGGCACCGCGTGGCGGTGTGCGAGCAGATGGAAGACCCCGCCCAGGCCAAGGGCGTCGTCCGACGCGAAGTCACACGAGTCATCACGCCCGGCACGCTCACCGACGAGTCGCTGCTGGAGGAAGGCCGCGAGAACCCCCTGGCCGTGGTGACGGTCGACGGCGACCATAAGGCGTCCATCGCATGGGCGGAGCTAAGCACCGGCGCGTTCGCGTTCACCACCATCGGCGTGCGGGAGCTTGGCGACGAGCTTAGCCGCATCGCGCCCAGTGAGCTGCTGTACCCCGAGTCGCTCAACGGCGAGGCGTTGGATGCGGTGACGGGCGCGGCGCGGTCGATCGGCTGTGTCACCGCCAAGCGCCCGGCGTGGCAGTTCCGTCAGGCAGAGTCGGCAAAGGTCCTGTGCAAGCAGTTCAAGGTCGCGTCCTTGGAAGGGTTCGGACTGTCAAAGACCGACCCCGCCCTGGCCGCCGCCGCCGCCGCCGTGCACTACCTGCTAGAGACACAGGCCCCAACAGTGTCCGACGGCGGCGTCCCGCGATTGTCACACCTCCAGCCGCCGCGGCGGCTTGAACGCGCGAGCCACCTGGTTGTCGATCAAGCGTCGCTGCGTAGCTTAGAGGTGGAACAAACCATACGCGGCAACACCGCCGACGGCAGCCTCCTGGGCGTGCTGCAAGGCTGCGTCACCGCCATGGGCAAACGCACCCTACGCCAGTGGCTGTGCTACCCACTACGCGGCATCGAGGCCATCCGACAACGCCACCGCACGGTGGGCGCAATGGTCGACGACAGCTCGCTCTTGCGCAAGCTGCGTGACGCACTAGACCGCGTCCAAGACGTGCAGCGGATCACCGCGCGTATCGCCGTGGGCCGCGCCACGCCGCGTGATCTGGTCGGGCTCGGCGGCAGCGCCGCACAGGCGGGCACGCTGACGCAGCTACTCGACGAACGCCCCGCGTTCAGCGGCCCGCACGACCGCTTGGCCCAGGTAACGAACCAGCTAGGCGAGCTGGCCGACACCCTGGCGATCGCGTGCGTCGAGTCGCCCCCGGCGCACATGCGCGACGGCGGGCTCATCCGCGACGGCTACGACGCCCAACTCGACGAGTACCGTGCCCTGCAGCACGACAGCCACACCTGGTTAGCCGCCTACCAAAAAGGCCTCGTCGAGCAGTCGGGCATACCCAGCCTAAAAGTCGGGTTCAACAAGGTCTTCGGGTACTACATCGAAGTCACCGCCGCCAACAAGGACCGCGCACCCGACCAGTGGTCACGCAAGCAGACCCTCAAAAACGCCGAACGCTACACCACACCCCAGCTCAAAGAGTACGAAGGCAAAGTGTTAAGCGCCCAGCAGCGGGCCGTCGCACGTGAGCAAGAGCTGTTCGCACAACTGTGTGCCCAAGCCCAAAACCAGATCCCCAGCCTGCGCGCCTTCGCCGACACCGTGGCTGAATTGGATGTGCTGGCTTGCTTCGCCAAGCAGGCCGTCAGCCAACGCTACGTCCAGCCAATCATGGCCGACGAGCCGGTGCTGGACATCCGAGGCGGGCGCCACCCCGTGCTGGACCGGTCACTTGCCGACCGGTTCGTGCCCAACGACACGCGCCTGGGCCGCGACGAAGCGGGCAACAATACACAAACCCTCGCGCTCATCACCGGCCCAAACATGGCGGGCAAGTCGACGTACATCCGCCAGACCGCTCTGATCACCCTCATGGCCCACGCCGGCAGCTTTGTGCCCGCCGAGTCCGCCACCATCGGCCTGTGCGACCGTATTTTCACACGCGTGGGCGCCAGCGACGAGCTGCACACCGGCCAATCAACCTTCATGGTCGAGATGGTCGAAGCGGCGAATATTTGTCATCACGCCACAGGCGCAAGCCTGGTCATCCTCGACGAGATCGGCCGGGGCACCAGCACGCTCGACGGCCTGAGCCTCGCCTGGGCGATCGCCGAGCACCTCGCCACACGCCGCTGCCGAACACTCTTCGCCACGCACTACCACGAGCTAACACAGCTCGCCGACGCACACGCCAACGTCACCAACCTGCACGTCACCGTTCGCGAGTGGGACGACCAAGTGGTGTTCCTCCACCGCATCGTCCCCGGGGCCACCGACCGCAGCTACGGCATCCACGTCGCCAAGATCGCCGGGCTGCCCGCGCCCGTGGTCGACCGCGCCAACCAACTATTAAGCCAGCTATCGGTGAGCCACACCCAAGGCTCCGCTTCGTTGGCCGCACCGCCCGCCTCGCCGCCCGACGGGCAGCTTGGGCTGTTCACGCAGTACCTCGAACACCCCGCCGTTGATAAGCTCCGCACCGCCGACTTGGACACGCTTACCCCGATCCAAGCCTTCGACCTGCTGAGGCGGTTGTGCCAAGAGGCGCGTCGCCCCGGTTAGATTGGCCGCCCGCCCCCCGACGCCTCAAACTGGTAAGAAAAGTCTGTTCCCGTTACACTAACGCGGCGCGGGATGTAGCGTTGTTAACGTATCGTTAAGTACCACCAACACAAAGACGGAGGCGTGGGCATCGACTTTCGCTGGGACAGCCTGTATGAGCAACACAGAAACCGCTAAGCTGGAACTGGACGGACAGTCACTGGAACTGCCCGTGGTCGTGGGCACGGAAAACGAGCGTGGCGTGGACATCTCCAAGCTACGCGGCTCGACCGGTTACATCACCCTCGACAACGGCTACGCCAACACCGGCTCGTGCCAGTCTTCCATTACCTACATCGACGGCGAGAAGGGCATCCTCCGCTACCGGGGCATCCCGATCGAGCAGCTCGCTGAGAAGAGCACATTCGTCGAGACCGCCTGGCTGCTGATCCATGGCGAGCTTCCCAACAAAGAACAAATCGACAGCTTCCGTGCCCTGCTGACCGAGCACGAGCTGCTTCACGAGGGTTTGCACAAGCACTTCAACATGTTCCCCGCCAGCTCGCACCCCATGGCCATCTTGTCCGCCATGATCAACGCTTGTAGCTGCTACCACCCCGACATTATGAAGCTCGAGAGCGAGGACACGTTCGAGTCCGCCTCGGCCCGCCTGATCAGCAAGGTACGCACCATCGCCGCCGCCAGCTTCAAGACCTCCATCGGCCACCCCATGATGTACCCCATGCCGGCCCTGCGGTACTGCCCGAACTTCCTGCACATGATGTTCTCCCGGCCCAACAAGCCCTACGAGCCGTCGGACGAGGTCGTGGACGCGCTGAACCAGATCCTCATCCTCCACGCCGACCACGAGCAAAACTGCTCGACCAGCACGGTGCGCATGGTCGCGTCGAGCGGGGCCAACCTTTTCGCTAGCTGCTCAGCCGGCGTGTGCGCCCTGTGGGGGCCGCTGCACGGCGGGGCAAACGTCGCCGTGCTGGAGATGCTTCAGCAGATCCAGGACAACAAGACCGACCTCAACCAGTTCATGGAGAAGGTCAAGGACAAGGAATCGGGCGTGCGCCTGATGGGCTTCGGCCACCGCGTCTACAAAAACTTCGACCCACGCGCCAAGATCCTCAAAGCCGCGTCGGACAAGGTTCTAGCCAAGCTACACGTCAAAGACCCGCTCCTAGACATCGCCCGCCACCTCGAAGACGTCGCCCTGAAAGACAGCTACTTCAAAGACCGCAACCTCTACCCAAACGTCGACTTCTACTCCGGCATCATCATGCGCGCCATGGGCATCCCCGTGAACATGTTCACGGTCATCTTCGCCATCGGGCGCATGCCAGGCTGGATCGCCCAGTGGAAGGAAGTCCACAACGACCCCAACGCCCGCATCAACCGCCCCCGTCAGATATACACCGGCCACACGCAACGGGATTATGTGCCGCTTGAGAAGCGGTAGGGGGCGGGCTTCAAAGGTGACTGTTCAGTTGTTCCCAGTAAGGCTTGCCATAGGTGGCCATTCAAGCATAAGAATGTCAGTGTGGTACTCGTGGTTCGCGAATCACGAACCCTACCCGGCTATGGTGTACGAATCGAAGTGTAATGATACCCGACCCCGTCGATCAACGGCTTAAACAGTTTCAATCCCAACTTCAGCAGAACCCTGAAAACTGGCGGTTGTGGAAGGACTACGGTGATTTTCTCGACGAAGAATACATAGGTGTTGAGCATAAAATTCTCCAGGCCTATCAAAAAGTGGCCCAGCTCAACCCCAAAGCGGATTTCCGTGTAGTACTAGGAAGGGCCTGTGTCCGTGTTGGCGAAATCGAGAAGGGGCTCGGGATGATCCAACAAAGTATCGATGACAACCCCAGGGTTGATGCGTATTGCATCCTTGCGGATGTTTTGATGTGTTCTTTAGACCGCTACGCGGAAGCCCGCGCCGCGTGCGAGAAAGCCATCGAGTGTGAACCCGATTTCGAAGAGGCTTGGTACCTGCTAGGCGAAGCGACAAAAGACGAATCCCGCTATGAAGCGATCTTGCATTATCGTTACGCGATTGAACTCGACCCCAACTATCAACTTGCATGGCAAGCGTTGGGCCGAGAGTTGCTATTCGATCGTGAGTTTGTCGAATCGATTGATGCTCTTAAGAAAGCCATCGAGCTTGACCCGGAAGATGGCTGGGCCATGATTTTTCTGGCAAATGCACTGGCTAAGACGGGGCAGTTTGACGAGGCGGATCGGTGGTATCAAGCCGCGATCAAGGCGTTCCCCGATTACGATCAGTTCAAAGAATGGTACTCAGAGTTCCTGCGGCAGCAGGGCAAGCAAGTCGAATAAGTTCCGTAAGGTGGGTACCGCCCACTTTCTTCGTGTCTTTTGTTGTCTGTTCGTGGTGTGCTATAGCACGTTGCATTTATAAATTTGATTGACTGGGTGGCACGGCTTGCTTGCAAGCCGTGAAATGCGGGTTCGCCATGTCAACGACCACCGAACATCCATCAAAGATAATCACGCCAGGTGCTCTAAAGCACACCCTACCGTTCTGGTAACAAAGTAGGCCCGGACCTGCCCGGATACAGCAGATATCTAGCACAGCCGACTCGCTACGCTCGCTGGCCGTAGCACACGGATTACCCGTCAACGCGCAGCGACGAACAGGAAACACGGACCGCGAAGGCCGATTATGTATAGTTCTAAGGACACCGAACGATATTAACGTGTCATTCTGTTTGACCATTTTGGTCGTCCACTGCACTTGACTCTGATATTCGAGGAACTTCCACTTTTTTGATGCGAAGACTTCCCGGAATGCCTCGAAAGGCACCGATAATTTGGTTCTCTGCCGGAGCACTGACGTGGTAGTGATAACCTCGGACTTCATCGTAGTGACCACTACATTCGTCGAGGTCGGTTGATTTCATGCCGTTCTTGTCCATCTGGGCATAAATACCAAATCCATCGAGTGCGTATCCAATCATTGGGGCATGGTTGTCGGGTTGCTCGACCTCTTTCGTGTGCCCCGTCGCGGCATGGTAGTGGTAGCCGACATGCGGATTCACATGTCCGCCTGAATGGTCGAACGGGGCGATCGTGTGTGCGCCGATAATGGCGTGAATGGGTGCCGGGGGGTCAAAGTTGACTCCGTTGAAAGCAAGTCCGGCCGGGCCATGTCCCAATCGAGTTGATATCGAACGGTAGACAGGTTTAACCGGGATAACGTAAACGGCGTGGTCACTCTTCCATTCGTCAACTTCTGGTGGGCATTCGACAACGTGATTGTGGTAGCGTGGGTCGACATTGGGTCTCGCTGCCAGCTCAAAAGCTTCTCTCGTTTCGGTCACCTTGATGCTGCCGTCTTCACGAACCATGTCCCATTCGGAGTCGTCGTAGAGCTCATTCAGATGAGCGATGAACTGACCGTCAATATCGTAAACTTTTCCCTCCTTGAACCAGATTCCCCCCTTCTCTTTTCCGTCCCGCACATGCGTGGGAGCCCAAGGGCCAATTTCGTGCTCAAGTAGAACTTTTTTGAAGGTAAGGACGTAACACTCTGCTTCCGTGCCATCGCTTAGAGTGCGTATTTCCTTTTTAACAGGCTCGACTAAATTTTCTTCAAAGAAGAATGCTGGATTCACTGGTTGCACGACATCCAGAGGAATTGTTTTGCTGCGTGGCCACAGTAACCACAGGATCACGAGTAAAGACACGAGGCCAGCCAAGGCCAACACTTTGTAGATTTTCATGGTATTGCATTCCGAATGCTGTTCATCAAATTATAGAGGCTTCCAAAACAGCGTCTGCTTGCTCATATGTAAACCGCGAAGGGTTGCCCCCCCTACCGAAAATGTTTGTGTATCATAAAGGACGTTATAATACGCAATGTCAAAGGGTTATCGATGTGCCACATGGCAGCTAGTTGGCGGGGTATCGAAGGAGGTGTGGCGTCAGTGTGCATGGCAAGATGCCCGGCCTGCCGCTTAACCCGTGTGCATCAACTCATCGGCTGGTCTGTGCTCACGTGGCGCGGATGTGTCCGTTGCGGGTAGCCCCGCTTCGATCCGCGCGATCCCTTGGGCCATGTATTCGCGGAATTGGTCCGCTGTCTTGATCACGTGCATCTCCCGCCGCAGGCCCGGCCAGGGTTGGAGGTGGGGGGAGTACCAGCTCATGCGTGGGCGGATCATGTTCAATGCGACGCGTTCGTCGCGCAGGCGTAGCAGCGTTTCAAAGTGTTCGAGCACGATGCGAGCTTTGTCCACTCGCGACAGCGGCGGCGGCAGTTCCCCAGTGGCTAAGTAATAGGCTGCGTCGCGGAAGATCCATGGCTGCCCCAGCGCGCCGCGCCCGATCATGACGCCGTCACAGCCGGTGGTGTCGAGCATGCGCTTGGCGTCTTGAGGGGTCTTGACGTCGCCGTTGCCGATGACGGGGACTTGCGGGTGGTGTTTTTTCACGGCTTGAACAACTTGGGTGATCCCGTCAATCCTGCACGACCCGCGGAACATCTGCTCGGTGGTTCGGCCGTGGACGGTGACCGCCGCGATGCCCACGTCCGCCAATGCCGGCGCCAGCGTGGGGCCTACGATGGAGCCGTCGTCCCAACCCAGGCGGATTTTCGCGGTTACGGGGACGCCCACAGCGTCGACCAAACGCTTGGCGAGTTTGATCGTGCCCTGCGGGTCGCACAGCAGCTTGGACCCGCCGTTCTTTTTAGTCACCTTGTCGACGGGGCAGCCCATGTTGATGTCGATGATTGTGGCGCCGTGTTGTTGGGCCCACACCGCCGCTTGGGCCATGATGTCCGGGTCCACGCCGTAGAGTTGCATGCACAGGGGTTGGTCTTCGGGGCAGGTGGCCGCGAGCCACATCGACTTGGTGTTTTCGTTGAGCACCGCCTGGGGGCACAGCAGGTCGGTACACGCAAGCCCGACGCCGGCGACGCGGCCCGGTTGCGCGAGATCGCCGGGTAGTGGGCAGGCGATCTTGCGCACCACCAGCCGGAACGCCAAGTCGCAGTACCCCGCGATCGGTGCGAGCAACAGGTTGGATCGCAGCTCGACGGTGCCGATTTTGAGCGTGGTGGGGTTCATTGTTTACAGGCAGCCAAACCGGCTATGACCACCCGTGATTTTCCGGTACGCGAAGCGGCGCGTCAATAAAAAAAACGAGCCAAGCGGGTGCCTGGCTCGTTTGATGCTTGATTTTGAAGCGGCTCGCGTGGGGCTGAGTGTGTGGTTTACCACCCCTCGGCGGCGCTGTGTAGCTCGAAGTCGTCGAAGATGATGGACTCGGTGTACTGGCCTTCGCTGCTGGTGAAGTCCAGACCGATCATGGTGGCGTTGGTGACGACGTCGGCGTAGCTGTCCGATCCGTCGGCAAGGGTCATGTTCGACGGGTCGAGGCTAAACAGGATGTGTTGCACTTTGTTGGTCACGCCTTGGCCGGCGGCGCTGATGTAGGTTGTTGTGCCGTTGCTGATGGCGATCTTTACGGCCGTGTTGGTGGTGGCGTAGTCGGAGCGGATTTTGACGCTCGCTTCGTTAAACTGGTTAAGATCGGTCGCTTCGGTAAAGACGAAGCGGATGGCCCCGAACCGGTTGGGCCAGAACGCGCCGTACTCGGCGCTGCGTGTGCCTGAGATGACCTTCCCGTCGGTAGCGGTGGCGACGATGTTGTCGTTGGTCGCCAGGCCGAACCGCCGCCAGGGCGTGGAATCCCAGCTCTTGCCGATAATCTGGCCCTTCTGGTAAGTCTCAAAATCATCGATTGTTCTGTCGGCTCTGGCCGGAGCGACGGTGAGCACAAACACAGCCACCGCCGCGGCGGTCAGTTGCATAGGTATGAATGATTTCATGGTTTGATCCTTTTTACTAAAAGTAGAATTTGACGCCGAATCTCCCTTGGCCGAGACCATGTCCGCTCAGATAAAACAGCATATGCGGCTGTATCGGTATCGTCAATGCGGCGTGCTTGATAAAGCGGCTACCCCGATCGTAGCCAACTTCAGTGGGGTCAAGGGCCTGGGGAGGCGGTACAGGCGTTAATTCTTCACTGTGTCTATCCGATGAAAAGACGTAGCAAGACCTGGACGCGAGGGGCCAAGGCAATAGCGAAAGCTGGTCACTATGAGACATTACGACATCGCGGTTATCGGAACGGGCCCGGCGGGGCAGAAGGCGGCGATCCAGGCGGCCAAGCTCGGTAAACGGGTGGCGATCATCGAAAAGAACAACGTGGTCGGTGGTGCGGCGATCAACACGGGCACGATCCCTTCCAAGGCTCTGCGTGAGGCTTCCTTGCACCTGACAGGCGCCGGCAAGCGTGACTTGTTCGGCACGCGTCACCGCGTCAAACGCACCGTGACCATCGCCGACCTGATCTCGGTTAGCCAGCAGGTGATCAACGGCGAGTTGAGCGTCATCCGCGACGCGTTCGACCGGAACAACGTGGACCTGATCTGGGGCGACGCCCATTTCGAAGGCCCGAACCTGCTGCAGGTGAAGCGTAAAGACGAATCGGAGCTTCTGACGGCCGATAAGTTTGTTGTGGCGGTGGGCACCAAGCCGGCGCGGCCTGAGAGTGTGCCGTTTGATGAAGAGACGATTTTCTGCTCCGACGGTCTGCTCCAGCTAGACCAACTGCCCAAGAGCATCATTGTGGTGGGCGGCGGTGTGATCGGCTGCGAGTACGCGTGCATCATGGCCACGCTGGGCGTGCGCGTCACGCTGATCGAGGGTCGGACGCAGGTGTTGGGCTTCCTGGACCACGAGATCGTCGAGGCGTTTCAGTACCACATGCGCCGCATGGGTGTCACGCTACGCTTGGGTGAAAAAGTCGAGCAGATCAGCCGTGTTGAGCCCCATAACGGGGACGGCGTTCGTGTGCAGGCCACGCTCGAGTCGGGCAAGCACCTGCGTAGCCAGACCCTGCTCTACGCGGTGGGTCGTCAGGGCGTGTGCAAGGCGTTGGGCTTAGAGAACGTTGGGCTGGAGTTCGACGACCGCGAGCGGCTGAAGGTGAACGAGAATTATCAGACCCGCGTGGAGCACATCTACGCTTGTGGTGACGTGATCGGCTTCCCGGCCTTGGCCAGCACGGCCATGGAGCAGGGCCGCATGGCTGTCTGCCACGCGTTCGGCATCGAGGTCCGCTCCATGCCCGACTTGTTCCCCTTCGGGATCTACTCGGTGCCGGAGATCTCCATGGTCGGCAAGACCGAGGCCCAACTGACCGAGGCGGGCGTCCCTTATGAAGCGGGCATCGCTCAGTACGCCGAGCTGGCACGGGGCCACCTGGTGGGCGACACCAACGGCATGCTCAAGCTATTGATCCACCAAGAAGACCACCGCATCCTGGGCGTGCACGCGATCGGCACCGGCGCGACGGAGCTGATTCACGTCGGCCAAGCGGTCATGGCCTTCAACGGCACCGTTGATTACTTCCTGAACAACGTCTTCAACTACCCCACGCTCGCCGAGGCGTACAAGATTGCCGCGCGGAACGGGATCAACAAGCTCCAGCACGTTTGAGCGATCGGCCTGAACCCGCTTGGGATTAGGCGCTTCCTTTCCGCCGTTCTTTACGTTTTCAATGACACAAAAAAAGCCCACGGATTGAATCCGTGGGCTTCGGTGATCGTTTCACTTGGCCGGCGGCGTCTAGCGTCGGCCACACCGTCGCGATTGTCAGATTCTGAACTTAGCAACCAGCGACCGCAGTTGTTCGGCTTTGGTGGACAATTGTGACGCAGCCTGAGAGGATTGCTCGGCGCCTTCGCCTGCTTGGCGGGACACGGCCGCTATCGACTCGACGCTTCGGCTGATTTCTTCACTGGCGGCGGACTGCTGTTCGGCCGCGGCGGCGATCGATTGGATCATACCCGCCACTTCCTTGGCACTGGAGACGATTTGCTGGAGGCTTTGGCCCGCCTCGGTGGCGCGGCCTACACCTGTCTTGACCTCTTCGGTGCCGGCGTTCATGCGTTGGACCGCCTCGCTGGTTTCTTTCTGGATCGCGTTGATCGACTCGGCGACCTCTGCGGTGGCTTTGGTCGTGCGGTCGGCGAGCTTGCGCACCTCGTCAGCGACGACGGCGAACCCTCGCCCGTGCTCACCGGCTCGGGCGGCTTCAATCGCCGCGTTCAAGGCCAGTAGGTTCGTCTGATCCGCGATGTCATTAATCACGTCGATGATCTGTCCGATCTGCTCGCCGCGCTTGCCCAGCTCGGTGACGCTTGCGGCGCTGGCGCTGACGGCGGCGCTGATGGCCTCCATGCCGTCGATGGTCTTCTCGACCACCTCGCCGCCGGTTTCGGCGACGCGTCCCGACTCGTTGGCGTTGTTTGCGGCGTCTCCGCTCTTGCGCGCCACCTCGATGACCGAGGCGGACATCTCTTCGACCGCCGCGGAGATCTGCGTCACCTTGCCGCTTTGCTCGCTAATGCTTTGAGCCATTTCTTCACTCGATGCGGCGATCTGGGTCGCCGCGCTGGCGACGTCGTTGGCTGAGCTGGACACCTCACTGACCACCGTCTTGATCGAGGCCGCCATTTCATTAATCGACTCGGTTAACTGGCCTAGCTCGTCCTGAGTGGTGACTGGCAGCAAATCACCTGTGAGGTCGTTGTCAGCGATCTGTTTGGCGCGGTCTACAATTCTGTGAATCGGCTTGACAAAGGTCGTGGCGAACCAGTACGCCACCACGCACACCACCGCCGCCGCGGCCGCACAAGCGATGAGTAAAAATCGGCTCAAAGCACGCGCCGGGGCGGTGACTTCGTCGTAGTCCATTTCCGCGATGATGCCCCAGTTGAAGCCTTTGATCTTCACGGGGCTGTAGACCGAGACGACGTCCACGCCGCGGTAGTCTTCAATAATTTCGGTGCCGGACTGCCCGCCCGCAATCGCCCGGGCGGCATCGCTGTCGATCTCACGCTTGAGGATGGTTGAATCTTCACTGAACCTGCTGTTTGACCGCATCAGCCGATCGGAACCGACCAGGTATGTCTCGCCGCTTTCGCCCATGCCCGTGGCGCTGGTCATGATGCCGTTGATCTTGTCCAGCGGCATCTGGAAGACCGCCACGCCCACTTTCTCGCCTTCGTGGAACACGGGCGATGCGGTGAAGCTGGCGCCGGCGCCGTAGCTGGGCTCGTAGAACTTGAAGTCTTCGATGAAGACCTGGCCGGGGCTGGTGGCGTTCAATGCTTTGCGGTACACGTCTCCGAAGTTGGTGTCTTTGTAAGGTCCGTTTTGGAAGTTCGTGGCGTAGTCGGTTTCTTTGAAGACGGAATAAACCAGGTTGCCTTCTAAATCAAACAGGAAAATGTCGTAGTACCCGAACGAGTTGAGGAAGTCCCGGACCCTGGGGTGGTAGGTGGCGTGGAGCTGGTTGTATTCGCAGTCCGCCTCGGCGCGGTCGAGGTTGAGCTTCTCGCCCACGGGGTTGGGGTTATCGGAGATATACATGGCTTGGAGGAGGCGGCCCGATACGGACGCGGGGACGTAGGTGTCGTCGCCGCGCCAGGGCTGCCCGGCGTCTGCCAGGCGGGGCTTGAACTCGCCGGTGTAGTACCCCTTGACCGAGTTGTAGACGTTGCTGCCCTTGGCGGTGTCCCAGTCCACTTCATTAGCGACTTCCTGGAACGCCTTTGAGAACTTGGCGGTGGCTTCGGTGACCATCCGGTTCTGAGAGAAGTTGAACATCTGCTCGTGGATGAAGCTGAAGTAGTCTTCGATCCTGTCGCGTCGGTCGGCAAGCAGCGCTTCGAGCTTGTGCTCTTCGGCTAGCAACAGCGCGTGGCTGCTGTTGTTGACGCTGATCCAGCCGATCACCGCCAGCGGCACGAGGCCCAGGACTAGGGTAAGCAGGGTGAGTTTTTTCTTAATGGACATGTTGCGGAAGATCGCCATGGCCGGCTCCTGTGACAAACGATGGTGATACGGTTCTACCCCTACGCGACCCCGGAAAAGTGAAAATCCTAATTGATGGCATCGGTTAGCTGGTTGTTCCCCTGAAGTGGGTCGTTCTGCATACGCCTCAAATGCGTCTTTGTAGTTATGCTTGAGACGGACAGCGGGTTATTGGTACACGGTGTCCGGTAAGGCTGCGCTCGCGATTCCGTGCGCCGATAACACCGGTCGGTTTCAATTCCGGTTCAAGTCGCCGATAATCCTGACGTGTCGGTCTGTTCGTGAAGGCTGTTGCCGGTTATGGGCCCGCGGCGGGTGGGGTGTATATTGTTCCAATGCCTGTTGCCTCAACGGCCTACGGGGTATTAGAATTCGGCTCGCGGCTTGACTGGGGCCGCTTTGCGGGTATGCTGTTTTGCTTTTCTTAACCTTTGGAGCGTATCAGGGGTAAGCCCGATGCCACACTGGACAAGCCAATTTCGCAACCCCGCACCCGCGACACCCGATCAATAATAAGAGCAGGCGTCGCGGGCCCAAAGCCTGTGGCGGGAGAGAGATAGATCACCGGCGCCGGCCGCCAGCGGGCGGCGTCACAACAGACACCGAGAGGTTTGGTCATGACCACCGCAGCTACGAACGCACAAGAAGGTAAACAAACGATCATCCTGCAGAAGACGCGTAACTTCGGGATCTGCGCCCACATCGACGCGGGCAAGACCACCGTGACCGAGCGCGTGCTGTACTACACTGGCAAGACGTACAAGATGGGCGAGGTCCACGACGGCACCGCTACCATGGACTTCCTGCAGGAAGAGCAGGAGCGAGGCATCACGATCCAGTCGGCGGCGACGACCTGCCCGTGGACACGCAACGGCGTGGACTACATCCTTAACTTGATCGACACGCCGGGGCACGTGGACTTCACCATCGAGGTGGAGCGGTCGATGCGCGTGCTCGACGGGGCGGTGGCGGTGTTCGACGGCAAAGAGGGCGTCGAGGCGCAGTCCGAGACGGTCTGGCGTCAGGCCACGCGGTACGACGTGCCCAGGCTGTGCTTTATCAACAAGATGGACAAGCTCGGTGCGGACTTTACATTCAGCTTCAACTCGATCGGTGAGCGGCTGGGCGCCAACGCCATCGCGGTGCAGATCCCCATCGGCTCGGGCAACGAGTTTGAGGGGATCATCGACTTGATCGGGATGAAGGCGTACTACTTCTCCGCCGAGGAGTTGGGCGCGAAGGTCGAGGAGCGACCAATCCCGGACAACCTTAAAGAAGAGGCGGACAAGTGGCGGCACGAGATGATCGAGAAAGCCGCTGAGCTCGACGAGACGCTGACCGAGAAGTTCATCCTCGACGAGCCGATCGCGGATGAAGAGATCCGCTTGGCGCTGCGCAAGGGGACGCTGGCGTTGACCGCCTGCCCGGTGCTGTGCGGGTCGGCGTTGAAGTACATCGGTGTGCAGCGGCTGATCGACGCGGTGATCGACTACCTGCCCAACCCCACCGAGGTGCCCGACGTGCAGGGGACGGACCTGCGCGACAAGACCAAGAAGATCACGCGTCCGCACACCGCCGAGGCCCCGTTCTCCGGGCTGGTGTTCAAGGTCGTCAGCGACAGCCACGGCGACCTGACCTACACACGGGTCTACTCGGGCACGCTGGCCAAGGGGTCGCGCGTGCTGAACTCGAACAACGGCAAGCGCGAAATCGTCAGCCGCATCTACGAGATGCACGCCAAGGAGCGCATCCCCCGCGACGAGGTGTTCGCCGGTTCGATCGTTGCGCTGATCGGGCTGAAGAACTCGATCACCGGCGAGACGCTGTGCGACATCGACGAACCGATTGTCCTGGAGCGCATGGACTTCCCCGAGCCGGTGATCAGCATGAGCATCGAGCCCGCCACACAGGCCGACAAAGAGAAGCTCGGCAACGCCCTGGTGACCATCCGCCGGGAGGACCCTTCGTTCCGTAGCCACTACGACGAGGAGACCGGCCAGACCATCATCGCCGGCATGGGTGAGCTGCACCTGGAGATCATCAAGCACAAGCTCATACGCGACATGAAAGTCGGCGTGAACGTGGGCAAGCCTCGCGTGGCGTACAAAGAGACCATCGCCGGCAAGGCCGAGGCGCGCGGCCTGCACAAGAAGCAGACCGGCGGTCGCGGGCAGTTCGGCGACTGTACCATCACCGTCGAGCCCTACACCAAAGAGCAGGCTGAGGAAGCGGAGCTGGACTTTACCGACTCGATGGCGTTTGAAAACAAGATCGTGGGCGGTTCGATCCCCAAGGAGTACATCCCCAGCGTGGAGCACGGGTGTCGCCAATCGGCGCGCAGCGGTGTGCTGGCGGGGTACCCGATGCTCGGGATCAAGGTGACGCTGATCGACGGGTCGTACCACGACGTGGACTCGTCGCAGATCGCTTTTGAGCAGGCGGGTGTGCTGGCGTTCAAAGAAGCCACGCGCAAGGCCAAGCTCCAACTGCTCGAGCCGGTGATGAAGGTCACGATCACCACGCCCGACGACTACCTGGGCTCGGTCACGGGCGACATCAACCGTCGCCGCGGCATAATCCTGGGCACGGAGGAGCGCGGCACGACGCGCATCATCACTGCCGAGGCGCCGCTGGGTGAGATGTTTGGGTACTCCACGTCGCTTCGCGGCATGAGCCAGGGGCGTGCGAGTTACGCGATGGAGCCGCTGGCGTATCGGCCCGTGCCCGATAGTTTGGCCAAGGCGATCCTCGAAGGCACGCAGGCGTAAAGACGCAATGTAGCGATCTCGCCACGCGGACCGCTTCCTAATCCGCCTGAGGCGGACGGCTCGTCGTGGGCGCCTTTCCAAATAGGCATAAAAAAAACAGCCCCTCGGCGGTTAAGCCGAGGGGCTTTGCATCCCCCCCTTTGCGTCTCTCTCTTCTCTTTTTTTACGGGGTCATTCTTTCCCGTGCCCTCAACGCCCTCGGTTGCTGCGTCGGCGGGTGTGTGTCAACAGGCCAGCCATGCCCAGTGTGCACAGGCTCGCGGTGAGCGGTTCGGGCACGTTGGCTTGCGGCTCGCTGTAGAGGAAGTCGTCCATCACCACCACGTCGAAGCCGTTGGCGGGGTCGTCGTCGGCCCCCAACAGTGTGTTGCCCACAGTGATCCGCACGCTGGCTAGCCTCTCCTGCGTGAATGAAACACCTAGGAACGACAGGCTCCCGTCCGAAACCGTCCCGGCGGAGACGAATCCGCTATACAGCAGGCTGTCGTCGGTGCCGAAGAACTCGATCATGGTGCTGTCGGCCAAGTCCACGTCGGTGAACACCGCGCCGAACCCGCTGACCGTCGCAGGCGTGGGGCTACCGGGCACGAAAAACTTGACTTCCATCACGTTCGTGCCAAGCGGCGTGAACAGGCGCTCCGTGCTAAACGGGCTGAACGCGGTGGCGTACGAGGGGTTGAACGTGTCGAACCGGTTGTCGACCCCGTCGTTGCTGACGCGGAACTCGGAACCTGCCCCGGTGGTGAACACCACACCGCGAGCGAACGGCGCCGCCGGGCCGTTGAAGAAGTCACCGGGCATGTCGAACGGCACGGGTGCCGCGTCCCAGTTGATCTGCCTCCGCCCCGTTGCCAGCGGCCCCGGTGTGCCCCCGTTCAAGGGATCGCCCAGGTCGCCCTGGAACGCCGCCACCGTCGCGGCGATCGACGCGGCCGTGTTGTCGCCGCCTACCGACCGGATGACCGGCGCGGCGAAAGTTACGCTTGGCAATACACAAACCGACAGTAAAGTCATGCTTAAAAACCGTTTCATAGCGTTGCCTCCAATGGCTGTAAAAAAATGATTCATGATCCGATCACCCCCCCAAGGCCTTGGTGTGGGTTTAGCTCGGCGGGCACAACGCGTGCCCGCCGGTTATAGATGTCTCAAGCGGTGGGGTTGATTGCAGCGTGTGCGGAAGAAATGAAATTTTGTGGCGGAGCGTGGGTCGCGTCAGGTTTTTTTGTTTAGGACACGCTCGATGAGTTCCGGTGGCGCGCCGATGTCAGCCACGACGACGCGCCCCACCCAGGGTTGGGCGGTGTCAAGGGTAAAGCCGCGCTTGTTGGCTACGAAGGTGACGGTCACGTCGGCGCGCATGGTGGCGTTGGAGGGTTGGCCGGTGTCGCAGTCCAGGCCGGACGGGACGTCCACCGCGACCACGGCCGGGCCAAACAAGGCGTTGCAATAGTTGATCATTTCAGCCATGGGCTCGCGGACCTGGCCGATAAACCCGGTGCCGAGCAGGGCATCGACGATAATGTGCGCGTTGACGAGCATGTCGGTGTGTGTGTCGAACTGATCAAGCGTCGTGGCTGGGTGGATCGGCAGTTTCATGTTTTTGCAGATGGTGTGGTTGACGGCTGCGTCGCCGGTGAGCTTGGCGGGGTCGGCCATGGCAAGCACAGTGACAGCCACGCCGTGGTTATGCAGGTGTCTCGCGATGGCGTATCCGTCGCCGCCGTTGTTGCCGCCCCCGCAGAGGATGGCGACGCGCGCGGCGGTCGGGTCGACGCTGTGGCGGTTGTGGAGCGTGTCCAACACCGCCGTCGCGGCGTTGCTCGCGGCGTTTTCCATAAGCACCATGCCGGGGATGCCAAGCTCTTGGATGGCTAAGCGGTCAACCTCACGGACCTGGTCGCGGGTGAGTGCGGTCATGGACGACAGTATAAATCGATCCGCCGATTGTTTGATTTGCCATCGGGTTGGCGACGGCGACAATACACGGGCAATGCTGATCGACCTTCGCCATCACCCGAACGACCCGCCTACCCGTTTCGAGGTTGACCCCGGCTGGGCAGCCCCTGCTGAGGCGGCAAGCCACGGCGGTCAAGCGATTAACCTGAACTGGGATCGGGCCCACGATGAAGAGGGTCATTTGCTGCGCTGCCCGGCGTGCGGGTGTCGGGAGTTGTTCGCGCGCAGGGACTTCCCGCAGAAGACGGGCATGGCGATTGTGGTGGTGGGGGCTTGCGTTGGGGCGGCGTGCTTCATGATGGGCCAAGTGGTGTGGGGGTTTGGTGCGTTGGGGGCGGTGGCGTTGATCGACGCGGTGGTCTACCCGTTTACCAAGCGGTGCTTGGTGTGCTACCGCTGCCGCAGTGAGTTCAGGCGTTTGCCGATCAAGCGCGACCACGAAGCGTGGGACTTGGCGGTGGGAGAGAAGTACAGGCAGCCAGGCGGGACAGCCACCAACGCGTCGGCTTCATATCACTAAAACGGGTTTTTACTTTACGCGGGCTTGCGCAGCGTCTGTGTGACGTGCAGGCCCACGAGTCTTGCTATTAGCACAGCGACGTAAAGCTGGCCCATGGCGGCTTGGACGGTGGTGAGCATCTTTGCTGTCGAGGTGGCTGGGGCAATGTCGCTGCAGCCGAGCGTTGTCATGGTGGCGAAGCTGTAATAAAGCGGGGTGGCCGATTGCCCGCCGCCGAATAGCATCGCCCCGCCGCCTGGCGCAGCGGAAAACGAAAACGACCCCGGCGCTAGCAAGCCAAGCAGCGAATACCCGATCGCCCACAGCAGCCCAAGCAAAAGGTACGCGCTGATCGCCGCGCAGACAGTGTTCAGGTTGATCCTTTCAGCGGTGAACAGGTAGGCCACGAGGATCACCACCGCGACGCTCAAGAGCACCAAGCAGAGGATATGGCTTGAGGCCATCATGCCTTGGCGTTCCACCACCACGTTCATGCCTTGGAGGATGACCGCTGGGATTCCCAGCAGGACGGCGCCGGCTTGGGCCAGTGAGTCGCGGCTGACCGCGAAGACGACCGCCAGCAGCGTCAGGCCCAGCAACACAGCCATCAGAGCGCGTGCCGCTCTCGGCTCAGCCACACTCCCGGTGGCTTGGAGGACAGGGGGCATGACAAGCAGCAGCAGCACAGCGCCCAGGAGCACGACAAACCGGTGCCGAAACAAGCCCCAGTTTACGAAGCCCCATCCCGAACGCGTTGCGGATTGACTGGCGGCCATATGCTTCAGCTCCCACGGGTTCACGCCACGCTGTTTCGGATAAGGCTCAGCGCCTCGGGCCGCTGTGCGTGCGGAGGTGTTTACGTAATACTGAACCGTCTCTTATTTCAACGGCCACCCGTCGGCTTCGCTTGACGCGCGTGGGGGTTATTTGTGTGTTGGTGAAATGGGTGGGGTGCTTACGGCGTGTGGGCGGTGTTATTATCGGCCGGGCGCAGGCGTATCTTCGCCTTTGTGCCAACCGGGGGGATGCGTTCGGTGTTTGGCCAAAGCGAAGCCCCGTCGGTCTGGTTGGTCTTGTCCGTGGGGCGGGCGAAGACCTCGTCGCCGAAGTGTACAAGTGAGAAGACGGACCCTTCCACATCCGCCCGGTACCGCGGGGGGTCTTGTGTGTCGTCGAACGACGAGCCGGTGAACAGCCACGTGTCGCCTTCGATCGCCTGGCCGGTCTGCCGGTCGGCGACCCACTGGTTGGCGGGTGTTTCGACCGTTTGTTCTTTCTCTTGTGTCACGATGCTGACCGCGATTTTTGGGCCGTGAGCGGGTTGGGCTTCGTACGAGTCGCCGACCGGGCGCCAGCGCATGGGCGAGCCGGGCTCCAACCCCAGCGTCAAGACGGCCAGGTGGATATGTCTGGGCTTGGCGTGGACGACCAGGATCGATTCGTGTGTGCGTGTGTTGGGCGTGCAGGCGAGCAGTTCAAGCCACCCGCCTTCACGCAGGTTGACCGTGGCGTCGATGTCAACGAAGCCTTGCTCGCGGTTGACTGTTACGCCCGGCCACGCGTCGCCGGCAGGCTCGCCGCCGACCGTTTGTTGCCCGGCTTCTTGCGTGGACAAGCCGCACGCCCCCATCAACACACCGCTCGCTGCTGTGCACGCCCAAAAAAATGTCGCTCGTGATAATCGAGTCATGGCGTTCAGTGTAGCGTGCGTGTGTGTTTTTAAAAAAAAGGCCCGGCAAGGCCTAAGCCAAGCCGAGCCCTTCCGGGGGCAAAAGTAGGAATGCTTTTTGCGGAGCCAATAATTCATTAATTGGCGCACGCAAAGCATTCATATTAACGGTAGAAACAATCGGCTGTCTATAGACTTCAACCGGCTTTATGGCTAATTTTGATGTTATTTACGGAATTATGGACAACGCGTCGCCTTCAATGTGAAGATAGATAAGATTTTGTTGGGGTGTAAGAAACAGAGAACGAAAAGATGCCTGTTTCGTTTGGCGGTGAAGCGAATTCATTTTTGAGCAAGTGCCAAACAATAAAGTTGCGTTAGAGTGGTTGGACGTTGCCGGTGTGCGCGGTTGAAGTGTTTGTTGTTGAGTAACGCGCGCGGGTGCGTTGTTGTGGTCGATTTAGTCTTTCTTTTGATCCAGGCCTAGCAGGCGGACCGCTTCGTCCATGTCTTTGTCGCCCCGTCCGGATAGGTTGACCACCAGGGTCTGATCTTTGGTCATTTGCTTGGCGAGTTGCAAGGCATGGGCCAGGGCGTGGCTGGATTCGAGCGCGGGGATGATGCCTTCGAGTTTGGCCAGTGTGGTGAAGGCTTCGAGCGCTTGGGTGTCGGTGACGGTGGTGTATTGGACACGGCCCAGGTCGTTCCAATAGGCGTGCTCGGGCCCGACGCCTGGGTAGTCCAGCCCGGCTGAAATCGAGTGCACCGGCGACGTCTGCCCGTCGGGGTCTTGTAACACGTAGCTGAGCGATCCGTGCAGCACGCCGGGCTTGCCGAAGCTGATCGGCGCGGCGTGGTCGCCCTGTCCTTGGCCGCGGCCGCCGGCTTCCACACCGATCATTTTTACACTTGCGTCTTCGACAAATGGGTAGAACAGCCCCGCCGCGTTCGACCCGCCGCCCACGCACGCGACCAGGGCGTTGGGCAGGCTGCCGATCTGCTCCAAGCACTGGCGCCTGCACTCGCGCCCGATGACCGACTGGAGGTCACGGACGATCGTGGGGAACGGGTGGGGCCCAACCACCGAGCCGATCACGTAGTGCGTGTGGTCGCTGGATTCCATCCAATCGCGCAGTGCGGCGTTGGTCGCGTCTTTGAGCGTGCACGACCCTGACGACACCGGCACGACGCGTGTGCCCAGCAGTTCCATGCGCAACACGTTCGGGCGCTGGCGGCGCATGTCTTCCGTGCCCATGAACACGTCGCAAGTTAAGCCCAGCATGGCCGCTGCGGTGGCGGTGGCCACGCCGTGCTGGCCGGCCCCGGTCTCGGCGATGATGCGCTTTTTGCCCATGCGCACCGCGAGCAGGCACTGCCCCAGAGAATTGTTGATTTTGTGGGCACCGGTGTGCGCTAAGTCTTCTCGTTTTAGGTAGATGCGTGCCGATCCGGCGTGGCGGGTGAGGCCGGGGGCTTCGTAAAGGGGCGTGGGGCGGCCCACATAATCGCGCAGCAGCAGATTGAATTGATCTGTAAACGCTTTGTCCTGACGGGCTTTATCGTAGGCTTCGGCGAGTTGCGCCACCGCGGCGTGGAGCGTTTCGGGCACATAGACGCCGCCGTAATCTCCGAAATGTCCACCTGGGTTAGGCTCTGGGCGTTGTGGCAGTAGGTCGGCGGCTGATGTGTGGGGCATTGGTTATCGGCTCTAAAGGTTTATTTTTAATGGAGGTATATCAATCTCGAAAAAGCGAATCAGGCCATGGAAGTTGGGTTTCCACCAAAGCTAATAAATTCTTAACTGACAATTGATTAATCAAACCACTTCGCCACTTTAGTCTTAAGTAAGGGATATTTTATGTCGATTTTATTATAAGCATCCAGTCAGGCTTGGGGAGACTCTGTGTGAAATCGGACTCTGACGCTCGACCGCAAATTGCAGGTTCAACTGTTCAGCCGCGCTCACAGCCCGCCGCTGCGCCTGAGGGTTTATCTTTTCAAATTGCTCAGACGCTCGACCAAGTGGTTGAGGCGTGGCGGATGGTGTACACCGCGTACCTTGAGAGCGCCCTGATCGATCCCAACCTGTGCCGCCTGCACACCGCGCCTCAAGCGGTGAACGACAAGAGCGTGGTTATTATCGGGTGTATCCGCGGTATGACGGTCACGACGCTGACGGCGATGGGCGATCAAAGCAACGGGTTGCCCTTGGACCGCGTGTACCAAGCGGAGATGGACAAGATGCGCGGCGAAGGGCGGGCCTTGGTCGAGGTGGGGCTGTTCGCCGACCGCCGTAAGGAACTGGCTCGCAACACCGAGACGCTGTTCCAGTTGATGCGTTTCGCGTTCTATTATGCGCGTTGGAACTACACGGACGTGGTGATCGGCGTACACCCCAGGCACGCGCGGTTCTACGCCCGGTCAATCGGTTTCGACATCATCGGGCCCACTCGGAATTACCCGGCTGTGAACAACCGCCCGGTGACGCTCTTGCGGCTGAATATCCAAGAGAAGCTCAATCTCGACTCACCGCCCGCCGGGTTGAAGTATTTCAAGAACAACCCTGTGGAAGCGGAGGTGTTCCAGAACCGGTGTATGTTCTTGCCCAACCGGTTGGCCGGCTCGGAGCTTGGGCAGTATCTGAACCTGTGCAATCAGGACCGCGGTGTGGAGTACAGCGAGGCGGGTTGAGCCGCGTTCGGTTAGGCGGGTATGGCCAACTCGACCGGCTTGTCGAACTTTATCGCTACGTGCTGCACACCGCCCAGCCCCAGGCTACGCACGACCGTGGCGTCCATGAATTGATCAGAGCCCAAGACCGCCTGCTTGGGGTTCCAGGCGATGCCGATCTGCAGTCGTTGGCCTCCGACGAGCAGCGACGATTGGCTGATTTCCAGGAGCGCGCCGCTGGCCGAGGCGTTGCTCAACCGCCCACCCATATATTTGCCCGTCATCATGCAGCGGACCTTCACGGGGTTGGAGGTGTTGTGACGCACGTGTCGTCTGCGTTCGGCTTTGGGCATGGGATGAAACCTTGTCCCTTGGCGTGCGGGCTTGTAATCGATATCGGTCGGTTGGGATCGTTGGCTGAACGGTATCGGGGGGGAGAATTAGCGGACGCGGCAATTTTTAGGGGGTGGTGGTCAGGCCTGTTTTAGGCAGCGGCTGATGGCTACGAGTTGTTCGACGGACAGCCGCTGGGGTCTGTCTGACGGGTCGACGCCTTCTGGCAGCTTCTGGTCGCGGCCGAGGGTGGTGCTGATTTTCTTGCGGCGTTGGCTGAATAGGCGTTGGAGGGTGTGGCGTAGGGCGTCGGTGTTATCGGTCATTGGGGGGGTCCGCCGCTTCAGCCGGACGACCGCCGAGCCCACCTTGGGCTTGGGCCAGAAGCACTCGGCGCTGACGGTGGCGACCGTCTCAACGTGACAGATGGCTTGTAGGAGTATGCCCAGTGGGCCGTAGGCTTTGCCACCCGGCGCGGCGCACAACCGGTCGGCCACCTCTCGCTGGACCATGACCACGGCGTCTGACATGGCCACGCCGTCGGCGCCCTGGGTGGCTAGGTTGGCTAAGAGGGGGGAGGCGATGTTGTAGGGGAGGTTCGCGACGAGCTTGAACGAGGGTGGGGTGTGTGGCGTGTGTTCGGTGGCGTTATTAATCATGCCGCGCACCGCTTGTGTGACGAGCGGGTTGAGTTGGTGTTTGCCGGCCAGCGCGTCGGCGATCAGTAGCGTGGCGCGCGGGCTGTACACGGATAACCGCTGCTGGAGCAAGGCTTCCAAGTCGCGGTCGACTTCGACGGCCACCAGGTTTGCCCCGGCTTCGAGCAGCAACTCGGACAGCGTGCCGGTGCCGGCGCCGACCTCGAGCACGGTTTGACCCGGTTGGATGTCCGCGGCTTGGACGACAGCGCGCAGCTTGTTGTGGTCGTGCAGGAAGTTCTGCCCAAGTCGGTGCTTGGGTCGTAGTCCGAACGCCGACAGGCTGGTTTTGATCTGTGTGAGCGTCTGGGGCATGTCGCATTAACCATAGCGTGGGCGGGGGGCGTTCGGCCACCTGTTAGCCTAAATCTACTGTGGGGAGGCCAAGCGCGATCTGCTACGATAACCGGTATGGCGATCCGGAAACTGCCCCTGCTTTTGGTCAATCAGATCGCCGCGGGCGAGGTGATCGAGCGCCCGGCCAGCGTGGTTAAGGAGTTGGCAGAGAACAGCATCGACGCCGGTGCCACGCGCGTTGATATCACCATTGAAGACGGCGGTCGGCAGCTTATGCGCGTGTCGGATGACGGGGCGGGCATTGCTCCGGAGGAGCTGCACCTGGCCTTGGCGCCGCACGCGACGAGCAAGCTCACGACTTCCGAGCAGCTTAGCGCGATCGGCACGCTGGGCTTCCGGGGCGAGGCGCTGGCGTCGATCGCTAGTGTCAGCCGGCTGCGCATTGTCAGCAGGGCCACGGAAGATGGGCGCGTGCGCGAGGAGGGCGCGGCCATCGAAGCCAGCGGCGACGACGCGACCACGCCGGCGCCGATCGGCTGTGCGCCCGGCACGACGATCGAGGTGCGAGACTTGTTTTTTAATACGCCGGCTCGGCGGAAGTTCATGCGCGGCGCGGCGGCTGAGTTCGGGCATATCACCGAGGTGCTCACACGCCTGGCGATGGTGTACCCCGGCGTGGCGTTCAAGCTGACACACGGGTCGCGCGTGGGCATCGACGCCCCAGCTACCGAGTCGCGGCGGCAGCGGTGCGTGGAGCTGTTGGGGCGTGAGATCGATGAAGCGCTGATTGAGTTTGAGTCTGATTTGTCCGCGGCGGCGCAGTCGGTGGCGGAGGGTGATAGACCGGCGCGTTCGCCGCGTGTGTGGGGTTTGGCTGGGGCGCCGGCGATCGCGCGGGCCACGAGCAAGTTTATTTACCTGTTCGTCAACGGCAGGCCGATCCGCGACCGGAGCTTGTTCCATGCGATCAAGGAGGCTTACCGCGGGTTGATGCCGGGTGACAAGTACCCGGTGGCGGTAGTCATGGTCGAATTGGACCCTGCGGCGGTGGACGTGAACGTTCACCCAGCCAAGTCGGAGGTGCGGTTTTCCGATCCGGTGCGCATGCACGGGCTGGTTTTGTCAGCGATACGTCAGCGGTTGCTGGGTAGCGACCTGACGCCAAGCGCGAGCTTGGGCGGGGCGGCGGCGGCGAGGGGTGAGGCTTTTGATGGTGGCGCGTCGGCGCCGCGTTCTGTTGGGGGTGTTGGCGGGGCGCCCGCGTTGCGGCCTGACCCATCGTCGAACGTGCCGGGTGGCACGCAGCCCGAGTCGTTGGTTAGTTACATCAAGCAATTGACGCCCGGGCAAAAAGGGTTTGACTTTGGGCAGGCGAAAGAGGCTTTGGGTGATGAGGCTCGACACGACGAGTTTGAGAGTGATGCGGCATCAGCGGCGCAGGGTCATGGCGTTGAGCCTTCGGTGAGTTCGCCTGTTGAGCCGGTCGTTGAGCGTGAGCCTGTTGCCGGTGCGCCGCCGGCTCGGCCGGTGTTGCAGGTGCACGATTCGTATTTGGTGACGCAAGACGACGACGGGCTATTGATTATTGATCAGCACGCGTTGCACGAGCGGATTATGTTCGAGGAGTTGCGGTGTCGGTTGCTGGGCGGTGAGGGGCGGTTGGAGAGTCAGCGGCTGTTGATGCCTGCGGTGATCAAGGCGTCGCCACGGCGGTTGGCGCTGTTGGATGAGCTTCAGCCGTTGACGGGGCGGATCGGCATTGAGGCGGAGCCGATCGGGCCTGAGGCGCTTGCGGTGCATGCGTTCCCGTCGTTCTTGTTTGACCGGCGGGTGGACCCGGTCGAGTTCATGGAGGACTTGCTGGATCAAGCTGAGGAGGGGGCGTTCGCGCCGCTGACGGCGGGTGGCGAAACCACAGGCGACAGTGACGCTGTTCAGATCGAAGAGGCTGCGTTGCACAAGGTGTTGGACATGATGGCGTGCAAGGCGGCGGTGAAGGCTGGCGACGCGATGGGGCAAGAGGAAATCCACTCGCTGTTGGCTAAGAGCCAGGCGATCGAGCGGTCAGGTTCTTGCCCGCACGGGCGGCCGACGACGATTCGGCTGACGCTACGCGATATGGCCAAGCAGTTTAAGCGGACGTAGGGGGGGAATCAGTTTTCTGAGTAGGGGTGTCTTGAAGCTCGGCACACATCAGCCTTCGGCGTGATGTGTGGCATCCAAGTATGTGGCAGTGTTTTCAGTGATGATCGCCGCGCACTACGCCGCCTGCGGCGGTGTAGTGGCACCCAAGATTAATTTTGAGGTACGAGTACGCTCGGCGTATCGGGTTGGGCGGTGATTTTTAGCATGCGGTTTAGGGCGATGAGGGCCCAGTGTTTTACTTCGGGGTCGACTTTGATTTGGTTGACGACGTTGCCCTCGGCGAGGTTGTCGAGCGTCCAGAGTAGGTGGGGCATGTTGATGCGGTACATGGTGGTGCAGAGGCACTGGCAGTCGCTGAGCATTCGGACGGTGACGCCTCGTTTGGCGGATTCGTTGGCTAAGCGGTTGACCATGTGGACTTCGGTGCCGACGGCCCAGCGCGAGCCGGGGGGGGCGGCTTGGATGGCTTTGATGATGCCTTCGGTTGAGCCTGTCATGTCGGCTTTCTGGGCGACCTCGTAGCAGCACTCGGGGTGGACGATGACTTTGACGCCGGGCCACTGGGCGCGGATCTGGTCGACGTGCTCGGGGCGGAAGAGCTTGTGTACGGAGCAGTGGCCTTTCCAGAGCAGGAACGTGACGCGGCGGAGGTCGTCTTCGTCTAGGCCGCTAAGGGGCTCGGGGTGTTTGGGGTCCCAGACGGCCATGGCGGTGACGGGGTCGTAGCCCAGGGCGGCGGCGGTGTTGCGGCCCAGATGCTGGTCGGGCAGGAAGAGGATCTTGACGTCTTGGTTTTCTTTGAGCGGCTCGTCGCCGCCGGCCAGTGCCCAGCGGAAGATCTTGTCGCAGTTGGAACTGGTGCAGACGGCTCCGCCGTGTTGGCCGCAGAAGGCTTTGATGGCGGCGGTGCAGTTCATGTAGCAGATGGGTATGACGCGGGTGGCGTTGCCCAGGGCGTTGGTGATTTGCTGCCAGGCGTCGTTTGTGTCGTCGTGGTCGGCCATGTCGGCCATGGAGCACCCGGCGCCGAGGTCGGGCAGGGAGACGGTGACGTTGTCTGGTGTGAGGATGTCGGCGCTTTCAGCCATGAAGTGGACGCCGGCGAAGACGACGTGCTTGGCGCCGGCTTGCTTGACGCGCTGTGCGGCGAGTTGGCTGAGCTTGAAGCTGTCGCCGGTGAAGTCGGCGAATTGGATGACGTCGTCTTGCTGGTAGTGGTGGCCGAGGATGACGAGGTTGGAACCAAGTTGCTCTTTGCGCGAGGTGATGGCTTTGGCCAACTGTTCGTCGGACATGGCGGTGTAGCGCGGGGGTAGTGGCGGTTGCCAGAGCATGATTTGGTCCGGTGTTTTAGCGTGTCACTTGTTCATTATAGGTATCGGCGTGTTGTGGCCGTGGGGCTAGGGCTAGGTCGTTTTGCTTATGCGGATGGTCATACGATTGTGATTAAATTTGAGTTGATTGGGGACTATATGAGAGACCGCTTCCTTATCCGCCTGAGGCGGACGGCTCGTTGTGGGGGACTCGTTATTAATCCAGTCGCATATACATGGTATGCGGAGCTGAAAAGCGGGGGCGTGAGGGTCATTTCGTTGCGTCGATAGGTTAATATATCCGTTGATGAAGCGTAACACGGGTGCCATGGAGTTCCGCGCCAGCCGGCCGATCCGCGTGGGGCAGCCGCCCGAGCAGATCGAGGCGCACCCGGTTCGCCAGTGGTGCGAGCGTAAGCCCGTTGTGGCGGCGGGCCAGCCGGTGCGGCAGGGTCAGCCGTTGGTGATCGCCGACGCGGGTGGGCGTGGGTGTGTGAGCCAAGTGACGGGGACGGTGCGCCAGGTTACACCGGCTCAGGGGGGCGACGCGGACGGCGGTGCGGGTTGGGTGACGATCGATCCGTCGGGCGAGCACATTGACACGCAGCTTGTTCTTGCTCCGCCACGCGACAGGACGCTGGACGATTGGTTTGGCGTGCTTGACCAGGTTGGCCCGTGGGGCGGGCGCGACGGTGGTGTGGGTCTAAGCGCGCAGCTCCGGGCCGCGCGGCAAAAGCCGCCTCAGTGGGTGGTTTGCATGGGGCTGGACACGTTCCCGCCTTACCCGGTGCGGAGCAGTTTGCTGCGGAGCTTTCCGGATGACGTGGTATTGGGCACGCTGATTTTGGCGGACGTGGTGGGCGCGAGGCAGTCGCTTATGCTGGCGTCGCAGCACCCGTCGGTGCTGTCGAAGTTGCGTGTTAGCTGCAAGAATTTCAATCTGCCGTTGATCGCTCAGCCGAGCGTGTATCCTTGCGCGGACCCGACGCTTGTGGTTTGGTCGCACGTGCCGGGCCGGCGTCGTTTGACGGTGGGGGCGAACCCGGTGGGTGAGGTGGGGGTGATGCTGATCGACCCGTGGACGGCGATCCGTGTGGCGCGTTGGTTTACGCATTACAAGCTTGACCTGGCGCGGCCGATGATGGTCGCCTGGCCCAGGTCGGGCACGCCGATGACGGTGCGGTATGCGCTGGTGGGTCAGCCGCTGGGGAGCCTCGACGATCAACTGGCCACGGTGTTGAAGGCTGGTGGGCCGGTTATTTTCGGCAACCCGATGGCGGATCGGCTTGTATCTGCGGCGTGCGGCAGTGATAGCGGTGAGCTTGTGGTGCCGGGTGATGAGTTGCTAGTGACGGTGATTGATCGGCTGGATGAGCCGCAGCCTGAGCCTTGCATTTCGTGTGGGTGGTGCGTTGATGTGTGCCCGACGGGGTTGCGCCCGAACCAGATGTTCGAGTTGTGCGGCAAGGCGGGTGCGGGCCCGGCGTTAAACAAGCAGTTGAGTTGGTGTATTGATTGTGGGCTGTGCTCGCACGTTTGTCCGTCGTCGCTGCCGTTGGCGCAGTCGTTCCGGCGGGCGGGCGGTGGGGGCGGTGTTTCTAACGGAGTTGAGTGTTGAGCGAGCGATTAGAGACGGCGGCTGACGGTGGAGGTGTGTTGGAAGTGCATGCGGGGGGTGCGTCTGCGGGGTGGGGCCCGCCTTGGGTTTTGTCCGTTCATCACCGGGCGCAGGTTGATCTGATGTGGCTGGGTGTGGTGGGGTGCATGCTGGGTGCGGGGCTGGTTTTTTTTGGTTGGCGGGGCTTGTTGGGCGTGAGCACGACGGCGCTTGGCGCGCTTGTGACGCACGTGCTGATATCGGGTGGTCTGAAGCGTTGGCATGGGGCTGGGGGTGTGGCGGACCCCAATATCCACGTTTTGATTCAGGGTCTGTTGCTGGGGTTGGTGATGCCGGTGATGGACCGGCCGCTGGTGCCGTTGATGGCTGGTGTTTTATTGGGGGTGGTGCTGCGGTTTGTCGGGCGCACGCGTCGGGTGCGGGCACACCCGGTGGCGGTTGTATTTGTGGCGGTGTGGCTGTTGGTGGGTTTTTTGCGGGGCGGCGGCGGGCTTGGCGCGGAGCCGTTCGGTGCGGTGGAAGCGGTGCTCCGGCCTCACCGTGTGGTGGTGGGTGACGTACACGACGTGGGGGACATGGGTGGTGCGCAGTCGTGGCTACACGATAGCGGGCTATCCAAAAGCGACGCGGTGCCGCGGCAAGACCCCTGCCGGATGCTGCTGGATCAGCAGGAGCGGGCGCTGGTGGACCGGTCGGTGATCCCGGAGATGCTCAGCTCGTATCGGCTGTGCTCGTTGGGTGAGGTTATTGTGGGTGCGGTGCCCGGTCCGATCGGAGCCGGCAGCAGGGGGTTGTTGATCGTGTTGGGGATGATGCTGATGTACAAGCGGCTGTCGTGGTGGCCGGGGGCGGTGATGGCGATTTTGGTCGCGGCGTTGACGCTGCTGGTGATGCCGGTGGTGGGTGTGGGCGGTCTGTCGGTCGTTTCAGCCCGGTTGGTGGATATGGGGCCTGCGATTGGGGTGACGTATACCGCGTATATTCTTTTGGGTTCGCCGCTGTTGTTGGTGGTGATGATCTTGGCGCCTCAGAGCGCGCCGACGTCGGTGGAGGGCAGGCTGGCTTATGCGGTGTTGTTGGGTAGCGGGGTGATTGTGTTGCTGTGGGTGCTGGGGCCTGCGCTGTCGGGGATGGTGAGTATGTTAATCGCCAGCTTGCTGAGTCGGCCGCTGGACGCGTTGCACAAGAGCCCGTTTTTGAGGGAGTCCGGGGGCCGGGGTCCAGGGTCCGTAGTCCAGAGTCCGTAGTCCAGAGTCGGGAGGTGGGGGGTTATGGGCCGGTGTATTGCCCGCAGAGTTCGATTTGGATGCGGTCGATCTTGAAGCCCATCTCGTGTTCGATCTGTTTTAGCAGTGAGCGGGAGATGCTCTTGAGCACTTTTTGGCCGATGTCTTCGGGGACGTCGTGTACGGCTCCGGACTTGTCGCATCGGGTGTGCAGGTGGTTGTGCGTGTTGGCTTCGTAGCGTACGGAGCCGCCCTTGCCCCAGAGCTTTTGGGCGAGCCCTGCTTGGCAGAACGCTTCGAGCGTGTTGTAGACCGTGGCGAGGCTCATGCCTGGGGTGTGGCCGATCACATCGTTATATAGTTGCTCGGCGGTGGGGTGGTCGGTGCTGGCGGCGAGGGCCTGGTACAGCGAGCGGCGTTGCAAGGTACACCTTAGCCCCTGCTGGCTGAACAGGTCGTGGATGTGGTCTCTCTTGGCTTTGATCATCGTTACTAGGTTAGGGCGTCTGTAGCAGCGGCGCGTCGTCACACCGGGTGTTTCGCGGTATGAAATTATAGGCGCCTGAGGGCGGTCTGTCATGAGCGGCATTTTTTTCGCTGGAATCGGCCGCTTTGCCTAGGGCCAAACCCGGCTACACTATGCGCGTGCCGACGAAACGAACCAAAGGGCTGACTTACGCTCAATCCGGCGTGGATATCGAGGCTGGCGACCGGATGGTGGGGATGATCGAGCAGCACATGCGTCGTACGTACGGGCCGCGAGTGTTGGGCCAGCACGGCGCGTTCGCGGGGTGCATGCGTCTGGACTTCAACGAGAAGCTGTTCAAGCGTAACTACCGCGACCCGGTGCTGGTCGGGTGTACGGACGGGGTGGGGACGAAGGTCAAGCTCGCGGCACAGCTCAAGGTTTACGACACGATCGGTCAAGACCTGGTGGCGATGAGCGTGAACGACCTGATCGTGCAGGGGGCGGAGCCGCTCTTTTTCCTTGATTACCTGGCGGTACACAAGCTTAGCCCGGCGGTGGGCGCGGGCATTGTCAAGGGCGTGGCTGACGGGTGTGTCCTGGCGGGGTGCGCGCTGTTGGGTGGCGAGACGGCGGAGATGGCTGACGTGTACGCGCCGGGTGATTTTGACTTGGCGGGGTTTGCGGTGGGCGCTTGCGAGATGAACCGGCTGATCACGGGGTCGCGCGCCGAGGTGGGGGACGTGATTTTGGGTTTGGCATCGAGCGGGATTCACTCCAATGGGTACAGCTTGGTGCGCGCGATTGTCAAGAAGGCGAAGCTCGACCTGGGGCGGGTGTACCCGCCATTGAACGACTCGCGGACGCTTGGCGAGGTGTTGCTAACACCGACGCGCATCTACTCGAAGTCGGTGGTGGCGGTGCTGCGGCGGTACTCGGTGAAGCAGGTGGTGACGGCGATGTCCCACATCACCGGGGGTGGTCTGCCGGGCAATGTGCCGCGGACGTTGGGCAGCCACCTTAATGCCAAGATCCGTTCGAAGGCTTGGCGTGTGCCGGCGGTGTTCAAGTTTTTACAGGCCAAGGGGCGCGTCAGCGACGGTGAGATGCTCAAGGTTTTCAACCTGGGCGTGGGGTACGTGATGGTCGTCAAGCCGTTTTTCGCGGAGTCGGTGCTGAATCAGCTACGCCGGTTGGGTGAGGACGCTTTTGTGTTGGGGAAAGTGACGAAGGGCACAGGGCGGGTGTTGATGACTTAGCAGAGCGGGCGTTTGGGCTCAGGGGGAATCGCTGATTTTTCGGGCGATCGGCTCCAAGATTTTGTTTTGTTCCAGGAAAGACGCGACCCGTTGGGCGAACCGCGCGCAGCCTTGATCGGTCATGTGCATGGCGTCGGCGTAGTGGGTGTCGTCGGGGGGTACCGACTCACGGTCTGAGATAAACGGCACGGCGTGTTCGCGGGCGTGGTCGAGCAGCGCGTCGTTGTACAGATCGATGGCGTCGAGCAGGAGGTCGATGGTCATCCAGGGCATGTAATAAAAAGACA
This sequence comes from Phycisphaeraceae bacterium, assembly GCA_029260715.1. Classification (GTDB taxonomy): domain Bacteria; phylum Planctomycetota; class Phycisphaerae; order Phycisphaerales; family Phycisphaeraceae; genus OFTM12. The sequence continues at coordinate 122,240 of JAJDCS010000009.1, read as the reverse complement.
CGTCGGCGTTGGCGATCTGCTGATCTCGCGGCTGGTCGCGGCGGTACTTCACAAGGAACGCCGACATGACCAGGGGTATGTTGTGTTTCCGCAGTTCTTCGCGGACTTGTGAGATTTCACCGATAAAGCGTGCCGGTAGATCGGGAGGTATCGCGGATAGTTTCTTCGCGTGCTTGCCGCCGCCTGAGGTGGCGATCGTTAGGTTTTTGTAGAGCAGGTCGAAGAGGATGCTGGCTTTGGAGAGGGATTTGAGGAGGCCGCTGTGCCGCCCCGATTTGGGCTTGGTGAGGCCTAGGTCGGCGGCGAGGCGTCCGGTGTCGAAGGCGATGTCGTTGTTGGCGTGGTAGAGCAACACGAGGTCGGGGTTGAGAGGCAGAACTCTTTTTTCCAGCGATATTCGGGTTTGAGCCACGCGGTATCCCGGCACGCCGGCGTTGATGACCTCGACGTTGATTTTCGGGAACTGCTTTTGAAGGATGGCTTGGAGCCTGCTGGGCCAGACGGTGATGTTGGAGGAGGCTTCCGAACAGAAGGTGGTTGAAGCGCCCATGCAGACGATGCGTAGCGTTTTTGGCGGTTTTTCGAGGGTCACTTCGTCGCCGCGGAAGCCTAGGGCGTTGATGGCGATGGAGGCCTTGCCGCCGTGCTGCTGGTGGCCGGGGCGCGGGACGGACAGGCCTAGCGATTTGTCCCGGATTAGCAGGCTGCTGGTGACCTCGACCTTGGTGGTTCCGTAGCGTTTCCAGGAGCGGAGGCGCAGGCCCGCTTCGCACAGCAGCAGGATAAAGAGGAGACACACGGCGGTGTAGAGGGCTTTTTTCGGGGCGCTTAGGCTCCGCTGATCGGGTGAAGAGGGCTTACTTTTAGTCATTGGTATTGAACTATCGGGTGTGTTGCTGGGGATTAGACGCTTGGGGCTGAATTTTACAGCGTCAGACGTGCTGTGCCTCTATTTAGATGTGCCAATGGACTATACAAGCATAGCTCGATTTCAGTGTCGTACAAGATGTCCGCCTCAGACCGCGGCTATGTGCGGTGGCGGCATAAGTTCATTTATATAAAAGCTTTCTGTAGATTCGATTGTGACGCGGGTGTTGTTGTCGAGGGGCAATTGCCGTAACTTGTTTTGTATTAATACTTTGTCGCTTGGTGTGGTGGGTGGGCTTCGTGGAGATGTTGTTTTTTGACCACATCCTACATTTTTAGACCGCAGAATAGAGGGGCGTTGGGCAGAGTAAAAATGACATAAATATCTATTTTTATTGATTTTAAGAAATTGTAAATAAAAATGATCTCATCTGTATTCATCTGGCAACCCTATTGTGATAGACTGGTTGCCTTCAATGACGAAGGGGGAGAAAAAACAATGGATGAAGCAACGTTCCACGCCAAGCTGAATGAACTCATGAACGAAATCTCAACCCTGCCCAAGACCGAGCGGGACAAGCTTACGGCCATGGCCCAAGAGACCCAGGCCCGTCACGCCAAGCTCCAGGAGACGGTCCACAATCTCCAAGAGAGCCTGGACTACCTGCGGCTGTCGATCAAGTATTTGGTCTTCGATCTGGAAGCGACCCGCCGGGAGAACAGCTACCTGCGGAAGATGATCGAGCAGGGCAACAACGATTCCCACGGCGCGTAATTGCGGCGGCCGGGCGTTGCCCGGAGGGGATGTAGCGTTAAAAATAGTAAGCCGACGGTGCGTGCCACCGTCGGCTTTTTTTGCGCGTTGGTTTGGCTAGGCGGGGCTGGTTTGGCGGTAGCCGGTTTAGGCGGCGGGCTCGGCGGCGGCTTCGTCGTCATCGTCCTCGCTTGAGGGCCCCGAGGTGAACGCGATGGTGTTGCCCACGGGCATGATGTCTTCGAAGAAGCTCTTGCGCGGTTGGGTGTCGCGGTTGAGTATCGCCCAAGCGACCACGCCGAATATTGACACGACGAGCAGCAGCCCCAGAGCGGTCATGACGGTTTGAGTGATCAACTGCATGGCGGGCTTGGGGGTAACGACGAGGTGGCCCAGTCTCATGACGAACTGGCCGTGGGCGCCGATGCCCGGGTCGGGCTGCTTGACCGCCCATATCCACACGGCTGTGCCCACGAAGACGACCAGGCTCATCGGCAGCAGGACCTTGACGCAGGCGTAGAGCACCTGGTCGATTCGTATGCGGGGCAGTGTCCACCGGATCCAAATCTGCAAGAAAATGAGGGTGAATATTTTGATCACGAACCAGAACAGGCAGTAGGCGTTGAGCGCGATGAGCCCGGTGGAGCCCAGGCCCATTGCTTTTGCTGTGGCGGCCCAGCCCATGTCGGTGGTGAGCATGCCTTTAAAGAACGCGGTGCCGGCGAAGACGGGGTCGTAGCCGATCATGGCGTAGACGGGGTCGAGCGTGCCCAGTGGGCTGTTCCATCCGCCTAGGAATAGGGCGGTTTGGATGCCGCCGACGACGAACATGGAGGCGTATTCGGCGAAGAAGAAGAAGCTGAATCGCAGTCCGCTGTACTCGGTGTGGAAGCCCGCGACGAGTTCGCTTTCGGATTCGGGCAGGTCGAATGGTGCGCGTTTGTTCTCGGCGAGGCTTGCGACGAAGTAGAGGAAGAAGGCTGCGAATACGAAGGGGTTGTGGAAGATGAACCAGTCCCACAGGCCCCGGCCTTGGAGGTAGCTCAGTTCCAGGAGGTTGAGCGTGCCTGCGACGAGTACGCCGCAGAGGATGGAGATGCCCAGCGGTATTTCGTAGCTGACCATCTGGCATGCTTCGCGCATGGCTCCGTAGATGGCCCACTTGCTGCCCGATCCCCAGCCGGCGAGGATGACGCCCATGACCTCGATGCTCAGGACGGCGAGGATGTAGAGGACGCCGATGCTCAGCCCGGCTTCGAAGATGAATTGCGGGCCAAAGGGCAGGACCATGAACGCGGCGAAGACGGGCCCGAAGGCGAGGTATGGCGCTAGGCGGAACAGGAACTGGTCGGCGTTGGCTGGTATGAGGTCTTCTTTAAAGATGAGCTTTAGCCCGTCCGCGAGGGATTGGGACCAGCCGTGCCACCCGCCGGTGTGCATGGGCCCGACGCGCGACTGGATGTGCCCAGCGACTTTGCGTTCCCACCAGATGCTGAACATGGCGATCAGGCTGATGGCCGGCAGGAAGGATGCCAGCACGACGCCTACTTTCAGACCGATGAAAATCCAGATGTTGTCGCCTGCTAGTTCCCGGAGCATAGACAGCCTCACGTTACTAAAGGGCGGGGTGTTCCCAATGCACGCTACAAGCGGTGTGGATTGTAACAGCTTGGGGCGACAGTGAAAGTGGCTGGTGGGTTTGTCGGCGTGGTTCGAGTCGGGGTTTGGAGTTAACGCCGTCGTTGGCGTGGTTCAGGGGCCGGCGTTGCGGCAGGTTTTGGTTCTTTGAAGCTTTGATTTGCTATGATGTTTACAGCCAGCTAGCTTGAAGAGATATTTGCGCAGGCGGATGCAGAGGCGATACCTATGAACATTTTGGGCATTTCAGCGTTTTATCACGATAGTGCCGCGTGTCTGGTGCGTGACGGCGAGCTTACGGCTGCGGCGCAGGAAGAGCGGTTTACCCGTAAGAAGCACGACCACCGATTCCCCCAACACGCGATTGATTACTGCATGCGTGAGGCGGGGATATCACCGGAAGAGTTGGACTATGTGGCGTTCTACGACAAGCCGTTGGTGAAGTTCGAGCGGCTTTTGGAGACTTACCTTTCTTTCGCTCCCGCGGGTTTTCAGTCGTTTTTGGCGGGGATGCCGCTGTGGCTGCGACAGAAGCTGCACCTGCCGCGAGAGATGGATAAGGGGCTTGGCAACCGGTACAAGGGTCGGTACGTCTTCACGGACCACCACGAGTCTCACGCGGCCAGCGCGTTTTTCCCTTCGCCGTTCCAAGAGGCGGCGATTCTGACACTCGACGGTGTGGGCGAGTGGGCGACGGCGACGTACGGCACGGGCCGGGGTAATAAGATTGAGCTGACCCACGAGTTGAAGTTCCCCCATTCGCTGGGGCTGCTGTACTCGGCGTTTACGTACTTCACGGGTTTCAAGGTGAACTCGGGCGAGTACAAGCTGATGGGCCTGGCGCCTTACGGGAAGCCGCGGTTTAAAGACGTGATGCTCGACAAGCTGTTGGACTTGAAAGCGGACGGCTCGTTCCGGATGGATATGTCGTACTTCAACTACTGCCAGGGGTTGACGATGACCAACTCCAGGATGGATGAGCTGTTTGAGGGCCCAGCGCGCACGCCCGAGACGCGTATCACGCAGCGTGAGATGGACATCGCGGCGTCGATCCAGGCGGTGACGGAGGAGGTGATGCTGCGTATCGCCCGTCACGTTCGTCAAGAAACGGGGATGAAGAATTTGGTGATGGCGGGCGGGGTGGCGTTGAACTGTGTGGGTAACGGGAAGGTTTTGCTGGAGCGGATTTTTGACAATATTTGGATCCAGCCGGCCGCGGGCGACGCGGGGGGGGCGTTGGGCGCGGCGATGTTTGTCTGGCACCAGTTGCTGGACAACCCGCGCGTGGCGGACGGCGTGCACGATTTCCAGAGGGGCTCGTTCCTTGGGCCGCGGTACACCAACGAGCAGATCAAGCAGTTCCTTGATGGCATGGACGCCAAATATCGTTACTACGAAGACGAAGAGGAACTGGTTGAGGCGGTCGCGCAGCTGATCGCTTCTGAGAAGGTCGTGGGTCATATGTACGGCCACATGGAGTTCGGCCCGCGCGCGTTGGGGGGGCGGTCGATTATCGGCGACGCGCGTTCGCCGCATATGCAGTCGGTGATGAACCTGAAGATCAAGTTCCGCGAGTCGTTTCGGCCGTTCGCGCCGTGCGTGTTGCAGGAGGACGTGGACGAGTGGTTCGAGCTGCGTCCTAATGAGGAGAGCCCGTACATGCTGCTGGTCGCGCCGGTGCAGCCTAAGAAGCGGTTGCCCGTTGATGAGAAGGCGGCGGGGTTGACGGGTATCGACCTGCTCAAGACACAGCGGTCGACGGTGCCGGCGATTACACACGTGGATTACTCTGCGCGTGTCCAGACGATTGATCCGGAGCGGAACGGCCGTCTGCACCGGCTGATGAAGAAATTCAAGGAAAAAACCGGTTGCCCGGTGATCATCAATACCAGTTTCAACATCCGGGGCGAGCCGATCGTCTGCACGCCCGAGCACGCCTACCGGTGCCTGATGGCTACGAATATGGACGTGCTGGTGTTGGAGAACTGCGTCCTGCTTAAAGAAGAGCAGCCCGAAGCCAAGCGGCACGAGATCGATGACTACATCGCCCAGTTTGAGTTGGACTGACCCGGTTGGCGGCGGCAGAAAGAAGATGTCCAACCATGTCGGCCGTATTTTCAAAAGTCCGCCAAGCGGTGGTCGGCCTGCAAACGGTCTGGTCGATTATCGGCTTGACGCTGTTGGTTGTCTTGCTGTGCGAGGGCGGCTTGCGGCTGACGGTGTACGTCAAGGATACGTGGATCGACAAGCCCGCGACGGGGACGGTCGACCGGCGGGTCGCCGCCGACGGGTACGGCGAGGCGGCGTGGACCGCGGCGTATTACGAGGAGTTCCGTGAGGCTTGGCCTATGGTGTGGCAGTCTTACGTGTACTGGCGTCGCGAGCCCTATTCGGGGCAATTTATTAACGTCAATGAAGACCGCCTGCGTCAAACCTGGCGGCCCCCGGCCGGTGGGGATTCTGTGGCTGGGAGCCCGGCGCGGGTTTTCGTTTTTGGCGGGTCGACGGTATGGGGCACTGGTGTGCGGGACGATTACACCATCCCCTCTTGCCTCGCGCGGGAGTTGACCGAAGCGGGTCACAGCGTGCGGGTTTTTAATTTTGGCGAAAGCGGGTACGTCAGCACACAGGAGGTCATCACGCTGCTGCGGTGCCTCCAAAGCGGCGACGTCCCGGATATCGCGGTGTTTTACAACGGCGTGAACGACGTGTTTGCAGCCTACCAGCACCGGGAGGCTGGCGTCCCACAAAACGAGAAAAACCGCAGGGCGGAATTCAACCTGTTGAAGGACTACAAGCGTTTGGGCGAGGCTTACCTCGCCGCCAAGCCCACGAGTTGGCCTGGGTTTGTCCGGTTGGCCACGGCGATACGCACGCGTCTGAATCCCGACGATGGGGTGGTGCTCAGCAGGCCCGCGTCTAGCGGAGTTCATCCGGACGAGCGGCAGGAAGAATTATTGCTGATTGACGATCTGTTGCGCGTTTATGAGAACAATTTTAGGATTGTTATGGCGGTGTCGGAAGCCTACGGCTTTGACGCGGTTTTTTACTGGCAGCCTATGATCTTCACGAAGCGGCACATTACGCCGTTTGAAGCCCGCAGCAGTGAGAAGATGGGGTATATCAAAGCGTTTTTCTTGGCGGCGTATCAGCGTGTGGCGTCGTCGGAATTTCTGAACGGCGACTCGCGGTTTCGGAACCTCGGCGGCCTGTTCGATGACGCTACCAAACCCTACTATATTGACTTCTGCCACCTGGCCGAAAACGGCAACGTTGTGGTGGCTGAGACGATCGTCGGGGGTGTCTCGCGTATACTGGAGCGTCGACGGGCCGGCGCGCGCCGGGTCCCCGCCGGCGGCGGCAATAGATAAGGTGTTTCATCGATGATTGAGATCAACCTCAACCCTTCGGATCGAGACTTGCGGACGTTCGGCTGGTTGTTGCTGGCGTTCGCGGGGCTGGTGGGTGTGATCGCGTTGTGGAAGGCGGCTGCTTTGTTGGGCGCGGCGACGGTGCTGACCGTAGCGGTGTTGGTGGGGGTGGCTTTGAACAGCGGCTCGCCACGGGGCAGGCAGATGCTGGGTTTTTTGCTGCCGGGTTTGTTTGGTTGTGTGGGTGGCGCGGTGGCGGCTGGGGCGCCGGCGCTGGTGGTGGCTGGGGTGGTCTGGGCATTGGGTGTTGCGGCGAGTGTGCAGGTTTGGTCAAGCCCGGGGTTTGCGAAGACCGTTTACATCGGCTGGATGAGCGCGGCCGAGCCGATCGGCTGGACGATTTCGTGCCTGATTATGGCGATGGTGTTTTATCTGGTGCTGACGCCGATGGGGGTTGTAATGCGGAAGTTCGGGTACGACCCGATGCAACGCAAGCTTGACCCGGAGGCGGCGTCGTACTGGGAGCCACGCAAGCCCGTGACCGACATCAAGCGTTATTTCCGTCAGTTTTAGACGATCTTCCACGCGGTTTAGAAAAGGCAGCAACCATGGCCGATGAATCAAAACAGGCAGAGCAATTCAAGGCTGAATCTCAAACAGAGCGGACCGGTCTTGTCGGCGAGTTTGTGGACTTCCTGAAGCACAATAAGAAGTGGTGGCTCACGCCGATCGTGGTGGTGATGCTGCTGGTGGGCCTGTTGGTGATTTACGGCGGCGGTGCGGCGGCGCCGTTTATCTACACGCTGTTTTAGCGGGCTGACAGGCTACGGGCCAACCCGTTGCGAACTATGTTCGGTAGCCACCTTTCCATTGCCGGCGGGCTGCACAACGCCCTGATCGAAGCCCAACGCCTGGGCATGGGCTGTGTGCAGGTATTCACCAAAAACCAGCGGCAGTGGCGGGTCAAGCCGCTGACGGATGAGCAGATTGCATTGTGGCGGGAGCACCGGCGGCAGACCAAAATCCGCGACGTGGTGAGCCACGACAGCTACCTGATTAATTTAGCCAGCCCGGACGCCGAGAACCGGCGGAAGTCCATTGCGCTGTTCCGCGAGGAGTTGGAGCGTTGCGAGGCGTTGGAGATCGAGTCGCTGGTGACGCACCCGGGGGCGCACATGGGCGAGGGGGAGCCGGCGGGTTTGAAGCGCGTGGCCCAGGCGCTGGACCGGGTTCACAAGGATCTGCCTGGTTTGAGCGTTGTGACGTGTTTGGAGGTGACGGCTGGGCAGGGGTCGAGCTTGGGGGCGCGGTTTGAGCACTTGCGGCGGATCATCGACGCGGTGAAGCAGCCCGAGCGGTTGGGCGCGTGTCTCGACACGGCGCACATGATCGAGGCTGGGTACGACCTGACCAGCGGTGCGGGGTGCAAGGCTGTATTGAAGGAGTTCGACGGTGTGGTTGGGCTTGACCGTGTGCGTGCGTTGCACATCAACGACTCGAAGACGCCGCGTGGCAGCCGCGTTGACCGGCACGAGCACATCGGGCACGGGCATGTGGCGTTGGAGGCGTTTGGGGTGATCGTTAAGCACCGAGCGTTCAAGAAAGTCCCGAAGATTCTGGAGACAGCCAAAGCGGTTGCGCCGGATGGTCGGCCTTGGGATGTTGTGAATCTTGAGGTTTTGCAAGGGCTTGCGTCGCGCGGCGCCGGCCGGGGCCGCGCGAAGCGGCCGCCTGGGAAGAATAACAAGAAGGCTGGCACTTGACCGGTCGGTTGATGGCGACGAATAATGAAATGAGACGGACGTTTAACGAAGAAAGGGGGTGCTTGGCAAACAAACTGTTTCGATAGTGAGCCGAGCGAGCGCGTCGCAGGATTTCAAACCGTCATTGTCTATCACCATTATCCGCTCGCCCGGCTTTTTTTTGTGCGCGTAGGGGGAGGGGGGTTTTAGAGCAACTGGTGTCATTATCCGCCATTCTATTCGGTGACAGGCGTCATGGCGGCGCCTCATATCACGGCTTGCAAGCAAGCCGTGCCACCCGGCCGGTGACAGGCATCATGGCGGCGAATGGCGATTCATCACACCATTTGCTGTAGCCTCAACAGTTAGAGACACCGCTCGATGAGGTATCGCACGCCGTTGTCGGGGCGGAGGTTTGTGACGTCGAACACTTTGTCGGCCACGGCGCGGTAGATCGGTTCGCGTTCGGCGAGGACTTTTTCGATTTCTTCGATACCGCCGCCCAGGTCGGTCAGGGCGGGGCGGTCTTGGGTGGATTTGGGGTCTTGGCTGATGCGGCGGTGCAGCTCCTGTGGCTCGCAGTGTAGGTAGATTCGCACGGTGTCTTTGGCGTTTAAGACGGCGCGGCGTGCGCCGGGTTCGAGCAGTGTGCCGCCGCCCAGGGCGATGACCAGTCCGTCCTTGACGCAGAGTTCTTCGGTGACCTCGACCTCGACGCGTCGCCACTCGCCTTCGCCGCGTTTGGCCCAGATGTCGGCGATCGATCCTTCGTTGAAGCGTTTGCGCACCTCGTCGTCCACGTCGACAAAGTTCAGCCATTGGCGCATGGCTACTTGCTTGCCTAAGGTGGTTTTGCCGCTGCCCCGGTAGCCGATGAGGATCACATTCACAGGCGGCGATTGTATCGTCAGCCAAGGCACGGTGCTGAGGGTAGAATCGGGCGATGGGTTTGCCCGATCCACGAATCGACCATATCAACCGTTTGCGGCAGTGGCGTGTTCGGCCTGAGCGTGATCAGACGCTGGGTTTTCTCAAGCAGCAGTTTAAGTCGCAGGTTGAGCGTCCGTTTAAGCAGTTGAACGCGATCACCGAGCTTTGGGACCGGCTGTTGCCCGCGGGGTTGGCTGGTCACACGCGGCTTGAGTCGTTGCAGCGGGGGGTGCTGAAGGTGACGGTGGATTCCAGCGCCCGGCTGTATGAGTTGGACCGGCTGTTGCGGTGCGGTTTGCGACAACGGCTGGTGATGGAGCACAAGGGCCCTGCGTTGCGGCGCGTGCAGTTGCGGGTGGGGCCGATCGGCACAGTGCCCGGTCTTGCTAATTTGGGATGACCGCGACCAGCGGCCAGACCTTGGGCACCACGGCCATCACGACCGCCATGACTAATAAGTTCAAAGGCAGTCCGAACCGGAGGTAGTCGGTGAAGCGGTACCCGCCTGGGCCGTAGACCATGAGGTTGGTCTGGTAGAACAGCGAGGCGTAGCTGGAGGACGCGCCGATCATCAGCGCGATGACGAACGGCATGAAGCTGACGCCTAGTGCGGCGGCGGTGGCTTTGGCGATGGGGAAGACCATGGCCGCGGCGCCGGCGGCGCCGATCAGGGTGTTGAATAGCATGGTCACGAGGTAGACGCCCAGCAACACGCCGATCGGCCCCAGCCCCTGAAACAGCCCGATGAGCTGCGTGGCGATTCCCTGTGCGGCGCCGGTGGTTTCCAGGGCGCGGCCGATGCCCAGGGCGGCGCCGATGATGACTAGGACGCGCCATTCGATGCTGGCGCGAGCTTCGTGGGCGGAGCAACAGCGGGTGATCACCATCATGCCAGCTGCGAGTAGCGCGGCGTTGAGCAGCCTCATGGTGTCGGTGGCTGACAGTGCGACGATGCCCGCTAAGAGCAATAGCGCGATCCAGGCGCGGTCGTGGCGTCTTGGCTGGGAGCCTTCGACTTGTGAGACGAGGAAGAAATCCTGGCGGTTACGCTGGGTCTCGATAAAGCGAGGGTGCGTTTCGATTAGCAGTGTGTCACCCGGGCGCAGGACGATGTCGCCGATCTTCTGGTTGAGGTGCTCGCCGCTGCGGTAGACGGCGATGACGGCGGCGTTGTATACGGTGCGGAACCGCCCCTCTCGGATGGTTTTGCCCAGGAGCGGGCATGAGTTGCTGACGACGGCTTCGACGAGGCAGCGGCCTGGGCGGGGGTCTTTGAGTTTGAAGACCTGGTCGGTGGCGGGCACGAGGCCTCGGATTTTTTGCAGGTCTCGTACGGAGTCGACGACGCCGACGAAGATGAGTTGGTCGCCTCCGCGCAGGATTTGTTCGGGGCCCACGGCGATCAGCCGGTCGCCGCCGCGGTCGATTTCGACGAGGTAGGCCCCCGGCAGGTGTCGCAGGCCGGCCTGTTCGATCGATTGGCCGTCGACGGCGCTGCCTGTTTCGACGAGCATCTCGACGGTGTATCTTCTGGCTTCGGCGAGGCTGATCGTGCGCTTGCCGCGGTTTGGCAGCAGCACGGGCGAGGTCAGCAGGATGTAGAGCATACCGGCGAAGGCAACCGGCAAGCCCACTGCTGAGATGGTGAACATGCCGATATCGATGCCCGCGAGCTCGCCCTTGGCTTGGTCGGACAGGACCATGCCGTGGACGATGAGGTTGGTCGTGGTGCCGATGAGCGTGCAGCAGCCGCCCATGATGGCGGCGAAGCTCAGCGGCATAAATAGTTTTGAGGGGCTGACGCCGATTTTTTTGCACCAGTCATTGATGGCTGGGATGAACATGGCGACAATGGTGGTGTTGTTGAGGAATGCGCTGAGGACGGCGGTGGGGGCCATCATGCGAATCTGGGCGGTGAGCGCTGTTTTGGGTCTACCCAGCAGCGGCTGGGCGAGGACGTCCATGGCGCCGGTGAGGCTTAGGCCCTCTGCGATCACGAACAAGACGCCGATGGTCAGCAGCCCCTCGTTTCCAAAGCCGGCTGCGGCTTGGGCGGGGCTGAGGAATTTGTCGGAGAAGAGTTGGAGTGTCATGAGCAGGGTCAGCCCGCCCATGAGCACGACATCCGGCCCGGCGATGCTCCGCAGCAGCGCCACAGCCATGAGCAGCACGATCGTGATTGTTACCCAGCCTTCCCAGGTCATATTGCTTTAGCCAATCGGTGCGGTAACAGCCGCACGGTATAGGGGTTCACACATTACCGCCTTCTACGGTAAAGGTGTTATTGTATCGGCATGGGGCAAAGTTACCGATCAGTTCGCCGGTTTTTCCTGCTGGCGTTGGTGGCGGCATGGTGCGGGGTGGTTATAGGCTGCGCCGCGCGGCCGGTGGTGGATTATGTCGAGTTAGCCGGCCCTGGGGTGACGCTGCGCCCCGCCGAGGCGGTCGCGTCGAAAGAGCTGCTGCCGTTGGCCGCCGGGGCCGGTGAAGTGCGGCGGGTTGAGGGGAACGGCGGTGCGGTGGCGGTGCGGTACACCATCAAGGAAGTGGGCGATCATCAATTTGAGCACCGGTATGAGGGCCTGCGGGCCAGTTATCTACAGATTAATGGCAGCGGCGACGTGGTCATCCGTCGTGAGGAGGAATTTGGCGAAGACGCTGCGGTGACTTATGACCCGCCGTTGGTCATGCTGCCCGGGGAGTTGGCGCCGGGTTCGCCGGTTGAGCGTTCGGCTGAGGTTTTGGTGAGCAGTCTGCGCGACGGGTCGGCTCGTGAGCAGGGCACTTGTGAATACAGCGTTGAATTGTTGGGGATTCAGGATGTGGTGACGGAAGCGGGGGCGTTCGAGGCGTATGTTGTGAAGATCCGCCGGCATTTCGATCTTCGGATGGCGGATATCGAGGTGACCACGTTTACCGCGTACGCACCGGGTCGGGGGTGGGTGGCGGAAAAAATCAAACAGATCAACAAGCCGCTGGGGCTATTTGGGATCACGAAGTATGAATCACTCCGGCTGGTTCGTTAGTGCTATAAAATCGGGCATTGCAATATCTTGTGGGTCGTTTTGGCCTGTGGGGCCGTGGCTGTCGGGCGCTGTGATTACCGATAACTTTTGTTGTGGGTAAGCCTGAAGTATTATTGCGATTGGTTCGATAATAAAATAGACCGTGTCCCCTACGTTGGCATAAGGAACCTGTTATGGCTGATGCCATGATTCGCATGATCTGCCCGAACCTGCGGTGTAAGGCGATCCTATCGGTGCCTCAAACGGCTAGGGGCAAGTCGGTGATGTGCAAGCAGTGCGGGATGAAGATCAAGATCCCGGCCGGCGCACCGGCGGCGGGTGGCGGCAAGAAAGCCTCCTAACGTATTTTCAGATCAGCCCCGCAGCCAACAATCCGGCTAATCCAAAGAGCATCAGCGAGACCAGGGTCTGGATGGCCTGGATCGTGACTTTCTTAATCAGCCGAGTACCCACGAAAGCCCCCAGGAATGCCGCCACGACAGCGGTGATCAGCAAACCGCTATTGGTTTGCAGGTCCGCCGCTGCGAGTTTGGTGCTGTAGGCCAGCAATCGGCTGGCGTCCACGAGGCAGGCGATCGCCACGCCGGTGGCGATAAAGCCCTCTTTGGATAACCCGCACCTCAGCAGGAAGGCGCTGCGCAGGGCGCCCTGATGCCCCGATAAACCCCCGAAGAACCCGCTGAGCACCCCGCCGATGGGCAGTGCGCGTCGTCCAAACTGAACGCGTCTCAACGCCGGCAGCCATTCCCACAGCGCGAACACCACCATCAGCACGGCGATGACGAGCTTGGCTGTTGTGACTTCACAGGGCAGCGTGCCAAGCCGGTAGGTGAGTAGCGGTTGAAGGTTAGCCAGCCACGCCAGCGCGGCGGCGCCCCCGAAGGCGGCGATCATGGCCGGCACCCCGAACCGCCACACGACCGCGGCGCCTGCGTGTCGCCCCAGCAGGGCCAGCTTGAACAGGTTGTTGAGCAGGTGTACCACAGCGGTCAACGCCACGGCTGTGTCGACGGGGAAAAAGACAGCCATCACGGGCATCAGCAGTGTGCCGAGCCCGAAACCGGAAAACAGCGTCAGCGCTGAGGCCAGCAACGCCGCGGAGGCGATCAGCAGGTGGTCCATCGCGGGATTTTACACGCGGCGGGGTCGTGGCATGCGGGCGGAGCTAAGATTCATGTATTTTTAACAGGCCAATGCGTAAGCCCGGGTGTGACCACGCCCAATAGCGGGGTTTTTGTGTCAGATCGGCAGGTTTTTCTCGCGTCTCTTGAGTTCTTTCATCTTGATCGTGATCATGTATTCGTAGATCGTTTGTAGGGTGCAGTAGGTCAGCCCTGCCCGCCCGTCGAGGAACCCCAGCTTGATAAAGTAGATGTAGCAGAACTTCAGCAGCGGGCGCAGGGGCATGCTGAACGACAGGTTTTTGAGCGCCTTGCGGCGGACCGCGGGGTCGTGGTCCCAAAGCGACGGCTGTGGTCCGTGCTGTCCTTTGAGAAGTTTCATGCCTTCAATCGCTTCAAGCTGGGAGTATTTGTTGTGCTTGTCGACCCAGGCGGTGATCCCTTTGCCGAAGCTGTAGTGATCGAAGTATTGACGGAGGTATCCGTAATTCCCGTCGATCACGGGTGTCGGGTTAACCAGCCGCTCGAAGCGGATTTTTGAGGGGATGAAGAATCGCATGACCATGCCCGGCGGCATGGCGTGTTTGAGCCACTTGCCCATGAAGTAGTTGCGTCGCCCGCAATAAAAGGCGACCCGGGTTTCCGCCGGGTCGTTGGCGGCCGAGGCGATCTCGGCTTTCACCTGGGGCGTCATGCGCTCGTCGGCGTCGAGGTAGAACACCCACTTGTGTTTGAATTCGATATTCTCCATCGCCCAGTTTTGGTGGGCGGACCAGTTATCAAAACGGCGCTGGACGACCCGGGCGCCCGCTGCTTGGGCGAGTTCGACCGTGCGGTCGGTGCTGTAAGAGTCGAACACGACGACGTCGTCGCACCACCGGATCGACTCCAAGCACTCGGGCAAGTTGGATTCTTCGTTGAGTGTCAAAATAAGGATCGAGATCGGGAGGGTTTGGGTCTGCTCGGGTGGGGGCTGCGCGGTGCTGTCATCATCGCGGGGTAGCTCGTTGAGTTTTTCGCGGTACAGCAGGCCGACCATGTGTTCGTAGTTGGCGGTGAGCATCGCCAGGTGCAGGCCCGCACGTCCGTCGAGGAACCCTAGGCGCAGGGCGTATATGGAGAGGAACGTCCATAGGGGTTGGAAAGGGGCACGGGCGGGCGCCTGTGGTGGGGGCACTTGTTTGATCAATTCTCTGCTTTCGAGTTCCGCGTAATGGATTTGTTTATTTAAGTATTCCGAGAGGGTTTCTTGGCGGATGTGAAGCAGGGGGTGAGCCAGCCAGCCTGTTTTTCCCGAGCAGACGGCTTTCTCGTGGACGAGGCGGTCTCCGAACCGGCACCGCCCCCGCTTGAGCAGGCGCAGGCTCTGGTCGGGGTAGAACCCGCCGTGCTTGATCTCGCGGCCCATGAAGATCATCAGGCGGTTGACTTGGTAGGCGTCTACGTCTTGGTCGGCTTGAACGGCTTTGTGCAGTTCGTCGCGGAGTTGGGGGGTGATCCGTTCGTCGGCGTCCATGACGAACACCCACCGCCCTTTGAAGGGTGCGTTGTCGAGCGCCCAGTTTTTTTGCGTCGCGTAGCCTTCGAACGGGTGTTCGATGACGGTCGCGCCCGCTTCCTGGGCCAGGCGACGTGTTTCGTCGGTGCTCTGCGAATCGACCACGAAGACGGGGCCAAGCCGTATCGCGTTGGCCACCGTCTCGGCGATCTGCCCCGCTTCGTTGAGCGTGGGGATCAGCACCTCGATCAGCGGCTGACTCATGCCCCGGTCTCCTGAAGCAGCCGACCGACGACCTCTTTGGTGCGGCCGGACCACTCTTGCTCTTGCTCGCGGATTTTGACCTCGATCCAGTACTCGTACATGGAGATCAGGGCCGCGTAGTGAAACCCCGCACGGCCGTCCAAAAACCCGAGTTTGAGGAAGTACATGTAGAGGAAGCGGAACAGCGCCCTGCCGGGCAGGAAGAAACTCATGTTTTTGATGGCGCGGCGTCGGGTGGCGCGGTCTTCGCTCCTGGCCAAGCGTAGCTGCTCGTTAAACTTGTTGTGCCGCACGCTGACCGCTTCGTGCGACTCCATCGACGAGTACGCGTTGTGCTTTTGGAACCAAAGGCCAAGCCCCTTGTTGAAGCTGTAGTGGATGAAGTGTTCCTTGAGTTCGCCGATCGATCCGTCGACCACGGGGTGTGCGTTGACCTGGCGGTCTTCGTACCGGACTTTGTCAGGCTGGAACAGCCTGATGATCCACACGGGGTAGATCCCCCCGTGCCGGAGCCAGCGGCCCAGAAACATGTTTTTGTACCGGACACGGAAGGCGGCGTTTGTCTGGTTTGGGTCGCGGATGGTGCGGTTGATCTCGTCGCGTAGTTCCTGCGTGACGCGTTCGTCGGCGTCGGAGTAATACACCCACGGGTATTTGAAATCGATGTTCTCCAAAGCCCAGTTGCTGTGGCGTGACCATGTGTCAAACCGGCGTTGCACGACGCGGACGTTGGGGAATTGCTTGGCGATCTCGACGGTACGGTCGGTTGAGTAGCTGTCGAGCACGACGACGTCGTCACTGAACGACAGGCATTGGAGGCACGCTTCGATGTTGATCTGTTCGTCTTTGGTCAACACCAGGATGCTGACAGGCACACCGCTGTGCGCCTGGGCGGGGTTGTCGGCTGGGTTGTTCGCGTTGGTGTCGTTCATGTCGGATCGCTTGTTTTGGCGGTGTGCCGCGTTATCACCGGTTGTTCATTTCGCGGTTCTTGATGGTTTTCATTGGGTTTCCCGCTACGACCACACCCGGGGGCACGTCTTTCATCACGACGGCCCGGGCGCCGATGACGCTGTTGTCTCCTATTGTCACGCCCGGCCCGATGAAGGCGCCGGCGCAGACCCACACGCCGTTTCCGATCGTGATCGGCTGTCTTTGCAGGGGCAGGTCCGGCTGCGTGTAGTCGTGCGTGCCGGCGCAGATGTAAACGTCTTGAGAGATAACGGTGTGGTCTCCGATGGTCACGTGCCCAAGATTGTAGACGGTGACGCCTTCGGAGACGGTGCAGTGCTTGCCGAGTGTGAGTAGCCAGGGGTGCAGCACCCGCGTGGTTGGTTTGGTGCCGCATGGCGCGTTGATTTGCGCGCCGAAAAGGGCGAGCAAGAAGCGCCGCCACCGGTGTGCTTTACGCATGCTGAAGCGGATGAGCGTGCGTTGGACCCACTCCCAGGCGAAGCGCGTGAAGTATTCCCTTGCTGAGTATGGCCACTTTGTGGTGGTGTTCAGCTTTTGGAAGACGGCGGCTTGTGTTTCGTGTTCTGTTGGGGGCAATGGTTGCTCCGCTGTGTGGCGTGTGATCGGGCAAAAAGCCCGGCCAAAATCATATCTGGTTCCATGTGACTAGTTCGTGTCCCCGTTCTTGGGCCATGGGGCCGAACGCCTGTGCATCGAGCCTTTCCTGGTCTCGCCAAGTTTCTTGGTAGCCGGGGTGAAATCCGATTTCAAGATCGGAAGGGGGGCAAGCCTCAAGCTTGGCTAGCAAGGCCTGGCTCCAATCCGCGTCGAGGCTGCTGCCGGGCATATAAAAGCTTTCCGTGGTCTCAAATTTTTTCATGATCCTCTGTCGCCAGATCCCACCGAGCCAGTACGTGGGGCTTTTTAAGGGTCGTTTCAGGTAAAGGTTCTGGGCGTTGCGCACGCGTGTGATGTGGAAAAGTGGTAGCACGCGTCTGAGCGCCTCTCGGAACGGGCCGAATTTATGGATGTGGCCGTGTGAGTCCACGTGTGAAACCTTTACGCCGTGGTCTTGGAGGAAGGCGATCTGGGCCTTGGTTTCCAGTTCAATTTCGGCGATCGACAGCCTACCCCACAGGCTTTTCCAGCGTACGGTATTTGAATTTAGGAATGCTCCTTCTTTGTCCACGAGTGACGGTATTTGCCCCGGCGGGCAGACCGGTGCCTCGACGGTATCCGTACAATAGGTCAGGTGCACGCCAAAGCTGAATTCGTCATGCGCCTTGGCGTATGCGATCGCCTGCTGTGTGGCAGGCATCTTGGGCATAATCGTAGCGCTGGTAAGCCCGGCCCGTTCGAAGCATTCGATCGTGGCCTGGGTGGTATCTTCATCGTACCCAAAGTCATCCGCGTTGAGTATGATCCGCATGAACCAGCCTTCGATTGCAAACGAATCCTGCACACTATTAATCAGTTCAAATGGTGAATCTCACAGGATTTAGTTTAGTATAGTAAGTTTGGTAAAAGGTGGAGATTCATGACCCCCAACGACGAAATCCCCCGTTTGATTGTCGGCATGCCCCGTTCGGGCACCGAGTGGCTGACCAAACGGCTCAACACGCACCCGGAAGCCGCGGCGTTTGGCGAAACGCTGTTTTGGGGCAGGCAGTACATCGCGCCCGACGCCGCCGGCCGCTACGGGCCGCCTGAATTGGAAAAGCTTATCCATAAGCTCAAAAACACGCGTCTGGTCAGCACGCTGGGCGAGGGCGACGGTTGCCTGAGCCGTATTGGTGAGGATGACGTTCCCGCCGTGGTCGACCGGGCCCTTGGGGGCGTCACCGAGCCGATCAAGCCCGGCGAGGCTTTCATGAAGCTGTGCCACGCCATCGCGCAAGCCGAGGGGAAGCCGTGTGCGATTGAAAAAACAACCCACCACGTGAATTGGGTTGACAGGATTGTTCAGGAGCTGCCGGAATCAAGGTTCATCGTCATGCTCCGCGAGCCGTATGGGTTCATGCTTTCTTATAAGCACCAAGGCGATCGGCGGTCTCCTGAAATCCGGCGCAAGATTGAGGATGCTTACCACCCCATGTGGGCCTCGCTGGTTTGGCGGGGCGCGCTGCGGTCAGCGAAACACGCGGCCGAGCGCTTCCCCGAACAGGCGATGACGGTTTGGCTACACGACATGCACGCGTCACCCACGGCGTGTCTGGAAAAAATCCAATTGTTTTTGAAGCTGCGGCCCGCGGACGTCGGCGCCGATCAGCCCAGGGCGAACAGCAGTTTCCCATCAGGCAACCGTCCGGAGCTAAAGGGCGAAGACATTTTTTGGATGAACCTGATCAACCGTTCAGCCATGCGCCGTGAGGGGATCAAGCCGAGGCGGACCCCGTTTGCCCCGCTCCGCATCGCTTGGTCGATTCTACGGCTGCCGGTTTGGGCGTTACGCAATTATTTGAAGATGAAAAAAATGACCGAGGGGTCGGTTTTCATGTACATCTGGCGGTGGATCGCGGGCCGTCGGTGATGCCGATGGCCATTCTCCGTGGACCTCCCGCAACGAGTTGCGGGTGTCGCGCGACGGGTTCTCCGTTGCTTTACGATCGGGAACCTTTAATAATAGCTCGTTTCAGAGGAACCAAGGTAAGAGCGGAATCATCCGATACTTAACTTAACCTTATGCCCGACCAACCTATTCTCATCACCGGCGCTGCCGGCTTTATAGGATCGCACCTGTCTGACCGGCTGTTGGGGCAGGGTCAGCCTGTGGTTGGGTTTGATAACTTTTGCGATTTTTACGATCCCGCGCAGAAGCGGCGCAATATTACGGCGGCCGCGTCCAGCAGCGGTTTTGAGCTTGTCGAGGCGGACATCCGCGATCGCGAGGCGGTGTTTGAGGCGTTTGCTCGGCACCGGCCGGCGACGGTGGTGCATATCGCGGCTATGGCGGGTGTGCGGCCCAGCATCGAAAACCCTCCGTACTACACCCAGGTCAATGTCGACGGCACGGTGAACCTGCTGGACGCGGCGGTGGCGCACGGGTGCGAGCGGTTCGTGTTCGCTTCGAGTTCAAGCGTTTACGGGAACAACCCGAAGGTGCCGTTTTCTGAGGACGACTCGGTGGATCACCCGATCAGCCCGTACGCGGCGACGAAGAAGGCTTGCGAGTTGATCTGTCACACCTACAACCACCTGCACAATCTGCCGATCGCCTGCCTACGGTTCTTCACCGTGTACGGCCCGCGCCAGCGTCCGGACTTGGCCATCGGAAAATTCCTGCGCCTCGTCGCCGACGGCGAGCCGATCCCGATGTTCGGCGACGGCACGACCAGCCGTGATTACACGTATGTTGATGACATCGTTGACGGCGTGACCGCTGCGATTGATCGCTGCGGGACGGCGGGTGGGTACCGGGTGTACAACCTGGGCAGCAATCAGCCTGTGAGTCTTAAGGAATTGATCGCCACAATTGAACGGGTTATGGGCAAGCAAGCTACTGTGCAGCAGTTGCCGCCTCAGCCTGGGGACGTGTCGCGTACCTGGGCCGACCTGACCCGCAGCAGAAGCGAACTGGGGTACAACCCGGCTACACCTTTGGCTGACGGCATCGCGAAGCAGTGGGAGTGGTTGGCGTCGCAGGCGAAGGCGTAGAGGGCGCTCGACAAGCGGAGGCCTTCAAGAGAGTGTGGGGCTTTTCACGCTTTTGGGCCGGTTTGGTTGTTACAAAAACACTTTTTCTCTCACCGCCTAGAGCATTTTTCTGTTTTTTGTATCCGGCTGGATGGTGTGGCGATCGATCATTTTCCTCATGCGTGACCGCTCCCTCACGGTCGCTGCTCGTCGTGAGGACGTACACCAAATTGAAGAATTCGCTAATTAGCCATCGCCGTTATCATGGCGGGTTGTTCGGTCATGCATGATTGCAACCAATCGGCGCCGCAGCCATGAGCCAACCCCCGTCTGAAGACGCCAGCCAGATTGGTTTCGACCACGACGACGACTACGCGCGTTTGGCGGGCTTGCTGGTGGAAGCTGGCTATACGGATGACGGCATTCAGGCTGCGATGGGCAGCGACGCGATCAGCCTGCTTAATGAAGCGCACATCCATTCGCTGCTATTCAAAAGCACGGGCGACTCACCGATTCATATTTTGATCCGCTTGTTTTTGTTGAGCAGGGCGGTGGATGGGGGCGCGGCGCGTGAGGCGTTAGCTCCTGTCCCGCTTGAGAAGTGGGCCGCTGCGGGCTTGGTCGCGGTGGAGGGTGATAGGGTCATTCCGTGCGTGCGTATCGTGCCGTTTTTTGGTCGGTGGTTCGCGCACGACCCGCCCGCGCCGATCGCGAAGGGGCGAGCGACGTCGGATTTTGTGATGGGCATCGGGACGAGCACGATGACGTTGGCGAATATTACGGTGCGGCGGCAAGCGAAGAAGGTGCTGGACATGGGCGCGGGCTGCGGGACGCACGCGTTGCTGGCGGCTGATCATTGTGATGAGGTTTACGCGGTGGATCGCAACCCGCGTGCGACGGCCTTCGCCGCGTTCAACGCGCGGCTCAACGGGCTGGGGCACGTGCGGTGCGTTACGGGCGACTTGTTCGAGCCCGTCGAGGGGCACCGCTTTGACTTGATCGTGTCGAACCCGCCGTTTGTGATTTCGCCTTCGACGCGGTTTATCTTTCGGGACAGCGGGCTGCGTGGCGATGCGTTCTGCCGGCGGCTGGCTCGCACGGTGCCCGATTATCTGGAGGAGGGTGGGTATTGCCAGTTTTTGTGCAACTGGGTCCACGACGCCGACGGCACATGGGAGAACAGGCTGGCCCGGTGGTTCGAGGGCATCGGCTGCGACGTGTGGGTGATGCGGAGCGAGACACGGGACGCCTCGGATTACGCTTCGATGTGGATCAAACAAACGGAGAAGGGCGAGCCGGGCTACCTGACGCGGGCGTATGACGAGTGGATGGCGTATTACCAAAAAGAGGGCATCGAGCGGATCAGCACAGGGATTGTGATGATGCGCAAGGCTTCGGGCGGCGGCAATTGGTTTCGCGGCGAGGACGCGCCGCGGAAGATGCTAGGCCGGTGTGGGGGCGACGTTGAGGGTGGTTTTGCGTTGCGTGGTTTTGTGGAGCGTGTAGGCGGTGATGCAGGCTTGCTTGATAGTAGGCTGCGCATTTCGTCGTCGGTGCAATTGAAGCAGACTTTCACGCCTCACGACGGCGGGTGGGCGGCTGCGGGCAAGGCGGAGCTGTGCCGCGATTCGGGGTTGGCGTATAGCGGGCAGGTGGATCAGTTTTTCGGGGGTCTGATCGCCCGGTGCGACGGGAGCCGGACCTTGCGTGAGCTTATCCAGCAGTTGGCTGAGACGGTCCACCGCCCGTTCGAGGCTGTGGCGCCGCAGGTGCTGGGTATTACCCGTCGGCTTGTCGAGCAGGGGTTTTTGCTGCCCGAGGGGTTCACGGGCGAAACCCGATAATGATATTTGATCTGTTTAGACGCGATAGGCGTGTCCGGTTATTCGGGTTCTGATATATCCGCAGCCGATCGCCACGCGGGGAGCCGTGAGTGAACGTGTTTTTGGGGTGCGTGCCACGCACAGGGGTTTACCGCAGCCTGTATCAATAAACCCGGTTTAGTTCTTGGAAAAATGAATAACGATGAATTTTTTTGTCTCCGCTCAGGGCGTTATTGGGTTACGCCGATGTACTGAGAAGCGGGGTGGGCTGGCCACGCCGCCACGGCGATGCAGCACCATAAGGCAAATAATTTATGGACATCCGGTTTATCAACCCGTTCCTCGAAGCTGTCCAGACCGTTTTCAAGACCATGCTGGCGACCGATACGATGATCGGCAAGCCGTTTTTGAAGTCTGACGACGACGGCAGTGATGCGGAGGTCTACGCGGTCATCGGCATTTCCGGCGACGCGGCGGGCTCGGTCCTGTTGGCCTTTCCGAAAGGCACTGGTCTGAAGATCGCCAGCCAACTGTCGGGCGAGGAGATGGGCATCGACCACCCCGACCTTGGCGACGCATTGGGCGAGGTGCTGAACATGGTCGCCGGGCACGCCAAGTCAAAGTTCGAAGGTCTGAACTGCAGCATTTCGCTGCCAAAGGTGCTCATCGGTAAAGAGATGCAGACTTTGGATTCGAAAGAGACGACGCTGGTGCTGCCTTGCGACTCGACGCTGGGGCGTTTTCGCGTGGAGGTGGCGCTGCGTGAGGAGAACAAGGCAGCGGCGGCGGCGTGAGGGGATGGCTAGGCTGCGGGGGGTCTTGGTTTCTGGTCGTTGTTCATGTCTTGTGTTGCTTTTGTCGCTTGCGGCGACGGATTCACAAACACATAAAAATTATTGCTGAAATGGCGCGGTGTGGTATAATAGCTGGCTATGGGTCAGTTGCCGCGCAGCGTGTTGAAATGCTTTACGGTTGCCTCGTGTCTTGTGGTGGCGTCAGGTGCCGGCGTTGCGTTTGGTGAGGGGGCGATTGGGGAGGGCGACCCGCCGGGCCCCAGCGGGTCGCCGGCGGCGGTGACTTACGGCGGTAATATTACTGTTTCAGCAAGCAGTGGCATGCATTTTGAGATTGCCGGTGCCGCACCCGGGACCGGGCACGACCAGGTAACAGTAACGGGTAACCTCGTCTTAAACGGTACGTTGCAACTTCAGATTCTAGACGGGTATGAGCCCGATTATTTGACGGAATTCGATATTTTGATCGCCGGCTCACGCACGGGCCTGTTCAAGAGCATCGTTGGTGAGCTTGTTCACGACGATTTGCTTTTGGTGCCGGTGTATGACCGTAACGGGCTCGGCTTGACGCTGGTGGCTGCGATTCCTGGTGACGCCAACCTTGACGGCGTTGTCAACGGTCAAGACCTATTGGCTTGGCAGAGCGGTTTGTTCACGGAAGACGAGTGGGTTGAGGGCGACTTCAACCTTGATGGGCTTGTTAACGGGCTAGATATTCTGGTATGGCAGTCACACCTGTTTGAGTCCGTAGAGAGCTTGGGCGGTGCAGCGGTGGGGACGGGCGCTTCTGTGCCGGAACCGGGCGTTGCTGTTTTGGTGGGGCTTGGTGTCTTGGCGCTGTTGCCCGGCCGGCGCGGGGTGGTTTAGTTGGCATTTTTAGTTTGTCCCACGGGCAGATCCTCTAACAAAATGGGCGTTCGTCGGTTTTTGTATTCGTTGGTTTGTTGTTTTTTGCACACAGCAGCCCACCTGAGGCGGATCTAAGACATTCGGCGTGCTGTGTGGCACCCATTTTATTGAGTTGTTCGTCCTACTTGGCTTCCAGCCAGTTTTCACCTACGCCGACTTCGACTTTGAGTGGCACTTTTAGTGTCATGGCGTTTTGCATTTCTTCTTGGACCACGGTGGCGATGCGGGCTGCGTCTGCGGTGGGGGCTTCTAGGACTAGTTCGTCGTGGATTTGTAGGAGCAGGTCGGTGGGCAGGTTTTCGTTGCGGATGCGGCGGTGGAGGTTGACCATGGCTAGCTTGATGAGGTCGGCTGCTGAGCCTTGGACGACGGAGTTGATGGCGAGTCGTTCGCCCAGGCTGTGGGTGTTTCGGTTTTTCGACGTGATTTGCGGGATGGGGCGACGCCGGCCGAGCATGGTGGTGACGTAGCCGTTCTCGATGGCTTGGTGGATGCACTGGGCGAGGAAGGAGTCGATGCCGGCGAAGCGGGCGCGGTAGTCGGCGATGAGGTCTTTGGCGCCTTTGAAGTCGAGCGAGTCGACACGGCGGGCCAGGCCGAACGCGCTGATGCCGTAGATGATGCCGAAGTTGATGGTCTTGGCGTGGCCTCGCTGCTCGGGGGTGACTTGGTCGGGCGGTGTGTTGAAGACCTGGGCGGCGACGGCGGTGTGGATGTCCATGTCTTGCATGAATGCGTCGATGAGGGCGGGGTCTTCGCTGAGGTGGGCCAGGACGCGCAGCTCGATTTGTGAGTAATCGGCGCAGATGAGCACGCGGCCTTTTTCAGCGACGAACGCTTTGCGGATCTGTCGGCCGGTCTGTGTGCGGATGGGGATGTTCTGCAGGTTGGGGTTGTTGGAGGATAGTCGGCCTGTGGCGGCGCCGGTCTGTAGGAACGTGGCATGGACGCGGTTGGTGTCGGGGTTGATGCTTTCGCGCAGGTTGTCGAGGTAGGTGTTGACCAGTTTGGTGAGTTGGCGGTACTCGACGACGAGCTTTGGGATGGCGGCTTGGGCCTCGGGGACTTCGGGGTGGTCGCAGAGTGTTTCGAGGACTTCGACGTCTGTGGATGGGCCGGTCTTGGTGCGTTTGACGACGGGCAGGCCGAGTTTGTTGAACAAGACGTCGCCGAGTTGCTTGGGCGAGTCGATGTTGAAATCGTGCCCGGCTGCGGTTTGGATGAGGTCTCGCAGCTCGACGATGCGTTTGGTGAGCTCTTGCTTTTGCTGCTCTAGGATGGCTGGGTCGATGCGGATGCCTTGGAATTCCATGTCGGCGAGGACGGCGACGAGGGGCATCTCTACGTTGTGTGCCAGGTTGTCGAGGCTCATCTCGGTGAGCTGGGGCGAGAACAAGTGGTAGAGGCGCAGGGCGATGTCGGCGTCTTCGGCGGCGTATGGTGTGATCTGTTCGAGTGGGATTTGGTCCATGGTCAGCTGGGGCGGGTCTTTGGAGCCTTTGCGTGGGCGTGGGCCGATGAGCTGGCTGATGGGTGTCATCTCGTGTTGGAGCATGCCCAGGGCGAGGTTGTCCAGCGAGTGGGCGGGTGTGCCGATGAGGTGGCTGGCGATGAGTGAGTCGAACGCGACGCCACGCATGTCGATGCCGGCTTGGCGCAGGACAAGGAGGTCGTATTTCAAGTTGTGCCCGGTTTTGGGTACGGCGGGGTCTTCGAGCAGTGGCTGTAAGACTTTTAGAGCGTCGTCTGTGCTTAAGTGTTTTTTGGGGTTGGGGGAGAGTAGTGGGACGTATACGCCGTGGCCTTGCTTCCAGGCGAAGCTTAGGCCGCAGAGTGTGGCGCGGTGGCTTAGGCCTACGGTTTCGGTGTCTACGCTGATGATTTTCTGGGTGCGTAGTGTTGCGACGAGTTCTTTGAGGGCTTTGGTGGTGGTGACGGCTTCGTATTTGAAATCTGTGGCGGTGGTGTAGCCCTCGCTGGTGGATCGGGTGGGCGTGATGGGTTTGAAGGCTTCGGTGGTGGCGGTGGGGCCGGCGTCGAAGAGAGTGGCGGGGATGTCGCTTTCTTTTTGTTTTTTTCCTGTTTTGGGGCTGGTGTCGGTTTTTTCGCCGAGTAGGCGGTCAAGCTCCGCGCGGTGGCGGTTGAAGCCTAGCTCTTTGAATAGGCGGTGCAGTGCTGTGGCGTCGATGGCGCCGGCTTGGGCGTCTTTGAGTGTGAAGGGGATGTCGACGTCGTGTTTGAGCGTGACGAGTTGTCGGCTTAGGGGTAGGTGGGCGCGGGCTTTTTCGATGTTCTCGCGGCGTTTGCCCTTGATCTTGTCGGTGTTGGCGAGGATGCCGTCGAGCGAGCCGAACTCTTGGATGAGCTTGGCGGCGGTCTTTGGGCCGATGCCGTCGACGCCGGGCACGTTGTCCACTTTGTCGCCGGTGAGGGCGAGCATGTCAACAACCTGATCGGGTGTAACGCCTTTGTTAGCTAAGAGTGAGTCGGCGTTGATGGTGGTGTCGGTGTGGATGTCGAACATAGTGACCCGGTCGCCGAGCAACTGTTCGAGGTCTTTGTCTTTGGAGACGATGCGGACGTTGACGTCAGCATGAGCGGGGTCGTCGAGCAGGCGCTGGGTGAGGGTTGCGATAATGTCGTCGGCTTCGGCGCCTTGATGGCCCAGCAGGGGGATGCCGAACAGGCGGGTGACTTCAAAGACCCGGTCGAACTGTTGGACGAGTTCGTCGGGTGCTTCGTCGCGTCCGGCTTTGTAGTCTTCGTAGATGTCGTCGCGGAAGGTGGGGCCTGCGGTGTCGATCGGCATGGCCACGTACTGGGGGCGGAACTGGTCGAAGAGTTTTAGGAGCATGCCGGTGAATGCGAAGACGGCGTTGGTGGGCTCGCCGGTGATGGGGCTGGTCATGGGGGAGCGGATGGCGAAGTATGCGCGGAAGATCTGTGCGTGGCCGTCGATGAGGTAGAGGGTTTTTGCGGGGGGTGGTTTTGCAGGCATTGGGGGCGATTATAGCGGAGGAGGGGGTGGGTTCTGTGGGGTACGTTCGCACTGGCGGGCGAGCCGCCAGTGGCACACATAGAGAGTTAGAGCCTACTTAGTAGGTTTGTTCCCAGTCTTGTACTGGTCCTGGGACGATTTTGAATAGCGGGTGTGGGGCTGGCTCTTTGATTGAGACGGATTTTCTGTAGAGGCTGGGTTGGCGTTGTCGGAGCTTGCGTTTGAGGTGTTTCCATTCGTAGAGGAGTTGGCCTTGGGTTTCGGTGAGTTTGGCGCGTGATCTGGCTCGGCTGATTTTTGAGGCGTCGAATTGGTAGTCGCGTCGGCGGGCTTCTTCGTGGACGGCTTTTAAATAGGACGCGATGGCGGCGACGGGTTGCTTGGTCTGGCGGAACCGCAGCAGTTGGGGGTGGTGGCGGTAGCCGGTGGTGCGTCCTTGCAAGACTTTCTGGGCGAGCAGGGCCTCGCGCCACAGGGCGACGAGGCCTTGGGCGTCTAGGTATTGAGGGTGTAGGGTCCACAGCCGCATTGGTAGGGTGCATGATAAGCCCTTGTCGTGGGCCGTTGCTATGATCATGGCAGTGGTTGTGAGTTGATTTTTAAACCCATTTTACCGCACGCTTGAGCCATGGCTGAGATTTTTGAACTAGAGCCACCGCCGCCGCCGAAGCCGGGTAATCCGTGGTTGACGATGTGGACCCAGCCGCGCGCGACGATGCGGTGGATCCTCGATAACGAGCCGGACCGGTGGGTTCATTTGTTGATGATGACCGGGGGCGTGATCGGGGCGTTGACACGCGCGTCGTGGAAGAACGCGGGCGATGAGATGTCGCTGGGTGCGGTGCTGGGGGTGTATAGCGTGGTGGGGGTAATCGGCGGGCTGATCACGCTCTACGCGGGCGGGTGGCTGCTGACACAGGCGGGGCAGTGGCTGGGCGGTGAGGGGTCGTTTGGTGATGTGCGGTCGGCGCTGGCGTGGTCGCAGGTGCCAGCGGTGTGGGGGGTGAGTTTGCTGATTATCAATCTGGCCCTGTTTGGTGAGCAGATGTACACGAGCCACGCGCCGGCCATTGAGGCGAACCAGCACCTGGCGGCTGTGCTGGCGGTGGTGGAAATAGCTGCGGCGGTGTGGGGGTTTGTGATCTGGGTGAAGTGCTTGGGGGAGGCGATGGGTGTTTCGGATTGGCTGGCTTTGGGGAGTATCATCCTGGCGATGTGCGGTATGGCCGTAGTTTTTGGCGTTGTGGAGGCGGTGGTGACGGGTGTGGCTTCGGCTTTTATGTAAATAGGTTTTGTGGGACGGGTTGGGGCCGTCAGGCTACGATACACACATGATTCTGCTGATCGATAATTACGACAGCTTCACGTACAACCTTGTGCAGCGGATCGGCGAGATCGATCCGAAGCTGGACCTTCGTGTGTTCCGCAACGACAAGATCACGGTCGGCGAGGCGGTGGCGCTGAAGCCGGGGCACGTGATTATTTCGCCTGGGCCTTGCACGCCACATGAGGGGGGCGTGTCCAACGCCATTATCAAGGCGTTCGCGGGGAAGGTGCCGCTGTTGGGTGTGTGCCTGGGTCACCAGTGCATCGGCCACGTGTTCGGCATGACGGTTAGCCGGCACGACCGGATCATGCACGGCAAGACGTCGCAGGTGCATCACGATGGCAAGACGGTTTTTGCCGGGTTGGATAACCCGTTTACGGCTACGCGGTATCACAGCCTGATCGTTCGGAAGGATTCGTTCGACAACGAGCGGTTTGAGGTTAGCGCCTGGACGGAAGAGGGGGAGATCATGGGTCTGCGTGCGAAGGTTGGTGCGTTGGAGGGGGCGGGCGGTGAACAGGCGCCGCTGGAGGGCGTGCAGTTTCACCCAGAGAGTTTTCTGACGGTTGAGGGCCACCGCTTGCTGGCTAATTTCCTGGGGCGGAAGCTGCAGCCCGGTGCGGCGGTGATCGGCTAAACTGTGGCGGGTAAGGTGCCGGGTTTTGGCCGTTGGAGCGATTTGTGATTACAGGCCATACGAGCGTGGGCAAGGCGGTGGGGATTGACGCGGTGATCGAGGGGCGTTCGCGCTTGACGCGCGAGCAGGCGCTGACGCTGTACCGCGAGGCTTCGCTGCACGACCTTGGGCGGTGGGCGACGGCGGTGTGTCGGCGTATCCACGGCGACCGGGTGCGCACGTATGTGATCGACCGGAACGTGAATTACACGAACGTGTGTTCGGCTCACTGCACGTTCTGCGCGTTTAAACGCGACCTGGGTGAGGGCGACGCTTACACGCTTACCACCGAGCAGTTGCACGACAAGCTCCGCGAGCTTGTGGGGATCGGCGGCACGCAGGTGTTGTTGCAAGGGGGGATGCACCCGGAGTTGGGAGTCGGGTTTTACGAAGACATGCTGCGTGGGTTCAAAGCCGAGTTCCCAGGGCTACACATTCACGCGTTTTCTCCACCGGAGATTGTGGAGTTTGTGGCGATATTTGAGATTGATGGGTTCCCGGTGACGGCCCCGGGGCGTAGCGACGAATTGCCGAACGGGGTTTGGCGTGCGAAGCTCGAAGCGATCTTGCAGCGGTTGCGGGCTGCGGGGCTGGACTCAATCCCGGGTGGGGGCGGAGAGATTTTCGCGCCGCAGGTGCGGCGGCGGATCGGCATTGGCAAGGCTAGCGCCCAGCAATGGCTTGACGTGATGGCGGCGGGCCACCGGTTGGGGATGTTCACCAGCGCGACGATGATGTTCGGGCACATCGAGGGTGTGGCTGATCGTATCGACCACATGGACCGCATCCGCGAAGCCCAGGATCGGGCGATCGCCGGGGGTTGGCCAGGGCGGTATGTGTCGTTCATTAGTTGGCCGTTTCAGCCCGAGAACACGTCGTTGGGGCGGCTGGGGCGCTGGGACCAGGAATCGGGCGACGCGTTTCCTGGCGACGCATTGGCGAATGGTCAGGCGCACGAGCAAGGGGGGAAGGTGCTGCGGTTGGCGGGGGCGACGGACTACCTGCGCACGCAGGCGATCAGCCGTCTGTATTTGGACAACATCCACTCGATCGGCAGTTCCTGGGTCACGATGGGCCCGAAGATCGGGCAGATCGCGCTGCTCTATGGCGCGAATGACATGGGCAGCGTGATGATGGAGGAAAACGTAGTGAGCGCGGCGGGGACGACGTACTGCCTCAATGAGTCGCTGATCTGTCGGCTTGTGCGTGACGCTGGGTTTACGCCGGCGCAGCGTGATAATCGGTACAACATTCTTAAGGCGCACGACGGCCCCGATTCGCCGGACATGCAGGTTACCGATTGGTCGACGCTACGCGCGTCGTCACTACACCAGGAGCACACGGGTGCATTTTCACACGATGACCACGACCGCGCTACGCAAGGCGTGTCGCTTCCGGTGACGGGCGATAACCCGTCTTGATGCGGCGCGGGGTTGATTCACGGCGTTAGCATTCCTTACAGTGCAACCCAACAGACGGCGGTGATGACCAAGGCGCCGAGGACGTTTAGTAGGACGCCTTCGCGCGCCATTTGCTTGGTGGTCAAGCGTCCGGCGCCGAAGACGATGGCGTTTGGCGGCGTGGCGACGGGTAGCATGAACGCGCAGCTTGCGCTGAGGGCGGCGGGTAGCATCAAGACCACGGGGTCGAGCTTCGCCGCTATGCCCGCCGCAGCGAGGATGGGCATGAGCATCGTGGCGGTGGCGGTGTTGGACGTGACCTCGGTGAGGAACGTAACCGACAGGCAGATGGTGAGGATCATCACAGCCGTGGGCCAGGCGGCGATGCCACTCAGCGCGTGACCCAGTGTTTGGCTGAGCCCCGATTCATCAAACGCCTTTGCGATGGCTAGGCCGCCGCCGAACAGCAGCAGCAAACCCCAAGGTATTTTCGTCGCTGTTTCCCAGTCCATGAGGCGTCTGCCTTGGCCGTTCGGTATAGCGAAAAGCGCCACGGCTGCGAGCAGGGCGACGGTGCTGTCGCCTGCCCCGGGGATTCCGAACCACTGGCTCCACCCGCCGAAGGGGGTGGAGCGTGTGATCCAAGCGGTGGCGGTTAAGCCGAAAACAACAAGCGTGCGTACCTCAGCGGGCCGCCACGGTCCGGGGCTGGGCAACTCGATGCGAGCGTCGGTGTGTACGTGGCGTGTCAGTATCAGCCACGTCAGGGGCAGGAAGATCACAGCGATAGGCAGGCCGATCTTCATCCAATCCACAAACGTCCATTGGATCTTGGTCGTTTCTTCGAGGACGCCTAGGAAGATTAGATTCGGCGGCGATCCGATGGGGGTGCCCAGGCCGCCGATGCTGCCCGCGTACGCCACGCCCAGGAGCAGGGCGGTGGCTAAGTGCCGGTCTTCGATTTTTTCGAGTACTGCGATGACGATCGGCAAGAGCATCAGCACGGTGGCGGTGTTGGAGATCCACATGCTCAGCGTGGCGCTTGCGAGCATGAAGCCCAGGACGAGGCGTTTGCCGCTACGTCCGCCCACGAGCCGGAGCATGCCCATGGCTAGGCGTCGGTGCGTGCCGGTTTTCTCCATTGCGGCTGAGAGGATGAACCCGCCTAGGAATAGCAGGATCAGTGTGTGTCCGTAGGCGCCGGCGACTTGTTTGTGATCTAGCACGCCTGTGAGTGGGAAGCCTGCGAATGGGATTATGGCAGTGGCGGGGATGGGTATTGCTTCGGTGACCCACCAAGCGGCGCACCAGACGGTGATGGCGGCGGTCCAGCAGGCCGGTGTTGTCAGGCCGTGCCACCACGCGACCGCCCAGGCGACGGCGGCCAGCACCGGCCCGAGCCATAGCGTCCAGGGCTTGATCATGGGGCCATGATAACGCGGGTGTGGCGGTAGGCTGTGTGCGTTAGTGTGAGTTGTTGCGTCGGCGTTTGGCTATCAAGCCGCACAGGCCTAGCAGGAGTGTTGCTGCGCCGGGCTCGGGCACTTCTGTAGCGGTCGCAACAACGCCGCGGCTTAGCACGGGGACGCTGTCGAACAGGTGGCTTTGCCAGATGAGTAGGTCCAGGCCGTTGACCATGCCGTCGAGGTTGAAGTCGCCCTGGACCCACTTGTTGCCGCTGAATAAGTTGGCTTGCCAGGCGAGCAGGTCCAGGCCGTTGACGGTTTGGTCGAGGTTGGCGTCGCCGGGGAGGGCTGCCACGATGGTGACACCGGTGTTGCGCTTGTAGTCGTAGATGGGTGCGAGGGTCATGTCGGGGTCGATGAGGGCGCCGGTGATATGGTCGAACTCGCCGATACGCGTTCCGGCGGTGAGGATGACAAATTCGTCGTAGTAATTTGGTGTGTATTCGCCGATGATGCTCAGCGCCAGCGTGCCGGCTAGTTCGGCGGGGAGGCCGGCGGTGATCAGTTTGTCGTGTCCGATGCCTGCTTCGGTGCCGCCTAGCTCGACTTCCCATGTGGCGTTTTCGCCTTGCGTGTAGCGGTTCACGTTCGCGGAGCCGGGCGAATTGCCGATGCGCAGCGTGCCGTTATTTTCGAGGATGACGAAGGGGATGGCAGCGCCGTGAGCGAGGGTGAGTTCGCCGCTGGCGGTGTTGACCATGGTCATTAAGCCGTTGAAGTCGGCTCCGGCGAAGATGGTGGTGTTGCCGGAGACGTGTAGTTCGTCATTAAACCCCGTGGCGTTGACAGTGGCGGTGGGGTTGAAGTCGGTGTCGGCGGCGATACGCACGCGGTTGGTGAGGTTGATTTCGCCGGTGACGATCATGCGTGACCCGGCGACGCGTGTGGGCAGGAAGAGCGGGTTTCCGCCGTGGAGGTTGAGCGTGCCGGCCATGGTCCATGCGTCGTCGGGGTTGGTGAGGTTGATGGTTAGGCCACCGACGATGCCGACGTCCTCAGTTTCGATGGTGCTGTTGAAGACGTTGCCTGCGGAATCGATACCGTCGACGTTGAGTGTGAGCGGGCCTGGGTTGGCGGCGTTGCCCAGGCGGATGGTGTTCAAGGCGGCGGCGCCGTCGAGGTCGAACCGGCCGCCGTTTACGGTCATGGCGCCGATGATGGTGGCGTCTGCGTTTTGCTGGATCAGCCCGGTGGAAGTGATGACGGTTTGGTAGCTATAGGTGGTGGCGGCGTCGAACTGTACGCGGCCGGTGCCGGTGATGATGAAGTTGGCGGCGTTGACGGTGGTTTCGGCGTCAAATTCGAGCACAGCGCCGTCTGCGATGGTGTAGTCTCCGCCTTCGATGGTGGTGGTGGCGTTGAACTCGAGGTTGGCGTTGGCTGCGAGTGAGACGCTGATGCTTGGGCCGAGTGTGACGGTGTTGTCGAAGTGGGCCTGTCCGGAGGCTTGAATGCTGCCACCCTCCGCGTTGAGTGGCGCGCCTGTGATCCGTGCGCGGTCGGCGAAGGCGCCGCCGCCGTTGAGGTCGATCAGCCCGCCGTTGCCGAGGTCCCACGGCGTGCCGAAATTGATAAAGAGTCCGTCGTTGACTTCCATGGTGCCGTTGAAGGTGTCGCTGAGCCCAAAGTTGAACGAGATGCTGGCGCCTGCTGCGGTGACCACGCCGTTGCCGGAGGAGCCGTCTAGGTCGAACGGTGAAGCGTGGTTTGTGATAAACGAGAGCACATCTCCGCCGAGGCCGAAGGGTTTGCTGGCGAGGATTTGGCCGTCGTTGCGCAGGGCGTTGGTGATAAAGACGGTGCCGTTGCCGATAAGCCTTCCGCCTTCGTTGATGTGCGCGTCGTCGATGTCCAGAAACCCGCCGAAGGTAGTGACGTCTCCGCCGTCGTTAACAGTGAGCAGTGGGGTATCCAGCTCGCTGCCTTCACCGATGGAGATGCCGCTTCTTTGGTTGGTCGCGATTGGCCCGCGTTCGATGGTTGTTTCGTTAAACACCGTGAGGGTGTTACCGGCGGCCACAGCGACCTGGCTGCTTTCCGCGACGGTGAGGTTGGCTACGGAGCGGTTGGTGGTGAGGGCGACGGAGATGGGGCTTCCGTGTCGCACAAAGACGTCGTCGTTGCCATCTGGGGCGGCGCCGCCCAGCCAATTGAACCCATCGGTCCATGCGTTGCCGCCCAGGAAGTCTTTGCGTGGCAGGTCGACGTCGTTGTAGTTGGCGGAGACGGCGATGGCTAGCAGGTCTGCGGCGGAGGGTCGGACGCGTTTGTTGGTATTGGCTGTGCCCATGGCCACGTCGCTGCTGACGATGTGGTCTTTGGCGTCGCCGGGCAGTGGTGCGCCGTTGGCGTTTGCGTCGTACCCACGGGCTTTGAGGGCCATCGTGTCGCCGTGGACCCAGGCGGTGGGCAGGTCGAACTTGAAGTCGTCGCCCTCGCCGGTGTTGGTCCCGTTGCTGGTGCCGGAGAACCCGGCGTTCATGCCGATGGCGTGGCCGACTTCCTGGAAGGCGACGGATAGGAGGTCCAGGATCGTTCCCGATGGCCCGTTGCTGTTTTTCGAGCCGAAGTAGGCAGTCTCGAACAGGGCTGGCGTGTCGCCGAGGTAGCGAGCGGTTTGGGTGGTCATTGACAGGTCTCGGAACAATTGCTGGCCCATGTCGAATTCTTCGTCTTGGGCGGGTGTGTTGTCGATGAACCAGTTGGCGTTGAGTTGGTTTGCCAGGTTGGTGGTGAACCGGACGCCTGACATGGTGACGCCGTCGTTGTCTTCAACAATCCAGGCGGGCGCGCTTTGTGCGACGCCGTTGTAGTTGTCCCACCAGTAGGTGATCTCAACGGTGCGGTTGAGGTCTTCGAAGGCGTTTTCGTAGACCGAGGCCACGTGGTTGAGGATGGCTAGTAGGCGGGAACTGTCCTGGTCGAAGGGCATGATGTCGGCGGTGGCGACGATGTTGGGGTTGGTGTTGGCTGAGAGGTGGGTGTAGACGATGTCCAGCACGGCTTGGGCGGGTGTGGCGGTCAGCAGCAGGGCGGCTGCGGGGGTAGCAAGCGTGCGTGTGTAAACGAACAGTCGTCGTAGCATTACCTTCATCGATCACCTCCAAAATCATCGATTTTCAGCTTATTTTTAGCCCGTCCAGTGTATCTAAGGCCGGTGCGGGTGACAATGAAATTTTTCTGAATATTTAAGGATTTAGATGAAGTCCGCGGCGAGAGGCTGTACAGAGGCGGCGTGTGGTTTCCGGATCGCTTTTTGGGGTAAAGTGAGTGTTTATCAAAGGGTTAAGCGGTTGAGCGATGTTCCTAAAAATCGAGACGGGTGGGCGAATCTGTGCGTGGTTAGCGATATCCCTGCTGGCGGTGGGTGTTACGTGTTACACGGGGGTAAGGCGTTGGCGGTTTTTCTTGATGAGCCTGGGCAAGCGAGGGTGGTTGATGACACGTGCCCGCACGCGGGTGCGAGCCTGTCGGGGGGGCGAGTTGAGGAGGGATGCGTGATCTGCCCTTGGCACGGGTGGGCGTTTGATTTAGGGCACGGCCGGTGCCCTGATAACCCGGCGATTGGGGTGGCGACCTACCCGGCGCGGGTTGAGGGGGGGCGGGTGTGGGCGAAGGTGGATTAGCGACAGGCGGTTTTGGGGTTCGGCAGAGCATGATTTACCGCGTCGTGGGGTCGGTATAATCCCGTGATGGCTGAAAGCGAAATATCCGGTCGGGTCACGCTGCGGCATGTGCGGCAGTGGGTGAAGCGGGGCGAGCGCTTCGCAATGCTGACGTGTTACGACGCGACGACGGCGTCGTGGTTGTGGCGAGGTGGCGTGAAGTGCCTGTTGGTGGGTGATACGGCTGCGCAAGTTATTTTGGGGCATGATTCAACGCTGCCGGCCACAATGCCATTTATGGTGGAAATTACAGCTGCGGTGCGGCGGGGGGCGCCCGATGCGTTTGTGATGGCGGATATGCCGTTCGGCAGCTACCAGTGCGGGGACGATGAGGCGGTGCGCCACGCGGCGCGGTTCTTGACCGATGGCGGTGCGGATGTTGTAAAGCTAGAAGTGGGGCGGAGTTTGGCGCCGCTGGTGGCGAGGCTGAGCGAGGCGGGTGTGCCGGTGGTAGCGCATATTGGGTCACGGCCCCAGCAGGTGCGGCTGCGGGGTGGGTATGGTGCGGTGGGCAAGAGCCAGGCCCAATCGGACGAACTGGTGGAAACGGCTAAGGTCATGGTCGAGAGCGGGGCGGCGATGCTGCTGGTGGAGGCGGTGCCTGCTGAGGTATCGGCCCGCGTTGTGGCGGCGGTGGATCAGGCGTCGGGGCAAGGCCAGCGGGTGCCTGTGGTTGGGTGCGGCGCGGGGCCGGCTTGCCACGGGCACGTGGTGGTGGCGCACGACCTGCTTGGGCTGACCGATTGGCAGCCGCCGTTCGTTAAGCCTGCGGCGGGTATAGGCAAGCAGATCAGCGAAGCGGCTGCGGGTTGGGTGGCGTTGGTCGGGTCGGGTCGGTATCTACAGGAAGGCCACCCTTACCGGATGGAGCCTTAAAATTGTCATTGGGGCTGACTTGGATTGGCGATGAACCAGTATGTTTTTACGGCGTATTGCATGAGGTGGGAGTGTGTTTTCATCTCTTTATTTCGCGTCTAGATAGGATCGAGTCACGCAGACGGTCGTGCGGGCATTGTTGTTTGGCTTCAAGGAGTTTGTGAAATGAATCGCATCAGGTGGTACGGTCCTAGTGTTGTTTTTTTGATCGCGGCGGTGTTGGCAGTCGTTGGGGGGCCCCGGTTGGTCGAGCAGTTGGTCTGGGCACAGGCTGACGCGCAGATCCGGGTGGTGCGCAACAGCCTGACGCAGAACGTGTCTTTGGCTGAACTGAGCGACGCGTTTCAGAAAGTGGCCCAGGTCGTTGAGCCCAGCGTGGTGCATATCCAGATCTCTTCGAAGCAGGGCAACAACAAGCCCAAGCGGTTTGATACGGATGACGAAGACCTGCTGCGTCGGTTTTTCGGCCCGGAGCACTTCCGGTTCGACCCGCACGGTCGTTTTGACGGCGACGACCCAGAGCAAGACGACGCGGACGACCTGCGGCGGTACAACGTGCCGCGTGTGATCGGCAACGGCTCGGGTTGGGTCTACGACGACCGCGGCCACATCATCACCAATTACCACGTGGTGAAGGACGCCGATGAGATCACCGTGCGTTTCCACGACGGCGAGGAAGCCCGGGCGACGGTGGTGGGGGTTGACCCTAAGACGGACATCGCGGTGATGAAGGTGGACTCGGGCGGGCTGCACCCCTCGATACTGGCGACACGGCCTGTGGAGCAGGGGAATATCGTGCTGGCGTTCGGCTCTCCGTTTGGGTTTGAGTTTTCCATGAGCCAGGGGATCGTCTCGGCGAAAGGGCGGCGGCTGGGCATCATCACGGCGGAAGGCGGTTACGAGAATTTCATCCAGACGGACGCGGCGATCAACCGGGGCAACTCGGGCGGGCCGTTGACGAATATCTACGGCGAAGTGGTGGGCATGAACACCGCGATCGCCACGCGGTCCACGGGCTTCCAGGGGCTGGGCTTCGCGATCCCCGTGGCAATGGTCCGCAATGTGGTGGATCAGATCATCCTCAGCGGCAGAGTCAGCCGCGGGTACCTGGGGATTTACATCACCGACCTGAACCCGAAATTGGCTAAGACGTTCGGCTACGACGGTGCCGGGGTTTTGGTCGAGGACCCGATCAACGGCAGCCCCGCCCAGGAAGCCGGGCTTAAGCGGGGCGATATCATCGTCAAACTCAACGGCAAACCGGTTGTCCGGGCTGACGATCTTCGCCACATTGTTGCCACGTTCACGCCTGATACGAAGCTGACGCTAGAGGTCTTCCGAAACGGCCAGACCAAGGTTTTTGAAGTGACAACAGGCGAGCTGCCCGAGCGCACGGCCTCGGTTAACGGGCTGAAGGACAAGGGCATTTCAAAGGGCGCCTCGGACGAAAAAGACAAGCTTCTGCTACGCAAGCTTGGCTTTGATTCGGTGGCGACGTTTACCAAGGAACAGGCGGATAAGTTCGGCATGGAATTCAAGCCGGGTGTGCTGGTGCGTGCGGTGCGTCCGGATTCCGCGGCGGACGCGGGGAGCATGCGAGCGGGGCAGGTGGTTACGTCTGTGATGGGCGTGGCGGTGGCGGCTGTGGACGAATTGGTGGCGGAGTTGAAAAAACATGACCTGACCCAGGGTGTGCGGCTGAGCGTGAGCGACGGCGATCTGGAGCGGTTCGTGCTGCTTGAGTTGCCCGATTAGCGGTCGGCTCGCCGTGGGGCAAGGGGGGCGACAAGCCGTACCCCGTGGTGCGATCAACTAGGCTCTGTCGGAAAACTTGAATGTGTGCCACTGGCGGCTCGTCCGCCAGTGCGGAAACCACGGGAATTCACTGGCTGGCAAGCAGCCAGTGGCACCCAAATCCAGTCACGAAATGAGTTTTCCGACAGAGCCTAGATACGCGCTGTGCGTGGTGGTGCTTGGCACCGCCACGGTTGGGGGTTATCATCTACGTCGAAACGACGGCCGTTAATTGATACATCGCGGCTGATAGGCGGGCGGTACCCACCGCTTGCGGAGTGTCACCATGAACAAGGGCATCTTGGGCATCTTGCTAGCGGTCAACGCGGTGCTGCTGGTGGCGTTGGCGGTAACGAACCTGGCTGTCACCGAGCCGGCGATGGCGCAGTTTGGTATGCGTGGCGACTACGTGATGATCGCCGGCGACGCCGCGGCGCGGTCCGATCAGCAAGCGGTGTTCATCCTGGACCTGAAGACCCAGAAGATGCTCGCGTTGATGTTTGACACGAGGAACAACAAGCTCCAGACCATCGCGGGTCGCGTGGTGGGCAACGACATGAAGCCCAGGCGGGGGCGGTAGCGCAACCAGACGTATCGCGGCGCATGGGGCGTCGTGACGCGATCGAAGGGACGTTGTGATGGATCGTTTGAATACAGCCTGCTACAGCCTGATCGCCTCGGCGTTTGTGCTGGCGGGTTTGCTGGTTGCGACGGCCATTGACCGGGTCACTCCCGCCGCTCAAGCGGGGATGGTGGTCAATAAAGAAACACTGACCATGCTCACGGCCAAGACGAGGCCGGACGAAGAAGCGATGTTTGTACTCGACGGCCTCAACCAGGTGCTGCTGATTTACCGACTGGACGTGGCCAAGAAACAGTTGGAACTGTCGGCGGCGGCGTATCTGCCTGATCTGTTCCAAGAAGGTGGGGACGGTCAGCCCAAGCCGCGGTAGACGTGCGACCTGCGAAAGACACCCATGATCACCACAGGCGGGCATGATCTTGACATCGCCGACCGCGTTGCGGAACTGGGCGCGGCTGTGCTGTCGGGTCAGGCCTTGACGCGCCAACAAGCGCGCGAGTTGTGCGGTGTCGAGGGCGATGATCTTTACGATCTTTTCTACTGGGCGAACAAAATCCGGATTAAGCATGTGGGCCGGCAGGTGAAGTTCTGCTCGATCCTGGCGGCGAAGGTGGGGGCTTGCAGCGAGGACTGCGGGTATTGCTCGCAGTCGAAGTATTACAAGACGCCCACCCAGCCGACGAAGCTGGGCGTGGGTGATATGTTCGCGGCGGCGGCGGAGGCGGCGGGCAACGGCGCCAGCAGCTTCGGCATTGTCAACTCCGGGCGAGGCCCGACCGACGCCGAGTTGGACTGGATGGAGCCGTTCTTCGAAGCCACCGCGAAGGAAGGCAAGGTCCGCCCGTGCGCGACGCTGGGCGAATTGAACGAAGACCAGGCCAAGCGTCTCAAGGATATGGGTGTGTTGCGGGTCAACCACAACCTGGAGACCAGCCGGCGCCACTTTCCGAATGTGATCTCGACGCACAGCTACGAGGACCGCGTTCGCACGATTAAGACAGCCAAAGCGGCGGGGCTGTCGATCTGCTCCGGCGGGATTTTCGGTATGGGCGAGGAATGGGAGGACCGGCTCGACATCGCGTTTGAGCTGCGTGAGTTGGGGGCGGACGTGGTACCGATCAACTTCCTCACGGCGATCCAGGGCACGCCGCTATACGGTAAACGCGAAGACCTGCGTCCGATGGAGGCGCTGAAGATCGTCGCGATTTACCGTTTTATCCTGCCCGACCGTGAGCTTAAGATCGCGGGTGGGCGGGAGAAAATCCTGCGTGACATGCAGAGCTGGATTTTCTTCGCCGGCGGTTCGAGCTTTCTGATCGGCAATTACCTGACGACTTTCGGTCGTACGCCCGAGCAAGACCACCAGATGCTGCGCGATCTCGGTATGCCTTACACCACCTTTGATGAGGTGGAGCACGAGGCTCAGCCGACGGGCGGGCAAGGCCGTGCCGCCGCTCTTGGGGCCACCGTCCCCGGCACCCCCATGCCGCCGCGGACCTCGACGTATCACGCGTCGCAGCGGGGCGGGGATCGGCGTGTGTCGCTTCCGGTTATCGGAGCCTGATTCCTCCGCTCGCGGTGTATTCTGACCTAGCAACAACCGACAAAGAAGGTACGAAGCGATTTGCCCGGTGAGAGCCGGTCTTGTTTGGGTGGGTGTTGCTGGGAGACCGCCGGTGGAGACGGGGCCGTATTTTCTTTTTCTTTGCAAGCAGGACCGCCAGGGGCTGTATGAGGCCGCGCTGGAGGGGACGCCCTACCGCTGCAGCTTCACTTGTGGGGTTGATCACTTGTTGTACGAATGTCTCAAGCAGCCGCCGATGGCGATTGTGGTGGA
Organism: Phycisphaeraceae bacterium; assembly: GCA_029260715.1. GTDB lineage: Bacteria > Planctomycetota > Phycisphaerae > Phycisphaerales > Phycisphaeraceae > OFTM12. Next base: position 82,294 of record JAJDCS010000009.1, on the reverse strand, counting down.
CGTGCCCACGCAGATCGCGATCGGCCCGAATACGGTCGCGTTTATTTATGATTTGAAGATGAAATGGCCCGTGATGCGTGCGAAGCTTCACGACGACGGGAAGGCGACGGTGATGTGTTTGGCGCCCGCCCGTTCGGACGGGTTACTCGAGGCGCTTGGCGCGATCGCGTCGGAGGACCCGGGCTGGGTGGCTGAGGGGCACTACCGTGAGCACCTGCGTTTTGAGTATTGCTGCCGGGCGAGGGTGCGGGTGGGCGAGCGGGACTGGGTCCGGGTGCACACGCTCAATGTCAGCGCGTCGGGCGCGTTTTTGCTCACCTACGACGATTTTGAAGTCGATCAGCCGTTGCAGATCGAGCTGCATGATTTGGCTGACGACCTATTGATGCTCAACTCGACGATCCGGTGGGCCAAGCGGTGGGAGGAGTCGCAAGAATTGTCGGGGGTGGGTGTGGCGTTCGAGCCGGGCGGGGATTATGAGCGTGTGCTAGAGGAATTGGCGCAGCAGCGGCCGTTCACCAAGCTGAAGCAGTAGCCGGGTTTATCTCATCTCATTAAAGATTGGCGCTTTGCCCGAGGTTTACCTGCCGCGTCGGGTGCGGAACCGCGCGCCCAGCGTGGCGGAGGGTGCGGTTTTGGGAATCACGCCGTTGGGGAACATGGCGGCCAAGTCTTCTTGGCTTAGCCCCTCGAGATTGACCGACGGGTCTTGCCGGGACTGCGATTGGCGGGCGGAGGTTTCGCGGTCCTGCTCGCGTTGGCGTTCTTCTTGTATGTCCTTGGGGACGGGGCCTGGCTTGAAGTCGGGGTATTCGAGTTTCTCGATGAGCACGCCGGTGAGCTTTTCGATTTCGGTAAACAGTTGTCCCTGGTCGGGGCAGACGAACGACCAGGCGACGCCGCGTCTGCCGGCGCGTGCGGTGCGTCCGACGCGGTGGACGTAGACGTCGGGGTCATCCGGCAGGTCGTAGTTGATGACGTGTGAGATGTGCTCGATGTCCAGGCCTCTGGCTGCGAGGTCCGAGGCGACGAGGACGTCGAGGTTGCCCTGTCTCATCGACGCCATCACGCTGGCTCTTTTTTGCTGTGCCAGGTCGCCGTGGATTTCCTTGGCGTTGATGCCAAGGTCTCGCAGGTGCCGGGTGACTTTGTGTACGGTGGCTTTGGTTCGGCAGAACACGAGCGTGGTGTCGGGGTCTTCGTGGCGGAGCAGGTGGAGCAGGAGTTTGCGTTTATCCCATGGCTGCACGGGCAGGTATTTTTGGTCCACCAACGACACGGTGAGCGAGCCGGAGACGGCGACGATTTTTTTGGCGTCTTCCCTCATGAAGGCCCGGGCCAGGCGCTCGATTTCTTCGCTGATCGTGGCTGAGACGAAGACCGTTTGGTGGGGGCGCTTGATCTGCTTGAGGATCTTGCGGATGTCTTCGCGGAAGCCGATGTCGAGCATGCGGTCGACCTCGTCTAGCACGACGGCTTTGATGTTATCGAAGTGGATCTGCCTGCGTCCTTGCATGTCCATGACGCGGCCTGGTGTGCCGACGATGATCTGGGCGCCGTTTTTGACGGATGAAGCCTGATCTCGCATGGACTCGCCGCCGATGATGGTCGTGGCGCGGATGGGTGTGTGCTTGGCGAGGTTGTTGATCTCTTTGGTGACCTGTACCGCGAGTTCGCGTGTGGGCACCAGTGCCAGTGCCTGCATGGGGACGTCTTTTTCGGCTGCGTGTATCAGCGGCAGGCCGAAGGACGCGGTTTTGCCCGTGCCTGTGCGGGCCTGGCCGATGACGTCGTGCCCGGACAAGACGGCGGGGATGAGCATGGCCTGGATCACCGTGGGGTGCTTAAACCCGGCCTCTTCCAGGCCGCGCAGGATGCCCTGACACAGCCCCAGGCTGTCAAACGTTAAAGAGTCGTCAAAGATTTCGTTCATGGTTAATGTGGCTGAATCGCCGGAAAGTATTCCATTTATCCCGGAAGTATGCCCAAGCTGCTCCCCCTGGCCGCGATCCTTGCCCCTACTCTATGCTGTTGTTAAATATGAACTAATAGACCTATTAAATCGTCCTGATTAATCCCCGGCATAGGTAAATTATATGCGAGGTACGCTGTCCGTGCGCGGTGCGATCAAGGTTATCGTATGTAAAGCAAGGCGTTCCCACAACTACGGGGCATGGAACGCGTCTGGGGCTGCGGATGATATGGTAAGGGTATCTTTAGCGGTTGGTGCGTTATGAGTGGACCTAGCTGGTTAGAAATTGACCTTGGTGGGCTGGCGTGGAACCTGGCTGCGGTGCGGGGGTTGGTCGGTTCCGGCGTGCGTGTGTGTTGCGTGGTCAAGTCCGATGCGTATGGGCTTGGCGCGGTGCCGATTGCGGAGCGGTTGGCTGCGAGCGGGGCGGACATGCTGGCGGTGTACAGTGCCGACCAGGCTGAGACGCTGGTTAGCCAAGGCGTTGATATGCCGCTGCTGTTGCTCATGCCGGTACGGGGGCTTGATCGTGGGGGCGCGCTAGGGCGGTTCGCGGCTAGCGGGCGGCTTCATTTTTCAATCCATGACGTGGCGCAGATCGAACAGGTCAACGCGATCGGGCAGTCGCTGGGGTGTGTATTACCCGTACACCTTTACCTGGACACGGGCATGAGCCGTTCGGGTTTGGAGTTGCAGGAGGCGTCTGTGTTGCTGGAGCGGTTGGGGGGGGGCGGCCACGTTCAACTTGTGGGCCTGTACACGCACTTGGCCACCGCCGGCGGTGATCCCGTTTTTGCCCAAGAGCAGTTGTCGCTTTTCGAGGGGTTTGTCGCGGCGAACCGGGCCCACTTGGGGCGGGGGGTGTTGCTGCACGCGGCGAATACGTTCGCTGCGTTGCGTGGTCGGCGCTACCACCTCTCCATGGTGCGTGTGGGTCTTGGGTTGTTGGGGTATGGCGGTGACTTGATGACTGGTGGGGTCGGCGTGGTGGACGGCCTGTCTTTGAAGCCGGTTGTCCGGTGGGTTAGCGGTATCAGCCACATTCAGCGGTATCCGCAGGGCGCGCGTGTGGGGTATGGGGGTACCTGCCGCTTGAACAGGGATAGTGTGTTGGGTGTTGTGCCTGTGGGTTACGGCGACGGCTACCCGTTGGCGTTGAGCAACAAAGGGGTGGTGCGTGTTTTGGGTGATGGCGATCAGCAGGGCGCTGCGGCGAAGGTGCTTGGGCAGGTGAGCATGGACCAGATTGTGATTGATCTGACGGATTGCGGGGGTATCGCCGGGGGGGCGGGGCCGAGGGTTGGCGGGCTTGTGGAGCTTATTAGTAACGATGCGGGTTCCCCGTGTTCCTTGGTGCGGTTGGCTGATTTGGCGGGTTCTAACTGTTACGAGTTGTTGTGCAGGGTGTCGGGGCGTGTGGAGCGTCGGTACATGGGCGATGCACAGCGGCTGGAGGTGCACGTCTCGCCGGCGGCAGGGGGGGCTGCGGTGCGTCAATGACGTCAAGAAACCATCAAGTCACGCCCGCTTCGTTTTCCAGCACCTCAAGCGCTGCTTGGACGTGTTGGGGGTCGCCGTTGTGGCGTAGGTCCGCGGGTGTGCTCATTGCTAACAGGGCTCGCTGGGCGGTGGCGTAGCGTGGCCAGTCGTCGGAGACTTGCAGGTTGAGCTTGCGGCGCTCCTGGGCGATTTGCTTGCAGACCTTTCGGCCGAACAGTTTGTCTCGGCGTGCCCAATAAAGGTGTTCGACGTAGACGGCGTCTTCGGTCCAGTGTCCTGGGTGGGTCAGTGCGAAGTCCAGCAGCAGGGCGGGCCCGTTGGGCGGTGGGGTGCGGGTCATGGCGTTGGCTAGGTGGAGGTCGCCATGGCACCACTGGTCTGTGGGCCTGCTGTCCCACGCGTCGATCCACTCATTGAGCTTTCGTCCTGCTTTTTTTAGCGCCTTGTTCCAACGCTGCGGGTGGGCCAGGTTGCGTCGTTTAACGCTTTCGCGAGCGAATTGGAAGATCTGCTGCCAATCTTTGGCTGGTGGTGGACGGTCGATGGGGGTTTGTTGAGAGGCCGCGTAGAACCGCCCGACGGCTTCGACGAGCAGATCAAAGGCATTGCCTTCCCAAGCGGCGCTAAGCGGTCCGTGTGGCAGTCGCTCCATGACGACCCAGGCGATGTCGTATCCGCCGAGGGTTTGGCCGTCCGCCCAGACGCGTGGCACGATGTCTGTTTGGCTTTCTAGTCGCAGCAGCCACTGCCGCTCGCTGGGGCCTACGGGGAGTTTCACGACGACGGCTTGGTCTTGGCTGCGGTCGTCGCGGTATGTGGCGTATCCGGTGAGGGCGCCGCCCCGCTGCCAGTCGGTGCGGAACCACCCGACTTGGGACAGTCGGCCGGCGCACGCGTCGCGCAGGAACGGTTCGAGGTTGGCTCCGAACGGCGATTCGTGTGCCGGGGCGGGTGTGGTTGAGTTGTGCGGGTGTTGCGATACTGGGCCACTGGTCGCGGCTGTGCCTGTCTGGTGGCTGTCTGAGCCTGATGGCTCTGTAGGCAATGGTGATCCTCCCACTTCGTGGTGGGCCGTGGGTCCGCGCGGGGACGCTGTGATTATTTGACCGTATCCATCATAAATGTTTTTGACGCGTCGGTAAATACAACTTGGTCGGCGGATTAGCTCTATATATTAGGCTGTGTGGTTTGATTTGGGTGGTGGGGTTAAGATACGAGGTTTTCATCAAACCTTTGGAAAGCGAGGCAGGTGTGCGCGACCCCCGTTTGGACAAGTTAGCCCGAGTGTTGGTGGAGTATTCAACCAAGGTCAAGCCCGGCCAGATCGTGCGGATTACCGGCGACCCGGTGGCGTTGCCGCTGCAAGAGGCGGTGTATGAGTGCGCGCTGCGTGCGGGGGCGTATCCTTACCTTAAGTGCGCGCCGGACTCGGTCATGGATATTTTCTTCGAGCACGCCAACGACGAGCAGCTTCAGTACGTCAGCCCGCTAGCCAAGCACGAGGTGGAGACCATCGACGTGTCGATCGGCTTCTGGGCGGAGACGAATACAAAACGGCAGTCGCGGGTGGACCCGAACCGCCAGAGCCTGGTGTCTTCGGCGCGCAAGCCGATTTTTAAGGTCTTCATGGATCGCGCGGCTAAGAACGAGTTGCGCTGGGTGGGCACGCTGTTCCCCACGCAGGCCAGTGCCCAGGACGCTGAGATGAGCCTGCGTCAGTACGAAGATTTTGTGTTCGCAGCCGGGCACATCGACAAGGACGACCCGGTGGCCCACTGGCGTGAGGTGGAGAAGACCCAGCAGAAAGCGGTGGACTACCTCAACGGGAAGAAGATTATCCATTTCAAGACAGCCAACGGCACGGACCTGACGGTGAACGTCGAGGGCATGAAGTGGGTGAATTGCTGCGGGCACCACAATTTTCCCGACGGGGAGGTGTTCACCGGGCCGAACCTGAAGGCGGCGGACGGGGGCGTGAACGGGTTTGTGCGGTATTCGTTCCCGGCGGTGCACCGCGGACGGGAGGTACACGACATCGAGTTGACGTTCGAGAAGGGGCGCGTGGTGAAGGCGAAGGCTTCTAAGAACGAGGATTTCCTCGTCAAGATGCTCGATCAGGATCCGGGCGCTCGCAGCTTGGGTGAGATCGCCATCGGGACGAATTATCAGATCCAGCAGTACTCGAAGAACACGCTTTTCGACGAGAAGATCGGCGGCACGTTCCACGCGGCGGTGGGGGCGGGCTATCCCGAGACGGGCAACGCCAACGAGTCGGGGTTGCACTGGGACATGGTGTGCGACCTGCGCACAGGCGGGACGATCACCGTGGATGGCGAGGTCATTTCTAAGGACGGGAAGTTTGTGTTTGAGGGTTGGCCGAAAGGTGAGTGAGGCACGGCTAGGCCGTCTCGCAGTTTGCCTATTTTATCATTTTTGCGGTGAGCCGTTGTAAAAACGGCCATTTTTCCATAGATCTCGTGGGGGGGGGGGTTGCTTTGTGGAGCAAAAGCAATCTGATATTATTTACTAAACAATCTATTTCTTTATTGTCCATGGCCTAACTCAGGCCGAAGGGAGACCGCCATGCCGAGTCAAACGAGGTTTTTCAGCTTTTGGGTTTTGATGTTTGGGTTGGCAGTTGCGCTCGACGCGCAGGGTGTGGAGCGTGCGTGGGACGGCGGTGTGGGCGGGGCCGGGACCGATTGGTTCGACCCGACAAACTGGGACCCGGACGGCGGGCCGGATGCGACGGATGAACTGACGATTGACTTAGGCATCGGCTACGTTCAGGCAAACGCCGATGTGCTGACCGACTCGAATGGGTCGATCACGCTGAGTGCCAGCGCCGTCAACATAGGAGGGAGCAATATCACTATCAACTATAGAAATCTAACGGCCTCGAATGGCGCTTCGATCTCGTTGCTGGACCGTACCAAGTTGCGTATCGATGAGCCGGGAGACATGTTGACCATCGACTCCGGCGCTTTGTTGACCATGAGTGGTTCGACCTCACTAAGAGCGGATTCGATTTTGGTCAGCGGCGATACCACTCGAGTCATAGCGATTAGTGAGAATCCATTTGTGGCAGATCAGGGCTTGGTCATCTCTGACGGAGCTGCAATTGACGTTGGTCAACTGGGAAAAAGAGGGCATGTGTCTTCGGACGGAACCGCAACCGTTCAATCCGGCGCGGTGGTTACGGTGGACGGCCGGGGTGGTTTTTCCTCGGGCGCACAAATGACTGTCACCGGGGCTGACGCCGTTGTTGATATTGTGGACGGCGGTGTCGGTGCGATGTCATTGGTTGTATCGAACGGGGCGTCAATCGTGCTCCGCGATTCGCCATTCAATACATTGCACATCTCACACTCCAGTGAAACAACATCAATCGAATCGGGTGCGTCGATCACGGTTGAGGAGGGTACGTTTTTTACACCGCGTCTTTCGCTCGATGGCGGCAACCTGATTATGCCTAACGGGTTTGATATAGACTTCGTGGTGGGCAACGACACGATCACCGGCAGCGGCAGTGTTCAGGGGCCGGTGACGGGTGGGCCGAGGGCGGCGATCAACGCGACGGGTGCGTTTGAGTTGGGCGACGCGGCGAGTTTTGCGGGTTTTAACTTTGCGGGCACGCTGGACGTGGACGACAACGAAGTCACGCTGTATTCGGCGGGGTTCGCCAATCTGGGCGTGCTCACGACGATCGTTGGCGGGACGCTCCACGCGGCGAACGGGGTGGCGCTTGGCGTGGGGGATAACTTGGTGGCTGGAAGCACGGTCAACGGGAAGGTGGCGGCTGGGATCGGGTCGATCATCCAAGCCACGGGCGACCTGACGATGGGCGACGCCAACGCTTTTGACGGGTTTTTCAGTGACGGCACGCTTCAGGTGGGCAGCCATACCGTGACGATCAATGACCGCAACGAGGCGGTGCTGGGTTCGTTGACGGAGATCAACGGCGGGACGCTCACGGCGGCGAACGGTTTTGTTTTGGAGTTCGGCAAGACGCTCGACGGGCCTGGGACGGTTAATGGTGACTTCTTGAATAATGGGTTTGTTAATGGTGGCCCGGACGTGGGTAACCCCTTGGCATTCACCGGCACGGTGACGGGTGTGGGCGACTACGGCGGGTCGGTGTTGTTTGCGGGGACTTTCAGCCCGGGGTTGAGCCCGACGACTGCCACATTCGACGATTTTCTTTTGGCGGATACGTCGCTGACGGAGGTTGAACTGGGTGGGCTTGTGCCTGGTACGGAGCACGACCTGATTATTGTCAACGGCATGGCCCAGTTGGACGGCACGCTGGACGTGTTGCTGATCGACGGGTTTGTCCCCGAGGCGGGCGATGCGTTTGATGTTTTTGAGTTCAATGGCAGCGTGGACGGCGTGTTCGCCGACGTGATACTGCCCACGCTGACGCCCGGGCTGCTGTGGGATACGTCGTCGTTGCACACGATCGGTCGGCTGTCGGTTGTGGTGCCTGAGCCTAGTTCGTTGGCGTTGTTGGGTGTGGCGGGTTGCTTGGCGTTTCGCCGGCGAGCGAAGGCCGCTGCCTGATCCGCCTCCTGAGGCGGGCGGCTCGTCGTAGGCGGTTTCCCGAGTACGCTCTTAGAGCAACTGGCGTCATTATCCGCCATCCTATTCGGTGATAGTTGTCATGGCGGAGCCGCATTTCACGGCTTGCAAGCAAGCCGTGCCACCCGGCTCACGGTCGCGGCTCGTCGTGGGCGGCTCACGTTTGTCAGAATGTGTCTGAGATTGTGGGGAAGCCTCATCCTTCGATGCCGCGAGTGAATTGGTGGTATAGGTTGGCGTAGGCGCCGGCTGCGGTGAGCAGTTGGTCGTGTGTGCCGCGTTCGATGATTCTTCCCTGATCCAATACTAAAACGGTGTCGGCGTGGCGGATGGTGCTTAGGCGGTGCGCTACGACGAAGCTGGTTCGGCCGGAGATGAGTTGCTCCAACGCCGATTGGATGCGTGCTTCGGTGACGGTGTCGACGGCGCTGGTGGCTTCGTCGAGGATGAGGATGCGTGGGTCGGCGAGCATGGCTCTTGCGAAGCAGACGAGTTGTCTTTGGCCCAGGGACAGGCCGCTGCCGCGTTCGCCGACTTGTGTGGCGAAGCCGTCGGGCATGGCTTCGAATAAGTCGAGGCAGCCTAGGCGGCGGGCGGCGTCGATGACTTGCACATCGTCGGCGTCGGGGCGGCCGATGCGGATGTTGTCCATGACGCTGCCGGTGAACAGGAAGTTGCTCTGGAGGACGATGCCCATTTGTTTGTGCAGTGAGGGGCCTTGGATGGTGCGTGTGTCGTGCCCGTCGATGAGCAGGCGGCCGGTGGTGGGCAGGTAGAAGCGAGCGATGAGGCTGATCATGGTGGACTTGCCGCTGCCGGTGTGCCCGACGAGCGCGACGGTTTGGCCGGGCTGTGTGGCGAGGTTGATGTCTTCGAGGACAGGCCGACCGGGGTCGTACTCGAAGCCGATGGACTGGAACTCGACGCGGCCCTTGATCGGGGGGAGTGGCGCGGCGTTGGGTGGGTCGGACCATGCGGGTTGTCGGTCGAGCAGGCCGAACACACGCTCGGCGCCGGCCATCGCCTCGAGGGCGTTGTTGTACTGCTTGCCGATCGCGACGATGGGGCCGAAGAAGGCGTTGGCGAGCATGATGAAATAAACCAGATCGCCCAGGCTGGCGGCGCCGCCGGGGGTGAGCACGCGGTAGCCGCCGACGACCAGCAGTGCGGCGAAGAAGACCTGGCTGTTGAGGTCTAGGAGTGGGAGGTAGACGGCGTGTTTGCGGCGGGCGGCCATGTGGTATTGCGAGTGGTCGGCGACGAGGTCGTGGAACAGTTGTGCGTTGACGTCTTGGCGGACGAAGCCTTGTGTGACGCGGATGCCGCCGACGGACTCGGCGAGGGTGGACGTGACGCGGCTGAACGACTCTTGCACGTCGCGGTGCGCTTGGCTTAGTCGTGGGTGGAAGTAGCGGTTCAGGGCCCAGACGGCGGGGGCGAACAGCAGCAGCAGCCCGAAGAGCATCATGTCTCGCCAGAGCATCAGCCCCGCGGCGACGGCCATTTGCCCGCCCTGGATGGCGCACACGAACAGCACTTCTTGGACGCCCATGCGCACACTGTTGCAGTCGGAGGTGATTCTGCTGATCAGTCTGCCCAGCTTGGTCTTGGCGAAGAACCGCATGGGCATGCACTGGAGGTGGGCGAAGACTTCGTTTCGCAGGTCGTGTACGACGGCTTCTCCCAGTTCCATGGCCAGGCGTAGCCGGAAGTGGTAGACCGCCACCTCGATGGCCGCGAGCAGGACGTAGGCGGTGACGCCGATGGCCAGGCCCGATGGTCTGTGCCCCTCGATGGGTCCGTCGATCACGGCGGCGAAGAGTGCGGCTAATAGCGGCAGTTGGGCTGCGCGAATAAAGACCATCACCAGAAGCCAGTTCCGCTTTCGCTTGTAGGCGCCGGTGTAACTCCACAGGCGGCGGATAAGGGCGAGGTCCAGCGGGCGTTGATTGGGCTCGCGGTCTTGCTGAGGGTCCAGGCGTGTGAGCCCCATGGCTTGGGGTGTGCTTGTCATGGCTGCTATTCCGGTGTGCCGGGCGGTGTGTCGCCGGGGTTATAAGACAACTGAAGCTGGGCGAGTTCTTGGTAATGCCCGGCTGTGGTGAGTAGCTCCTCGTGTGAGCCTTCTTGGACGATGCGCCCGTTGTCCATGACGACGACACGGTTGGCCAGGCTAAGCGTGCTTAAGCGGTGTGTGACGATCAGCGTGGTTCGGCCTTGCACGGCTTGGGTCATGGCTTCAAGTATTTCTTGCTCTGTCTGCGGGTCGACGCCGGCGGTGGGGTCGTCGAGTAGGAGCACAGCGGGGTCGAGCAAGACGGCTCTGGCGATGGCCAGGCGTTGGCGTTGTCCGCCCGACAGGTCCACGCCGTTTTCGCCGATCACGGTGTCGTAGCCGTCGGGGAGGGTGAGGATGAAGTCGTGGATAGCGGCGGTGCGTGCGGCGGTTTCGATTTGATGACGCGTGGCTTCGGGGTGTCCGAACGCGATGTTCGCGGCGATGGTATTGCTGAACAGGAAGTTTTCTTGGAAGACGACGCCGGTGTTGCGGCGCAGTGTGTCGAGGTCCAGGTCTCGCACGGGCACACCGCCGACGCAGACTCGGCCGGCGTGTGCGTCGTAGAACCTCGGGACGAGGCTTAGCAGTGTGCTCTTGCCCGACCCGACGGGGCCTGTGATGGCGACGACTTGGCCCGGCTGGACGTGTAGGTCGATGTTGTGCAGCACGCGCTGCCCGTCGCTGTAGGCGAATTGCACGTTTTCAAACGCCACGCCCAGCGGCCCGGCGGGCAGGACGGCGGGCGTGGGGGGGCTTGCGATCTCCACGGGCTCGTCGATGACCTCGAACACGCGGGCGGCGCCGGTGAGGCTGCGCTGGACGCTGTTGGCGATGGAGCCGATGTCCGAGACGCGCTGGGCAAGTTGCTGGAGGATGCCAGCGAACACCAGCAGCCCACCGCCCAGGGGCAGGCGGTCTTGGATGACCAGGTACCCGCCGTAGCCTAGGAGCACGGCTTGGTTGATGTACGTCATGAAGGTGATGGATGGGATGAAGGTGCTGACACGCCAGAAGATCCAGTGCTGCTGGTCTTTGAGCGCTAGGTTCGCGTTTTTAAATTTTTGGGTTTCCGGGTCCTGGCGGGCGAACCCCTTGACCACGTGTACGCCTTGGATGTTCTCCGACAGACACAGGACCATGTGGTCGGCTAGCTGTCGGCTGCGTCTGTACGCGGGGCGTACGATGCGCGTGAAGACGACCATCATGGCCCAGACGGCGGGCGTGCTGGCCAGGCAGGCGACGGCCAGGAGGGCGTGGATGTTGAGCATGTACACGAGGTAGAACACCAGCGAGATGGTGATGACAATGCCTTCGAGTAGCACGTTGTCAACGAACAGGCGTACGGCTTGGACGTCGGCGGTGACGCGGTTGATGATCGAGCCGCTCTGGTTGGCGTCGAAGAATCGGAAGCTGAGGCGTTGGAGTTTGTCGTAGACCTGTGTGCGTAAGGCGACGATGATGTCTTGGACCAGGCGTGCGTCGCAGACCATGGCCAGGTACATCAGCCATGCGTGCGCCAGTGCAGCCACGAGCGCCGCGCCCGCTACGGCGGCGACGGGCCCGAAGCCCGAACCGCTCACCGCCGGCTCGACCCCCAGCCACCCCAGGGGCCACCGCCCGCCGGTCACTTTGTAGCGAAGCAGGTCGATTCCCAAGCCGGTCAGGCCTAGCCCGGCGAGTTTCAAGGCTTGGACGATCAGTTGCAGGCCCAGTGCTTTGAGACACCCCAGGCGGTATCGCCACGCCAGGCCCAGCATCCGCCGGACCAGGACCCCGTTGGTCGGTTCGGTGGTGGTGTCATGATTTTGGGTGGTGTTCGTCTGCTGCAAGGGCTGTCTCTGTGGTCGTGTGCTAGGGAATCGGTATCCGCAATCATAGCGGTTGTGTGTGTCTGGGCCGGGCTTGTGGCGATTTCAATACACGCCCGCTGGCTGTATTTGATGCTGCTTCTAAAATGCAGTAGCGTGCTTGGCCTTTCCCGTGTGGAGATACCCAGAGACACTCGTTATGCCAGCTACCAACGCCGATCTTTTTCATAAAACCCGCTTGCTGACGCCCGGCCCGACGGCTGTGCCCGAGGCGGTGCTGTTGGAGATGGCCCAGCCCATCATCCACCACCGCACGAAGCAGTTCCAGGCGATCTTTAAGGAGGTTTCCGAACAGCTCCAGCGCCTGTTCCGCACGGCTGGCCCGGTGTTGACGCTTGCGGGGTCGGGCACGACGGCGTTCGAGGCTGCGCAGGTTTCGCTGATCAAGCCGGGGGCGAAGGCGATTACCATTGCGGGCGGTAAGTTTGGCGAGCGGTGGCAGGACGTTTACAACGCGTACGGTGTGGAGCAGGTGCAGATCAACGTGCCGTGGGGCGACGCGGTGGGGCCTGCGCAGGTGGAGGAGGCTCTGAAGGCGAACCCAGGGGTTAGCGTGGTGACGATGTGCCACTCGGAGACGTCGACGGCGACGGCGGCTGACGTCCGGGCGGTTGCTCAGATTGTTAGCAAGACGGACGCGCTGCTGTTGGTGGACGGGATCACGGCGGTGGGTGCGATGCCCGTGGAGATGGACGCGTGGGGCATTGACGTGTTGGTGACCGGTTCGCAGAAGGCGCTGATGCTGCCGCCTGGCCTTGGCATGGTCGGCTTGGGGCCGCGTGCGTTGAAGCGATTGGAAGAAGTTAAGCCCGGCCCGTGTTACAACCTGGACCTGCGGCGTTGGCTGGCGAGTTGGAAGAAGAACGATGTGCCATTCACGCCGGCGGTGAGCTTGGTGCGGGGGTTGCGCGTGGCGATGGCGATGATCGAAGCGGAAGGTTTGGAGAACGTGTGGGCGCGTACAGCCGGTTTGGCTGCCGCGACGCGCGAGGCGCTTGAGGCCATCGGCCTGAAGCGCATCAGCACCTCGCCCAGCGATTCGGTGACGGGTGTGTTTTATCCCGAAGGGGTGGATGATTCGGCGTTCCGCGGCGGGTTGCGAGACGAGTACAGCGTGCATATCGCTGGGGGCCAAGACGGGCGTGGTGCGAAGTGGAAGGGGAAGATTTTCCGCTTGTCGCATATGGGCTACGTGGACGCGGGCGACACGCTCGCGGGGTTGAGCGCGATTGAATCGCTGCTGCGTGAGGCGGGGTGTGTTAGCGTGGGTGCGGGCGCTGCCGTGGCTGCGTTCGCGGGCGCGATGGCTTAACATCATTTAGCTGTATACACAATCGATGAAGTGTTACACCGTTAATGGCGAGGGTATTGACCACTTGCGCTGTGAGGATCGGGATGATCCCTCGCCGCCGGGCCTGGGTGAGGCGTTGGTCGGGGTGGGGGCGGTGTCGCTGAACTACCGCGATTTGATGGTGGCTGACGGTCGGTACAGCGGGCGCATGGACCGGCGGATTGTGGCGTGTTCGGACATGGCGGGCGTGGTGCTGGCGGTGGGGCGGGGCGTCGAGGGTATTGAGCCTGGCGACCGCGTGCTCAACGCGCCGTTTCGGCGTTGGCCGGCGGGGCTGCTGCGGTCGGATTGGGCGAGGACTTTTGTGGGTGGTGGCGGCGTAGACGGTGTGCTAGCGGAGAAGGTTGTGTATCCGGCCGAGTCGCTGGTGAAGGTGCCGGCACACCTGAGCATGCAGGAGGGTTCGACGCTGACGATCGCGGGGTTGACGGCGTGGGCGGCGTTGGTGACTCACGGTCAAACCAAGCCTGGCGAGTGGGTCTTGCTGCACGGCACGGGCGGGGTGTCGCTGTGGGCGGCGCAGATCGCCAAGACGCTGGGCGCGCGGGTGATACTGAGCTCGTCGAGCAGCGATAAGGCGAAGCAGGTTAAAGAGCGATTGGGGATCGACCACACGATTGATTACCGCGACCCGGAATGGCCGGGGCAGGTACGCGAGTTGACCGGTGGGTACGGCGCGGACGTGGTGGTCGAGGTGGGGGGCGGGGCCATGGTGGGCCAATCGATCGAGGCATGTGCTTATGGCGGGCGTGTGGGCGTGATCGGTGTGCTTGGCGGGGCCCAGGCCACGATAAGTGCGGTCAAAATGATCGCCCACCAGGTGACGGTCCGGGGCATTTTCATGGAGTCGGCTGCCCAGTTGCGGGCGTTCGCCGGGGCGGTCGAGTCGTCTGGGATGCGGCCTTGGGTGGATCGTGTTTTTCCATTTGAAGAAGTTGCGAGGGCTTACGGGCACCTGTTTTCGGGCGATCACATGGGGAAAGTGGTTATCGACCTATCATTTAACCGATAACAGGGGTCGGCTCGGTTGAAGGCGGTGTTGGGCAACTCTAGAATCGGGCTGTCCCAGCCGGGCCAGTGGAGGAGCCAGCCTTGAAGCGTAAATGCGACAAGTGTGATAACCCCGCGACGCACCACTCGGTGGAGATCATCAAAGGTCAGAAGATCGAGAAGCATCTTTGTGACAAGTGCGCCAACGAGGCGGGGATGTTCGTCAAGGCGGCGCACACGCCGATCAACGAGCTGCTGACCAATTTTGTGAAGCTGCACGGTGGTGGCGCGGTTTCGGGCGTGAACCAGGCTTGCAGTGAGTGTGGGCTGACCTTCATGCAGTTCCGCGAGACCAGCCTGCTGGGGTGCCCAAGCTGCTATGATGCGTTTGAAGAGTCGCTGGCCCCGTTGCTGGAGCGTGCCCACGAGGGCGGTTCGCAGCACATGGGCAAGGTTCCTCAGCGAGCCGGGGAGCAGCAGCAGCTTCAGCAGCGGCTACGCCAGATGCGCAAGCAACTCAAAGAGGCGGTGGATATGGAGAACTTCGAGTTGGCTGCGCAGTTGAGAGACGACATCCAGCGGGCCGAGGAAGGCACGTTATGACGCTTAGCCAGATATCGGGTCACGCGGGGGAGTGGCTCCGCGGCGCCGGGCCGCACAGCGAGATTGTGATCTCCAGCCGTGTGCGTTTGGCCAGGAACCTTGCGGGGTACCCGTTTGTCAGCCGCGCTTCGTCGGGTCAGCGTCAGGAGGTGCTGCGTCGCTGCCGCGATCAGATCATGAGCGGTCGGCTGGGCGATGACTTGCTGTGGGTCGAGTTGCCCCAGAGCACGCCGATGGACCGGCAGATCCTCGTGGAGCGTCACCTGATCAGCCGCCAACACGCCAACGCCGGTGAAACCCTGCCCCGTTCGGTGGCGATCGGCGGGGACGAGACGTTCGCGATCATGGTCAACGAGGAGGACCACCTGCGGATGCAGGTGTTGCGTTGCGGGATGCAGCTTGGCGAGGCGTGCAAGCAGATCAACCAGATCGACGACACACTGGAGGGTAGCCTGAGCTTCGCGTTTTCCTCCCGTTTTGGTTATCTCACCGCCTGCCCAACGAACGTGGGCACGGGCATCCGCTTCAGCGTCATGCTGCACCTTCCGGCGTTGAGGCTCACGGGCGAGATTGATAAAGTCCGCCGCGCCGCGCGTGATATGCACCTGGCGGTGCGTGGCATGTTTGGGGAGGGGTCCGACGCTTTGGGGGATCTTTATCAGGTCTCAAACCAGACGACGCTTGGCCGCAGCGAGCAGGAACTGCTGCGGGACTTCCAGCAGACCGTGGTGCCTCAGATCATCGCGTATGAGCAGCAGGCCAGGCAGGCGTTGGTCAAGCAGCGCGAGGCGCAGCTGGACGACAAGATCTGGCGTGCGTGGGCGGTGTTGACGCACGCTCGGACGATCAGCGCCGACGAGGTGCTGTCGTTTCTGAGTCACCTGCGTTTGGGGGTGAACCTCGGGCGCATCACGTCGGTTGATATCCCCACGATCAATGAATTGTTCCTGCTGACCCAATCCGCCCATTTACAGAAACTTAGTGGTATGGAGATGGACCCACCGACGCGCCGCCGCGTGCGAGCGGACTTGATCCGCCAGAAGCTTAGCCGGTCGTGACATGTGGTTCCGGTGGGCGATTCGGGTTGTCCAGGCGTGAGGCGGTACGGGCCCACGCCCTATCGGGCTGTTGTGGGAGTGTTTGTATGTGCTTGGGCGTGAATATATAATGCTGGCTTGCGTATCGCACCGCAGCGGCCTTGTGGCCCCTGTTTATTCGGGGCACGTCAGGGAGCCTGTGGTTTGAATAGTGATAGTCTTGTCGCGGTTGTCCGATGACGTTCAATTAAGCACCGGGGATTAACCATTCATGGGTCTGCACCACGACATATTGAATCAGCCGGTTTCAGAGTTGGATCTGCGCGAGTTGATCGCCGTTAGCCCGACGACCACGGTGCGCGATGCGGTTTCCAAGATGCGGCAGAAAAAGCTCGGCTGTGTGGTGGTTGTGGGCGAAGACGGCAAGCCTATCGGCAAGTTTACGGAGCGGCTGCTGATCCAGCTTCTGCTGGATCACTCGGATATTCTGGACCACCCGGTGGGCCAGTACACCGCCGAGGTTTGGGACATGGTGAAGAACACCGACCCGGTCGCGAAGCTGATCGACGCGATGGAGGCCAAGAAACTGCGGTTTATGGTGGTGGTCGATCAAGACGGCAAGGCGACCGACCTGACCGGCCAGAAGGGCCTGATGGAATACATCGTGGACCATTTCCCCCGCCAGGTGCGTGCCCAGCGCATGGCGACTGAGTTCTTTACTGGGGAAAGGGAGGGTGGGTAAATGACGACTCGACGCAAACGCAGGGGCGCCGAAGAAGGCGAGTTTGAAGACCCGCTGAAGGACTATAGCACGCCGACCTACGCCGATGAGACCGAGCAGCGGCTCTGCGAGGGTCGTGTGGGCGATCTTCAGATTACGCCTTATATCACCGTCGATGCCAACCAGACGGTTGAGCAGACGCTGCGGATGATGGCTGAGAAGGATATCGCCTACATGATGGTCGTCGACGACGGTCGTCTGGCGGGGATTTTCTCTGAGCGTGATGTGCTCCACAAGGTGGCTGAGCAGTACCAGCAGATCAAAAGCCGCCCGCTGCGTGATGTGATGACGGCCAAACCCGTGGTTGTGTACGACTCCGATTCACCAGCCAAGGCATTGAACCTCATGGTGATAGGGGGGTTCAGGCACCTGCCGGTGCTGAACGTCGATGATCAGATCGTCGGTGTGCTGGGCCCAAGACGCGTGACCGCGTATCTGTGCCAACAGTTCAGCAAGGATTGATTGGTTGGATTCCCCGCAGAAGCATTTCAAGCACGCCGCGCGTGGGTGAATCAACGTAAGTCGTTTTTCTTAGGGCAACTGGCGTCATTATCCGCCATCCTATTCGGTGACAGGTGTCATGGCGGGGCCGCATTTCACGGCTTGCAAGCAAGCCGTGCCACCCGGCGAATAGCGGTGTCACCCGGCGAATGGTGATTAATCACACCACTTGCTCTAATGAGTTGTGGGAGGGGCGTTGTTGAGGGGGATCGCTGAAATCACCGCGATACGCTGCTCGATTTGCTTACGGTTGCGGTCGGGTAAGCCTTTCCAGCCTTGGATTTTTTTAAGCAGGCTGATCATGACGGTCGGCTCGATTCCTTGCGACCTCAGCAGTCGGCAGCCGATCAGGTCGGCGCGAGATTCGATGTCGAACGCGGCCAGGTCAGGCCCACGCAGCGACCACACCACGCCTAATTGCTTGTCGTCGAGCAGGTGCCCGATCTCGTGCGCCACAGCCGCCAACAGCTCGCGATCGCTGATGGAGTCGATCAGGCCCCTTGTGAGGTAGATCGAGCCGTCGGGCCACGCGTAGGCGGTTAAGGCGTCGCTATCCAAGACATACAGTCGTACTTTGAGTTGTAGCGGGTCCAGTAACTTTTGCTGGCAAGCGGCGATCAGGCGTTCGTGGCTGGCGTCTTGGATCACGCCGCCTCGGTCGTCGATCCACAATTCCTGGCGAGGCGCGACGCTGCAGCCTGATAACAGCGTTGCCGCGAGCATCGCCGCCCACAAGGCTGTCTTTAAGTTCCTCCCTGCTCCCGACATATTCGTCTCCGGCTTAATGGGGGTCTCGACAAACACTGATCGGTTATCCAATAGGGCTGTGCTACATCTGGATTCGGCTTTGTTGGGCGGTGTCTTTATCCAATCGTTAAAACACGCGTTGATAATTTACTCGGCACAGGTGTTACAGTTCATACAATCGGCAAAATTAGTATCGGCACTTATCTCGAAAGGGGGGTACGCGTTACCCGGCAGGCGGGATAACCTGGATGCTCGCCGGTTCGGTTGGGCAGACACGCTCGCAAACCCCGCAGCCCACACAGCCTGGAAGAACCGCCACTTGGCTATCGTCATTGATCTTGATCGCCTCTTCGCCCATGGGGCAGTCTTTGACACACAGCCGGCAGTCTTGCGGTTCGGATTGGTCGTTGTCGGGGGGTGATCTGAGACAGCGGTCGTGGTCCACCACGGCTAAGCCCATGTTGATATGCGACGGCTCTTCGACCAATAACAGCGCGCCGGTGGGGCATGCTTTCATGCAGCTAAGGTCTTCGCAGACCACACACGGCGAGACCCTCGGTGCGATGTAGGGCATGGAGCCGGCGGTGTCGGGGCGTATCGTGATGCACTGGGCGGGGCAGGCGCGCACGCAGTCTCCGCAACGTGAACACGTCTGCTCGAACGCCTGCTCTGGGATCGCGCCGGGCGGGCGTAGGTAGCGGTCGATGGTATGGCGGGGCTGCTCACTTGGCGGGGGTTCTGGGCTGGATACGGCTGTGAGTCGTCGTTCCAGTGCTTGGCCCGCACGCTCGACCCGGTCCAGCCCCGCTAGCAGGACGTGTCTGAAGAAATCGCGTCGCCCGACGGGGTCTGGATCGGCTGGTTGTTTTTTGTCTGACACGGCTGTGGCTCCGCTGCCTGTTCCGGTCTATGATAAAGCACCGTTTACAGGATCATAACCCGTAGGGACCAGAAAAATCATGCTCACGCACTCAGCCAAAGCTTTAATCGCGAAATCCTTAGCCACACTCGTGTTGGTGTCGGCCCTGACGGCTTGCAGCCAGGACGTGCATCGTTTTTACAGCAGTATTGATCGGCCGACGAACGTGGCCCTGTACGACCCCATGACCGACAAGCCGCTTTGGGAAAAGCAGATCCCCGTGGGCCAGACGCTTGAGTTGAATTTTGATCGCCGCAATGAGCGTGAGTGGCAGAAAGTATCGCTCAAGCCGGCGACGGAGTTCAGTTGGAAACTGTTCAAGGACGGCAACACGAAGCCGGTGGCGTCCGACAGGCTGGCCTTGCCGGAGATTCCGGTGATCATGAAAGTGACCTACCGACCCAGCCCGGAGTACCCGTCGGGGTATCAGCGGTAGCGGGTGTGCTTGAAGCTGTGTCGTTAGCCAGCGGTTTAGCGAGGCTGGAGAAGGGCTACCTATAGTTTTTCGCATGGTACGGTGTTCAGTGTACATGCTGTTGGCTGTGATGGTGCCGGCTGTTGTCTTTGCTCAAGCGGGCATGGAGCCGGTCGATCAGGCGGTTGGCGATCTTGACCCGCTCTCTACGAGTTTGAGGCGGGTTGAATTGGGGCTGCGCCCCGATGGCGAGCAGACATCGCTGTACCGGATCGATCAGCCGGCGTTCAATCCCAATAGCGACGACGGTGGGGGCTACGCCCCTGGCGAGGCGTTGCCCACAGCGCCCGCGTATTACCGGTTGGCCCCGGGCTTTCGTGCGCGTTTGGAGCGTATGGACTACATGCGATCCGGCAGTGACGGGCAATTTGTTGAGCTTATCCCCGCGAATACGGTGTTTGAGCTTGACCCTTTACGTGGTCAGCCGCCGCCGGTCCCCGCAGCCGAGCCGTTGCCCGATTACCGTATCGATCTGCGTATTGACGGCCGGGTGGATGCACGGGTCAGTGGCGAATCGGCTTTCTCATCGCCATTGCATCAGGTCATCGGCGGGCCGTACCCGACGTATGAAACCAGTACGGGCATGCCTGAAGCGGGGCGGTGAGCTAGGTTGGGCTTGACGACGGCCGCCCCAGCCACATGTTGTCGATCAGGCGCACGGATCCTAGCCGACCGGCGACCAGCGCCACGACGCCGCCGGTTAATTGGGGCTCTATGCAATCCAGAGCGGTGAGCGTTTCGGGGTGTCGCACGGCGGCGTAATCAACCTGCACATGGTGGGTTTCCATGACCTGTTTCATCGATGCCTCGACCACGGCGGGGTTGGGCTCGTCGTTTTGCTCGACCTGGACTTTGGCTGCGGACAGCGCTTTGTATAGGGCGGTGGCATGTTTGCGTTGTTCGGCGTCGAGTAGCGCGTTGCGGCTGGACATCGCTAGGCCATCTTTTTCTCGCACGGTGGGTAGGCCCGTCACGCGCACGGGCATGGCTAGGTCTGCGGCCATGACCTGGATCACCCTCAACTGTTGGTAGTCTTTTTCGCCGAACACCGCGACGGTAGGCTGGACGATGTTAAACAGCTTGGCCACGACGCGGCAGACGCCCTCGAAATGCCCCGGTCGGTGCTCGCCTTCCAGTTGGCTCGCTAGGGTTGGGATCGTGACCTCGCACGCGGGGAGGCCCGCGGGGTATACCTGCGACGCGGGCGGGCAGAAGACGGCCGCCGCCCCGGCCTCTCGGCACAGGGCTATGTCCTTATCCATCTGACGCGGGTAGCGGTCGTAGTCCGCGGGGTCGTTGAACTGCGTGGGGTTCACGAAGATGCTTACCCACACGGGGTGGCCCGTCTGCTTGGCGGCTTGGATCAGCGCGGCGTGCCCTTTGTGCAACGCGCCCATGGTGGGCACAAAGGCGATTGGGGTGTTGCTGTGCCCTCGTAGGGCGCGGGCTTCGCCGATGGTCTTGACGGTGTGCATGGTCGCTTACGGTTGGCCTTGTGGAAATTTGATCGATTCGCCTGTCAGTTGGCGGTACAGGGTCAACGTCTGGTCGATCTCTTTGGTTGCTTGATGGTTTTCGCCTACCCACTTACGGGCGCGTTCGGCTAAGTCACGGCCTTGCGAGGGTGTTTGTATCATTTGCGTGATCCGCTCTATCCAAAGTTCCGGGTCAGGGCGGTCGATGATCCACGCGGATTCCCGGTCGATCAAGTAATCCAGCCAGGGGTCTTTTAGGGCGATCACGGGCACGCTCTGGGCCATGGCTCCGAGTGTGAGCATGCGCGACCGCCCAAGCGATTGGGGGTGGATCAGCACGTCGGCGCGTAGGAGCAACTCCCGGTGTCCCAGCCGCCGGGGCACGAGGCTGACGTTCGACAGCAGGTCGTATTTTTTGGCCGCTTGCCAGATCGCGTATTGATCGCTGTCTTGGCCGTCGAAAAAAAACTGGGTCTGTTGATGGTTTTGCGAAATCAATTGGATTGCCTGTAGGACCGCGTCATAGGCCTGGTCGTAGATACCGTTGCCGCTGACGATCACGCACAGGGCTTCGGCTGATTCGTCGGCGGCGGTGCCGCGTTCTTTGGACACGTGCACACCCGGTCGGATGACTTGAACCGGGGTGTTCTCTGTATTTTTTTTCTCAATCGCCTCCGCCAGCGGGGCTGTGCTAGCCACGAACGCCGCGGCGGTAATGCCTTTCACCCGTTTGACCCGGTCTGCCAGTGGCACGTCCAGGTCCGATGACGCTTCTAGCACCAGTGGGACCCCCAACTGTTTGGCGAGGTTCGCCGAACCCAGCCAAGTTCGGCCGTCCAAGGCGTGGATCAAATCCACCTGCGACGAGCGCAGGTGCTGGAGAGTTCGCCCAAGGTTGTAGCGACGGATCAGGGACCAGCGTGAGTCGCGCCACAGCACGTTTTCGCAAAACCCACTGCTGTCCTCTTTGGCTAGGCCTTGTGGCAGCACCTGCACGACGGAGACCTGCTCGTCGATCAGGCCCACGACAAGGCGGCGGAGCCTCGATAGGTTTTCGTCCAGCCAGGCCGTATTGGCAACCAAAGCCACGCGCATTTTTCCGATGCTAGCACGAACGGGCCTCGGGATCACGTAAACCCATGGGGCGTTGCCATCAGGGTGACCGCCACATAGGGCCGCTACAATGATGCGATGCCCGGCGATACTTACAACCTTGCGATCGAGACCTCGGGCCGGGCGGGGTCAGTCAGCCTGGGCCGGGGCGATCGGTTATTGGCTACCCATAGCCCGTCCGACCCTCAGAAGCCGTTGGGTATTACGCCCCCGGCATGGAACCGGCTGGACCTGATGCCCGCAATCGACCGGCTGACCCGTGACCACGGTATTGGGCCGGGGGACATTGTGGAGGTTTATCTTTCGATCGGTCCGGGGTCATTCACCGGGTTGCGCATTGCTGTAGCCACAGCCAAGGCCCTGGCTTGGACGCGCGGGGTTCGGCTGGTCGCGGTGCCGACTGCCGAGGTGATCGCTAAGCACGTCCCACCGCCGTCGGTGTTGGGCAACCCGGAAATCCGCCAACTGCTGGTGTGCCTCAACAAGAAACGGCAAAGCGTCTATGCCCAGCTATTTGAGCAGGGCGACGGTCAGTGGGAGGCTGCCGGGGTTGCGGGTGTGGGGCCGATCGCCGAGTTGCTAGAGCGGGCGGGGCGTCCGCTTGGGATTGTGGGCGACCCGCTGCCTGAGATCGCCCCGGAATTAATGCCGGGCGTCGTTGTGCTGCCGCCTCAGCAGGCCGTTGCTTGTAGCACCGCTGTGTGGGCGGTCGGCAGGGCGATGGCAAAATCCAACCGATTCACCGATCCCTTGGCGCTGGCACCGCTGTACGCGCGCCCGCCCGAGGCGCAGGTGCTGTGGGACAAACGGCACAGCGCTGAGACTGCTTCAGATAACCGGGTCCGCATTGAGCCGATCGCCATAGGACAGACCACCGTATGATCCCCAAAATTTCCATCGTGGGCAGACCAAATGTTGGCAAGTCCAGCTTGATGAATCTGCTGGCCAACCGGCGGATCAGCATCGTCGATCCGACCGCTGGGGTGACGCGTGACCGCGTGTCGTCGGTGGTCGATCTGCCTGCTGGTTTGACGACCGATCAGTTTCGCCAGATCGAGTTGATCGATACGGGCGGGTATGGCATTGAGGACGTGCAGGATTTGACGGCGCACGTCGAGCGGCAGATCGCATATGCCATCGCCGAGTCCGTCTTGATTCTTTTTGTGATTGATGCTCAGACAGGCGTGGCGTCGCTGGACCACAAGGTGGCGCGGTTGTTGCGGCAGTCCAACCCCGCGGCGCCGGTTGTGATGGTCGCTAACAAGGTAGACGACACGCGGTACGAGGCCGACGCGTTCGAGGCAGCCGGTTTGGGGTTCGGCGTGCCGGTGGCGGTTTCCGCCACGACGGGTCGCGGCAAAAGTGAGCTTTTAGAAGCTGTGCTGGCGAACCTGGACGCGGGCCTTGTGGCTGCGGGGACGCCCGACGATCAAGAGCCAGCCGCGCTGATCGCCATTGCGGGCAAGCGCAACGCGGGCAAGAGCACGCTGGTCAACGCGCTGGCTGGTGAGCCGCGCGTGATCGTCAGCCCGATCGAGGGCACCACGCGCGATTCGATTGATGTGCGTTTCGAGCTCGACGGGAAGACGTTTGTCGCCATCGACACCGCCGGGGTGCGCAAGGTCAAGAGCCTGGCCGGTGATATTGAGTTTTACAGCTACCACCGGACGCTGCGGTCGGTCAGGCGGGCCGACGTGGTGCTCCTGTTGATCGACGCTTCCGTGCCGATCAGCCAAGTTGACAAGCAACTGGCCAATGAGGTTCTCAAGCACCACAAGCCGTGCGTCATTGTGCTCAACAAGTGGGACTTGGTCGGTGAGCAGTACACACAGGACGAGTACATGGCCTACCTCGACGGCGCGTTGAAGGGTTTGAGCTTCGCGCCGGTTGCGTTTGTTAGCGCCAAGGAAGCGGACGGCCTGCGTGAGACCGTGGACATGGCCATGAACCTCTACGAGCAAGCCGGGCACCGCGTGACGACCAGCCAACTCAATCAGGCACTCGAAGCGATCCTCGCCAAGCACACGCCCGCGTCGAAGCTGGGCAAACGGCCGAAGATCTACTACGCCACGCAGCTTGACGTTCACCCTCCGACAGTCGCGTTGTTCGTCAACGACACGGCGCTATTTGACCCCAGCTATCAGCGTTTTCTGATCAACCGCCTGCGTGAGGTGTTGCCGTTTGCCGAGGTGCCGATCAACCTGGTGGTGCGTGGCAAGAAGTCGATCCCGTTGAGCGCAAGGCTCATCGCGGAGCCGGCGGGCCGATAGTTTTTAGTGTCGGCGGTCGGGGTCATGTGAATTTGGCGATCAGCCATCGGGCGAAGTCGGTTTTTGCGAGCGTGCCTGGCGCTTCTCGTTGGCCCGTCGCGGTCAGCCAGACCGGTGAGATTGTGTCGGCGTCCATTGTTTCGAGTGGGTTGGCGATAATTGCGTCAACGCCCTTGCGGCGGCGTTTTTCGGTGGCGCGTTCTTCTAACCGCTTATTTTCTTCTAGTGCGAAAGCGATAATACGCTGGCCGGGGCGTTTGTTTGTCGCCATGCTCGCGACGATGTCCGGTGTCGGTTCGAGGTGTAGCGTGAGGTTTTGGTTGGCCTGCCGCGGGAGTTTGCCTTGCTGTGGCGTTGTGGGGCGGTAGTCCGCCACGGCGGCGGCCATGATCAGCGTGTCGTGGTTTGGCCAGTGGGTTTCGAGCAGTTTCTGGAGCTGCGCGGCGGTTTCAAACCGGTGTACAGCGACACGGTTTTGGGGCAACTCTTGCAGAGTCAGCGGCTCGACGGGGCCGAGCAGCAGTGTTGTTTCGTGCCCGGCGTCAGCGGCGGCCTGAGCAATCGCCACGCTCATGCGCCCGCTGGAGCGGTTGCTGATGAATCGCACGGCGTCGATGGGCTCGCGCGTGGGGCCGCCTGTGATTAAGACTTTCATGGCTAGGGTCGATAGGGTCGAGTTAACACGCCGCCACGCTTACACGTTTAGCTTTTCGGGGCCGATGGTGACGATGGTCATGTCGCCTGGCCGGTGCTGTTTGATGTACTGGTTGAGTTGGTCGAGGGTGATGGCGTCGACCTTGGCGGCCAGTTCGTCGAGGCTGCGTGGTCGGCCGTACATGTATTGGTCCGCCGCGATGGCGTGGGCGCGGGCGCCGGTCGACTCGCCTTGCATGACCAGGCGGGACTTCATGCCGACGATGGCGCGTTGGAATTCGTCGGGTTCGATGCCGTCGCTGAGGCGTTTTAATTCGGCGACGAGGACGTCGAGCGTTTCTTGTGCGCGGGGTGTGGACGTGCCGGCGTAGCCCAGGACCATGCCGTACTGCTTCTGCCCGCCGTAGGTGGCGAACACGGAGTAGCACAGCCCGCGTTTCTCTCGCACCTCGGTGAACAGGCGTCCGCTCATGCCGCCGCTGAGCACGGCGACGGCTGCGCGTTGGAGGATGCTTTGCTCGTTGGTTTCGGGTACGGCTTCGTACGCTAGGCCGATGTGTACCTGCGTGCTTTGGGCGATGACGTGTTGATACCCGCGCGGTGACCCGCCCTGCCCGGCGGGGTCGGGCATGGCCCCTTGCCAATCGCCCAGGAGTGACTGGACTTGGTCTTTGAGCTTGGGCCAATCGAACCGCCCGGCGAAGCCCAGCACCGAGCCGCCCGGCACAAACGCTTGTTGCCAGTATTGGCGTAGGCCGTCGAGGGTCAGCGATTCGAGGTGCTCTCGCTTGCCCATGGCGGATCGTCCAAACGGCTGGGGCAGGTGGCGCTGCTTGAGTTCGTAAAACACTTTTTGTTGGGGCTCGTCTTCCAGTGCGTCGAGCGCTTGTAGGGCGAGGTCTTTGCTGGGGGCCAGCGACGCTTCACTGAGCTTGGGTCGGCGCACCATGTCTACCAGCAAGGGCAGCGCTTGATCGAGGTTTCGCCCGATCATGGTCGCGCCCAGGTGGGTGTGGATGGTTTCGACACTGGTGCCGCGTTGCACGCCCAGTTGGTCCAGGGCGTCGCTGTGTGCTTTGGCGTCTAGTTCGCCCGCGCCTCGGCAGACCATTTCCGCCAGCAGCGTGGCTACGCCTTGGCTGTCGGCGGGCTCGCACGCCACGCCCGCGGGTGTCAAGAACGACATCGCCAGTGACTGGGCGCCGGCGATGGGCTCGGCCACCAGCCACAGGCCGTTGCTTAATTGGTGACGGTGTATCTGATCCATGGTCAGGCATTGTAGCGACCTGGTGTGTCGTTGCCCGTGTGGGGATTTGCACACGGTTGTGGATTGTTTTGACGTATTTAGAACGGTAGGGCGAGGTCGAAGCTGACGACTTGAGTTTCGTCGTTGGGTTCTTTGACGATGGGCACGGCGAAGTCCAGGGCGAACGGTGCTTGTCCGAGGAACGGGATTTTGAGCCTGATGCCCGCTCCGGCTGAGACGCGGTACTCCTCGAAGCCCAGGTCGTCCTGCACCGTGCCGGTGTCTAGGAAGAGCACGCCTCGCACGACGTCTTGGAAGACGGGGAAGTCGTACTGCAATCCAAACAGCAACAGCCAATCCCCGCCGACCGGGTCGTCGCCTACGGTGCGGGTGTCGTTGCGGATGCCGCGTGGGCCTACGCCGCGGAAGCGGAAGCCGCGGAAGTCGCGGTGGCCGCCCGCGTAGAGCCGCTCAAACAGCGGGGCTTCGTCTTGCTCAACGATATGGCCCACTTCCACGCGGGCGCTGAGGACGGTCCTTCGGCCGAAGAAGTCTTCGTCGAGCGTCCAGAACTGATTAAATTCGAGGTTGACGCGGGTGAAGTCGAAGTCTCCGCCTAACGCGCCTGTTCGTGTCAGCTCAAGTTGGATGCGGTTGCCGCGTGTGGGGAAGATGCGGTTGTCGGTGGTGTTGCGGCCGACCACGACTCCGATGGAGGTGATCAGGCTGTCGCCTTGGACTTGGAAGGCGTCGATCGGTGCGTCGGTGTTGATGTTGCTGATCTCGATTTCCTCTGCTCGGAAGCGGATACTGGCTGACCATACGTCCCCGAACCGTCTGCCCAGGCCGAAGCTGCCGCCGGAGCGTTGCTCGTCCCAGTCTTCGCGTTGCCGTTCAAAGAAGAACAGGCTGGTGTCGAGTGAGACGTCCATATCGAGGAGATACGGCTCGCGGAAGCTTACGGCGTAGCGGCTCAGCTCGTCGCCTGGCTGCAGGCTTAGCGAGAAGTATTGCCCGGCGCCTCGGAATGATTTGCCCGTGAAGAATTCGCCGGGGCTCTCGGGTGGGTCGGCGACGTCGAAGTTGCGCTGGATTAGGTCGATGGCGCCGACGATGCCGGCGTCGGAGCTGATGCCGGCGCCGAAGCTCAGCGAGCCGGTGTTGGCTTCTTTCACCTCGATCAGCACGTCTCGGTATGCGTCTTCGGGGTCACCGAGGATGGTGATTTTGGCGTCGCTGAACAGGCTGGACTGTTTGAGCATTTGTTCCGTGGCTCGCATGCCCGCGCTGTCGAACCGGCGCCCTTGGCCCAGCCCGCGGATCGAACGCATGATGACCTTGTCTTGGGTTAATTGGTTGCCACGGACGGAGACCGTGCCGACGAGGTAGGGCCTGCCTTCGCGGACGCGGACTAGCAACTCGACCTGCGGGAGTTTGTCGTGGAACAGGCGGTCGATCTGGACGCCAGCTTGAATGTACCCCAGTGTGCCGTAAAGGTCTCGCAGGGCCCGTTGGCTGCTGTCGAGCAGGTGGGTGGTGAATACGTCGCCGACTTTCAGGGGCATGGCCTCGATGACCTGGGTGGTGTTGAAAATGGTGTTGCCCTCGACGCGTATGGCGCTGACGGTGTAGAGCCTGCCTTCGTCGACGAGGAAGGTGACGGCTGCGTCTTTTTGGTCGGGTGACAGGTCGATCTTTCTGCCGACCTGGGCGTCGAGGTAGCCCCGCTGGTTGTAGAACTCGCGTATCCTGGCGGCGTCGTTGTCGAGCTCTTGGCGGTTGAGCACGCCGGGGCGCAGGATGGGTATGTATGTCGTCGATTTAATTTTGCTGCGTAACTGCTTTGTGGTGAAGGCGGCGATGCCTTGGAAGGTCATCTGCCGTATGCGGATTTTGGGGCCTTCCCTGACCTTGAAGACCAGTTCGCCTTTTTCATCGAGCAGTTGCTGGTCGTAGGTCACGCTGGTGGAGAAGAACCCCGCTTTTTCGTAGGCGGATTGGATCTGGTGGATGCCGCGGTCGATCAGGTGTCCGAAGGCCGGGTCGCCGGGCAACAGCCCCACCATGCCCAGGAGGTCTTCGGTGGGGATGGCTTTGTTGCCCTGGACGGTTACCGCGGTGAGCAGCGGCTGTTCGGTGAGCACGTAGATGACCACGACCGACCCGTCGGGTTGGGGCTGGACCTGGGCTTGGACATTTTTAAACCGGCCCAGGTGGGTGATGCGGACGATGTCTTCCTGGACCACGCGTGCGTCGTAGGGCGAACCCGGCCTGAGCCTGACCTGATTATGAACAAGCTGCTCGGGGACGCTGATGAGCCCCTGGACCTGGATCTCCCCCACAGGCCGGCCGAGCAGGTCGATCCCTTGGCCCGGCGAAGGCGACGTTGCCAGGCCTAGGATCGTCAAGCCCAGCAAGATCAGCCTGAAAGCCGCCGGTGCGTTCGTGAGGACCCTGTTCAACCGTTCACACTCCGGCCAAGGGCTTGGAGGGGCGTTTTTATTGCTGCCATGAGCTGTCCAGAGTATGCGTGGGTGATCAAGTACGCTACAAAGCCCACGGGAGCATCGGTGGTGACGGCCACACCCGATTGGTCGGCGAGTTTAATCGCAATGGGACGTGTGGCCAAGGCGGCACCGGGTTTGATGTGAGCGATTCGGACGCTATCGGGTGTGGTGGCCTGTGGTTGTCCGCATCTTGTGCCGTTATCCGGGCGTGCTGGGAGGCGGTGTGAACTTGTCGCGATCCGGCGGTGGTTCTAAACTTTTGTAGCGTGTATGACGATTCGAGATATAGGACTTGATCGGGATCGCCGCGCGCCTGCATGCTGTCAGGCGCGGTGTCTTAGACCGTCTTGGGCCAACCGGGGCCTCGTGTTTCCATGACCACCGTGACCAGCCAGAACAAAGCCGCTCGCTTGTCTGACTCACTCGACGCCCAGGCGTTGCTGGGGATGCTGTCGCAGATGATGGCCATCCGGCGTTTCGAAGAGCGGTGCGCCCAGAGCTACCAGCAGGCCAAGATCGGCGGATTCTGCCACCTGTACATTGGGCAGGAGGCGGTGGCGGTGGGCTCTGTGGCGGGGTTGCAACCGGGAGACCCGATTATCACCAGCTACCGCGACCATGGGCACGCCCTGGCGCGGGGCATGCATCCGAACTACGCCATGGCTGAGCTGTTCGGCAAGGTGACCGGTTGCAGCAAGGGCAAGGGCGGGTCGATGCACTTTTTCGATAAGCCGCGGCACATGTACGGCGGGCACGCGATCGTGGGCGGGCAGTGCCCGCTGGGGGTGGGGCTGGCGTTCGCGATTCAATACCTGAAAGAGCCGAAGGTGTGTGCCTGCTTCCTGGGCGACGGGGCGTTGAACCAGGGGGCGTTTCACGAGTCGATGAACCTGGCGGCGATCTGGAACCTGCCCATCATTTTTGTGGTGGAGAACAACAGCTATTCAATGGGCACGCACATCGCGCGCGGCACGGCTGGCGCAGAAGATTTGTCGGTCAAGGCGACGGCGTACGGCATGCGGTTCGCCCGGTGTGACGGGATGGACGTGTTGGCGGTGTACGACTGCTTCAAGGGGCTGGGCGACGCGATCCGGTCGGGGCAGTCCGGGCCTGTGTTTGTGGATTGCCAGACGTACCGGTACAAGGGCCACTCGATGTCCGACCCACAGAAGTACCGGACGAAGGATGAGGTGACCACGTTCGAAGAGCGTGACCCGATCAACCGTCTGGTCAATAGCTTGGTCGAATCCGGGCGTGCCACGCAAGAGCAGGTTGACGAGCTGGACAACCAGGCCAAGCGGCAGGCGCTGGACGCGGTGAAATACGCCAACGAATCGCCCGAGCCGGATGTCCAGGAAGAGATGTTCACCGACGTTTATTCGCAGCCGTACGGCCCGTACAAGCTGGGTCAGTTGCCGATTATGCTCACCGATTCCGAAGAGGGTCAATCGACTTAATGGCGAATGCAGGCGGATCGTTTTGCGTGCTCGCTGTTGGGCTACTTAACTGTTAATAGTCAGAATAGAACCATGACCGCCATGCGACAGATCCAATACCGCGAGGCTTTGAACGAGGCGATGTGTGAGGAGATGGTGCGCGACGAGCGCGTGTTCCTCATGGGTGAGGAGGTGGCTGAGTACAACGGCGCGTACAAAGTAAGCCAGGGCATGCTCGATCAATTCGGCGCACGGCGGGTCGTGGATTCGCCGATCAGCGAGACGGGGTTTTCGGGGCTTGGCATCGGCGCGGCGATGTACGGGCTTCGGCCGATCATCGAGTTTATGAGTTGGTCGTTTTGCTTGGTGGCGGCGGATCAGATCATCAACAACGCGCCGAAGATGTTGTACATGTCCGGCGGACAGTTCCCGGTGCCGATCGTGTTCCGTGGCAACAACGGGGCCGGCGGGCAGTTGGGCTCGACGCACTCTTGGTCGGTCGAGTCGATGTTCGCGTCGGTGCCGGGGTTGAAGATGGCGATCCCTTCTACGCCTTACGACGCGAAGGGGTTGTTGAAGACGGCTATCCGGGACGACGACCCGGTGTTCTTTTTGGAGTCTGAGCGGTTGCTGGGTTTTCGCGGGCCGGTGCCGCCGCCGGAGGAGGACTTCACCATCCCCTTCGGCCAAGCCGACGTGAAGCTGCCGGGCAGCGACTGCACGGTGGTGGCGCTGGGTCGGCCGGTACACTTCGCGCTGCAGGCGGCTGTTGAGCTAGCCAAGGAGGGCATTTTCTGTGAGGTGATCGATCCTCGCACGGTGCGCCCGCTGGACATCGACACGATCGTGGCGAGTGTGCGAAAGACGAATTATTTGGTGATCGTTGACCAGACTTGGCCGTTCGCGTCGGTGGCGGCGGAGATCGCGATGCAGGTGTACGAGCGGGCCATGGATGACCTGGACAACAAGATCGTCCGCGTGAACAACGAAGACGTGCCGGCGCCGTACAACCGGGCGATGGAGCAGGAGATGCTGCCGAACGTGCGGAAGATCTGCGAGGCGGTAAGGGCGGTGACGTACGCGGCGTGAGGGGGCGGGTTACCAAGCGCAGTCTCAGCCCCCGCTCGGATCGTGGTGTGCTGAAGCACACCCTACCCAATTAAAGCTCCGTAGAGTCGTTCTTAAGCGCGAGAATATTCTTTCAAATATCTTATCTGCACCGGGAATCGCGGGGTATACTGGAATGCCTATTTTGCCGCTTGGGGCTGTATATATTCCTAAATCTTTGCGGTTGACATCCTTTCCCGTTGGGTAACGTCCCATTTCAATAAAAACAGACAACTCCTCTAGGAATCGAAGTTCCTGGGTATCGAATGTAGCAAGATTTTTAGTACTCAAATATTCAGCAAAGTTTTTGAGTTCATGGCTCATTGCGACGTTCGGAAAATTAAGTTTGCCGCCAGTGCTTACCGCTAGTCCTGCGTTAACAATGATGGCTTTCATTAATGTTTCTAAGCACATCCCCTGAAGCATCAAAATTACTTTGTTAAGTCCATGGTCTGCGAGGTCACAATTTTCAAATGCGTCGTCTGATGGAATCGATTCATCCATGCTTCGACGTATCGGCTCGTAAGGTTTAAGACGATCGACTGCTCGATGTAATGCATCGGCATCGCAGGTCCAAAACTCTGGAGTGTTGGCTCTGAGATTAAAGTTAGCTACGGCGATAGGATCATTCAGTTTAGACATAAAGGCATTATAGGTTAGTAGGGTGTGCTTTAGCACACCTCTTTATTCCCGGACGCTGTTGACGATGTCTCTAAAGTCGGGCGGAGTATACGTCTCGCCTGCTTGTGGGCAGCACCAGTGTTCATCGTAGCAGCCGCGTTTGACCCATTGATGGAAGCTGGAGTGGGGCCACTGGCTGGGGCATTCCACCAGACGGTGTTTCACAGGGTTGTAATGGATGTAGTCGAAGTGTTTGGCTAGGTCAGCCTCATCGCGTATGGCGTGTTCCCAGTACCGCCGCTGCCAAACGCCGCGGTTGCGGTGACGCTGTTTTGAGGCACTTACGGTTTGTTCCTGTCCGTGCGAGGCTAGCCATTGTCGTGTGAAAGAAGATTTGATCCGTTTCCATCGTATGGCGTAATCGCTGTCGTCCTGAGGTAAAGCCCAAATCGTGTGCAGGTGATCCGGGAGCAGTACGGTAGCGATCATTTCAAATGGGTATTCGGCTTGGCAAGCACGCAGGGCGAGTCGGAGAATTCGGCGGGCCTTGGGGTGACACAAGAAAGCGGCTCTTTGGGCGGTTACGAGCGTGAAGAAAAAAGTTCCGCCCGGGACGTGTCGGCGGCGGTAATCAGGCATCGCTCAATGATATGGCCAGTCGGGCGTGTTTTAGCAGTGGTGGATCAAAGAATTTCGGAGTGGTGTGCTGAAGCACACCCTACTTTTTTTACGCCGACATCCGCTTCGCCGCTGTTAGGCGTTGTTCGAGGTTGGTTAGTTCTTGGCGTAGGCCTTGGGGGAGTTTGTCGCCGAATTTGGCGTAGTGTTTTTTGATGTCGGGGATTTCGGCTAGCCAGCCTTGGGTGTCGGCGGTGAGCAGTTGTTTGAGGTCGTTGCTGGAGATGTTTAAGCCTGTCATGTCGAGTGAGCCTGGTGCGGGGAGGTTGCCGATGGGGGTTTGGACGGCGTCGGCTTTTCCGGCGCAGCGTTCGAAGACCCACTTGAGGACGCGGCTGTTTTCGCCGTACCCGGGCCAGATTAGGCGGCCGGTGATGTCCTTGCGGAACCAGTTGACGTAGTAGATGCGTGGCATGTGGTCGCCGCCTTTGTTGCCCATTTCTAGCCAGTGTGCCCAGTAGTCGGCCATGTGGTACCCGCAGAATGGGAGCATGGCCATGGGGTCGCGGCGCAGCTCGCCGACTTTGCCGGCGGCGGCGGCGGTTTTCTCGCTGGACATGATCGAGCCTAGGAAGGTGCCGTATTGCCAGGTGGGTGCTTCGTTGACGAGGGGCACGACGCCGGCGCGGCGGCCGCCGAAGAGGATGGCGCTGATGGGCACGCCCTGGGGGTCTTCCCACTCGGGTGCAATGACGGGGCACTGTGCGGCTGGTGCGGTGAAGCGGGCGTTGGGGTGGGCGGCTTTGACGCCGGTGTTGGGCGCCCAGTCGCGGCCGTGCCAGTCTTTGAGGTGGGCGGGCGGCTCGGGTGTCATCTGCTCCCACCAGACGCCGTTGTCGTCGGTCAGGGCGCAGTTGGTGAAGATGGAGTTTTTGGCTAAGGCGGCCATGGCGTTGGCGTTAGTCGACATGCTCGTGCCGGGCGCTACGCCGAAGAAGCCTGCTTCTGGGTTGATGGCGTAGAGGCGGTTGTCGGGTCCGAAGCGCATCCAGGCGATGTCGTCGCCGACGGTTTCGACCTTCCAGCCGGGGATGGTGGGGGTGAGCATGGCGAGGTTGGTCTTGCCGCAGGCGCTTGGGAAGGCGCCGGCGATGTACTTCACTTCGCCTTGTGGGGAGGTGAGCTTGAGTATGAGCATGTGCTCGGCGAGCCATCCCTGGTCGCGAGCCATGGCTGAGGCGATGCGCAGTGCGAAGCACTTTTTGCCTAGCAGTGCGTTTCCGCCGTAGCCCGAGCCGTAGGACCAGATCTCGCGGGTCTCGGGGAAGTGGCAGATGTATTTGTTTTTGGCGTCGCATGGCCAGCGCACGTCTTTCTTGCCGTCGGTCAGTGGGTAGCCCACGGAGTGGAGGCAGGGGACGAAGTCTTCGTTGCCAAGGGTGTCGAGCACGGGTTGGCCGATGCGGGTCATGATGCGCATGTTGCAGACGACGTAGGGCGAGTCGGTGAGTTGGACACCGATGCGCGCGATGGGGCTGCCGACGGGGCCCATGCTGAATGGGATGATGTACATGGTTCGGCCACGCATGGCGCCGGTGAAGAGGCCGGTGAGGCGGGTTTTCATTTCGCTGGGGTCGCACCAGTTGTTGGTTGGGCCTGCGTCTTCTTGTTTTTGGGAGCAGATGAAGGTTCTGTCTTCGACGCGAGCGACGTCGGCGGGGTCTGACCAGCAGAGGTAGCTGTTGGGGTGCTTGGCTTCGTTAAGCTTGATGAACGCGCCGGCCTGGACGAGTTTTTGGGCCATGGCGTCGTATTCGGACTCTGAGCCGTCACACCAGTGGACGCTATCGGGCTTGCACATGCTCGCCATCTGGTCGACCCAATCGATCAGTTTCTTATTTTCGGTCATGGTAAAGCCTTACGCGGATCGTTGGAGATTGAATCACGCTCTCTACTTATGTATCGGAATTCTAAGGCGATACCGCCGCTTTTCTAGTCGTTTTGCGTGGGGGTATTTGGGGGCGAGCCGATAATGGGAACCGCGCTGTCATCAGCGGGGTCGGCGAGCAGGGGCTGGGCCTGCTCAAGGATGCTGAGGCTGGCGGCGATGGCGGTGACTTTGCCATGCGGGTCGATGAGCACGAAGCGTGGCAGGCTTCGGATGTGGAACAGCGTGCTGAGGCTTGCCCGGCTGTTTTGCTCAGCGCAGGTGGGCCAATCGGTGGTGAGGGTTTGGGGCTGAGGTGCGTCGGTGGGGCCGACACGGACGGACAGCACGTCCAGCCCACGGCTGTGTAGGTCGGGGTATTGGGTTTTGAGGCTCTCGACGGCTTCTACCGAGGGTTCGATGGCGTCTGACCAGAAGTGGAGCAAGACGGTCCGGCCGCGATGGGCTTGGCTGGCCCATGATTGCCCATGGTTTGTCATGAGCTTGGCGTCGAAGTGCTGGCCGATGACCGTGCAGTAGCCGAACCAGTCGTTTAGGTATTGCTGTGTGGGGTCGTCGTAGTCCAGGCTCTGTTGCAATTCGTTGACGAGGTGGCGGGCTTGGGCGCTCATGCCGCGGTGGTCGTACAGGCCTAGAAGGGCCAGCTTGATGTTGGTTAGTATTGATTGGTGGGTGGCGGTTTGTGGGTTGTGTTGATCGCTAGTGGGGGGTGTGTGTTCTTCAATAAATTTTTCCAGGCGTTCGATGGTCAGGCGCTGGCGGGCGTCTGCTTCGGTTTCGGCGCGGTGGATGTCGAACATGGCTGCTTGAAGTAGCCAATAGTCTCCCAAGACGGAGGCGGCGGGGCTGTTAGTTTTTTTGACCTTCCACGCCAATGCTTGGAGGCGGCTGATCCGGTCGTGGGCGGTTTGGAGGTCTTTGGCTTGCAAGGACAGGGTGTGGTGGACCTGCAAGGCGATGGCGGCGGCTTCGAGTTGGAGGTCAGGGTTGGACAGGAGCGTGGGCGTGTTGGAGCACTGAGCAATGATCTGGTCGAGTTGCTTGATGATCTGGTCGTGTTCCGGGGCGTTGGCGGTTTGTAGCGCGACGAGCAGGGCGTTTACTTGCGTGCGGAGCGCTTCGAGGTCGGGCTTTACGGTGGCGGTCGGTTTGGCGGCGTCGGGTGGGGGGGCGGCTGTATGGTTGACCGGGGCGTCGGTTGCGGTGGGGGTGGGCGGATCGGCGGGCTCGGTTTTTGACGCGGTGCTTGGTAACGCCGGGTCGGCTGGCTGGGTCGGCTGTTGCTGGGGCTGGGTTGTTGGTGCGGGCGCGTCTTGGGTGGCGGGTTGAGTCTGGGCGGCGCGCGGTGGTGGGGGTGCGGTGCGGATTTCCGGTCTGTCGGCGGCGATCGCGGCGGCGCTTCCTATCGCAGTACCAAACAACCATACAAATAGATGCTTTCTCATGTGCAATGCCATTTATGGAGGTCCCTCAATCACTTTCGGTACGGCGGATCAATCAAAAGGCCGCGATCGTCGCGGCGGCGTCGGCTAGCAGCATACCCGCTACAGCCCCCACGCCAACCCCGCTGTTGGCGGCGGCGTGGGCGGTGGTGTCGTGGAGCTGCTGCTGGGCGAAGGTACGCGTCTTGGGCGACCAGAGAAAAGCGAACAACGCCCACGGCTGGGTGGTGGTGTGGTCCGGCTGTGTGTGCTCTAAGTGGTACAGGGCGATCTGTTCGACGCGCTGTGCCCATGCTTGGTTTTTCCTGGTTGCCGCGAGGTTTGCCAGGGCGTGTAGGCCACATAACTCGCGGTAGGTCCATGCGTCGAGCGATTCTTCTTGTTGGGGTTTGCCGGGGGTGGCGGCGGTTGCTTGTGGGTGCAGAGACCCGCCGGGTCCGGGGTGGCTAACCACGCGGTGGACGGCTGCGTCGACAATATCGAGGTCCACGTCGCGGCTAGACAGCAGCGCATACTCTAACAAGCACAGGGCGGACCAAAGCAGCAGAGCGGTTTGATGGGGTGGTGGTGGTGCCTGCGTATGGTTTTCGATCCATCGTGTTGGTTCGAGGGCGGTGGGTAGGGCGTCTTCACAGGCGCTCCAGACTTGTGTGGGCAACTGCTCGTATCTCAGCCGGAATGCCGCCAAGTGCAGGTGCAGGGCCAACGGCCAGTACTCGTCACGGTAATGCCCGGCGGGGTCGGCTAGTTTGGGCCATGCCTGTTTGGGCTGACCAGGCGTGCCCCCGGCGACCTGGACGAGCTTGCTAACCCCTTGAGACAACGCCGGGTACATCTCCGGCTGATTGTCTAGCAGCAGCACCGCCGCAGGCACCGTGAGCCTAATATTTTCCGCATGGGGTGGCTGTGGCGGGGCTTGGCCAGCGTTGGACGCGTCGAGCGTCTCAAGAGCCAGCCGTGACAGAGTGTCTTTATATTGGCTAAACTCTGGGGTCATCATTCACCATTCGCATCGTAGAGTACTCACCCGTCATGGCCAAGTGGATCGACATCGGCCCGACCGACCAATTCCCGACGGGGACGATGCGGTGTGTGTCCACCGAGGACAGGCAGGTGATCGTCTGCAACGCCGACGGGAAGCTTGCCGCGGTGGACCCCGCCTGCCCGCACGCGGGCAAGCCCATGATCGACGGGGAGTTGCGAGGCAAAGTGTTGACCTGCGCCTACCACGCCTACGCGTATGACGTTTTCAGTGGACGCAACACCGATTTCCCTTACGAGGAGTTGCCGCTGCCAACCTACCCGATCCGTGTGACCGACGCGGGGCGGGTTGAAATTCAGACCACAAGAAAGTGACCCTTTAGTCATGCCTATCAAAGATGTTTTGAAATTTCTTGAAAAGGATCAGGAGCAGGCGATCAAGCGTCTTAAGCGGTTCCTGACCATCCCCAGCGTGAGCACGGACCCCGCTTACGCGTTTGAAATTAACCAAGCGGCCCAGTGGGTTGGCCAGTCGTTGACGGATATCGGCTTGAAGACGCAGGTGCACGAGACCGAAGGCCACCCGGTCGTGCTGGCGAAAAGTTACGGCAAGACACCGCCTAAGGGCGTGCCGCACGTTTTGTTTTATGGTCACTATGACGTGCAGCCGCCCGACCCGCTGGAGCTTTGGGTCACGCCGCCTTTTGAGCCGACTGTTCGAGACGGGGCCATCCACGCGCGCGGCGCCAGCGATGACAAAGGCCAGGTCTGCTGTTTCCTCGAGGCGCTGCGCGCTTGGAAGCAGGCGCACGGCGATCTGCCGCTAGCGGTGACCGTGCTGATCGAAGGCGAGGAGGAGTGCGGCAGTGTCCACTTGCCCCCGTTCCTTGAAGCCCACCGCGATGACTTGCAGGCCGACGTCGCGATTGTCAGTGATACCACTATGTGGGACGCGAAGACCGTTGCGATTACGTACGGCCTGCGGGGTTTGCTGTACTTCGACGTTCAGTTGCACAACCCCGACCGCGATCTGCACAGCGGCATGTATGGCGGGACACTGGCGAACCCCGCCAACACGCTTACAGCCGTACTTGGGAAGCTGTTCGACGACAAGCACCGCGTGACCATCCCCGGCTTTTACGACGATGTGCTGGACCTAACCGAAGACGAGCACGAACGCTGGACGGAGCTGAACTTCAACGAAGGCAAGTTTTTTGAGCAGGTCGGTGTTGAACGGCCTTTCGGTGAGGCGAGTTACACCACACTTGAGCGCAAGTGGGCACGCCCGTCGTGTGACATCAACGGTTTGTATGGCGGGTATGGCGGCGCGGGGGCGAAGACCATCATCCCCAGCTTCGCCGGCGCTAAGGTGAGCTTCCGGCTAGCGCCCAACCAGGACCCGGGCAAGATCGCCGATTCGTTCACGCAATGGCTGGAATCACAAGACACGCACGGCAGCCGTTGGCGGATCACGTCATTTGGGCAGGCCTACCCGGTGGTGGTGGATTCCGAATCGCCGTACATGACGGCGGCGGCTAAGGCGATCGAGCGGAGCAGCGGGCGAGCGCCCGTGTTGGTGCGCGAGGGGGCGACCATCCCGGTCGTGGCGGATTTCAAGCGGCTTTTGGGCATCGACACGCTTCTGATCGGCTTCGGCCTCAACGACGACTGCATCCACTCACCCAACGAGAAATTCAATCTCGATAATTTCACGCTGGGCTGCCGGACGCACGCGGTGGTGCTCGCTGAGTTGGCGAAGGTGAAGTAAAGACTGAAAGATTTTTTTAAGCGGTGGGTGTCAACGTTAACAAGATTGGTTGAAATTTATCAGGCTCAATCTTGGAGCAAATGGCGTCATTTTACTCCGTGCCGCCAAGAAAAAGGCAGGTCAATGACCTGCCCTACGCGGAGATGCCGTGGAGATTATTTACACAAGATGCTCTAGTTGGATTCGTTCACCGCAAACGTATCCGTGTATGGGCAAGAATTTTTTTGAAGCACGGCGTGAGGTACCCGTCTTTGGTTACGTCTTTGATAGTAGTGTTAGTTGATGTGTCGCGCGGAGAGTCATTATTCTGCGAAAAAATCGTTGACAGAATTTTTGAGTGCCTGTAGAATTACATCGTTAGACCTACCTTGTTGTGGGTAAGCCCCCGCCGGCGATACCGTT
This sequence comes from Phycisphaeraceae bacterium, assembly GCA_029260715.1. GTDB lineage: Bacteria > Planctomycetota > Phycisphaerae > Phycisphaerales > Phycisphaeraceae > OFTM12. The sequence continues at coordinate 43,325 of JAJDCS010000009.1, read as the reverse complement.
CCGCTAGAAAATTTAATTTGAGAGGAGACCAGGATGAAACTCATCAAGGGATGTGTCGCTGTGTCTGTGGCAAGTGTTGTTTGTGTGTCAGCCAACGCCCAACTAAGCGATGTTGAGCAAACGCCCAACGCGTTAAATGAGGGGATCAAGAAGACGTATCAAGAGCAGATCGGGGCGGGGCGCGGTGATATCAATACGTTTGATTCATCGCTGTTTATTATCAAGCGAGACCCGTTCCGCTCGATCCGGCGAGGCAGGCAGGTGTTCCAGCGTAAATTCACCCTCGAACAGGGGATGGGGCCTCGCACGAGTGACGGGCACGGGGACATCGGCGTGGACCAATCGATTGTTGCGGGTCTGGCCGATAGCTGCGCGGCGTGCCACGGCCGGCCTAGGGGGTCGGCGGGCTTCGGCGGCGACGTGTTCACCCGCCCCGACAGCCGCGACGCGCCGCATCTTTTCGGGTTGGGCTTGCAGGAGATGCTCGCCGATGAAATTACGCAAGACTTGCGCAGGATCAGGGATAACGCGATCCAATTGGCGCATGATAGACAGACGGCAATCACGAGGAGACTCAAGAGCAAGGGGGTCTACTACGGGCGGATCACGGCGTTGCCCAACGGCGAGTTAGACCTGTCGCGGGTGGAGGGTGTGAATGAAGACCTGCGTGTCCGGCCGTTTTTCGCTGAGGGGGGGACTATTTCGATCCGCGAGTTTCTTGTCGGCGCGTTCAATGCGGAGATGGGGCTAGAGTCGCCGGACCCGGACTTGCTAGCCGCGTCGTCGGGGCAGGACGTTGTCACGCCATCTGGCATGGTGCTTAGCGGGTCGCTGGACACCATCGAGGGCCCGCCCGTTAGCCAGCCGTTTGATGATTCAGACGGCGACGGCGTGACGGACGAAATACCTGTTTCAATCGTGGACCACATGGAGTTTTACTTGTTGAATTATTTCCGGCCGGGGACGTATCGGCAGACCGAACTGTCCAGGAAAGGGGCTCGGGTTTTCAATGAGATTGGTTGCGCGGAGTGCCACATCCCGGATTTGCAGATCGAGCGGGATCGGCGCGTGGCTGACGTGGTGACACAATACGACCGTCAAAACGGGGTGGTGGCGTTCAACAACCTGTTCGCGACCGCGGTGGCCAAGTATGTAGAGACCGACGACGGTGTGGGACACCCCACGCTCAAGGAGCCGGCGCTACAGCCGTTTATGGTCGAGGGGATTTACACGGACTTCAAGCGTCACGACGTTGGCGAGGGTTTCTGGGAGCGTAACTTTGACGGGACGTACCAGAAAGAGTTTATCACCGAGCCGTTGTGGGGTGTGGGTTCTACCGCGCCGTACGGCCACGACGGGCGTAGCATCAACCTGGACGCGGTGATCCGCCGCCACGGCGGTGAGGCGAGGAAGTCGAAACGGAATTACAAAAATCTGGATGACGACCGTCAGCACGCGGTGCTGGAGTTTCTGCGGTCGCTGGTGCTGTTTCCGCCCGACGATACCGCGTCGAACCTCAACCCGAAAGACAATACCGCGGACAACTACCCGCAGAACGGGCACGGCAGCATCAACCTCGGGGCGCTGTTTAACGACCCCAATGACCCGGAATAATTCGGCTTAACGAAGTGCGCCGAAACAGTGCAAAGAAAGGCATGGTATGGGCTTAGCCTATACTGTGCCTTTTTTGTTTTTTCACCCTTTACAATTCGCCTATCCATCCAGACAATATACATCTTGAATCGTTTTCACTAAGGAGACCCCGATGAAACCCCGCATGTTTTTTCCCGCTTTCGCCTTCGTGTTTGTCGCGACCGTTTGTACCTCCCGGGTTGTTGCCGAAGACGCCCCGCCCATGTCACCAGAACAACAAGAGATGATGCAGCGGTTCGAAGCCTACGCCGCGCTGGGGCCCGAGCATGCACTCCTCGCTAAGCGAGTTGGCACTTGGGACTACACGATCACGATGTGGATGGCCCCCGACGCCCCGCCCAGTGAGTCCGCAGGCACTTGTGAGTCCACACTCATCCTCGGCGGGAGGTTCATCAAAGACAGCGTCACGGGCAACTTCCACGGCCAAGAATTTTTGGGCATCGGCATCGCCGGCTACGACAACATCAAGAAAAAATACGTCGCCACTTGGTTAGACAGCATGGGCACCGGGATTATGAACGCCGAGGGTTCCGCCTCCGCCGATGGCAAGACAATCACTTACGCCACCGAATATTCCTGCCCCATCATGAACGGAACGCGACACTCCAAAACCGTAGAGACCTATATCGACCACGACCACTGGACGATGGAAAGCTACGAGTCCACGCCCGACGGCAAAGAATTCAAAATGATGGAAATCAAATACACACGTCGGCAGTAATCTCACGCTGGGCAAGGTGTATTTTGCGCATGTTGGTTGTGCCGACAGCGGAGGGCGAGCGTTTCTACACAGTCGGAGGCTGCGTAGTGTTTTTTGGTGTGTCGTGCTGGTGGATGAGCCGGGCGGTTGTCTTTATCTCAACGCTTTGCCGGTCTTGCCGCCACGTTTACGCAGCAGGTCCGCCACTTCGTTGTGGTCAAACTTGATCGCCCAATCCAGTGGGAAAGAGCCGTTCTTAGCCATGGCGTTGACGCACGCCCCTTTGTCGATGAGCAGGCTGGCGACCCCGACGTGTCCTTTTCTGGCTGCGCAGTGCAACGCGGTCTTGCCGAATCTGTCCCTCCGATCGACCTCGGCCCCTTGCTCGATCAGGAACCCGGCGATTTCCGCCGCGTCCCCGGTCGCGGCGGCGTGGAGCATTGTGTGGCCAGAGGCGGTTTCAGCGTTGACGTCCGCACCGGCCTTTAGCCGCTTCTTGATGCCGTGAAGGTCGCGTTCGACGATAGCCGCAAGTAAATCCGCCGTTGATGGTGTGATAGAAGTCATTAGTGATTATAGCCGCTGTAAACGATGAAACATTGCCGGGCGCCACTACACAGCTTAAGACTGTATGCAGTGCTTTTTAACATGTCAGGCAGGCGAGCCTGCGAGTTCCTGCCACCATCATACAGACGCCTTCACCCCAATAAAAATGGCACGACAATCAGGAGCACGCCCACCACGCACAGCCCCAACACACTGGGGATAAAATAGGGGCATACCATCAACGCGATACCGGCCCCCAGGTGTACGTACCGTTGCTGCTTCTTGCCGTAGATAAACATGCCCATCCCGACCGACCCCAGCAGCACCGACAGCATTAACAGGTTCGTTTCCACCGCAAACCCCTTCCCGACGCGGCCCTAAGCACGCGTCAATAAGGGTTATCGGCTATCACAGCCGACAGGAATACCAGAGCCGGGCCGATGGCCATGACTCCGTGAAAAATTACTCCCCCAAGCCCCGTCAGCCCTCACTCAATCGCGCTATACCGCAGCCTTTCACCCGGCACTTTTCGACGACGGAAGATTTAGCTACGATATGAGTTTACGTGTAAACGGCCTGTAAAAATACCCATCATCCCCAAACCCGCTTTGGAGAAGGAACCAACCCATGAATCAGCAGAAAGCTACTAACATTACCTGGCACGACGGTGCCGTCGACCCCCAGGAGCGGCACAAGAACCTCGGGCAGAAAGGCGTCACCGTTTGGATGACGGGCTTGTCCGCCAGCGGCAAGAGCACCGTCGCCGTCGCCCTTGAGCAGGTTCTGCTCAAACAAGGCAAGCACGCCTACCGCCTCGACGGGGACAACATCCGCCACGGCCTGAATAACAACCTAGGCTTCAGCGCCGACGACCGGGCCGAAAACATCCGTCGTATCGGTGAAGTGGCCAAGCTGTTCGCCGACGCGGGGATCATCACCATCGCCAGTTTCATTAGCCCCTACACCGCCGACCGCGACAAGGTGCGCAAGCTACACGACGACGCAAAACTGCCTTTTATCGAGGTATTCGTGGACTGCCCGCTAGAAGAAGCCGAGAAGCGCGACCCCAAAGGCCTCTACAAGAAAGCCCGTGCCGGGGAAATCAAGGGTTTCACAGGCATCGACGATCCATACGAAGCCCCGACAAACCCGGAGCTACACCTGCCCACCCACGAGTACTCAATCGCTCAGTCAGTCCAGGCGGTGCTGGATGTTCTGGAGAAGAAAAACCTACTCAAGGCGTGAGCCGAGGAGTAATCTTTCGCTGTCGCGTCAAGACGGGCTAACTTGCACGTAATGACGAAAACGCGTCAGCCTCAGCCCGGAACGCGGTAGAAGTTATTATCCTGGAATTTGCCGACCCGCTTTGTTGGTTTCATCGTCCGAATCGTTTCGCCGAAGATAAACCGGTCCGTGTAAACACTGCCTGAGGGTAACGCTTACTGACGCTCACGTCATCGCTACGGGTAGCCGATGACACAAACGACGAATCCGTGAATAGTTTCGTGTCGCAAACACCTGTCTTGATCTATCTTTAAAGCAGATTAGCCCAGGAGCGATTCGCCGATGCAAAAGCCAAAAATGACTTTCGGCAAGATTTTTCTGCTGTTGACAGTTGTTACCGGTCTGTGTGGGTTGTGGGCCTACTGGATGTGGAAATCTGAGCCGGTTTATTGGCAAGAGCGTCGTGAATACCTCCAACAAACAACTCCCGCTCAACGGATGGCAATCGCTGAATCCATCGAGCAACGACTCCTGAATAAGCTCAATCTCGCCAGCGGCTCGGCTCACCAGGCCCAAGGCACCGGCGGCGGTATGCAGATCATGACCGCAGGAGATTCGCCTCCCGGCGTCCAACGAGCAGGCGATCCTCAAGCCACTGAACAGGACATATTCCTAACCACGGACGAGATGAACGCTTGGATGGATCAACGGCTGACGGACTGGGCAGGCAACCAGGGCATTCGGATTCCACCCTTTGTGGAAAGCCCGATGCTTGCGGTCGAAGGGGAAAACCTTGTCATCGCGTTCAAAGTCGTAAAACCACCGATCCGCCAAATTATGAGTATCGTGTGCGAGGTGGTCATTGATAGCGGCCAGGCCACAACACGGGTCATGTCGGTCCGGGGCGGGCGGCTGAAGCTGCCCGGCGTTCAGGCGGCTAGTTCGGTCTTGCAGAACAGCCAGAGCGAGTCGAAATTTGCCCAGACCGCCGCGAAAATCAAAGAAGCGTTCGACGGCAAGTCGTTCGATCCCGTTCTCAAACTCAGCAATCAGAAAATACAGCTTGTTGCGTTCAAGCTTAAGAAGGACGGAGCGATGCTGACCGTTAAGCCTCAGACGAAGAAAAAATAAGCCCACCACCGCTCCGCGCCACACCCTATATAATTCATGTAACACGGCGGCACCGTTGCGTGAACCCGTGTGCTTTGAGGGTGCGGCGGCATGGCACGAAACAACCGTATTGTGATAGGCATCAGCGGCGCCAGCGGAGCGATCTACGCCCAGCGTCTGATCCGGCTGTTGGTATCCGCAGGGATTGAGACGCACTTGGTGGCCTCGCCCACGGGGCAGCGCATGCTCCACGACGAGTTGGGCATGGAAGGGTTGAACCTCGACGCCCTGGCGGGCACCGACCCGCAGCCTGATGAAAAAGATGATCATCACCGCCTGACGGCCGCGAATGGGCTGCTGCGTCTGCACAGCTACCGTGACGTCGGCTCGGTCATCGCCAGCGGCTCGTTTTTGCATGACGGGATGGTCATCGTGCCTTGCTCTTCCAACACGCTGTCCGCCGTGGCACACGGCTCGGCGGGGAACCTGCTGCACCGCGCCGCGGCGGTAACGCTAAAAGAACGTCGCCGGCTGGTTCTGCTGCACCGGGAGATGCCGATCAGCCTAGCCGACGCGCGTAACATGCAGCTCGCGATCGAGGCGGGGGCGGTGGTCTGTCCGGCAAGCCCCGGGTTCTACATGTTGCCCGGCGGTATCGATGATCTTGTGGACTTTGTCGCTGGACGCGTGCTGGACCTCGTGGGCGTTGAGCACACGTTGAAGGTGCGGTGGGGTCAAGACCCCGCCAAATCCGCGGCCAAGCCCCCCGCTACGACATACTGACATAGGGCGATCGTTCCGATCTACCTTTTCGGCCACACGAGGCGGCCACCTGTCTTAACCCACGCTTGCCGGTAAACTGATTTAGCCATGACCGTGACACTGCACGCCACCCCATCAAGCCTGTTAGCTCGGCTGTTCGTTCTCGGCCGCGATATTAAGTTAAGCCATTCGGTCTTCGCGCTGCCGTTCGCTCTGCTTGGGGCGTTCCTGGCCGCTGGGGAAACCCACCGCCTGCCCGGACCGGCGACGCTGGGGCTAATCGTGTTGTGCATGGTGCTGGGGCGGACGGTGGCCATGGCGATCAACCGGTGGGCCGACGCCTCCCTGGACCGGCTCAACCCACGGACCGCGGGCCGTGCCATACCCTCGGGACAACTCAGCAGTGGGTTTGTGCTAGCCACCGCGATGTGTTGCGCCGCAGCCTTTATCGCGGCGACCGCTGGGTTTTGGGTGCTTGACGGTAACGCATACCCGCTGATCCTTTCGCCGTTTGTCTTGGCGTGGCTGGGGGTTTACAGCTTCACCAAGCGTTTTACCTGGCTGTGCCACTTCTTTTTGGGTAGCGCCTTGGCGATAAGCCCGATCGCCGCCGCGATCGCCATAGATCCGGCCTACCTCGCCAAGCCCGGTGTGTACTGGCTGGCGGGGATGGTGACCTGTTGGGTGGCGGGGTTTGACATTCTGTACGCGCTTCAAGACCTGCACAGCGATAAAAAGACGGGGGTGCTGTCGCTGCCGGCTTGGCTGAACGTGGAGCCCGCGCTTTGGGTCAGCAGAATTTTGCACGCCGCGGCGGTGGGCATGCTGGTCTTGCTGTGCCGGGCTAGCGACGTGCTGGGAACCAGCTTCGCGTTGGGCGTCGGGGTTGTCGCCGTGCTGCTGGTTGTGGAACACGTCTTGGTCTGGCGGTCGGGCACCCGCCACATTAGCGTGGCTTTTTTAACGCTCAACGGGGTGGTCAGCTTGGTGCTGGCGGCGACGGGTATTTTGGACATCGTCGCGGCGGTTTGACCCAGGGCTAGTCACACACAACCTAGCACACACGCTCGGGCTTGAGGCTGCGGCTCATCAGTTGGCTAATCCCCTCGATCGGGTCCAAGCCCTTGAACAAGACCTGGTACACCGCCTGGTTAATGGGCATTTCCACGCGGTACTTTTCAGCCAATGTCACCACCGACTTGGTTGTGGGCACACCCTCGACAATGCCCGGCACCGCTTTGAGGACATCTTCGAGCTTTCTGCCTTTGCCCAATAGCTCTCCGCACGTGCGGTTGCGGCCGGTGGGGGAGAAGCACGTGGTGGCTAAATCGCCGACACCCGCGATACCGAAAAACGTTTCCTGACGAGCGCCCATGGCCACGCCCAGGCGTGTGATCTCCGCCAAACCACGCGATAGCAGCGCGCTCTTAGCGTTGTTGCCCGCCTGAAGCCCGTCGAGGATACCGGCTGCCAACGCGATCACGTTCTTCGTCGCCGCAGCCAGTTCCACGCCTAATAAATCTGTATTCGTATAAACGCGGAACCAGTGGGTCGTGAAGACTTGCTGGATCATCTTGGCTAAGTCTTCGTCGTCGCTGGCGGCGCAGACGGTGGCGGGCAAACAGCGAGCCAGTTCATCCGCGACCGACGGGCCTGAGATTGTTGCCAACGGCCGCGCCGGGCCGTCGGGGTTGTCACTGTTCCTGTTCAGAACGTCAGCGATAATTTGCGTGGGGCGTAGCAGCGTCTCATTTTCGATCCCCTTCGCCACCGACGCGATCGCCACGCCCTTGGGCACGCGATCCACCAGCCGCTCCCACACGCTGCGCATAAACTGCGTGGGCACCGCAGAGACAATCAGTTGGGGGTCTTCTTGAAACGCTTGCGTGGCGTCGGCGGTCAGCCGGATCGACTCGGGGATCCGGTACCCCGGCAGATACTTGCGGTTCTCTCGCGTCTGGATCAATTCGTCCACATGGCCGGACGACGCGCCCCAGATCGTGACACGACACCCACGGCTCTCCAGCAGCAACGCGCAAACCGTCGCCATTGAGCCGTTACCGACAATCGTAATGCTTGGCGCCATAAATAACCTACTTACAGTATAAGCAGCCGTGCCGATTCATTGGGCCAGCGTAGCGGCCTGTTCCTCAACGAGCTTTTGTATATCAGCCATCACCGTGGCGTTGTCCCATACCTGCCCCTGGTAATCCCGCACAAACCGGCCCTGATGGTCGATTAAGAGCAACTCGATAAAGTGACCGATTGAGCCGTCCGCCTGGTAGTTCACGCCGATCTGAAATTCGTGTAGCAACTCACGGAAACGGTCGGGGTTCGGCTGAAGCGCCATCGCATTCGCGGAAAATTTCATGCCGCGGTCTTCGCCGTATTGCTTTAGGCGGCCGGGCGTATCAAACACCGGGTCGTAGCTGATCAACGCCAGCTTGACTTGATCGCTCAACCCCGCCGTGGCCAAATCTTGCTGCAAGCCAGCCATCCTGGCGGTAATAAGCGGGCACATCTTCGGGTCGGGGCACCGCGTGTAAATAAACGAAACCGCCGCGGGCGACCCCAGCCAGTTTTTCAAGCTGACTGTGGTGCCGTCTTGGTTGGTCATCTCGAAATCCAGGTCGAATTCAACACGGTCGGCTGGCTCTATCCATGCGCTAGCACGGGCAGCCGAGTTTTGCTCGCCGCTGGCGTCGACGGTGTCATCGCTTTTGGGTGGTTCTGACGGGGATTCGACGGCGGATGACGCGGCTGCCTTTATCGCGGCTGGGTCTTGTGCGTCTTTCCCGGACATATCGCAACAAGTGGAACAGGCTTCACCGCCCGCTGCCGGATCGCCATCCGTCTGCTCTTGCCGCGCAGGCGTGGTGTCGGGTTGGTCTGCTGTATAAGCAGCATTTTGCATGAAGAATAAATAAGCGAACACGGCCACGGTAACAGCCGCGATGGTCGCTGCTTTGTGATTCACTTTGTTACCCTTTCAGAAAAGAGAGTTTCCCCGGCTTGGACGTGCATTCTAGGGGTCGTTGGCGCCGAGTCGGTCTTTGGTTTGATGCCCGTCGCGTTGATCCGCTTCGTCGCTTTAGCGGCGTAGTCTTTGCTCAATTCGCAGCCCAGCCATTGTCTGCCCATGCGCCTCGCCACCGCCAGCGTGGTGCCGCTGCCCGCGAACGGATCGAACACCAAGTCCCCGGCGTTGCTCGACACCTTAACGACCCGCTCGAGCAGCGCCTCGGGCAGTTGGCAGGGGTGCCACTGCACGCGCTCGTTGAACGTGCCGCACAAGCGGGATTGATACCACGTGTCGCTGTCGGGCCCGAAGCAGGCCTCGTCGGTTTCTTGTGGACGCAGATACCACGTGTCGTCGGGCAGCTTGCCTTTGGGGTTCGCACGCCGATCGCCGTAGGTCGTCTGCCGGGCGCTGGGCACGGCGATCGCGTCACGGTTAAACGTGAACGGCTGATCCTTGATCAGGTTGGCACACCCGTGGGCCGCGCTGCCTACCGCGTAAAACAGATGGGCGTGTGAGCGGTTGAACTTCATCTTGCAATTCTGCCCAAATGTGTAGTGCCAGATGATCCAGTTGCGGAACATCAGGTGTTGCGACTGCTCGTGTTGGCGCAGGTGCAGGCGGACCTCCGCGGCGAACTCGTCCCCGATCAAGATGTACAAGCTGCCCGATGGCTTGAGCAAGCGGGCCGCCCCGTCGATCCATTGACACGTCCACCGCACGTAGTCGTCGTGGGCTAGGTTGTCGTCGTAGTGGTCGTAGCTGTAGCCGATGTTGTAAGGCGGGTCTGCGAAGACCAGGTCAACCGACCCCTCGGGCCACGCGCCCATGGTCTTGATACAGTCGCCAACGACGATCCGGTCACGCGGGATGGTCTGCCTCGCCTTAGCCATATTGGGAGATTGTACCGCCTCCCAGCCCCGTCGCAGGCATGTGTTACCCCAAAACGCCGATAGACGGGATAACGCACCGGAAAACCCCCAAAACGGTCTTGCCATTGCCCACGCTTGACCTATACTTACAAAAAGCCAACCCAGTGTGGCTGCGTTACGAACGGAATGACACGCCACGCGTTTTAAAGACAAGGGTTTAACAATGCCTCACATTATCGCAGAGCCGTGCATCGGGACCAAGGATACCGCCTGTGTGGACGTGTGCCCCGTGGACTGCATCCACCCCACCAAGGACGAGCCCGAATACGAGGCGGCCGAGATGCTCTACATCGACCCGGACACGTGCATCGACTGTGGCTTGTGCGTGGACGAATGCCCCGTTAAGGCGATCTTCCCAGAGGAAGACCTGCCTAGTGAGTGGTCGTCATTCATCGAAAAGAACGCGGAATACTACAAGTAACAGGCCGGACAGGCTGTCTTTGCAACGCAGCGGTTGAGGCTTGACGCGTCACCGTGCCTGTGAGTCTGTTACATGCCCCCGCCTTCAGGACCATTCAAGGCTCTCATCACTGAAACACTCGACCCCGCCTGTGCCGATTGGTTAAGCACGCACGCGCAGGTCGACTGGTGTAGCCACGAAGACACCGCCCAACTCGCCACCTACTTAGCCGATGCCGACGCACTGGTCGTGCGCACCTACACGCAAGTTGATCAACGCCTGCTCGATCAAGCCCCACGGTTAAAGGTCGTGGGGCGCGCGGGCGTGGGGCTGGACAACATCGATTTGGCTGCGTGCCGCCAGCGTGGCGTCGAAGTCGTCTATACCCCCGACGCCAACACCCAAGCCGTCGCCGAGTACACCCTTGCCCTCATGCTCGACGAGTTGCGCCCCCGTGCGGGCTTCAACCAGCACATCAGCCCCGACCGGTTCCACAAAATGCGAAAAGACCTTGTTGGCCAACAGATGGATTCCCTAACGCTGGGCCTACTCGGCTTTGGCTCCATAGGCAGGCGGTTAGGGGCCATGGCCCACGCCATGGGCATGAAACTGCTCGTCAACGATATTTTGCCCGAAGCCGAACTCCGCGACGGGGTTGGCTACCCGTTCGATTATGTCGATAAGGACCGCTTCTATAGCCAAAGCGATGTCGTAAGCATCCACGCCGACGGCCGAGTGGAAAACCGCCACCTGATCAACGCCGCGGCGTTGGCAAAGCTCAAACCCACGTGTTTGCTGATCAATACCTCGCGAGGCTTAATCATTGATAACACCGCTTTGGCTCAGTGGGCTAAGAGCGTCCGGCAAGCCGGCGGGCGGGCGGTGCTCGATGTCCATGACCCCGAGCCACCCCCGGAGGATTACCCGCTGCTGGGGACGCCGAATGTACGGCTGCTGCCGCACCTGGCCTCCCGCACGCACCAGGCGATGCTAAACATGAGTTGGGTGGTGCGGGACGTGGTGGCTGTGTTGAACGGCCAGCCACCAAGCCACCCCGCGACACAATGAACAGCGGCAACGAGCCGCTCCCCGTCACAACGCGGGCACCCCTCGCAAGCCAGACGCACCGAATGAATCATCGTCCACTAGACACGCATGCACCCGGCCCTTTTGCCATGGTCGCCATTGACATCGACGGTACGCTGCTGCGATCGGACAAGTCGATCAGCCCACGCACCGCCCGAGCGATTCAGTCCAGTATTGAGCAAGGCGTTGAGGTCGTGCTCGCCTCGGCCCGCCCGCCCAGAGCGGTGCGCCAGATTTACGACGCGTTGAGGCTTTCCAGCCTGCAAATCAATTACAACGGGGCGGTGATTCACGACGCCATCCGCGACCAGCATATCTACCACCAGTCGTTGGCCCCTGAATTGGCCAGGCGTGTTTTCGAGCTTGCCCGCAGGGTTGACCCCAGCGTTGTCGTCAATATCGAAGCGCTCGACCGCTGGTACACCGACCGCGTCGATCCGGATTTGAGTATGGAAGTATCCAAAACTTTCGAGCCCGACTGGGTCGGCCCGCTTGACAACCACCTCAATGACCCTGTCACGAAGGTAATGTTTCTCGCTCCGCCGGGGCGTATCGACGCCGTCCGCCAAGCCATCGCCCACGCTTTTACCCAGCAGGTCACTATCGCGGTGAGCGACCCGCACCTGATCCAGGTGGTCCACCACACAGTGGATAAAGGGCACGCCTTGGGCATGATTGCCGGAACTAGAGGTTTCAGCGCCCAGCAGGTCATGGCCATCGGCGACGCGCCCAACGACGCGGGCATGCTCCGCTGGGCGGGTCTGGGCGTGGCGGTTGAAAACGCCTGGCCTGAGGCACTGGAGGCTGCCAACGCGACCGTCGCGTCCAACGACCAAGACGGCGTGGCGGAGGCACTGGAGCGGTACGTCTTGCGGCGGTAACCATAAAAAATTCACACCCACCCTTTGATCCCGCCCCCAACTCACGCAACAATAACCCCATGAGTATTCGCGTCGCCATAGTCGGCCCAACGGGCTATACCGGGCTGTTCCTCATCCGGCTGTTGCTGCGTCACCCCGTGGCCAAGCTGACGTACCTGGCTAGCCACCGCCAGGAGTTGCCGAATATCGTTCAAGAATTCCCACGGCTGTTAGGTTGCGTGCCGGACGAAGTGGCGACGTGCCGCCCCATCGACGCCCAAGCCATTGCCCGCGAAGCCGACGTCGCTTTCTTGGCCCTGCCGCACCGCGTGGCGATGGCGTACGCCCCGCGCCTGCTTGACGCGGGGCTACGGGTGATCGACCTGTCTGCTGATTACCGGCTCGACGACGCGGCGTTGTATGAAGCGACCTACGGCCAGCCGCACACCGATACGGCCAACCTACCCAAAGCGGTCTACGGGCTGCCGGAGTTGTTCCGTGACGATATCGCCGGCGCGAAACTTGTGGCCAACCCGGGGTGCTACCCCACCACGGCGGCGCTAGCGGTTTCGCCGCTTCTTAAGCACGGCTTGGTGGTCCCGCAGCGGATCGTGATCAACGCCGCTTCCGGCGCCAGCGGCGCGGGGCGAAGCCTATCGCCGCACATGCATTTTGCCGAGCTCAACCAGTCGTTCAGCCCTTACGGGCAGATCGGCGGCCACCGCCACCAGCCGGAGATCGAGCAGACGCTGTCCGTCATTGCCGATCAAGACGTGCAGACGCTGTTCGTTCCGCACCTGCTGCCGGTTGACCGGGGCATCTTGGAAACCATCTACATGGAGCCTTGTGACCCGGAGATCGCCGAAGACGACCTGTTCGATGCTCTGGAAGAAGCCTACGACGGCGAACCCTTCGTCCGTGTGCGTAACGACCTGCCGAATATCAAATCCGTGGTCGACACCAATTTTTGTGACATCACGGTACGCCTTGTGCGGAACCGCAACGCGTGTCACGTGGTGGCGTTCAGCGCCTTGGACAATATGATCAAAGGCGCCAGCGGCCAGGCGATCCAGAACATGAACATCTTGTTTGGGCAAGACGAAGCGGCCGGCCTGTTTTAGGGCAAGCCGGGCGCTGTCTTACGCTCGGCGATACGGTCAATATGATTGCCGCTGATCAAGCTTGTCCAGCAGCTCGTCGCGCTCTCGCCGCGCCGCTTCGTGTGCTGGGTTCACCGACAGCACCGCTTCGTATTTCTCACGGGCTAACGCCCAGTTCCTTTGCGCGCCAGCCACCCTGGCTTCGGCCAGCACCACCTTAGCATTTTGAGGCGAAAGCCCTTTCGCTATTTCAAGGTGTTTCCCCGCAGTGTCGAGGTTGTGGTCTTGCAGAGCGAGCATGGCTAGCTGAAGGTGTGCGTGCAGGTCATCCGGGTTCAACTCTACAACCCGCTGGTATTGATGAGTTGCCTCGGTAAATTGCCCCCGTGTGTACCACACTAATGCAAGCAGGCGCCTGGCTTGGACCCACTGGGGCCGACGATCGACCGCCTCGTCCAGCCAGTAAACCGCTGAATCGTAGGCGCCGGCGCGGACCAAAGCCGCGCCGTAGTTGTACATCGAAACCGCATTGCCCGGCCTTAGACTCAGGTCCGTCGCCATCAATCTTGCCGTGCTAAACCACCGGCTATTGACGTATAAAACCGACCAAAACATCAGGAGGATCACCGCTACAGCGGGGATCACCGTTACCGTACGTTTGCGCATCGATCCTTTGGTCATACGCACCATCGCGCCGCTCACCGCCATCACCGCAGCCAGGGTAAACGGCATCACCATCAAGTTAGAAGCGTAGACACTCTGTGGCTTCCAGAGGTGGCACACCATCACCCACTGCCCCAACGCCATCACCGCCGCTAGGCAAAGCCAATGACGCCGGTAGGCCGTACGCGCCAACACGGCAACCAGTGCAACCACCACGAACACCCCCAGAATCGCCGAAGCGTTTGCCATTGTCGGCAACTGATTCGGCGTGTGGCTGTACGTCATCACCGGCTTCACCAATTGCCAGGCGTAAAACCACGCCAGCGAGAAAGCCGAAGGCAACCGTTCGATAAAGCCCTCGCCCAACAAAGGGTTCGCGTTGATATCAAGCATTTCGGATAAGACAGACGTGCCGCCTATCTTGGGGGCTAACCCATCGACAAGCCTGCAACCCCAAATAAACCAAGTCAATGGGATCGCCAGACAAATCGTCGTGACCACGTGTACACGCCACAACAAGCCTAACGACGGCCTTGGGCCTTTCCGCGGCTTGCCGTGAGCCACGTAGCCTTGCATGACAGCCATCGGGATCAGCAAAAGGCCTGTGTCTTTGCTGAGCATGGCCACCACGGCACACAGCAAGCCCACCGCAGAAAAAAACATTGGGTGTACCTGCGCACGCTGATGTGCCGTTTGATCCGGGCGGCGAGCCATGGCGCCCTTTAGCATCAGCCGTTGCGAGAGTAAAAAGCCGACGATGCCGACCATGGCCAAAAGGTCAGCACGCCCTACGATGTGATTGACCGCTTCGGCATTCGTGGGGTGGGCTACAAACAGCGCCGCGCACAGCCACGCCACTGTCTGGTATGGCACGTAACACATCAGCCACGCGGCAATCAACCACCCCAGCAGCCCAAGCAACGCCATATTGACCAAGCGGAACGCGATCGGCGATAGGCCCGTTAACTGCGCGTTGGCCCAGAAGCTCAGGATCGTGATCGGCCGATACGCTTTTTCATCATCGCGATAGCTTGACCAGAAATCGCTCCACCACAACCTCTGCCATCCGCCGGGATCGATGACATCACGGTTATTGACGATCGCGTCCAGGTCGCCAAGGATAAATGAGTTATCTAGGGAAGATACGTAAAAAACAACAACCAACAGCCCCATCGCAGCCGGCAGGATAATCCGCGTTACAAGCCGGGAGTTTTGGATACCCATCGCGCTTTCTTAAACACACACCAAACGCTAGAACCTATTCGCTTACCACGCTTACCCCTGCGTGTATATATGATATCTCATTATCAATACACCAAGCGCGGGACCCTTACCTCACTGCCCATGACGACACAGCCTGCTGGTACAATGCCGCGCTCAGGCGCGGCGGCTAGAAAGACCCCAACCCATAGACGAGGCTGACTAATGCTATACGGGCTAACACAAGGATTCTATTGGCTTTGCTTAGGCGCCTGGTTCGGCGCGATCCTCATGCTTGTGGTTGCGGCGGCCACAACGTTCCGAACCGTACGAGAATACCAGCCGGCGCTCGCGCTTGAGCCGTATAACCACCCAGAGCTATCAGACCGAGCGGCACCGATCCTCGCGGGGGCCATCGTCGGGCGTACGATTAAAGGGTTGGCGGTCGTGCAAGCTATTTTTGCCGCCGCCTTGGCTGCCTGCGTCTTGCTGCAATGCACTTTATTTGCCGACCGGGTCCACGGCGGTGTGACCGGTTGGGGTAACTTGGCGCGTGTGGCTTTGATCGCTTTACCAGCGATTATTCTTGTCATTGATACCACCGTGGTCGGCCCACGCATCTGGCAGCACCGCGATGCAATGCACGACCCAAGCCAACCCCCGACCGCGCGCCAAGACGCGAAAGAACACTTCGACCGTTTACACAAGCTCAATGAGCGCATGGTCGCTTTAGCGGGGCTGAGCATTGTGGCGGCGGTCTTTGTCTCAGCTTTTGTGTTTCACGGTGACGGCTCGAATAAAAATGCTCAATCACAGCAAACCGCAATGCCGCTCCCGTAACACGTCAAGGAACCACACCGCCGCCCGCCCGGCACTACGATGGATTGCACGCCCGTGGTTAAATCAGCCAAATCCAAAACCTCACGAAAAAAGCCTGCCAAGCCCGCCAAGCGCGCCGCGGTATCCAAAACCCGCGTCACCAAAGCAAACGCGGGGTCGCCCCCTAACGCCACTCCCCGGCACGCCAAAAAAATCTACCGCGAACTGCTCAAGCAATACGCCCAGGCCCACTGCGCCCTTGACCACAAAAACCCATACGAATTGTTAATCGCTACGATCCTCTCCGCCCAGTGCACCGACGTGCGCGTCAACATGGTCACGCCCGGCCTGTTCAGGCAATACCCCACGCCCGCCGCCATGGCAGACGCCCGGCTTAGCGATGTTGAGGAAGCCGTGCGAACGACCGGCTTCTACCGCAATAAGGCGAAAAATATCCAAGGCGCTTCCCGGATAATCGAGGATCAGCACCGCGGCCAAGTCCCGCGGACCATGGAAGAACTCACCCGGTTGCCCGGCGTAGCCCGTAAAACAGCCAACGTCGTCCTAGGCAACGCGTTCGACACCAACGTCGGTGTGGTGGTCGATACCCATGTCTCCCGGCTAAGCCGCCGCTTGGGGCTAACCAAACACACCGACCCGAAAAAAATCGAACAAGACCTTATGACCCTGATCCCCCGCGACCAGTGGACCATGCTGGCCCACCTGCTGATCCATCACGGCCGGGCAATCTGTAACGCTCGCAAGCCTCAGTGTGACGGCTGCTCATTAGCTAAACTTTGCCCTCAAATAGGCGTTTCGGGTTAATCCTTCTTAGCTCGAAAAATGCGAAACCGCTACAATGGCTTCTACCAGTACGAAAGCACAGCATGGATCATCGCTACGCGCGATCGCATTAAGCCGTACACAACAATAAGCTCCCGCATCCTCTCGCAGAAAAGGAAACCTACATGCCGGCAGCCGAACCCGAACACACAGAAAAAAACATCTTCACAGACGCCATCAAGCGATTAGATAGTGCCGCCGAATACGCGCAGATAGAACTCGAAGCCATCGAGCGTCTCAAGCACCCCAAAGCTTTTATCCAGGTCTCAATCCCCGTGCGCATGGACGACGGGAGCCTGCGGATCTTCACCGGCTACCGCGTGCGCCATGACGACACGCGAGGCCCCACCAAAGGCGGCATTCGCTATCACCCCGACGTCTCCCTCAATGAAGTGAAAGCCTTGGCCCTGTGGATGACCTGTAAATGCGCCGTCGTGGGCATCCCTTATGGGGGCGGAAAGGGGGGCATCATCGTCAACCCCAAAGAGCTGTCGCCCATGGAGCTTGAGCGTCTCAGCCGCGGGTTTATCGGCCTGATCGCCGACTTCATCGGGCCGGACACGGACATCCCCGCCCCCGACGTCTACACCAACGCCCGCATCATGGGCTGGATGATGGACGAATACTCCAAGATCCGCCGTGCCTACACGCCTGCTGTCATCACGGGCAAGCCCTTGTCGCTGGGTGGCAGCCTCGGGCGAGACGACGCCACGGGACGCGGCGCTTACTACTGCATTAAAGAACTCGAAAAGCGCCGACGCTG
Source organism: Phycisphaeraceae bacterium (assembly GCA_029260715.1). Lineage (GTDB taxonomy): Bacteria > Planctomycetota > Phycisphaerae > Phycisphaerales > Phycisphaeraceae > OFTM12. Next base: position 25,645 of record JAJDCS010000009.1, on the reverse strand, counting down.
GAAGCCCAAGGACATCCGCGTGGCTGTTCAGGGCTTCGGCAACGCGGGTCAGCACGTCGCACACCTGCTGCACAGCGACGGCTACCGGATTGTGGCCGTCAGTGATTCGCGAGGCGGCATCCACCGGACTCAAGGATTCGATATCCCCAGCCTCATCCAGATTAAAAATGAGACCCGCCTGGTCAAAGCCGTTTATTGTGACGGCTCGGTCTGCGAGGCTGTCGAGTCTGAAAACGTCACCAACGAGCAACTGCTCGAACTCGACGTGGACATACTGATCCCCGCGGCCCTGGAGAATCAGATCACCGCTGACAACGCGCCCCGTATTAAAGCCCCGGTGGTCATCGAAGTGGCCAACGGCCCGATCACCAGTGACGGCGATGCGGTCTTAAACAAAAAAGGCACGCTCGTGGTGCCCGACATCCTCGCCAACGCGGGCGGTGTTACCGTCAGCTACTTCGAGTGGGTTCAAAACCGCCAGGGGTATTACTGGCAGCTTGAGCAGGTTCATCAACGCCTCCAGGAGATTATGTCCCGCGAGTTCCACGCTATTTTTGATCTCATGGAAGAAAAGAAGATTGATATGCGCACCGCTGCTTATGCCCACGCCCTGCGCCGCATTGGCCAAGCCATCGAAGCCTCGGGTACACGGAGGTATTTCTCAAACCATAGCGACTGATACAGATTCGGGCGGTTCGATCTTCGAACAGCACAAGCCGCGGCAAAAAGCTCTAGAGCAGCTTGCATGAATAATCTCCATGTCGGCTCTCCTGTAGGGCAGGTCATTGACCTGCCTTCTTCCGGATGGCATAGAGAAAAATCACGCAAAATGCTCTAATCAGTGCTTGAGTGATAGGCGTTGCATTGACAAACCTTGCGATCTTACCGTTGCGATTGCCAAGGCTTGATCTCGACACGCCAGGCGGGGCTTTCCGGCGGTGTGGTGTCAAGCGAGGCGGCATCCACCGCGTCGTTTTCTCGAAGCCGACGCAGCGTGATCACCGATTCGTTGTCTGAATCGTCCACCGTGCGCGCCCGAACAGGCAGCAGCGTCTGGCGGTCGTACCACAGATCGATCTGTGTGAAATCACACGGGTATTCTTTCTTGGGGATCAGACGCAATTGATAGGCTGGCTGCGGTAGCTCCCCCTCAACGGGGTTAATCAATGCCGCTTCGTACCGCTTTAGCACCTGCTGCTTCTTAAGCGATACAGGCAGTGCAAAGGGCCCCGCTCCCAATGCCAGCGGGTCGGCTTGCCGTTCGGGCGGATTGTCATCGTCCGGCGGCACAACCTGTCGCTTGATGAACAGTTTCTGCTCGTCGTATCGCTCGACCAGCCACTGACCGTCGAAGATGTACCACCGTTCGTCGTGCTCCAGCCGCCTGTCCACCATCAGCCGATCAAAACGCACCGCGAACCGCGCCGGCGGCCCCGCTTCATAGACCAGACTGCCGAACCGACGCTGCCGATCGCCGACAAGTCGCTGGATACGGTCATAGACCAGGTCGGCGCTAAGTGTCCGTACCGTGTTCGCTCGTTGCTCGATGCGGCCAAGGAGCGTCTGGGCGGTTACGGTGTCGCTCACATCTTGGTGGGTAATATCACCGGAGTCGGGCGTGTCTTGGCCCGCGAACACTTTGGAGGGATGGTCCACCACGCGGCACGCGACTGTGGACCACAACAGCACACACGCCAGCCACAACTTAAACCGGCGGGATTTACTGGTAGCGGTTCGGCTGGTCATGCGTGTTTGGCCTGTGTGGGTGGGGTTGTAAAGGCGTTCAGGATGGCCAACGCCCGATCCATCAGCGTGCCTTGCTCACGGATCAGCGTGAACTGCTTAGCCATGGCTATCGCGTTAACCGCCAGGGCCAGCACCGCCAAAATCAGGTGTCCTCCCTTGGGCCACCAGGCGATCGGGGCCGCGGGGTCTGAAGCCGCGCCGGCGAACATGGCCATTACCGTTACACCGATCGCGCCCATGCAAACCACCATCGCCCGGCGCTTGCGCGCGTAAGCGGGCGCTACGTATTGTTCCGGCGGCAGAGCCGCTTTGTCCGCCGCGGCGTGCAGCCACTTGCTGGTAGCCATCAAGTAAGTGTAGACAGCCGTGTGCGTCAATGCGGTCATCAACCCGGAAGCGATGCCGATCGTGATGTGGTAAGCAAAGATACCCGTGGGCTCGTGGCCGCCGTCCGTGGCAAACAGCCCCAACCCAAACGTCATCGAGAGCAACAAAAGGTTCGCGGTGCCAAGCCCGAGGAATAGGGAGATCATGGGGGCATTGTAACCACCAACCACACGGCAGCCCACGGACGGGTAAAACCGCCTCAAGACACGCGTTCATGTTTTAAAGTGTAATAAGTAGCGGGAAGCGGGTGGCTACTAACCCCAGAGCACCAACTCTATCACTTATCGACCCTGAAGTGGCGCCTAAAGACTTCGCCGGTGCCAGATACGGGGGCGCCATTTGGATGTCTGTCTGCTTGCCGCAGTGTTTCCGTGTGTCCGTCAGAGAACAAGAAGTTCGCCTCGGTGTCGTTGCGCTGCCGCCAGCGTATATTGGCTGTAGCACTTATATTATTCGGCCCTGGGTTAATCACCGAGTTATTGTCGTTGGCCGCCGGGTCGTAGTAGCCGTTAAAGTCTCCCATGGCGTCATTTTTCGGCGGAAGGAACATTTCGTTCTCAATGTTCTCAGCAAGCGCGCGGTAACAAGTAAAATTTACTTGATGCCCAGCGTCTTGGATCCCGTCCATCACAAGGACCACCTCGTGGGGCCGGCGGAATCTTGAAAGCTTGTATGGAAGGACGTGCTTAAAGACACTGTCGTATATGGTTTCCGTTGGGTCTTTGCGTTCCACGATCGATTGATCAGGCATCAGCAGGGGGTGCCCCAAGTAGTGGTACAGGCCCTGATCGGGGACGTCGGCGTTGGGGTCTCTGAAGATCGACAGCATGGCAGATTCGTCACCAAGGTCGGCGATCTCTTTGTAATTGTTAGGGGCGCCGGTGAGGTAGGCGTTGATCGTTAGAAGCCAGTCCGTCTCGACGCCTTCTTTTGCCGGTACTCCGATGACACCGCTGGGGGTGTTCCCGTCCCAGTAGCCAATCGGCAGCGTGTTGTAATTATCCACGGCGTAGAGATGAACGGCTTGGCCGATTTGTTGAAGGTTGTTCAGGCCTTGAAGCGTGCGTGTCTCGCTGCGAGACCGGTTCACGGCCGGGAGCATGAGCGCGACCATTAATGTAGTGATCGCTACGCCCACCAAGATTTCGGTGATCGTGAATCCCTGACAATGCTGGTTGCCCCGTTGACGGGTCATGAGTCGTTCCTCGAACGCTCGCTAATCAGCTCATTGGTTGTTATCGGCCAGTTTACCCACTAGGTCAAATAAAACACTAGAGATAAACACGATATGCCTTACCATTCTACCCTTCAAACACTGAAAAACAAGTCTTCCCTACTATTACTAACGCCGTGATTAAAATCCGGCTGAAGTTATTTAACAAAGCCTTTTCATCTCAGCGTTGTTACCGCGGCACAAAAGCCACACACTCGTCACAACTCTTACCTATTTAGTATAACAGATAATCCCGCAAAACCCCAGCACTGAAATAAAATCTGGTCAAATTTGTGCAGCAAACCGCGGCGTATTTTGACGTAAGATGGTTTGTTTTATTGAGTTAAGAAAATAATTGTCGGTCGCCGCTGCTGTTTGATGCTGGAAAATTTTTGTAAGACGTTAATTTTAAATGGCTTGCGTGAGTCTTTTGGAGGCGGGGCATAACGGGTTCTAAAAGCTTTCCAAGATATGTCACAGCCTCAAAAGCCTCGCTGAGAGCTTTACCTGCTTGAAGCCGGTTAAATCTAAGATTATCATAGTCAATCTTATCCATTTTTACGGATAAACATTACATTCCTGCATTTGTTAAAGCGCAGATGGAGTGCTCAAGTGGCCAAAAAAAAGACCACCAAGGTCAAATCCGTAGCAAAGAAGAGCAAAAAGAAAAAGCCCTCTGCCGCGGTAAAAAAGAAGTCGACCAAGACCAAGCGTAAACCCAAGGTCAAGGTCAAAAAAAAGACCACCGCAAAAAAGACGGGGAAGAAAAAGACCAAGACGACTAAAAAATCCCCGGTGAAGCCGGCGGCGGTAAAAGCGGCGCCGCCGCCAACGAAGCCTAAGCCTCGTATCCCAGAAGGCGCGACCGCGATCAAACTCAAACGGGTTGTGACGGTTAAAAAAACCACCAAGCGAGTCCGGGGCGCTGCGGACCAAACCGCGGAAGCCGCGGAGCAACAGCCGCTCTCGATCGAGCAACTTAAGAAGGTAAAGACTTCTCTCACCAAGAAAGACCTGCTGAGCTTCCGCCAATTATTGCTTCAGAAAAGGGCGGAGATCCTCGGTGACGTTGAGGCGATGGAGACCGACGCCCGGGGCAAAAACGAAGGCGGCAACCTCTCAAACATGCCGGTCCACATGGCGGACATCGGCTCTGACAACTATGAACAGGAGTTCACGCTCGGCTTAGTCGAGTCTGAGCGAAAGCTCCTGCGTGAGATCGACGAAGCGCTGCAACGGATGTTCGACGGTATTTACGGTGTCTGCATGGAAACGGGCACGCCCATCAACCTTGCGCGTCTCGAAGCCAAGCCCTGGGCCAAGTACTGCATCGAAGTCGCCCGCGAACGCGAACGACGCAGGCAGTACTAAAGCAAGCATCGCGGCAATAAGCGGCGGCCCGGCTTGATTGGCCGGCGAAGTATCGGCTTATACAATCCTCCAACAAGCTCTGGTATCCTCCTGGCTATGGCATCAACCCCTCAGAGCGGGGAACCGTCACCCCCGGTAAAAGTCAGCCCTCACCGCGACACCGCTGTTGGAAACACCGCGGAGCACGAATCCGCGGAGCATGCGTCCGCGCAACGCCCGCGCCTCCAACACAGCCGTGCGGGCCGCCACGCCCCTTCGGTAATTCTCTTTGCCTGCACGACGCTGGTTATGCTCGGCGCCGATCTTTTATCCAAAAAGCTGGCGTTCGAGCGCGTGGCCGCTCACCCCGTCATTCTTTCCTGGCAGGACAACCACGATGCGGCGGTTATCCCGTACCACGAAGCCGTTGTGCTGATCCCCCATGTCTTGAGCCTGCGGCTTACGACCAACACCGGCGCGGTGTTTGGCTTGGGTAAGGGGGCGCAGATGGTATTCATCGCGGTCAGCGTTTTAGCGGTTGGGGTGATCTTCCGTGTGTTCTGGCAGAGCAACGCGAGAGCGTGGGTGTTGCACGTGTCGCTTGGGCTGATCCTCGCGGGAGCGATCGGGAATCTCTACGACCGCATCCGCTTCAACGCGGTGCGGGACTTGCTGTGGCTGTTCCCGACAACCGACCTTTGGCCTTGGATTTTTAATGTCGCTGACGCGGCGTTACTCATCGGTGTGGGGCTGATGCTGGTGGTGATGTGGCGTAACGACAAGCAGACACCAAGCGGTCAAACAGCCCCTGATTAAACACGCCGCCGCCGCCTCGCTCGGGGTGCCACTGCACGCCCAGATAAAACCGTCGGCTGGGATCGTCGATCGCCTCCACCACGCCGTCCGTCGCCGTCGCCACGACACGCAGGCCGCCCGCCGTGCCTTGGGGCGCATTGACACTGCGCGACCCCGCGTCGGCCAATACCGCCTGGCGGTGGGCAGAGACAATCTCACACGGTACATATGCGATTAAAGGTGATACCGGCTCTCGTAAGGCCGTCTTTTCCACACAAACCGCGATGCCGTGGCGGTTGTCTTTTTGGTGAAGCTCGGCGTTTTCCAAAGTGTCGGGCAAGTACTGGTCCAGCAGTGCGCCGGCCCGCAGCGCCATGAGTTGCATGCCCAGGCAGACCCCCAGCACGGGCTTGTCCGGGTAGCGGTCAGCCGCTTCCAATAGCGCCAACTCGAACGCCTGTCGCTGTGGGTCCATCGGCCGTGCTTGTGGGTGGGTTGGCTGGCCGAACGGCTCTGTGCGAGGGTCCACCCCGCCGGTCAAGATCAGCCCGTCACAAGTTTGCACGAATTGTTCCACCAACCCCGTCTCGTGTGGCAGCAGCACCGGCGCTCCGCCCGCCTCAGCGATGCAGCGGGTGTACGCGGTGGCGCACTCGTATCTACCGGAGGCCGCGGTGTTGCCCTGGTTATCCACGGTGATGCCGATGACGGGTTTGGCCATGGCTTTATTCTAAGCAATTGCCGCGACAGCCCGAAAGAGACCGGCGGTTTGTGCCGATCAGCAGAATTGTGTTAAACACTGCTTGACGCGGACACTGGGTGCGATGCGTTGATACAATCATTGTTCTTGAATTTGATGGAGTCACCATGGATCGGGCTTATCAACGGTGTATCGACCCTGACTGCGCGGCTACATTCGGTGTGGACGAGGTGCATGTGTCGTGTCCGGCTTGCTCCGACAAGGGCAAGCACTCGTTGCTGGACGTCTGCTACGACTGGTCCCGCACGGTTGTGCCCAAGTCTTTCAGCGCATTCGAGCACCGCTGGATGACCAAGGGCGAGCACGGCACCGGGGCGTTGGACTTCTCAGGTGTTTGGCGGTTCCGCGAGCTGCTGGCCTTTTACCGAAACGAGTCGGACATCGTCACGATTGGCGAGGGCCGTACCAACCTGCAAGACGCGCGCCTGCTGGCCCCACAGATTGGCCTCAAACCCGGCCATCTTTTCTTGCAATACGAAGGGCTCAACCCGTCGGGCTCTTTCAAGGACAACGGCATGGCCGCGGCGTTCACACACGCCAAGATGGTGGGCGCCAAGCGCGTGGCCTGCGCCTCCACGGGCAACACGTCCGCGAGTTTGGCCATGTTCGCCTCGCTGGCGCGAAGCGCCGACAGCGGTGAAACCGGCATGACGGGTATTGTGTTTATCGGTTCGGGGAAGATCGCCTACGGCAAGCTGAGCCAAGCGCTCGATTACGGCGCACGCACGCTGCAGATCCAGGGCGATTTTGATGCCTGTCTCCGCCGTGTGCGCCAGGTTGTTGTGGACCAGCCGCAACTGGGCATCTACTTGATGAACAGTGTCAACCCGTTCCGCCTGGAAGGCCAGAAGACCATTATGTACCGCGTGCTCGAAGCGCTCGACTGGGAGGTGCCCGACTGGGTCGTGGTTCCCGGGGGCAACCTTGGCAACTGTTCGGCCTTTGGAAAGGCTTTTGCCGAGTTAAAGGAGATGGGCCTGATCAGCCGCATCCCGCGGTTAGCCGTTGTTAACGCCGCGGGCGCGAATACCCTTTACGACCTTTACGAGAAGCAAGGGCTCCGCTGGGACAACGGGCGGTACGACCTGGAGAAGATCAAGGCGTATTACCGCAAGATGGACCGGGACAACGCCCACGCCCACACGATCGCCAGCGCCATTGAGATCGGCCGCCCCGTCAACCTGCCCAAAGCCCTGCGCGCTTTGGAGACCATGGACGGGGTGGTGTGTGAAGTTGATGACGACACGATCCTTGAGCACAAGGCTATGGTCGGCGTGTACGGTTTTGGTTGTGAGCCAGCCAGTGCCGCGTCGGTTGCGGGCGCTCACCAGTTAATCGAGCGGGGCGTGATCGGGAAGGGCGAGCGTGTTGTGTGCATCCTCACCGGCCACGTTCTTAAAGACCCCGACGCCACGGTGCTCTACCACACCGGTATCAATGTTAAAGCCATTCAGGACCAAGCCCCCCGCCACGAACCGCAAGGCGCCCGCGCCAACCGTCCCGTCCCGGTCCCCGATGATTTAGAAGCGATCATCGAAGCCATCGCCCCGACCGCCAAGCCCGCCCCCACACCCGCCGACCCTGCTGCAGGTAAAGACCCGCTAAGGCACCTGCCGGTGAGTGAGTATTGAGGTTGTGATAAGGTTTGTTTGAGTCTGTCCGTGTGTTGGCCAAACGTGGGGAAGGTCAGGCACTCCAGCGGTTTAACCAGCATGGGAGAGCACACTTTGCCCTGCGGGTCAAAGTGTGGCACCCCGGCACCCCGACCGTTGACCTTTTTAAGTATAGTTTTATGCCCATCCAGATGCTTTAAGACTTGATTCAATCGCTGCGATGTCAATAATTTTCTTGACTACCTCGTCTAATGCTGAGTTTTCACAGTAATTGGCTGGGATCGCATAATCGGCACGGCCTTGTTTCAGAAGTGCTTTGGCGTTCACTTTGGCGCCCGGTTTGCGGGGTTTGTAAACCGCAATCGCATAGCCTCCCTGGTATTTAATCATCTTCATGGCGGGAATATCTGTTTCTCCGTCGCCAATATAGATCATATTTGAAAATGGGATAGGGCGATCTTCTTCGGGAGTAAACTTATTGATTTCCTTATTGCTATAGGAGTTAATTATGCCTTTGTTGATACGAAAAAGATACTGCGTTTTGTTTGTGTAATTTACTGCTAGCGCAGGCCAAATTGCTACGTCGTGTTGGTCATACCGAAAGCCAGAGGCAAAGATATATTTAAAGTATTTTTTTATTGACGTCCCATCGATCATCTCGCGTAAGCCTGACGAAATAATGTAATGATGAAGGTCGATATGGCGTTGTCTTGCGTATTTATTAATCCGGCCAAACCAACTTTCAACGCCTTCAAAAAAATGGATCTTTTTGCCGTAATCCCTGAACTGTTTTCTGTTGATCCGTATTTGTTTTGTGCGGGCTTTTCCAAGCATTAATTCCATATAGGACAGGATTTCGTCCATGTCATTCTTTTTGGCGTTTGCTTGTACCTCTTTCCAGAACTGCTTGGGTTGAATGCCGAGGTCAGGTATAAAATTGTGCTCCTGCATATTCCCTGGTGAAAGTGTTCCATCAAAATCATATGCAATGGCCATTGGGGTAAATCTTCTACTCATAGCGATACTTTCTATTGGCTGTAGCGTTATTTAAGTCCAGTGAAGAGCTGATTTGTTCTGAGTGCCATTTTGATGTCAAGGGCCTCTCCAATATGAATACAGCCGGACCGCTTCCGCAGTCCGGCTGTGTGAATACTTCAAGTTGTCTCGCCCCCCAGAATCGTTGTAGTCATCATTAATAGTCCATGTCGTCCATGCCGCCGTGTCCGCCGCTGGAGTCTTTCTTCTTTTCTTTGATCTCACTGACGACGGCGTCGGTGGTCAGGAGTAGGCCTGCGATGGAGGCGGCGTTTTGTAGGGCGATGCGTTCGACCTTCGTCGGGACGATGACGCCCATCTTGATCAGGTCGCCGTACTTGTGGGTTAGTGCGTTGAAGCCGTAGCTGACATCGCTATTCATCTCGACGTTTTGGCAGACGACGGAGCCGTCTAGGCCCGCGTTTGTGGCGATCTGCTTGATGGGGGCGGAGACGGCTCTGCGGACGATATCGACGCCGACCTTTTCGTCGCCATCGACTTCCTTGGCGAGCTTGTCGAGTGCTTTGCGTGCGCGGAGGACGGCTGTGCCGCCGCCTGGGAGGATGCCCTCTTCGACGGCTGCACGGCAGGCGTGCATGGCGTCTTCGACGCGTGCTTTCTTCTCTTTCATCTCAGACTCGGTGGCAGCGCCGACGTTGATCTGAGCCACGCCGCCGGCGAGCTTGGCGAGGCGCTCTTGTAGCTTCTCGCTGTCGTAGTCGCTGGTGGTGCGTTCGATCTCGTTCTTGATGGCTTCGATGCGGCCCTTGATGTCGGAGGTCTTGCCGGCGCCTTCGATGATGGTGGTGTTCTCTTTGTCGATGATGACTTTTTTGGCGCGGCCCAGGTCGGTGAGCTCGACTTTTTCAAGCTCGATGCCGAGTTCTTCCATGATGGCGCGTCCGCCGGTGAGGGCGGCGAGGTCTTCGAGCATGGCTTTGCGTCGGTCGCCGAAGCCTGGGGCTTTGACGGCGACGACCTTTAGCACGCCGCGTAGGCGGTTGACCACGAGTGTGGCTAGCGCTTCGCCGTCGATGTCTTCAGCGACGATGAGCAGGCTCTTTCCGGCTTCGGCGATTTTGCCGAGCACGGGGACGAGGTCTTTGGCGCTGGAGATTTTCTTTTCGTGGATGAGGACGTATGCGTCTTCGAGGACGGCTTCCATCCTGGCGGGGTTGGTGACGAAGTGTGGCGAGAGGTAGCCCTTGTCGAACTGCATGCCCTCGACGAGGTCGACGTTGGTGTCGAGGCTCTTGCCTTCTTCGACGGTGATGACGCCGTCTTTGCCGACTTTGTCCATGGCTTCGGCGATGATCTTGCCGATCTCGGTGTCTTGGTTGGCGGCGCAGGTGCCGACCTGTGCGATCTCTTTAGAGGATGAGATTTTCTTGGACTGCTTGTTTAGGTGATCGACGATGGCCTCGATGGCTTTGTCGATGCCGCGCTTGACCTGGTTGGCGTTTGCGCCGGCGGTGATGTTCTTTAGGCCTTCGGTGAAGATGGCCTCGGCGTAGACGGTGGCGGTGGTGGTTCCGTCGCCGGCGTCTTTGGAGCTTTTTGAGGCGACTTCCTTGACCATCTGAGCGCCGATGTTCTCCAGCGGGTCGTCGATTTCGATTTCCTTGGCGACGGTTACGCCGTCTTTGGTGACGGTGGGTGAGCCGTAGGATTTTTCGAGTATGACGACGCGTCCTGATGGTCCGAGCGTGCCTTTGACGGCTCTGGCGAGCTTGGCGACGCCGCGGCGGATGGCCTCGCGTGCTTCTGAGTCGAACTTGATTGTTTTGGCAGCCATGTGTTTATCTCCTTGGTTGCTGTTTTTGTGTTGCGCTAGATGTTTAGTGTTTAAGCGGTGGTTTTAGCCATGCGTGACCGCTTCTTTATCCGCCTGAAGCGGACGGCTCGTTGTGGGCGATTTTGTGTCTATTTTTCGAATACGGCGAGAATTTCTTCTTCGCCCATGACGAGCATTTCTTCGCCTTCGATTTTGAGTTCTGTCCCGCCCCACTTGCCGATGAGGACCTTGTCGCCTTTCTTGACTTGGAAGGGCGAGCGTTTGCCGTTGTCGAGCAGCTTGCCGTCGCCGACGGCGATGACGGTGGCTTGCTGTGGTTTTTCCTTGGCGGTCTCGGGCAGGTAGATGCCGGACTTTGTCTTTGTCTCGGGTTCGCTGCGCTTGACGAGGACCTTGTCGCCTAGTGGTCTTAGTTTCATGTGAGAGTCTCCTTCATTGAGTGGGCCGCGTTTTTGCGGCGGGTTTGTGAAAGACAGCCTGGACTTTTTTGGGCTGCGCGAATGTTTGTCCGTTTGTTGGTGTGTTTATGAGCTTGGCCACATCCCTCTGTATCGCCGGTCGAGCAGTCTTCGGAAGACGGCTAGGACTTGCTCGACGTCTATTGGTTTGTTCATGACGCTGAAAGCGCCGAGGCGTAGTGCCTCGCGCATCATGCGGTCGAAATCGTTTTGGCTGATAGCTGGGCCTCGGACGACGACGACGGGCGGGCGGTATGGCAGTCGGCGCATGAGTTCGAGGAGCCAGATGCCGGTGGAGGACGCGGGTGCGAAGCCGTTGCCGTCGAGTGGGGTGCTTAGGTCGATGACGGCGGCGTGGATGGTGACTTGCTCTGCGAGGTCGATGGCTTCGCGTCCGGATCGGGCCATGTAGGCGGCCACACCCTGGGGCTGGAGCAGGCGCGAGAGTTGGACGGTCCAGTGCTCTGGGGCGTGGGGGCGGTCCTCGGTGAGTAGGACGTTAAGTCGGGCTTGGGATTGTGGGTGTACGCTGACCATGTTGCTTTCTGTTGATCAAAGGCAAAGTTAGTACCAGGGGATGCGGGGGAGCGTTTGGGGGTGTTTTGATGTAAAGGGCTTTACGGAAAGGCATTGAAATCGGCGGGTTTATTTGTAAATAGTTTTGTGGCGGGGTGGTGGCTGCCAGGCGGTGGGCTAGTGGTTGATTGGGGGTGCCGATCTGGCAGAGGGGGGCGTCTGTGAGGCCAGCGGGTGGGTGGGCTAGGTGGTTGGCCAATCTTGCCAGTCGCGGATTGATTCGGTCACGATATCGAGCATGCGTGTCAGTGTGTCGTGGGGCATGGCGGGTATGGGCATGAGGATGATTACGTTGCCCAGCGGGCGGATGATTAGGCCTTTGTGGCGCATGGATAGGCAGATTTTGGCGGCGATCTGTTGGGTGGGGTCGAAGGGTTGGCGGTTTTGGCGGTCTTTGGCTAGCTCGATGCCGACCATGAGGCCGCGCTGGCGGATGTCCACGACGTGGGGGAATTGATCTGGGTCGCGCAGAGTGTTTAGGCGTTCGGCGATGATGGCGGCGCTTTGGTTGATGTGGTCGAGCAGGCGGTTGGTTTTGAATAGGTCCAGTGAGGCTAAGGCGGCGGCGCAGGCGAGCGGGTTGCCGGTGTAGGTGTGGCCGTGGTAGAGGGTGCGGCGGTCGGAGAGTTGGCCGCAGAAGGCTTGCTCGATGTCATCGGTGGCGAGTGTGGCGGCGAGGGGGAGGTACCCGCCTGTGATGCCTTTGGCGAGGCACATGATGTCGGGCCCGTCGAAGCTGTCGTCTAGTTCGTGTTCACAGGCGAACATTTTTCCGGTGCGTCCGAAGCCGGTAGCGACTTCGTCGGCGATGAGCAGGACGCTGTGCTTGCGGGCTAGGTCCGCGACGCCGCGCACGAAGCCGGGCGGTTGGCAGACCATGCCGGCGGCGCCTTGCATGACGGGCTCAATGACGATGCCGGCGGTGTGGTGGGCGTGTTGCTGTAGGTGGCGGTCTAACTCGGCTAGGGAGTGTTCTTTGAGGGCGTGTGTGAGTGAGGGGTCTTCGCTTGGCCAGGGGTGATTGGGGGCGGCGGTGTTTGGGCGTGTGGGTAGCGGTGTGTTGGCTGGGGCGAACCCTGGTGGGGGGTGGCAGGTGTTTGGCGCGGGCACAAACTGCACCGGGAAGACCATGGATCGGAAGGCGTGATGGAATTGCTCGCTGTAGCCGATGGACATGGAGCCTGTGGTATCGCCGTGGTAGGCGCCGCTGAAGGCGATGAATGTGTTTTTTGCGGGTTGGCCGTTGTGGTGCCAGTATCCGACGGCCATTTTGAGTGCGACTTCGACGGCGGTGGCGCCTGCGTCGGTGTAGAAGACTTTGTTGAGTTGGCCTGGCGTGATTTCGGCTAGCTGTTGGGCTAGCTGGATACTCGGCGGTGACGCCAGGCCTAGCAGTGTGGTGTGGGCTACTTTGTCGAGTTGGTCACGGATGGCTTGGTCGATCTGTGGGACGCGGTGGCCGTGTACGTTGCACCAGAGGCTTGATACGCCGTCAATGTAGCGTCGGCCGTCGGTGTCGATGAGGTATTCGCCTTGGGCTTGCTCGATGATCAGTGGGGGGGATTGCCGCCACTGGCGCATGGGGGTGAATGGGTGCCAGAGGTGCTGGTGGTCTAGCTGGGTGAGGGTTTGTGCTGGGGCTTGGGTGGGTGTCATATCGGGTTTTAGGATAGCTGGGTAGGGGGTGTGCGTCGATCCATTGGCTGGGAGTAGTAGGCGGTGTATAGTGTTTGGGTGGTAAGAGTTTGTGTAAGAAGCGATGTGGCATTGGCATCTCTCGTGCAAGATCAAGCGGTGATGCCACCCGGACCGCTCCCTAACGGTCGCGGCTCGTGGCGGACGATTCATCTGAGCGTGTGAAACGGAGCAACCGGCGATGAAGATTATTTTGGCTAACCCGCGTGGGTTTTGTGCGGGCGTGAACATGGCGATCGAGTGCGTGGAGCAGATGTTGAAGATCGTCGGCTCGCCGCTGTACGTGTACCACGAGATTGTCCACAATCGGTACGTGGTGGAGCGGTTCGTGGAGCAGGGGGTGGTGTTTGTGGACTCGATCGACGAGGTACCCGCGAAGCAGACGGTGGTGTTCAGCGCTCACGGTGTGAGCCCGGAGGTGAGGCGGAACGCCAAGGAGCGTGGGTGTGCGATGATCGACGCGACTTGTCCGCTGGTGACGAAGGTACACATGGAGGCGATCCGGTACGCGAAGCAGGGTTACAAGATTTTGCTGGTGGGCCACGCTGGTCACGACGAGGTGGTGGGTACGTTCGGCGAAGCGCCCGACGCGATTACGATCGTCGAGTCGGCTGAAGATGTCGAGAAACTGGCATTCACCCAGGACGACCGCTTGGTCTACCTGACGCAGACGACGCTGAGCATGGACGACGCGAACGTGATTATCGACGCGATTAAGAAGAAGTACCCGCGTGTGAAGGCTCCGCCTAGCGATGATATTTGTTACGCCACGACCAACCGCCAACACGTGGTGCGTCATATGGCGCCGAGTTGTGACTTGGTGTTGGTCGTGGGGTCGAAGAACAGCTCGAACTCGGTGCGGCTGACGGAGATTTCCGAAAACGTGGGGACGCGGGCGTACTTGGTTGACGACAAGACGGAGATCGACCATACGTGGTTTGAAGGCGTTGGCACCGTGCTGGTGACGGCTGGTGCTTCGGCGCCGGAGTACCTGGTGCAAGAGATCGTGGGTGATCTTGTCGGCCGCTACGGCGGGAAGGTGCAGTCCACCGATGGGGTGGAGGAGGACATGCACTTCGAGTTGCCGCTTTCGCTACGTGTGTTACACAACAGTGAGACGGCGAGGGTGTGAGGCATACGGCGTTGCGTCCATCACTCTGAAACCGCCTTCCGGGGGGCTGGTTTTCCACACGGTTGCAAGGGTGTGGCGGGAGGGGTATAAGGCAAGCGACAGGTTCCCGAGGCGCCGGCTACTGATTGATGCCGGTGCTAAGGGTGAATAGGGAAGTGGGGTGTCCCCAGCCTCCTAACGGAGATTGCCTCGGCGTGTGCCGGGGTTAAGGCTGGGCAGTCCCCCGCGGACGCGCCGCCGTGATGGGTGGCCCCGATGCATGAATCGGGGCCGGCGCCTGGTTGACCACGCCACTGTCAGGCCTGCAACGGGCTTGATGGGAAGGCCAACCGGGTGTGCCCTAAGCCGGAAGACCTGCCTGTCGGATTCCGTGTCCTCGCGAGATGGGACGCTGCGGATTTCGACTGTTCATTGCCCCTGGGCAGTTTTCTTTTCCGTAGCTTCACTGTGAACTCAATCGCGAGGGCGGGTGTTTTTACATAGGGGTTATCGCTCCGCGCGCATCGGGGCGGAAGGAGTTTTTATGGCATCGGAACGTTTTGCTATTTCGTGCACGGCGGTTGGGTTGCGAGATCGGTCCTTTGCCTCATGCGTGACCGCTCCCTTACGGTCGCGGCTCGTCGTGGGGCCATACACCAAGTTTAAAAATGCTCTACGACGTTGGCTGGTTTGCGGTGTGTCGGTGGTGGGGTTGACGGGCGGGGCGGTGGTGGCGAAGGCTGAGGTGTTCGACTCGTGGGCGGATGAGGTGATCGCGTACACACAGGGCAGCAACGGGTTGGGGGGGTATGCCGACCCGGCGGCGGCGCTGGGCGAGCCTTCGCATGACACGGGGTTTGCGGGGGCCCCGGAGCAGGTGACGTCGTTCAACCCGGCGTGGATGCCCGACCAGTTGGTGTCGATTGGTGCGGGCGGGGAGTTGGTCGTTCGGTTTGACCAGCCCGTTTTAGACAACCCGCTTGGCGTACACTTCGGGATTGACTTGTTGATCTTCGGCAACGCGTTGCTGGTTGACCAGGGGGGCGTGGTTAGTGAGGTGCATCATGAGCGGGGGCGGGTGCAGGTTAGCCAAACGGGCGAGCCGGGCAGTTGGCGAGAGGTGGTGGGTGTGTTTGCCGATGACGCTTTCCCCACGGAGGGCTACACCGACGCCAGCGACGCGTTCGCTTTTGACGGGACGGCGGGCAGCGATTTTACGGTGCCGGTCGATCCAGCTTTTGACCCGGTCGACAAGACGTATCAGCAGGTGCTGGCTGGGTACAACGGCAGCGGCGGCGGCACGGGCGTGGACATCTCCGTGACGGGGCTGGGGTGGATTCAATACGTGAGGGTGTACCAAGACGCGGGCGACGCGCACAGCACGGAGGTGGACGCGTTCGCGGACGTGGTGCCCGAGCCGTCGGGGGCGGTGCTGCTTGGGCTGGGGGCGTGTGCGCTATTGAGGTGGCGGGGGCGGCGGGGTGTGTAGGTTGGGTGTTCATGGCTGAGGCGGGTCTGGGTTTTTCGGGGTCGATGCAAGTGCGAGAAGAGACCGCTTCCTTACGGGCGCGGCTCGTAGCGGTCGGCTGTGTATTAATCCAGACACGTTTGATGCGTTCTGTTTATGATTGAAATGCGTCATACACATCAATCACGACACCGAGCTTTTACACTGATTGAGTTGCTGGTGACGGTGGCGATCACGGGTGTGCTGATCGGGGTGATGCTGCCGGTGTTGGGACACGCGAAGGAGGGGGCGCGCAGCGCGGTGTGCATGAGCAACTTGCGTCAATTGGCGGTGGCGGCGGAGATTCACGCGGTGGACCGGCGGGGGTATTACCCCCTGGCTTACGACTACGGCAACCCGGCGGACGGGGCGAAGGAGTGGGATTTTTTTAAAGACAAATTCATCAACCCGACAAAGGTGACTCCCGGTTTTTTGTGGCAGGGTTCCACAAGCGTTGCGGTGCATCAGTGCCCGTCGTACCACGGCTCGGCGAACTCATCGGGCGACCCTTATACGGGTTACAACTACAACGTTAGTTACATCGGTGGGTACCGCGAGATCGGCCAGACGGCGATTGTGTCTTCGGCTCGGTCTGATCAGGTGGGCGATCCCGCGGGCACGGCGATATTTGGAGATGGCCAGTACAGCGCGGGCGCGAATAAATTTATGCGTTCGCCGTTCCCGAACGTGGGTGAGCCTCAGATTGCCACGCGGAACGCGGGCACGCAGGGGTACCGCCACCTTGGCGGGGCGACGAGTGTGGCGTATTGCGACGGTCATGTGTGCGCACACGGCGACCCTTACACCAGCACCGACGCTGCCAGCCAGGCTTTAATCGCGCCTGGCACGGGCTTTTTGTCGGAAGACAACAGCGTGTACGACCTGCGGTAGCGCTGCTTTGCTACAATGCGTGACTATGAGTGATACAAGCAACAGCGTTGAGCGTGTAACGATTATTGGGTCGGGGCCTGCGGGTTGGACGGCTGCGATTTACGCGGCGAGGGCGAACTTAAGCCCGCTGGTGTTCCCCGGGCGGGCGACGGGCAAGGACCTTCTGCCGGGTGGGCAGTTGATGCTGACCACCGACGTGGAGAATTATCCCGGTTTTCCCAAGGGTGTTATGGGTCCGGAGATGATGCAGTTGTTTTTTGAGCAGGCGATGCGGTTCGACACACGGGTGGTGACAGACGACGGAGCGAAGGTCGGCAGTGAGGTCACCGGCGGGTTGTTTACGTCGTTTCAGAGCGTTGCGTCGGTGGATATGTCGCAGCGTCCGTTTGTCATTAAAGGCGACAATGGTTTTGAGTGTCGGTCGCACGCGGTGATCATTTCCACGGGCGCGAAGGCGAATTGGCTGGGCTTGGAGAACGAGCAGCGGTTGGCTCAGTCGGGCGGCGGGGTTAGCGCGTGCGCGGTGTGCGACGGGGCGCTGCCTATGTTCCGCGATAAAGAGTTGGCTGTGGTGGGCGGGGGCGATTCAGCGGTGGAGGAGGCGACTTACCTGAGCAAGTTTGCTAGCAAGGTGTACATGATCCACCGCCGCGACAAGCTGCGTGCCAGCAAGATCATGCAGGACCGGGCGATCAACAATAAGAAGATCGAGATCCTTTGGAACAAGGTTCCCGTCGACGTGCTGGGGCAAGACAAGATTACCGGGGTGAAGCTAAAAGACACGCAGAGCGGCGAAGAAAGCGAGCTGCCGCTGAGCGGGCTGTTCATGGCGATCGGCCACACGCCGATCACCGGATTTCTTGATGGCCAGCTCAATCTGGATGACAAGGGGTATATCAAACTTAAAGACCCTTACCGATCGACGACGAACGTGGAGGGTGTGTTCGCTGCGGGGGACGTGGCGGACTCTGTGTATCGCCAGGCGGTCACCGCGGCGGGCATGGGCTGCAAGGCGGCGATCGACGCGGAGCGGTGGCTGGCGGAGCGGGGGATCGAATAACACGGTCGGCGTCCGCCACGACGCACTATGACGCACCACCCCATCTCTCATAGAATAAACTGATCTGACGCGTCAACCGGCAGCCGATATAAGGCATGCCTAAGAGCGTGTATGAAAACGAACTCTTGGGAGATACACTTGTTCCTGAATGGACGCCTTTACCATCCGGACCGCTTCCTGATCCGCCTGAGGCGGACGGCTCGTGGCGGAAGATTATTTTCGTACGCTTTCTAAGAACCCGACACCACCCATGGCACCCACAGCAGCAGTATTTCTCGACCGCGACAACACGCTGATCCACAACGACGGTGACCTGGGCGACCCGGATCAAGTGCGGTTGATCAAGGGGGCTGCGTCGGCGATCGCGTCGTTGCGTGGGCTTGGGTACAAGATTGTTGTGGTGACGAATCAGGGGGGTGTGGCGCGGGGTAAGTTTAAGGAAGAAGATGTTAAGGCAGTGAATAACCGGATTGAGGAATTGGTCAAAGCCACGACGGGTGCCCCGATCGATCGTTTTTACTACTGCCCGTACCACCCAAAGGGGCGGATTAAAAAATACAAGCAGGAGCACCCGTGGCGCAAGCCCAAGCCGGGGATGCTGCTCCAGGCGGCGCAGGATCTTAAGCTGGATCTGAGACACAGTTGGTTGATCGGCGATCAATTGCGTGATACCGAGGCTGCGGCTGCGGCGGGTGTGCGGGCGGTGCTGTTGAGCGACGAACATCCATCGGGGGCGCTGTTGTCGCCACCCAAGCAAACCCCCAAAGATGGTGGCGATGAGTCAAATGATGCACCAAGCTCACCGCATTGCTGGGTGGCTCCGACTTTGATTGAGGCGGTTCGGATTATCGCTCAGCAGGGCAAGGGCGATCCTTCGGCAGAACCGGCTACGCCCACGATCACGATCCACAAACGCGATCGTAAAGAGGCAGTGGAGAAAACCGCGACACCGGCCTCACCGAGCCCCCGTCGAGTTGAGCCCGTTGAGGAGCCGGCGTCGCCGCAGGCATCGGTCCATCATGCCGCACCGGCACACAGCCGGCCGTTTCGGCCTTGGCTTACACAGCCGGCGGATGATTCATTGGTCGGTGAGGAAGAGCCTGCCGCTGATTCGGATCACGGGGTGTGCGCGGCGCATGGAGAAGATGAGGCTGTTGAAGGGGTGCAAGGGCTAGCAGCGGACACGGCTTTTGAAGGGGATGAAGGGGAGCAGTTGTTTGAGGGGGCGTCGCAGCAGCAAGCCGAGGTGGACGGTGAAGTGCCTCAGCAGATTCCGCTGCGTAGTGGGTCCGCTCGGCCGATCGATCAGGTTCTTCGGCAGATTCTCCAAGAGCTTCGCAACCAGCGTGCAGTGGAGAGCGATTTTTCGTTTCAGAACATGCTGGCGATTGTGTTTCAGATGGTGGCTGCGGTGTGTTTGCTTGCGGGGCTGTGGATGGGTGGGGCGAATATGGAGTTGTTTCTCCGGTGGATCAGCGTAGGGGTGTTGATGGAAATCGCGACGATCGCGATGCTGCTGTTTCGCCGGTTGTAGGGATGGGATGAGTGTGCTAATCAAATAAATGTCACGCATTATGGTGAGGCGGGCAGTCGTGGTCTGGTCGCGGAGGGGTTAACGGGCGCGTATGGCGGTATAATCAGACAAGTGAACAAAGAGCTTCAGCCAGCGTTGGTTAGGCGTTTGCTGGTGGTCATGCCGTCTTGGTTGGGCGATACGGTGATGGCGACCCCGACGTTGCGCGCGCTTCGGTCGTTGTACGGCGATGCTCGTATCACAGCGTTGATCCGGGGTGGTATTAAGCCGATCTTGGACGGATGCCCTTGGGTTGACCGGGTGGTGACGGTGCGTTCTCGTCGGAAGGGGATGCCCGACGGTCGGCGGGTTGGGCCGGTGCCGCTAGCCAGGCGGGTGGCGGCGGGGCGTTTTGACATGAGTGTCTTGCTACCGAACAGCTTTCGTGTGGCGTTGCTGGCTCGTATGGCGGGGATTCCGCGTCGGGTGGGGTATGACCGGGACGCGCGGGGGTTTTTGTTGACGGATAGGCTCTTGCCGCGACGCGACAAAGGGCGGTTCATCCCGGTGCCGACGCGGGATTACTACCTGGGCATCGCACGCTATTTGGGGGCGGCCGATCCGGACCCCACTTTGGAATTGTTTACAAGGCCAGACCACGAGGAAGAGACCCAATCGATTCTTTCACGGGCGGGGTATGGGCCTGATGATTCGAGGCGTTTGGTATTGCTGTGTCCGGGTGCGAACTACGGTGACGCGAAGATGTGGTACCCGGATCGTTTCGCTGAAGTCGCTAAGCGTTTTGTCAATGAGCAAGACGCTGTGGTGGCGCTGATGGGGTCGCCCAATGAGCGGGGGATCCTCGATCGGGTGTTGGATGTGGCGGAGGTGCCCATTCTCGATCTGCCTAGGTTGGGGGTAGGTTTGCGACATCTTAAGAGCGTGGTACGGCGGAGCAGTTTGGTGGTGACGAACGACACGGGCCCGCGTCATGTGGCGGCGGCGTTTGGTGTGCCGGTGATCACGGTGTTCGGCCCGACGGATCCCGCCTGGACAGATATCGGTTTTTCGGGTGAACGCCAGGTGAGGGTGGACGTGTTCTGTGGGCCTTGCCAGAAGAAAACGTGTCCGTTGGATCACCGTTGCATGACACAGATCACGCCTGCGATGGTGCATCAGCAGGGCGTTGAGTTGTTGTCTGAAGCCGGTCGCGGCTGTGTGGAGAAGTCGGCGTGAGCGTTGTGAACGCTTCGCCTATGAATGTTGCGGTGGTGATTGGGGTTTACGACCCGAGTGGTGGTGGGGCGGAGCGATCTACCGCGCAGATCGTTGAGCAACTCGCAGCGTTGGGCCACCGTGTTACGGTGATCACGGGGTATTGCCCGGAGCACGCGGCGGTGGCGGCGGGTGTGGGGTTGGAGTGTCTGTGGGATCGCCGTCCGAGGATGCCGTGGTGGTTGTGGCGGTTCTCAAATTGGGCGAGGCGGCGGCTAGTCGATGGCGGGTTCGATGCGAGCCTGTCGGTAGCGACCTCGGTGCCGGCGCTGGTGGTGCAGCCACGCGGGGGGACGGTCCGTGAGACGCATGAGCGTAATATCGCGATACGCGTGGGGCTCGTTGGGCGTTTGGCCAAACGGGTGTTATTGAAAACATCGATCAAGCAACAGGTTTTGCTGCGTTTGGAGCGGCGCACGCTTGGTGATCCGATGGTTAAGCGGTTCGCCGCGGTGAGCGGTTATGTTAGCCGGCAGCTTCAGAGCCATTACGGTGTGGAGGCTGAGCGGATCAGCTTGATTCCCAATGCCGCGGTGATTCCGGCGGTGAGCGAGGAGCAGAGGCGGCAGTGGCGGCGGCATGTCCGGGAGGGGTTTGGTGTAACCGACGATCGGCCTGTGTATCTTTTTCCCGCTTTGAATCCCAGGCTTAAGGGGATTGCCCCGCTGCTGTTGGCGGCGAAGCGTTTGGCTGATCGCGGCCAAGTGTTTGCATTGCTATTGGTTGGGCACGTTGGCTACGGGCACGTGGCGCAGATAGCACGTTTGGGGATACGGGCGAGTGTTCGTGTCGTGGGTCCCACTGACCAGATGTTTCCTCTGTACGCAGCGGCAGATGTGACCGTGTTGCCCACTTTTTACGATCCGGCGAGCAAGGTGGTGATCGAATCGCTGATGATGGGCACGCCGGCGATTAGCACATCGTTCAACGGGGCTAGCGATTTGATCGCTTCGGATGGGGGCTCGCCGCGTGGCTGGGTGATTGAAGACCCCGCCGATGTTGATGCTTTGGCTGAGGCGATGGGGGAGATGGCTGACCCTGAGGTTCGTCGGCGGTGTATTGCCGCGATGAACGGGTTGAGTGAATCGCTTTCGATCGAGCGTCACGCGAGAGAGCTTGAGTTGTTGTTTCGGGGCGCGGCCGCTGAGGTTGGTTAGTACGGAGCGGGAGTAGCTTTGAGCCGTTCATACAATCTTGAAGAGACCGCTCGCGTATCCGCCTAAGGCGGACGGCTCGTTGTGGGCGGCGAGTGACTAACCTGTACGTGTGTGCAGATTTTGGCAAGCTAGAGGTTGTACTCCTTTACTTTTTTGTTGAGTGTGTTGCGGTTGATGCCTAGGAACTCGGCGGCGCGGACCTTGACGCTGTTGTTTTGGTTAAGGGCTTCTTTGATCAGTTGCCGCTCTACTTCGCTCACGACGGTGTTGAACATGTTTTGGTTGCTTTGGCAGGATTTCACGGCCTGTGCGGCTAGCCTTATCGCCAGGTCGCTGATGGATTCTTGGTTGTGGTCGCCTCGGATTTGTTGCGCGAAGAGGCGGATGTGCAGGGGAAGGGCGTCTTCGGTGAATTCTTCGCCTGAGGAGAGGACGACGGCGCGTTCGATGGTGTTTTCCAGTTCTCGTACGTTTCCCGGCCACGGGTATCGGATGAGTGTGTCGATCAGTTTTCGGTTGATCTTGCAGAGGTTGCGTTGGTTTTCGCGGTTGTAGCGGTCTAGGAAGTGATCGATAAGGAGCGGGATGTCTTCCCGTCGGCTTCTGAGGGGTGGTAGGTTGATTGTGACGACGTTGAGTCTGTAGTAGAGGTCTTCGCGGAAGGTGCCTCTTTGCACTTCTTCTTCGAGGTTGAGGTTGGTGGCGGCGATAATGCGGACGTCTGATTGCACGGTGCGGTTGTCGCCGACGCGTTCGAACTCACGTTCCTGCAAAACGCGGAGGAGTTTGACTTGTAATTTTGGGTCTAGCGTTCCGATTTCGTCGAGGAAGATTGTTCCGCCGTTGGCTGCTTCAAACCGCCCGATTTTGTCGCGGAGTGCGCCGGTGAAGGCTCCTTGTACGTGGCCAAATAGTTCTGATTCGAGCAGTTGGGGGCTTAGTGCGCCGCAGTTGACGCGGATGAGGGGTTTGGGGTTTCGTGGCGAGTTGTAGTGTATGGCTTTGGCGATGAGCTCTTTGCCGCAGCCGGTTTCGCCGAGTAAGAGGCAGGTGGCTCTTGTGGGTGCGACTTGTGCGATGGTTGCCAGGACGTCGAGCATGGCGGGGCTTGAGCCGATGATGTTGTCAAAGCGGTACTTGCTTAGGAGTGTGTCGCGGAGTTGTTGGTTCTCTTGAAGCCACTGGTCTTTTTCGATTTGTATGAGTTGGTGGATACGGATGGTTTGGCTGATCAGTCCGGTGACGATGGTGAGTAGGCGGGTGTCTGTGTTGAGTGAGGTGTTGTTTTGATACGGCTTGTAGATGCAGATGGCGCCTAGGAGTCTGTCTCCGGCTTTTATGGGGATGCAGATATAACTGGTAGGGGTTGTGGGTTGACCATCTTTGTCGAGGGTTTGATTCGTCTGCGCCTCTGAGCCGTTATTGGGCTGGTAGATGTCCGGGATGATCTGCGTTTGGCTGGTGGCGATTAATTTGGTGATCGCTTTGTTTGTTGTTTGGCTGTCGGAGTGGTTGGCGCTTTGGTTGTTAAGGTTGATGGTGGCGGATGTTTTGAGCTTGTCGGTTGTTTGGTCCCAGAGCAACAGATCGGACCTGTAGATTTGGAGTTGTTGGCCAAGGGTAGCCATGGCGCTGTGGAATGCTTGTTCTAATTCGAGCCCCGCGCCGAGGGCTTGGCTGATTCTTTCGAGGGTGTCGAGTTCTTGTTCTGAACGCTGCATGGCTTAGGTGTCCTTCATTAAATAGCTCAATGGCGATGGGGACAAGCTGTGTGCGGGAGGTCCGCGCACGGCTTGTGTGTTTTTTTGTTGTGTGCCGAGGGGTTTGCAAAAGCCATAAGCGATGTAAATTTAGGTGGTTGCGGGAATTTTTGAAGGATTGAAAGTTGTGGTGTGCGCACATGTTTGTCTGATCAGGCTTGGGTGTGGGGTGAGTGGAGTGTTGGGTTTAAAGGCCTGGTCTATTCATGAACTTTAATTCAGCGGAATTAAGATCGATTGGTTTGGACAGTGACTTGTTGGATTTTCTCATTGATGAGCATCTGACACAGGCGGTGCCTCACCTTGAGCGGCTGTGGTCGTATTACCGCAATGATATGGTTGATTGGGGCGTTGCGGAAGGGGAGAGGCGGTACAGCCTGGCTCAGGAGGAGGGGTTGGGCTCAAGGCTGCGGGGCGGTGGCGGTCAGTCGCATGGTCAGCCTCGACGTGAGGTTGTGATCGAGAATGACATTGCGTGGCGTATCGACACGCTGGTTGATTTTATTTTCGGCAAGCCGATTATCCTGCAGAGTTGTGCTTCTGATCGTGGGTTGGGGGAACGGATAGAGTCGTTCCTGCACCGTGTGTTCGAGCTTAACGGCGGGGTTCGATTTTTCCAAAACCTGGCGTTGCTCGGGTCGGTGCATGGCTATGTTGACGTGTTGGTGCGTGTGGGTGAGTCGGTTGGGAGGGTCGGGCGAGACAGTGTTGGTGTAGGGTCCGGGGCGGTGGAGGGTTTTAATCTAGACATTGTTGAGGCGCCGCGATCGATTCCGGTATTAAACCCGGATGATTATCGTCGTGTGGATGCGTACGTCGTTCACTTTCGTCGTGTTCTTAACGAGCTGGCCGACCGTGGTTTTTTGAGCCGTTTGAGTGGTGGTGTGTTGGGCTTGGGTAAACAGGGTTCGCATCGCGCGACTGCTGAGCGTACGGAGGTTTGGACCGATCGCGTGGTTGCGGTGTTTGATGGTGGTGTAAACAAGAGGCAGATGGTCGAGGAGTCGGTGAACCGGCTTGGTCGTATCCCATTGGTGCATATTCAGAATTTGCCTCAGCCGTTTTTTTATGAGGGTTTGAGCGAGGTTGAGCCACTGGTGCCGCTTCAGGATGAGCTGAACACGCGGTTGTCGGATCGGGCGAACCGGGTGACGTTCCAGTCGTTCAAGATGTATTTGGGCAAGGGTATCGAGGGTTTTACGGAACGTCCGGTGGGGCCTGGGCAGATGTGGTCTACGGATAATCCGGACGCGAGTATTCAGGAGTTCGGGGGGGATTCGCAGAGCCCTTCGGAGGACGCTCATATCAATGAGATCCGTGAGGCGATGGATAAGGCCAGCGCGGTGACACCGGTGGCGGCGGGGTTGATCCGTGACCGGCTTGGGAACCTTACAAGCGGCAACGCGCTTCGGATTACGCTGATGGGGTTGTTGTCCAAGACAGAGCGTAAGCGTGTGACGTATGGGAAGGGCGTGTCGGAGTTGTGCGAGTTGATCTTGCACGCGGCGGATGTGTACGGGGTGTTGCCGAACCGTCCGGAAGATCGGCGGGTTCGAATCGATTGGCCCGGCATTTTGCCGGAGAACGAATCGGAGAGGCTGCGTGAGGCACAGTTGAAATTGGAGTTGGGCGTGCCGAAGAGGCAGGTGCTGACTGAGTTGGGGTATGGGGATTGTGTAGACACGGTTTGAGGTAGTTGGTTTAGTTTATAGAGGAGGTATTCGATGTCGGAAGTGATTGAAGGTGAGGGTGTAGGTGATGTGGGGGCAGGGGTTGATTCGGGTGCTGAGGTTCGGGGCGAGGGAGAGTGACCTGCCCCCTGAAAACCAGCCCAAGATTTGTGAGATAAACTCACGATCATGGACACATTCAGGAAAGGTCAGACGATGGCTAGGAAGCGATACACACCAGAACAGATCATCAGCAAACTTCGGGCGATCGAGGTGCA
>JAJDCS010000008.1 GCA_029260715.1 Phycisphaeraceae bacterium | reverse complement strand
TGCCCGGCAGGTGATCGTGGACCCGCTCCCATTGTTCATCCGTGAGTTCATGGCGATGGCGCATGGTGGCCCTCCTTGGCCAAAAACATGATGATCGGCAAACATCAGCATAGAATATGAATGTCCGTAGCACCTAGAGCGTCGCGGTGCGGGGTACGCCAGGGCGGATTTATTACGATAAACTACTCCGCATGCAAAAAATGAACTTCCTGTTTATTTCCATTGACGCGCTGATCACCGATATCGCCTGGCAGGTGGCTAGGGAGGGGCACGGCGTTAAGTTTTATATCGAGAACGAGAAAGAAAAGGCGGTGGGTGACGGTTTTGTGACCAAGACGGAGCGGTGGGAGGATGAGGTTGACTGGGCTGACGTGATTGTGTTCGACGACGTGTTGGGGCAGGGGGAGAAGGCCCATGCGCTGCGCGAGCGGGGCAAGGCCGTCGTGGGTGGAACGCCCTACACCGATCGATTGGAAGACGACCGGACCTACGGGCAGAACGAGCTGCGGGCGCACGGGATATCCGTTATCCCGTTCCAAGACTTTCTCTCATTTGACGACGCTATTGCTTATGTCAAAGCCCACCCCGCGCGGTACGTGATCAAGCCCAGCGGGGAGGCTCAGAACATCAAGCGGCTGGTGTTCGTGGGGGAGGAGGAAGACGGCAAGGACGTGGTGCACGTGCTCGAGTCTTACAAGGCGGTGTACTCGGACAAGGTCCGGCAGTTCCAGTTGCAGAAGCGGGTGACAGGTGTGGAGATCGCGGTGGGGGCGTTCTTCAATGGGCAGGAATTCCTGCTGCCGATCAACGTGAACTTCGAACACAAGAAGCTGTTCCCCGGCAATATCGGGCCTGCGACGGGCGAGATGGGCACGCTGATGTACTGGAGCGACCCGAACAGAATCTTCAACCAGACGCTCAAGAAGATGGAGGGCAAGTTCAGGCAGGAGGGGTACACCGGGTATATCGACTTGAACTGCATCGTGAACGGCCAGGGGATTTACCCACTGGAGTTCACGGCTCGGTTCGGGTATCCAACGATCAGCATCCAGCAAGAGGGGATGACCACGCCGATGGGTGAGCTGCTGCACGCGATGGCTGCGGGGCAGAAGCTGGAGATCAAGGTCAAGCGTGGATTCCAGTTGGGTGTGCGGATCGTGGTGCCGCCTTACCCGTTCGAGGACGAGAAGACGTTTGAGGTCAATTCCAAAGACCGGATCGTGATTTTCAAGAAGCCGAACTACGACGGCATCCACATCGAGGATGTGAAGCTGATCAATGGGGAGTGGGTGATCGCGGCGTCGTCGGGGGTGATCCTGGTGGTGGTGGGGCTGGGGCAGACGGTTAAGCAGGCTCAGGCTCAGGCTTATAGTCGCGTGAAAAATATCATGATCCCCAATATGTACTACCGGACGGATATCGGGGATCGGTGGCGAGAAGACTGCGACCGGCTACACGCGTGGGGCTACCTGCGCGACTGGTAATTAACACACGATCTTAAATTATCGGGCGGCGGCGGGTCCGCGCGCACGTCTTCGCGTGAGCGGGCGCGTGGCGGGTGTGGTTCGGGTTGTAACGGTTGTAGGGGTTGTGGCGCGCGCGAGGGATATTTTAACCGGATATTGGAATTGTAAGTGTCGCATTTGTGCGCACAAATGCGACGGTCGAGACGAATAGTAGGGGGGCGTGTGTAACAGCCATGTTGAGGAGGTGTTGGGGCGGACAGCCGGCGACAAAAAGACGCGTGGGGATTATCGGGCGCCGGTTTATGAGCATCCAACACAGCATGTCACGTTTGATCGTCGTGGCCTAAGCGGACCTTGGCAGGGGGCTTGGGCTTTGTCCGGGGGTGGGCCGTTGCCGGATTTCGGGCCTGCGTGTAATGACCCAATCGTTCGAGTTTGAATCGTCGTCTTCATCGAACCGCCGCATGCTTCAGCGCGACTACGCTGAGCGTCTGCTGGAGCGCGCGGCGCACCTGGAAAAAACAGACCGGCTCTTGATTGAGCAGGTCTACCGGAACGGCATGAGCATCACAGACGCGGCGTGCATAAGCGGTGACGACCCACGCAAGGTTCAGCGGCGGATCACGAAGCTTCTTAAGCGGATGGATTCTGACAGATTCGTGTTTGTGCTTGGTCATTGGGAGTTGCTGCCGGTGTCGATCCGCAAGACCGTGGAGCTTGTCGTGTTGCAGGGTCACAGCCTGCGTCGGGCGGCGAGGCTCAGCAGGGTGAGCCTGTACCAGGTGCGTCAGCACCTGCGGACGCTGGAGTCTTTAACGGACATCAGCGCTGCGGTGCTTATGCAGAAAACGGTGAAGGTCAACCCCTCCCAAAAATCGTCTTTGGTCTAAACCGTGTTGCGGTGTGGTGGGTTCGTCTCGTGCGGGTCGGTGAAGGGCGGCTGGTTTCATGCGTTTAGAACTTGAGCGGTCTGTTAAGACGAGGGTTGAGCCGTCGCCGTGCGTGTTGCGCGTGGCGGCGATGTTTGGTTTAGGTGTCGACGAGCAACGCGAGGCGGTGATTGTTCCGCGTGTGTCGGTTGACATTGAGGCGGGTCAGATCGTTTTTGTGACCGGTCCCAGCGGTGGCGGCAAGAGCGTGATACTGCGGCTGATTGAAGGAGGGCTTGAGGGGCAAGAAGGGGTCAGGGTGGTGCGATTTGACGGGCTGGCGGCGTTGGGGCGGCGGCCGCTGGTGGATTCGTTGGCGGAGCTTGTGGGGGATGAGGGGTTGGAGGGTGCGTTGAGGGTGTTGAGCTTGGCGGGTTTGAGCGATGCGTTTGTGATGCTGCGTCGGCCTAGCGAGCTTTCGGATGGGCAGCGGTACCGGTTGCGCTTGGCGCAAGCGATGGCCGAGGTGCGGGGCGTGAAAGGCGACGGGCTTTGTGTGGTGTTGGCTGATGAGTTCTGCTCCGTTTTAGACCGGGTGACGGCCAAGGTGATCGCGCGAAATGTTCGGAAATGGACGCGGCGAGACGGGGGCGTGTGCTTCGTGGCGGCCACGGCGCACGACGATTTGCTTGAGCCGTTGGAGCCCGATGTGTTGGTGGTGAAAGACCTGGGTGAGCGGATCGAGGTGATGAGGCGGGGGGACGAGAGGCAGGGACGGTAAGTGGCGAGTAGCTTGGGCGAGTGTGAGCGACAGTGTGGCGATGAATTGCGGGAGCGTTTTGCGCGGCTGCCTGCGGAGGCTGTTGAAGGCCGTTTGACCGTCGAGCAGGGGGATTGGGGGGATTACTTGGGGCTTGCGGAGTACCACTACAAAGGGTCTGCCCCGGCGACGGTTAGCCGCGTTTTTGTTGCCAAGCATTTTGTGGAGGGGGTTAGTGATCGGTTTATGGGGCGTACGAGTGGTGAGCGAGTTGTGGGTGTGTTGGTGGAGTCGATGCCGGTGCTTGGTTGTCGTATGCGTGATTGGGCGTTGGGCGGGCGGTATGGGGGTGTGCAAGACCGTCGGCAGCGGGCAACGCTAGTGAACCGAGAGGTGCGGTGTATCAGCAGGGTGGTGGTCCACCCGCAGTGGCGGGGGCTGGGCGTTGCGGTACGGCTGGTGGGGGCGACGCTGGCGGCGGCGGCGACGGTTTATACGGAAGCGATGGCGGCGATGGGGCGGGTTCACCCGTTTTTTGAGCGTGCTGGGATGACGGCTTACCGGCGACACCGCCACGAACACGACGCGAGGCTAATCGCGGCATTGGGAGCGGCGGGGGTTGAGCCTGACGATTTGGCGGCGCTGCGCGGTGTGTGCCGGCGGATTGCGGGATTGCCGGTTACACAAAAAGCGTGGTTGTTAAGGGAACTGGGCGCGTGGCACAAGAAGACGCTGGGGTGGGCGGTTCAAAAAAATGTTGGGCATTATGATCTGTTGCTCGCGGCGCAGGGGCGGTTGGTGTGTGAGCCGGTGTATTACTTGAAGGATAACCGGGGCGAGTTGGGCGTGGATACCAAATCGAGTGTTAAGGCGTGAATAACGAGACAGGCGTTCAAACAATCCAGTTGTGGTTGCTCCGTGGGCACCCGGCGAACAGCAATGTGATGCCCAAGGCGCTGTACCGCAAACTGGTGGGGCACATCAGGCGGAGCGGCAGGTACCCACCGATTATTGTGCGGCCGATTGGTGATGGCGGAGGTGAGGGGTATGAGATTCTTGATGGGCATCACCGGGTGCGCGCGTTGGAAGAGCTTGGCGAGGCTGAAGCCCAGTGCGTGGTATGGAGAGTGGATGAGGGTGAGGCGTTGTTGTTGCTGGGGACGCTCAACCGGTTGAGCGGGCACGACGACGCGGTGAGGCGTTCGTCGTTGGTGGCGGAACTGAACAGCCGCTTTGACGTGGCGGAGTTGGTCAAGCTGCTGCCGGAGGACAGGGAAGCGATCGATAAGCTGCTGTCGCTGACGGAGCCGCCGCCGCAGCCGCGGGGGGCTGTGGTGTTGGATGAGATGCCTGAGGCGGTGCATTTCTTTCTGCTGCCTAAGCAGCGGCGGCAACTCGAATCGCGGTTGCGGGCGATGGGCGGGACGCGAGAGCGGGCGCTGATGCGGATGGTTGAGGGTCAAGATTAGATGGGTTGATGGTGTAAGCCGATCGGTTGGCCTGTTGTAGAGAAATGTATTAATGGTGGATAAACAATCCAGCAAAGAAAAGAGTCGGCGGCTGATTCAAGAGGTGATCTCCGCCCAGCACGACCCGGTGTCTCTGGGGGAGAGCCTGGGTATGAGCCCCGAGGAATTAGCGGGTTGGGTTGAAGAACAGGAGCACCAGCGGGTGCTCAATGGTCTTTGCCTGCTTGCGGATTACCAAACGCGGTTGTTGCTGTGTCGGTACCGGCGATTGGCCGCGGGGCGGTTGGTGCGGCTGGCCACGGAAGAGAGCAGCGATGAGAAGTCGCGCGACGTGGCACGACGGGCGTGCGTGGACTTATTGAAAATGGACTTGAAGCCAGCGGAGCCGGCGGCGGTGAGCAAAGCAATGCCCGCAGATTCTGACGAAGCTAATAAGGTTCAACCGGAATCGCTGAGGCAGTTGCTTTACAAAGCAGTGGGCGAGATCCGCGATACCCCGGAAACGGATTCAAGCGAAGAGCGGGCCCTGGGCGAGGAGGACGAGTTTTGGTTGTGACGATCCCCTTGGAGCGGATGCGAGAGATCGAGTCGCTTCGGCCACAGACAGCCCAAGAGCTTCACCGGTTTATTGAAGCGGTGTTGGGTGTTTGCGTGCCCCGGCGAGCGATGCTTGAGGGGCATAGCGCCCCGTTCGAATACCTCTGTCATAGTTTTTTTGAGGGTGTGGGAGATGAGCTGTCCGACTCGCCCATCTCCGATGCGGTGGTCTGGGCCAGCCGTGGGGGCGGGAAGACCTATCTTGGAGCGGTGGCGACGCTGCTGGATTTGCTTTTTAAGCCGGGGGTCCAGGTGCGGATTCTGGGTGGCAGTTTCGAGCAGTCGAGCAAGATGTATCGGTATCTGCGGCGGATGGTGGAGCGGCCGCTGCTGCGGGGTGTGGTCGCGGGGCGGCCGACGCAGCGGGTGATCGAGCTGGTCAACGGCAGCCGTGTGGAGGTGCTTAGCCAATCGCAGCAGTCGGTGCGTGGCCAGCGAGTACACAAGATGCGCTGCGACGAGGTTGAGGAGTTTAAGCCTGATATCTGGGAGGCGGCACAGCTCGTGACGCAATCGGGCGTGTGCGGGGGTGTACATGTGCGGGGCACGGTCGAGGCGATGTCGACGATGCACCGGCCGTTTGGGGTGATGAGCCGGTTGGTGGGCAAAGTCCTGTCGGGCGAAAAACAGCGGCGGCGGTTGTTTCGGTGGTGCGCGTTGGACGTGATCGAGCGTTGCCCGTCGGATCGGGACTGCGGCGTGTGTGTGTTGTGGGATGACTGCCAGGGACGCGCTAAGCGGGCGGAGGGGTTTGTGGCTGTGGACGATTTGGTGACGCAGTGGCACCGCAGCAGCGGCGATGCGTGGGCCAGTGAGATGATGTGCAAGCAGCCGCGTCGCAGCGACAGCGTGTACCCGAGCTTTGACTCGGCTCGAGGGGGGAGGCATGTGGCCGCGGTGCCGGTGGCGGTTGATCATGCTGAGGCGGGTGGGGCTTCCATTCGAGATGGCGTGGTGATCGGTGGGATGGACTTTGGGTTGCGTAGCCCGCTGGTGATGCTGTGGGCGAGGGTGCGGCCCTTGCCCCCGGAAGAGGGGCGATTGCCGGGTCGGCAGTCTCCGTGTGTTTCTGGGGGCGGTGTGGTCGAGGTATTTGGTGAGTATCAAGAGCACGACATCCCGCTTGATCAGCACCTTGATGCGATCGGGTCGGCGGGGTTGCCCGAGCCGGTGTGGGTCGGGGTTGATCCGGCTGGGGCGAGTCGGAATTCGCAGACGGGGTTGAGCGATGTGCAGGTGTTGCGGCGGCGGGGGTATGCGGTGCGTGTGGTGCGCGCGGGTGTGCGAGATGGTATCGAGTGTGTCCGGCGGAGGCTGGACCACGGCACGCTTGTAATCAGCCCGAATTGTGAGCGGCTGATCGAGGCGCTGGCCACATACCACTTCGACGCGGCAAATCCGGAGCGGGACGACCCTGTTAAAGACGGCCCTGATCATTTGTGCGACGCGCTGCGTTACATGATCGTGAGCTTGGACCTGGGCAGTCGGCCTGTGATCACGCGGAGGTATTAGCGCGGCGGGTCTGTGCGCTCGATTATCCGCTGCCGTTGTGTGAATTCGCTTCTTACGCGGCGTGTTTGAGGCTGCTTGTGATGCCGCGATTCGCCGCCGCGTCTTGTATTGCTTGGGTGTGTTGTTCAAGCGCTGCGGGCCTGCAGCCGAACCACGAGAAGACCATGGCCGTTCCGTAGACCCCTAACGCCAGCCAGTAAAGCCACTGGAACCCGAAGTACATGGAGTTGTATTCCAGCAGTCCGCCCGCCATGGCACCGATGAGGTTGGCGGCCATCGCGGATGACATGTCCGTGGTGTACCGGAGCATGGTTGAGAAGCAGATACCGCTGAAGAACATGGGACTGGTGAGCACGGCCAGCGTGGCGATCCTTCCGGCGAAGGTGGAGCTGAAGCCGCCTGACTTGGCCACGAGCAACCCCGCGGCGAGGCTGCCCAGCAGCAGCGTGAACGGTATGGCCAGGCCACGGATGCGCAGGCGGTACACGACCAGGTTGGCGATGAAGGCCATGGTCAGGATGCCCGCGATGACGATGCCGATGACGTGCCAGGTGTTGCCGAAGGTAAGCCCAAGCTCGGTAATGGACTTGGTTTCTACCAGCATAAACCCGGCGCCGAGCAGGAAGAAGACGGCGTGGTTGATCTGGAAGCGTTTGGGCGTTGCGTTCGAGTCGGCTTTGAAGAACGGCCGCACGAACACCAGCGACAGCGCGAGGATAATGCCCACCACGATGACGTATGAGACCGGGTAGACGCGTTTGGGCATGTAGAAGAACGGCCAATCGTCGGTGGACAGGTCCACTTTGATTGTTGGGTCGGCGAACTTAGCGGTCACGTCATTGAGCGATCCCATGGCGAAGAGATTGTCATTGATCTCGATGGGCATGCCCTCACGGATCAGGAAGACCACCGCGGAGTTGTTTTGTCGCTGGATGCACAGCGGCGCTTGGCCGTCGAAGGCTTCTTGGAGCATCAGGTACAGTTTTCTGCCGATTTCCGGTGACATGACGCAGAATGCGAGGCTGATCATGCCGCCTTCTTTGAGGCGGGCACGGGACTCGCGCAGCCCCTCGACGGTGTAGACAAAGGAATCGACGCGCACGTTTGAGGCGGTGCTCAGTAGCGCGTGCGAATCGAGTAGCCCGTACACGACGATGTCGTATTTCTCGTCGGTGTTGCGTAGGAAAGACCGCGCGTCGTTGACGATCGGGCTGACCCGTGGGTTGGAGTATGGCTTTTCGGGGTGGTAGTACTTGCCGATCTCAAGGATGGCGGGGTCGATCTCGATGGCGTCGACGTGCTGGACGTCGCAGCGGATCGCGG
The DNA here is from genome assembly GCA_029260715.1 of Phycisphaeraceae bacterium. Lineage (GTDB taxonomy): Bacteria > Planctomycetota > Phycisphaerae > Phycisphaerales > Phycisphaeraceae > OFTM12. The sequence goes on along the minus strand of JAJDCS010000008.1, from coordinate 148,403 downwards.
CGGCGGCGTCGTTGCCAGAGCCGGCGCCGACGATAGCGACGCGTTCGGCTGGGCCGTAGATCCGGTAGGGCAGCTCGCGTTGGGCATCGAGCCGGGCGATGCGTTCCCTGTCGACGTTGGCAAAGACGCTAATCTCTTGAAAATAATGCCCCGCGGCGCGCACGTTTGCGCCGGCGCCATATCCGTAACCACGCTCAAGCAACTGGTAGGGCGAGTAGATCTGTTCCCAGAAGGTAGAAGACGGCCACGCCAACACAGTGACGGCGAGCGCCGCGGCGCAGGAGCCTGTGAGCAGCGTGCGCCGGTCAAACGCCTGGAACAGGATCAAGCAGATAAAGATGATGCTGAACCAAACCAGCGGCGGCGTCCACAGCAGGCTGAAGCCGAAAAACACAGCGACGCCTGCGAGGCTGCCCAGCAGGTTCAGGCCGTAGGCTTGGAGCCGGGGCTTTTGATCCAGCAAAACGCCGCAGAGTTGGCCGATCGGTACAAATGTCAACGCGGTCAGTATGAACACAACGGACAGAAAGCCGTACATTGCCGCGTACTCATACCCCTTGGTCGCGACGTGCAGGCCCATGTTCAGTTGCTCGGTGACCGGCATGGCTCGTAGCAACTGGATGTTCCAATTGTGCGGGCCGTACTTGGTCAGCGACAGCAATAGAATCTGCCACGTCAGCAGCGGGATGACCAGCATCACGGGTATCTGCTTGCGGCTGGAGATCGCGTAGCCCAGGCCCAGCCCCAGGAAGCAGGCCAGCAGCCCGAAATTCTTGTACAGCGCGAACAACTCGAAGATCGAACTTTGCCAGCGGATCATGGCCAATTCGGCGATTAAGCTGATGGCAGCCGAACCGAAGATAGCCAGGGTCAGTCTCTTGGTGTTTAACTGCTTGAGGTAGTCGCTTTGCTTGCGTGACAACTCGTCGATGCTTCGGCCGCACCACTTCGTGAGACGCAAGACCGTCGTGATTGCCGCGCCTGTGATTGCGACGATTACGGCGAGTTTCACCCACAGGTCCGACCATTCACACGGCGTGTGGAAGCCGTACACCTTGCGCATAGCGTTGTAGAGCCAGACTGCGTATGGGATTACGCAACTGGCCACGACCGTTGCGCGCAGATAGAAAATAAACGGCTTAAGCATTCTCTCGCCTCCCTTGCGTGATCACGAAAACACAGAACGCGCAAAGCGTTCACTAAAACCAGATCGTTCAGATCGCACAATCGATTTATTGAAAAAGTGATGTGGCGCGGCTTTTTGGTTATTGAGACGTAGCGGCGGCGCGTTATCAGGCTGGGCTTGCCTCATTTCAGCGAGCTGATCGCCGGCTGTTTGTCCACTAAGCGGGTTCGATAAATTCGATTTTCCCGCTGGGCGGTGTGAGGCCGGCTTGGGTGGCTTCGTCGAGTAGTTGCTGGACGGCTTTGCGGCCGGTGGGGCCGTAGTCGAGCGTCCACTGATTCACGTACATGCCGACGAATTCGTCGGCCAGTTGGGCGCCCATGTCGCGGGCGTAGTTGAGGGCGTATTCGATGGCTTCGTCTCGGTGCGATAACGCGTACTGGATGGAGTTGAGCAGGATCGAGCAGATGGGGCCCATGGCGGTGCCCAGGTCGCGGCGGATGGCGTTGCCGCCCAGGGGCAGCGGCAGGTTCCTGGTCTGCTTCCACCATTTGCCCAGGTCGACGACGCACTGGAGCCCGGCGTTGGCGTAGGTGAGCTGGCCTTCGTGGATGATCAGCCCGGCGTCGTATTTGCCTTGCGCTACGGCGGGGATGATCTCGTCGAACATCACCACGTCGTAGTCAAACGCGCCTTTCCCCAGTAGCAGTGACAGGGCCAGGAACGCGGTGGTGCGTTCGCCGGGGATGGCGATTTTCATGTTGCGAAGGTCGTCGATCGCGAGCTTCTTCGGGGCGATGACCATGGGGCCGTAGTTGTCGCCCAGCGACGCGCCGCAACTGGTCAGGGCGTATTGCTTGGCGACAAACGGGTATTGGTGGATGGATAGGGCGGTGATCTCCAACTCGGCGCGCTCGGTGCGCTCGTTGAGTGATTGGATGTCTTCAAGCACGTGGACAAAGCGGTACGGCCCGGTGTCGATGCGTGGGGTGTAGGTTTTGCCGCCGGGGCCGGTGCCGTCGGGGAAGTCAGCCAGGGGGTACCACATAAACGCGTCGTCTGGGTCGGGTGAGTGGCCGATACGGATGGTTTGTTTTTGGGTCAGTGTGGGCATGGTTGGTCTGTGTGGTTGGTTTTTTGCGTGCGTGTTGTTAGCGGTGTGTGTCGGTTGTTGTAAACAAGTGTTCTTTATGGGACGGACGCGATCGGCGAGGGTTCGGTGGGGTTGATGTTCATGGACCTGCGCACGATGTCAGCCAAAATGTGCTGTTCGAGGTCCGGGTCTCGCCCAAGCGGTAGCCAGTAGGCGCGTTCGATACCTCTGTCTTTGAGTTCTTGGGGCATGGCGTCCAGCGCGTCGTAGATATTCGGGCTGGCGGTCGAGCCGTTGAGGCGTTGGCCGGGCGTCTGGTGACGCTCAATGAAGACCTCCACGCGCAAGCGGTAGGACGCGGGCTGTGCGGTCGCGGCTTGTTCACGGGGACGCTTTGAGGGGTTTGTATCGACCGGCTCGATGGACACCACCGCTTGGTAGCGTTGGTGGTTGAGCGTATTTTCCCAGGCTTGGCTGGCGGAGGTGTTGGCGGGGCGCCAGGGCTCAAAGGCGCTGGGCGCGTCTTGATGCTGGGTGGTGATCAGGCCGAAGCGGTGGCTGTGGCGGTTGAGGCGGAAGCCATAATCTTGGAGCACGTCGACCGCGGCGCGGTACATACGCGTGTACTCGACGCGGTCGATCTCGATCGGGTTGGGCACGGCTGTCTGCTGGGCTGAACACCCGGCAAAGGCCGCTGTTACGGCGGCGACGGCCCACAATGCGATATAAGCGTGGGGCCGGTTAGGCTGTATCGTCTTTGTATAAATAGAAGCGATCACACGGACAGTTTACCCGTATATTGAGGATGAATCCATTGAATAGTGACAGGCGGCGAGCCTACACTAGCTAGCGATGAGGCGTCGCTAGGTGTACATTATTAAGCTAAAGACGGGCTTTTACGGGTAGGGTTTGTCGCTGTCACAGGCGGTCATTTTTCTCTCACATCGTTAGGTCGAATCGGGTTTTTGTCATGCCGGTACGCTCGCGCAACAGCACACCCCCGTTTGAATTGATGAGCACGGAGGCGATCGCGTCTTCGGGCGTGAAGCGGCGGGTGTACACGGATGAAATCGCTGATGACGCCCCCGCCGGTGGCGCACGAGGCGGGCGTTGGTGGGGGCAGCTACATCAGCCGCTGGTGATCCGTGTTCCGCCGGGGGTGTTGGTGTTGGGTGTGGTCGGGTTGTTGGCTGCGGTGTTGTTGGCGTATTGGGCGGGCCAGGCCAGGGGGTTCCGCAACGGCCAATTGACGATGCTCACCGGCAGCGGTCAACATCGCGCGGCCACGGCATCAAAAGCCGTGGTTGTGGGCACCGGGGCTGTCGAGGCGATTCGTCAGAATTCTTTGAGTCACGGGCGGTCAGCGGGTGTGGAATCCATGGCGAGGCCCGTTCCTTTGCGACGTAACGGCTTGAACTATTTCGTCTTAGCGCACTGCCCGCGTGAAGAAGCGACCCAGTTGGTCGAGTTTCTGCACGAGCATGGGCTTGAAAGTGCGGCGTTTCGGGCGCAAAATGGAAGGTTTTTCCAGGTCATGGCGCTGCATGGCTTTGAGAAAGATGATATTTTAGGCCCGACCCGCCAGCAGCTTGAGCAGCGTGTGCGAGAGCTCGGCCGGTTGTGGAGCACGAAGCGTTACGGCCCGGATTTTTCTCAGACGGGGATCTACCTGGACTTATACGAAGGTGAACCCGTCGCCGAGACCATTTTGGTCCAACAGGAGCAGACATGAGCATTGACCGCAGCCTTAAAACCGCAGCCGGCCTGAGCCGCCATCGCAACGTTCTTAGCCGGGCCGAGCGCGTGGCAAAATTGGCGAAGTTAGGGAAATTTGACCTGTCCAGCGACAACCCGATTGGGCTGCCCAAGGTGGCCAACCGCAAAGTCTCTACAGGGGGCAAGGTCAAGAAGACCAAGGACGCTGATGAGGCAACACCGGCCGCGGCGTCTTGAGCATCGACTTCAACCGGATAACACCTGTTCATGCTGGACCCTGAACGGTTCATCTCGGATCGGGCACGCGCCATCGATGCGTCGGGCATTCGTCGGGTGTTCGACCTGGCTGCCAAGCTGGACAACCCGATCAACCTGTCGATAGGCCAGCCGGACTTCGACGTGCCCGGCCCGGTGAAAGACGCGGCGATCGACGCGATCCGGAGCGGGATGAATCGCTACACCGTGACGCAGGGGATCGCGGAGCTGCGCGAGAAAATCACCACGCGGATCGCCCAGGCGTTGCCAAACTGGGCGGGCCCCGGCGGTGGGGTGGGCGACGAGACCGGCGTCTTGATCACGTCGGGCGTATCGGGCGGGCTGGTGCTGGCGATCCTGGCGTGTGTGGGGCCGGGCGACGAGGTGCTCATACCCGATCCGTATTTCGTGATGTACAAACACCTGGTCGCGCTGGCCGGCGCGAAGGCGGTGTACATCGACACCTACCCCGATTTCCAACTCACGCCCGAGCGCATTGAGCCGCACATTACCGAGCGGACCAAGCTGCTGCTATTCAACTCGCCCTCGAACCCGACGGGCGTGGTGGCGACGGAGGAGGCCTGTCGGGGCGTGGCCCAGTTGGCGGACCGGCACGGGCTGCTGTTGCTGTCGGACGAGATCTACGACGAGTTTTGTTATGAAAAGACGCAGGCGGATGACGGGCGGCGGCGGTGCCCGACGCCGGCGGCGTATAGCAAGGACGTGCTGCTGTTGCGGGGGTTCTCCAAGACGTACGGCATGACGGGCTGGCGATTGGGCTACACGGCGGGACCAAAACCGATTATCGAGCAGATGACCAAGCTCCAGCAGTACACGTTCGTGTGCGCGCCGTCGATGGTGCAGGCCGCGGGCGTGGCGGCGCTGGACCATGACATGAGCGAATACGTCGAGCAATACCGGGGCAAGCGGGACTTCGTGGCCCAGCGGCTGTCGGGCTCGTACGAGTTGACGGTGCCGGGCGGCGCGTTTTACGCGTTCCCGAAAGTGCCCGATCGCTTGGGCATCACGGGCGGCGCGTTTGTCCAACGAGCCGTTGATAAAAATGTCTTGATCATCCCCGGCTCGGTCTTCAGCAACCGCGACACACACTTCCGCCTTAGCTACGCGTGTGACCAAGACACGCTGGCACGCGGGATGGATGTGTTGGTGGCGTTGGCAAAACAATAAGCAAGCTAAGTCAGACTCACAGCACGGTCGTCGTAGCCGCGGGCAGGTGGACCACGGCGCCGGAGTCGGTCCGGACGATCAGCCCAGCCGATGGGTCGAGGTCGAGGATTTGGCCGCGGACCGTCCGGCCGTTGTTACGCAGCGTCAGCGTTTGAGCCAGCAGTGGGCAGCGGCTGCGCCACGCTTGAAGCAGGTGGGCGGGGTCGGGCTGCGTCAGCGCCTCGTCAAGTTGACGCAGCGTGTCAGCCAACACGAGCAGGCGGTCGGCGGGCTGCCCCGCGGCGTGGACACTGGTGATACTTTCCCTCAGGTGTTCGTGCTCAGGCGGAAGGTGTTGCTCAGGCAGCGAAACGTTAATACCAACACCGATAACCGCCGCGACGGTGGGTGACGAGCCGGTGGGCGTGAAGGTTTCAACCAGGATACCAGCGATCTTTCGGCCGTCGATCAGCAGGTCGTTGGGCCACTTGATCTGCACCCGTTTGGCGTGCAGGTGCGGCTCGATGGCCTGGGCTGCCCCGACCACAGAGGCGAGCGTGAGGCGGTCGATCGATAGATCGCTTTCATTGATGAGACAGACGCGAGAAAACGTCACGGCCGTGCCGCGCGGGGCGACCCATTGCCGTCCCAACCGCCCACGCCCGGCGGTTTGTTCATCAGCCACCACCACAGCCCCGTCGCAAGCCCGCGCGTCCGAGCCGATCAACCGTCGTGCGGCGTCTTGTGTGCTGGTGGTCTGTGCGTAGACCTCCACGGGTTTGTGGCTAAGGCCGCCACGCGACCATTTCAGGTAATCCGACCACACGCCTAGCCCGGTCTCTTGCAGGGACAGGCCCAACTGCGGGTGGGCTTCGATCCGGCAGCCTGCTTGGCGCAACTGGTCCAAGTCGTGGAGCGTTTGGCTGGTGGGTTGAGCCAGACGCTTGGCGATTGATTCAACCGCCACCGGCTCGGTGCAACGCAGCAGCAGGTCCAGCAGGGCGGCGTTGACGCTTGTGCCAGCGGCAGCGGGCTTGGGTGGAACGGTTGATTTGGCGGGTGTTTTCACGCGATATCCATAGCGATGTCCAAGGCCGGGGCGCTGTGGGTCAAGGCCCCGACGGAGATACGGTCGACGCCGGTCCTCGCCACGCCGGTGACGTTTTCAAGCGTGATGCCGCCGCTAGCCTCAAGCAGCACGCCCGGTGCCAGCTTGTCGCGGGCAGCCACCGCTTGACGTAGCGCGTCCGGCGGCATGTTGTCTAGCAGCACCATGTCCACGTGTTCGCCCGCGCCCTTGAGCAACACTTGGAGTTGGTCGAGTGTGTCCACCTCGACCTCTACGAATCGCGGTTGTGGCGAGTCGGCGCGTGCTTGTTCGCTGGCCCGCTTTACCGCGGTGACGAGGGTTTCATCAGCACGGAGTTGGGCGACGTGGTTGTCTTTGATCAGCACCGCGTCGTGTAGGCCGGCGCGGTGGTTATGCCCGCCGCCACAGGCGACGGCGTATTTCTGCAAAGCACGCAGGCCCGGCAGGGTTTTGCGTGTGTCGTAGATTTTGGCGTTGGTCCCCGCCACAGCCGTGACAAACCGGAAGGTGAGCGTGGCGACGCCCGATAGGTGTGTCATGAAGTTCAGGGCCACGCGCTCGACGGCCAAGATGCTTTGTAGTGGGCCTGATAGTTGAGCGATCACGGCACCGGCGGCTAGGTCCTGCCCGTCATTGATTTTGCCCGTGACGGCAATCGCGGGGTCGTACAGCTCGGCGATCGCTGTCAGCAGCGCTGCCCCGGCTAGCCGACCGGATTCGCGCGCGACGATCCGGGCTGTGCCAGTGCGTTGGGCGTCAACGAAATACTCGGAGGTGATGTCTCGCTCGTGAGTGCCGAGGTCTTCGGCTTTGGCTTGTTGGATCAGGCGGCGGAGACTGTCCGGCGCGGTGTAGGCGTCCAGACGCGGGGGCGTCGGCGGCGGGTCGGTCGCGCTGGCGGGCTTGCTCGTCACGTGTTGGCCCGGGAGGAGTGGTGGCCGGGGTCGGCGGGGCGGTTTTGGCCGCGGTGGCCGTGGTAGTACTCCACGAAGCTCACGCGGTAGCGGCGGGGCGTGACTTGGATAAAGTGCACCGCGTCGCCGGTCTGCATCTGGTGCTTCTCGAAATAGAGCCGCCAGCCGCGCCAACGGAACATGGTGCCCCGGACGATATCGGTGCGGACTTCCTCGCCGTTGGGCATAACCAGCGTGACGGGTTTGCTCTTGGCAGCGCCGCTCGGGCCAGGCGCCGCGTACACAGCCGGGGGGAATCGGTGTATCTCTTTGGGCACGCGCACATACCCGTTTCGCACAGCACCGTCTGAGAGGATCACTTGGAATTCGTGTGGCTGTGCGGGGTCGTCGAGCACGAACCACGCCTTGCCCTGCGATCGCGGCAGGCTGGGCCCGGTGGCGGTGGGCTTGACCTGGCGCAGCCCGATTAGCGTGGCGAATTTGCTGTCGCTTTTGGCCTGCCAGTAGGCGTCTTCACCGCGGATGGCGTCGTCGAACTGCTTGCGTAGCGAGGCGATTTTTCGTGGCGTCAGGTTTTCATAGTGCTCGACACGCCCGGCGATCGCGGTAGCCATGTACGGCCCCGCCGAGGCTTTGAAGTAAATCCGGTCGCCTGTCTCGACGCACCGGTAGGGCGGACGCGGCGTTTTGGTCAAGCGGCTCTCGACCGTCTTAGAACCGTCGAGGATCAGCCCGATGTAGGGCCACTTCAGGATAGCCACGTGTTCGTGCATGGGCGTGCATCATACGCACCGGGCGCGGGGGTGGCTAGGGGAGTTTGAGTATCAGTCCGGTGCCCGGTATGAGTGCCGGGCATCCAAACTACCACTTGGTAGGCGAGGCGGTGAGTGATGTAACATCGAGCACGGCCGACTCGCTGCGCTCGCTGGCCGTGGCACCCGGCGTCCATCCTTCCGACGCGCGGCATGGGTGTCGGGCCTACAAACTTATCTCGATATGTCCGGACGGGCCCGGACCTACACCTTTGTCTTAACCCAGCCCGTCCGCTTTGGCCATGTGCTTGATCAGGTCGACTACGCGGCAGGAGTAGCCCCACTCGTTGTCGTACCAGCTGACGAGCTTGAAGAAGTTGCTGTTGAGCTCGATGCCGGCCCCGGCGTCGAAGATGGAGCTACGCGGGTCGTGGATGAAGTCCGACGACACGACGGGGTCTTCGGTGTAGCCCAGGATACCCTTGAGGTTCGACTCTGAAGCCTTTTTCATAGCGGCGCAGATGTCTTTGTATGACGTGGCCTTTTCGGTGCGCACGGTGAGGTCGACGACGGAGACGTCGGCGGTGGGGATGCGGAAGGACATGCCGGTGAGCTTGCCCTTGAGTTCGGGCATGGCCAGGCCGACGGCTTTGGCGGCGCCGGTGGAGGCGGGGATGACGTTAAACCCCGCGGCGCGGCCGCCGCGCAGGTCTTTCTTGCTGGGGCCGTCCTGGGTTGGCTGCGTGGCTGTGACGGCGTGGACGGTGGTCATGAGCCCCTCGGCAATGCCGAAGTTGTCGTGGACCACCTTAGCCATTGGGGCCAGACAGTTTGTCGTGCAGCTTGCGTTGGACACGACGGTGTTTTTAGCCGGGTCGAACGTGTCGTGGTTCACGCCCATGACGAGTGTGGGCACGGTGTCGGGGCTCTTGGTGGGCGCGGAGATGACCACGCGCTTGGCGCCGGCGGCGGTGTGCTTGGCGGCGCTTTCAAAATCAGTGAACAGGCCGGTCGACTCAACCACGTAGTCAGCCCCGAGCTTGCCCCAGGGTAGGTCCTTGGGGTCTCGCACAGCGGACACGGGGATCTTCTTACCGTTGACGATCAGGGCGTCATCGGTGGCTTCGACGGTGCCGTCGAAGCGGCCGTGTGTCGTGTCGTATTTGACCAAATACGCCAGGTTCGCCGGCGGGAACAGGTCGTTGATGCCCACGAACTGGATGTCCGGGTTGCCTAGCCCCGAGCGGAACACCAGCCGTCCGATGCGGCCGAATCCGTTGATGCCTACTTTGATAGCCACCGTAAGATCTCCTTGCGTAACAATCTCTTAACAGAGTTGTGCCTAGATTAATTCCAGCCGGCCCGGTGCGAGCACACCCTTGGCCAAGCCCATGAAGGTAGGCACTTCGTGTGGTCTGTCAAGTTTGGCGGCGTTTGGGCGCCGCCGCGGCTGTATCTTAAGTCTATATAAGCCTTGACCCGTGGCGTGGCATGGGGGACGATCGCCGACGCATGACGGACGATGATTTTCAAGATGAGTTTGACGCCCTGGGCGAGGCGAGCCGGGCCGGTGGGGGGCAACCGGGCGGGTCGGCTGGCGCTGATCGGCCGCTGACGGTGGGGGCGGTGTCTGCGTGGGTGCGTGCGGTGTTGGCCGACGGGCTGCCGCCGAAGGTGCGCGTGATCGGTGAGGTGAGCAATTTTTCCAACCGGGCGCACTGGTTCTTCAGCTTGAAAGACGAGCAGGCGACGCTGTCGTGCGTGTGCTTCGCGTCGTCGGCCAAGCGGGTGAAGTTTCCGGTGGCGGACGGGTTGCAGGTGATCGCCACGGGCCGGATCGATTACTACGACGCCCAAGGGCGGCTGCAGCTCTACGTGGACAAGCTTGAGCCGGTGGGGCAGGGGGCGTTGGAGTTGAGGTTCCGGGCCCTGTGCGACGAGCTGCGCAAGTTGGGGTATTTCGACCCCGCTCGCAAGCGGGCGCTGCCGGCGATGCCGCGACGCGTGGCGGTGGTCACGTCCCGAAGCGCCGCGGCTTTGCAGGACGTGATCAACACCACAGCCCAGCGGTGGGCGGGGTGTCAGCTATTGCTGTACGACGTGCGTGTACAGGGGGCCGAGGCGGCGGGCGAGATCGCCGCAGCGGTACGGGCGTTGTCGCAAGAAGGCGAACGCCTTGGCATTGACGCGATCATCCTCACGCGCGGGGGCGGGTCGATCGAAGACCTGTGGGCGTTCAACGAGCGCGTGGTGGCCGACGCGGTGTATGAGTGCCGCTTACCGGTGGTCGCGGCGATCGGCCACGAGACGGACACGACGATTGCTGAGTTGGTCGCCGACGTGCGTTGCGCGACGCCTACACAAGCGGTCATGACGCTCATACCCGATCAAGCGGCGCTGGAGCATCAACTGCATCAACTGACCCAGCGGCTGACACACCAGCTTAAACGCACGTACGAGTTCAACGAGCACCGGTACCAGTCGCTGATGCGTCGCCCGGTGCTTCGTCGCCCCGCGAGCATGCTCGAACCGGCGACACAAGCGGTGGACACGCTGGCCAAGCGGTTGGCGATGAGCCTGCCGCGGCGCGTTGAAACCAGCGCAACGCGCCTAGAGGCGTTAACGAAACAGCTCAAGTCCGTCAGCCCGACGAACGTTTTGAACCGTGGGTACAGCTACACACTGGGGCCGGACGGGCGCGTGCTGCGGTCGGCGGCAGCGGTGGGGGTGGGCGAGGTGATGACCACCGTGTTGGGCGACGGGCGTGTGCGCAGCCGGGTGGAGGGTGACAAGGCCGACCCTTCCGCCCCTAAACGCAGACGCACAAAGCGAACCGCGACAGACCCCGGCGCCGGCCTGCCAACACTATTTGAAGCCGACACAAACGATCAAGACGACGCATGACCGGCTACGGCGCTTCAGCAGGCGACAAGTCGTAGTGGTGTCGGGACAACTCACCCGTGAGCAAGTCTTCGACCTCGCTGTAATTCTCCACGGTGTCCTCTAGCCCCTTGGTGTTTTGCTTGACCAGTTTGGTCTTCACGGGGCAGGAATCAATCTTAAGAAACGGGCAGATCGTGTGGTCGAATAGCCGCTGGGGGTCGCCGGTGAGTTGTTCGTAGCTGACAATCGCCGATCGGCTTGGCACCCAGTCGTGTTTGAGCAGGTTGTCGTAGTAGGCCCGCAAGTCTTTGTAGTAGTCCAGCAGGTGCCGGCGGTCGATGCTGATCGTCGCGGTCTTTCGCTTGGCTTGGTCGCGTAGCAGCCACTGGCCTGTTTTCGCTGCGAGTTGGGTGGAGACGTATTGGCGGGCGAGGGACTCGCGGTAGAGGACTAAGAGCTTTGCCGCGGGGAACGCGGCGTGTAGCTCGTTGAGGGTGATGCCGCGGGACTCGAGCTGTGGGAAGTGGATCTTGACACCGCCCACGCTGCCGCCGCGCGCGTGCAGGGAGTAACGGATGTGGCGCATTACCGCGCGCTTGGAAATACAGCTGCGGCGGATGCCGTCGTAGTTCGCGCGGTTGAGGACCTCGCCGCCGATGGAGACACCGGGCATGGAGTTGAGGTAATCCACCATCAAATTAGAGCCGTCACGGCCGACCGAGAGCAGAACAACGTTCTCATGCGGCCCGCTACGCGAGAAAAAATAATTCAACGCCAACCCCAACCGGTGTACGCCTCTGCGCACGGGTGGGGAGAGCTTGGCCGGGGGGTTCAGTAGGAATTTCATACGCGGTGTGTCTCTTAAATTGCCGCTTTTATACCACGGCGTCTTGTCAGATCGGCTGTAGACGCCTTTGGATTTTAAAATACCCTTGATGGCTCAATCCGCGGCCACCGTGACGCGCAGCCCATGAATCCACCAGTATAACGCTATACCGCTTCCTATAACGCTATCGCCGGGCGCCGCGCGGGCCTGGGCGCATGGCGTTGAGCCTCCGATCCGATATGCTGACACCAGTCGAGGCACGCCATGACTTTCTACGCCGACCTGCACATCCACTCGAAATACTCCCGCGCTACCAGCCGCAACTGCGACCTGGAGCACATGGCTTTTTGGGCAGCCAAGAAGGGCGTGTCCGTCATCGCCACGGGCGACTTCACGCACCCCAAGTGGTTCGAGGAGATCAAAGAAAAGCTCGTGCCCGCGGAGCCGGGGCTGTTTCGCCTGCGACCGGACCTGGAAAAAGAGATCGGCGATTGGCTGGGCCGCGCTCCCACCCAGCCCGTCCGGTTCATGCTCGAAGTTGAAATCTCCACGATCTACAAGAAAGACGACAAGACGCGCAAGGTACACCACCTGATCTACGCCCCGGACCTAGACAAAGCCCAGCACATCAACCAGCGGCTGGCACGCATAGGGAACATCGCGTCGGACGGGCGGCCGATTCTGGGGCTGGACTCGCGCGACTTGCTGGAGATTACGCTTGAAGCGGGGGAGGGGTGTTACCTGATCCCCGCGCACATCTGGACGCCCTGGTTCGCCGTGCTGGGGTCGAAGTCCGGGTTCGACACGATCGATCATTGTTACGGCGATTTAACGCCGCAGATTTTCGCGCTAGAAACCGGGCTATCGTCCGACCCCGCCATGAACCGGATGCTGTCTTGCTTGGACCGGTACACGCTGGTGTCGAACTCCGATGCGCACTCGCCGCCGAAGATCGGACGAGAAGCCAGCGCGTTCAACACGCCCATGGACTATTTCGCCATGAAGCGGGCTCTGGAGACCGGCCAAGGGTACGGCGGAACGGTGGAGTTTTTCCCGGAGGAGGGCAAGTATCACCTCGACGGCCACCGCAAGTGCGGCGTGTGCCTGGAGCCGGGCGAGACGCGCAAGCACGACGGGCTGTGCCCCGAATGCGGCAAGCCGATGACGCTGGGCGTGATGTACCGCGTGCATGAGCTAGCAGACCGTGACGAAGAACAGGCTGCGGGGCCTACCCAGGCGGTGCCGTATAGCAGCCTTGTCCCGCTGGACGAGGTGTTGAGCGAGATCGAAGGCGTTGGGCCCAAGAGCAAAGCGGTGCAGAAGCGGTACGAAGAAGTAATCGCGCGGTTCGGGCCGGAGCTATTTATCCTTGGCGACTTGCCTTTGGACGAAGTGAAAAGCGGCGGGTTGACGCTGCTGGCCGAGGCGCTGTCTCGGATGCGCAAGGGCCAAGTCATCCGCCACGCGGGTTACGACGGCGAGTACGGAAAAATCCGATTGTTCACGAAAGAAGAATTGGCGCGGGGCGCGTCGGTGAGCCTGCTATTTAGCGACGGGGCGTCGGATTCAAACGACAAGCCGGCTGCAGCCGAGAAACGCGCACGCAAATCACCGGCGAAACAGGCGGGCGATCGCCCGAAAGCCGGGTCACGCAAAGCCGATCGACAAACTAAGACGGTCCGCGATGCTTCCGTGGACAACACCCAAAGCAAATCAACGGATGCGACCGATGCAAGCGCGTCGATCCTCACCGGCCTCGACCCGGACCAACGCGCCGCCGCCGAGCACACGCATGGGCCGCTGGTCATCATCGCCGGCCCCGGCACGGGCAAGACGCGCACACTCACGCACCGGATCGCGCACCTGGTAGCGGACCACGCCATCGAGCCAAGCCAATGTCTGGCGATCACATTCACCCGGCGCGCCGCCGGCGAGATGGCCGACCGCTTGGCCAAGCTGCTGCCCAAGTGGGCAAGCGACTTACCGGTCATGACGTTCCACGCCCTGGGGCTGTCGATCCTCAATGAACACGGCACGCGCCTCGGTTTGCCGGGGCCCTTGCGCGTGGCGAGCGACGGCCAACGCCTAGGGTTGCTGCGAGAAGCCTTGTCGCTGTCGGACCGCAAAGCAAAGAGCCTGTTGGCTGAGATATCCACACAGAAACGCCGCCAAGCACAGGGCGATGACACCCAAGAGCAATTTGAACACACCGAGGCCTTCGAGGTCTACCACGAAACCTTGCACAGCCAAGCGATGGTTGATTTTGACGACCTGATCATCTTGCCGTTGCGGCTGTTTGACGCCAACCCCGACCTTGTGGATCACTACCACCGTCTGTACCCGTGGGTGAGCGTTGATGAGTTCCAAGACATCGACGCGGCGCAATACAAGCTGTTAAAGATGCTCGCTCCGTCGGATGGGAACGTGTGCGTGATCGGCGACCCGGACCAGTCCATCTACGGCTTCCGCGGTGCGGACGTGGGTGTGTTCGACAAGTTCCAAGCGGACTTCACCAACGCAAAAACGGTTCGCCTGGGTCGCAACTACCGCTCGACGAATATGATCCTGGACGCGTCGCTGCAGATGATCGCGCCGGGCAGCTTGGTGGAAAACCGCCGCCTGCAAGCCCTGATCGAAAGCCCCGACCGCGTCCAGGCACACAAATGCACGACCGACCGGGCAGAAGCTGAGTTTGTCGTACACACGGTCGAGCGCATGATCGGCGGGTCCACGTTTTTCTCTATGGACAGCGGGCGGGCCCAAGCGTACGAGGGGCAGGACCTTTCATTCAGCGATTTCGCCGTGCTGTACCGAAGCGACGCCCAAGCCGACGCGCTGGTCGAGGCTTTTGCCCGCTCGGGCATGCCGTTCCAGAAACACGCCCACAACCGGCTGGGGGATCAGCCGATCGTGCAAGCGGTGGTCGAGCGGTTGCAGAGGGACACTAAAAATGCCGGTGCGGCCGGCACCGTCCAGCAGGCCATTGATCAGGCCATGAAGCAGGTCGAAGCGGACGAGGCCGATCCGCAGACTTGGCGATACGTGACGGCTCTGCGCGAGCTAGCGGCGCGGCATGACAAAGACATGGCTGCGTTCCTGTCGGAGTTGGCGTTGGGTGTGGACGCGGACTTGTGGGACGCGCGTGCCGACCGTGTGTCGCTGCTAACGCTGCACGCGGCCAAGGGGCTGGAGTTTCCGGTTGTGTTCATCGTCGGCTGTGAAGACGGCGTGTTGCCGCTGCGGTGGCCCCGGAAGGTCAAGAAGCCCCTTGGAAAAGAGTCAATAAATCCCCAAGCGGACGAAAACATCGCCGAAGAGCGCCGTCTGTTCTTCGTGGGCATGACCCGCGCCCGACATCAACTGTTCCTCACACACGCTGCCAAGCGACGCTGGCGGGGCAAGACCCAAGACATGCAGCCGTCGCCGTTCTTGCGTGACATTGAGCAGCGGCTGTTGGAGTCGCACCGGCACGCCGCCATCAAGAAACGCGCCTCGCGCGACCGCCAAATGGAATTTTTTTCGTAAGGGTCAGCCGGGTTTCCCTGAGGCTTACGGATTGAAAATAAAAGCATTGGCAACCCGTGTGTCAGCGGTTAGTATGGCTGCTTGTCGGGCTAGGAGAGCCCAACCCCGTTAGGGGCATTGGTTCGACAGGACCCACAAACATTTTGAGAAAGAAGGAGGCTCAGCCATGGTCAGTCGTTATGGATTTGCGGTTGTATTCGCGGTGATCGCGTTGTCCGTTGTCGCACTAAGCCCCGTCATTGCCGACCGTGATGACGACGACCGGTGGGATCACAAGCACTCGATCGTGAGCCACCAGCGGCTCCAGCAGGTGCTGCGAGACGTGGTGGCCGAGGGCAACGGCGGGTTTGACTTGAACATGTGGGCCACCGTTGTGGACCGCGACGGCGTGGTGCAGACGGTGGTGTTTTCCGGTGAAGACCGTGGCGACCAGTGGCCCGGCAGCCGGCGGATCTCCGCACAGAAGGCCAACACCGCCAACGCGTTCAGCCTGCCCGGCTTGGCGTTGTCCACCGCGAATCTCTATTCAGCCGTCCAACCAGGCGGCAGCCTGTTCGGGTTGCAGTTCAGCAACCCGGTGAACCAGGAGGTGGCCTATAAAGGCCCGGCGCACCGCAGCGGCACCCGGCGCGACCCCATGGTCGGCGGGCAGATCGGCGGGGTGAACGTGTTCGGCGGTGGGCTGGCGCTGTACAACGCCGATGGCAAGCTGGTGGGCGCGATCGGCGTGAGCGGGGATAGCTCTTGTGCCGACCATAACATCGCCTGGAAGGTCCGCCACGCGCTGAACCTGGATAATGTGCCGGCTGGTGTGAGCGCTACGGGCGACGACAATATTGTCTACGACATCACCGACGGTACGAGCGCCAGCGGCTGGGGCCACCCTGAGTGCGCCGGCACCGAGCGCACGATCGGCGAGAACCTGCCCACGACGCACCCGGTTGGGCCGATGCCGTAATTTGCGGTAAAGGACGCGGTCTAAAAATGGAGCACTTATGAGCATCCAACGCGCGGCTGTTGCCGGTGGTGTTTTGCTGTGGACTCTAATTGGGCTGCAACTGGCTGTTAGTCGCGAAGCCAGGGCTCAAGATTACGAGTCGGACCGGATCGAAGGCTTGGGTTTTTCCTTGTCGGCCCCGCCCGGTGAGGGGTGGGTCCGTATGCCGCAAGAGCAAATGTCCGGCGTGTCATTTGCGAAGCGAGCCGGGTCGTATCCGAATTCGTTCACCACTTCGGTTTTTCACGTGCAGACGGAAATGTATTTTGAAACCCCTCAGCAATTTCTGAAGCACGTGCAGGCGGACGCGGACAAAAAATTAGACAACGATAACTCGCGGTTTGCCATTATCGAGCATCAGATGCAATTAGACGACCGGTTTGGGCCTTACTGCATTAAACACTACATCAAGAGCCAGGACCGCCAAGCGGTCGGCGCCGCGGGCAAGACGCTTACTTTTGAGATACTGACGTACATGATCCTGCACCCGGAAGACCGGACGCTCTTGATCAATGTCGGATATTCGGCGCGTTACCTGCCCGATGATCAAGACGCCCGCCTCGCTGCGCTCAGAGCGGAGGGCGAAAAGTTCATCGAGGGTTTCAAGATCGAGCCCCTGCAGTAAGCACGGCTGGTCGGGCCGGTGGGGGGGCGCTGGTAAGGCCGTATTGGCAAGCCCCGGCGGGTTTGGTATCTTATTCGGTTCGTTATTAAATGAGCGGGTAGAGCCGGTGGGGCCCGTGTGAGTACCGCTCGGTGAGGCGTAATTATGGCAAAGAAGCAGATCACAACAGTATTTAAGATCCAAGCCCCCGGCGGTCAGGCCACACCGGCCCCGCCGATCGGCCCGGCGCTGGGGCAGAACGGGGTTAACCCCGGGCAGTTCATCCAGCAGTTCAACGAGCGCACGCGCCAGCTCAACGGCAAAGTCGTCGGCTGCGTGATCACGGTCTACCAGGACCGGTCGTTTGATTTTGAGGTCAAGAGCCCGCCGGCCGCCGTGCTGATCAAGGACGCTTTGAAACTTGAAAAAGGCTCGGGCGTGCCGAACAAAGACAAGGTGGGCGAACTGACCCAAGACCAGCTACGCGCCATCGCCGAGGAAAAGCAGCAAGAGATGACCGGCCACACCGTCGAAGCGGTGATGCGCACCATCGCGGGCACCGCGCGTTCGATGGGTGTGACCGTGGAGGGGATGGCCACTTAAGGCTTGGCTAACGATGCCAGGGGCTTACCACGAGCCGGATCGTGGGAGACCGGCCCGCTTCACAAGGGTGTGACCACCCAGCAGCGGGCGATCGAAAGGACGGATACAAATGCCGAAGCTCGCCAAGCGCCTACGCGCCGACCAAGACGGTTGGGACCGTGAGCAGTCCATGCCGTTGTCTGAAGCGGTCGCCAAGATCAAATCATTTAAAGACACCAAGTTTGACCAGTCCATTGATGTCTGCCTCCACCTGGGGATCGACCCCAAGCAGGCGGACCAGATGGTGCGAGGCGCCCTGTCGCTGCCGCACGGGATCGGCAAGACCAAGCGTGTGATCGCATTTTGCGCTAGCGACAAGGTGGACGACGCCAAAGCCGCGGGCGCGATCGAGGCGGGCGGTGAGGAGTTGGTGAAAAAAGTAGAGGGCGGGTGGATGGAGTTCGACGTGGCGGTGGCCAGCCCGGACATGATGCGCGTGGTCAGCAAGCTGGGCCGCGTGTTGGGCCCCAGGGGGCTGATGCCGTCGCCAAAGAGCGGCACCGTCACACCCAAGGTGGTCGAAGCGGTCAAGGAATACGCCGCGGGCAAGGTCGAATTCCGCAACGACGACGGCGGCAACGTCCACGCGGTGGTGGGCAAGAAGAGCTTCGACGCCCAGAAGCTCGTGGACAACGCCCAGGCGTTTATCGACACAATCACCAAGATGAAGCCCACAACCACCAAGGGCGTTTACGTCAAGAAAATCTCGCTGTCGGGCACCATGACGCCCGGCGTGCTGATAACGGTTTAACACGGCGTGACGCCGCAGCCTCGGCGTACGCCGACAAAAGGAATGACGCGATGAGTAAGCCGGTTAAAAACCTGATCACCGAGTCGTACCGCCAGCGGTTCGGCCAACTCGACGGCGCCGTGTTGATCGACATCCGCGGGGTGGCGTCGAACGACATGAACCAACTGCGGTCGGACCTAAACCAGAACGGCATCCGGATCACGGTCGTCCAGAACACGCTGGCCAAGAAGGCGTTCAACGATACGCCCATGGGTGGGCTCAGCGAGCTTTTGAGTGGGCCGAACTCCATGGTCTATGGCGGCGAGAGCGTCGTGCACATCGCCCGGCAACTGATCGACCTGGCCAAGAAAACCGCCAACCTTGAGTTCAAGGGCGCCCTCATGGAGGGGCAGGTGTTTGGGCCCAATGAGATCACCGCGCTGAGCAAGTACCCCACACGCGAAGAGGCGCAGGCCCAGGCGGTGCAGCTTATCCTCAGCCCGGGCAAGAACCTCGCCGGGCAGATCGTCGGGCCGGGCCGCAAGATTGCCTCGCTGGTCAAGGCCATCGAAGAAAAGCTGGAGAAAGGCGAAACCATCCAGGCCGTGTAAACGCAGCGGCGTGATGGTCTGGATCGACAACGTAACAGAACAACAGCGTTCAACTGGCCCCTGGGTTAAATCGGGAGCGTCTTCCGACCTATTGAATGCAAGTCCGTTTCAGGAAGGATGATTCATTATGTCAGACGAAGCGACAGCAACAGCGGAAGTCGCGCCCGAGATCAAGACTCTGGGCGACAACCTGGTCGGCCTCACGCTCAAGCAAGCGGTCGACCTGGGCAATTATCTAAAGGATCACTACGGCATCGAGCCCGCCGCGGGCGGCGCGGTGATGATGGCTGGCCCGGCAGGTGGCGGCGAAGCGGCCGAAGAGCAGACCAGCTTCGACGTTATCCTTAAGAGCGTCGGCGATAAGAAGATCCAGGTCATCAAGGCAGTGCGCGAAGTCACCGGCCTTGGCCTCAAAGAAGCCAAGGAATTGGTCGACGGCGCCCCCAAGCCCATCAAAGAGGGCATCCCCAAAGAAGAGGCGGACGCCTTGGCCGAGAAGATCAAAGAGCAAGGCGCCGAGGTCGAGATCAAGTAAGACCACACAGCACCAGCCGTATATTCATGAAGCAACCCCGACACCGCGTCGGGGTTGTTTTTTTATGGGGCCATCAACTTTTGACGGCAAACTCACGGCCTCAGCGCATAAAGATTGATCGAGTCAATTAGTTTGCGTGACAACGAGAGCGGTAATACCCAGACCGTATGCGGCGGCCGTATGGTCACGGACGTTTAGCCAACTCGCTTTCGTTTTCGCTCAACTCCGCGAACAGCGCCTGCATGAACGCGGCAGCGGCAATCGCCTGGGCGTGGTGGCGGATCGCCTGGGCGTCTTCGCCGTCACGGAAAGCCCGCTGGAGTTGTTGGAACTCGTAGCTGGTCCGGTCCATGCCCCAGTGGTTGTTTGGGGTCGATTCAAGGTAGTTATAGACCCCGTTGGCAAACCGCTGCAGGGCGTGGTTTGGCACGTACCGGTGATCGGAGGCACCCAACAGCAATAGTGGAAGCAGGCAAAGCAGCTTTTTCATGGTGTTCTCTTTTTGTTTGTGGCTTTGTGTTGCGGATCGGCATTCGGCGGCAACGACATTAAGCGCTGTTGGGGCAATACGAACTATTTTTCTGCCGTTACGGTGGCGCCAATTAGGGCCGCGGCGGCAACGCCCGATAACCAAGCCCGTTCGCATGGGGCTGGTTCGGGTTCCGATACAAGACCTCAGCCGGGTGGGCTGGAGCAAGCCCGTAACGGGATACCCGCCGTCTTTGATTGCAATCCACGCGCGGGACGGCTAGCATCTGTCGTATTGCTTTGGAGTTACACGCCAGGGGTGAGTCAGTTTTTATGATCAGTCAATCCGCCGCCCTCAACGCCCATGTCTTGGTGCTCAATAAGATGTGGATGGCTATTCGGGTCACCAGCGCCCGGCGGGCGTTCTCCATGCTCTTCCGCGACCTGGCGGAAGTCATCCGTGTCGACGACGGGTCGTACACCGCTCACAGTTTTGATACTTGGACCCAACTCAGCGCCGCGCGTGAGGATTTTGAATTTAGTTTGGGCGAGCGGGCTGGTGATTATGAGTGGGTCCGCACGGTGCGGATGAGCATCGCCGTGCCGAAGGTCATCCGCCTGCTGGGCTACGACCGCTTGCCCCGCCAGGACGTGAAGCTGAACCGGCGTAACATCTTCGCCCGCGACCAAAACCGCTGTCAGTACTGCGGCAAGCGGTTCGCAACGTCCGAGTTGAGCCTTGATCACGTGGTCCCACGCAGCCAGGGCGGTAAGAGCTTGTGGGATAACTTGGTTTGCTGCTGCGTGGCTTGCAACGTCCGAAAGGGTGGGCGAACGCCGAACCAATCCGGGATGAAGCTGATCCACGAACCGGTCAAACCCAAACGCAACCCAATTGTCAGTATGCGATTAGGGTCCAATAAATACGCGAGTTGGCGGGCATTTCTCGATCACGCGTATTGGTCTGTCGAGCTGAAATAGCGACGATTAACTGCGCCCGTACGGTCTAAAAACCTTCGTAATTATATTTAAAGGCAGGTGCTATACCGTTAGCCGCGGTTAAGCCTATAATAATTAGTCTAAACTAGCGATTCTCGGCGGGGGCGGCGGCCCGCGTCCGTCATTCGCGGTTTGGTTCAGGAGGGGTTAGCATTTCGCTTAAGGCTCTGTCAGCGCCCGGATTGTTGAATCAAGTTCATATCAAACCCGGCCGATTTAAAAATGGAAAAAATAGGCAATGTGTGCTGATGGTCCGGGTCTGAAGGGTTCGATAAGGAAGGTAGGCGGTGAGGTATAGGGAAACTGGGGAGGAAGTAGAGCAATGGGTTCTAACGACGACAACGCCGAATTGAGCGCCAAGCAGATCTTTACCACAGGTGAAGCCGCGGAGGTCTGCCAATTATCCCAACAAACGATCATCCGGTGTTTTGACAGCGGCAGGCTTCAGGGTTTCCGGGTCCCGGGCAGCCGGTTTCGGCGGATCCCGCGCGAGGGGCTGATCCGGTTCATGCGCGAGAACGATATCCCGGTTGACCGCCTGCGAAGTGGTGGCAAGCGTCGCATCTTGGTCGTGGACGACGACCCGCAGATGCTCGAATTATTCGAAGACGTTTTCAGCAGGGACAGCCGGCTGGACGTCCGGACCGCGGCCACGGGTTATGACGCGGGCGTGGTGACCGAGCAGTTCAGGCCCGACCTGATGGTGCTCGATTACATGCTGCCGGACATCAACGGCAACGTGGTCTGCAAGACCGTGCGGAAGAATCAAGAGTTGGCTGATATGAAGATCATCATCGTTTCGGGTGTCGTCAAGCAAGACGAGATCGAGGATCTTCTCAAAGCCGGCGCCGATGAGTTTGTGAAGAAGCCGTTTAATATTGAGAAACTGCTCGAGCGGATCCACGCCCTGTTGGAGCTTTAAGGCGCCGGCATTCAACACCGTGGCTGGTGTGCCGCCCGTCATGGTGATCAGCGTGTTTGCTTGGGGAGGGGAATATCTTCTGAGATGGCCACGGCAACCGAGTCAGCCCAGTCGCGCCGTATCGAGTTGATCCTTCATCAGATTGACTCACTGCCTACACTCCCCGCGATCGCCACCCGCCTGCTGACCCTTACCGCCAGCGACGACACAAACGCCCGGGAAGTCATCGAACTGGTCAGCTCCGACCAGACGCTCACAGCCAAGGTGCTGTCGATGTGTCGCAAAGCCGACCGGGGCGTGCGCGACAACGCGATGACGATCGACAAAGCCGTCGTCTTGCTGGGTTTCAACGCCATCCGCAACGCGGCCCTGTCGATCAAGGTGTTTGAGGTATTCGACAACCCCGGCACGGGCTCGCAGAACCTGGTAACGAACCAGTGCGACGACGACGGCCAGGCGGCGCTTTCTTACCACTTCGACCGCGAGAGATTCTGGCGCCACAGCCTGGCGGTGGGCATCGCCGCGGAGTTGATCGCAGCCGCCCACCCGCATTTCAAAGACCTGCCGCCGTCGGAGGCCTTCGTCTGCGGCCTGATGCACGACGTGGGCAAGCTGGCGCTGGATTACGTGCTGCCCAAGAGCTACGCGCGCGTGATCGAATTAGCTGAGATCAACCACGGCAAGATCGCCGAGTACGAACGCCGGGTCATGGGGCTGGACCACCACACCGCCGGCAAACGCCTCAGCGAGCAGTGGCTGCTGCCTTACTGGATCCAGGACTGTATTTGGCTGCACGGCTCGGAGTACAGCACCCTGCCCAAGCTGGGCCACAAGCGCATGATCGGGCTGGTAAGCCTGGCCGACCTGATCGTACGCCGCAGCCACATCGGCTACAGCGGCAACTTCGCCATCGACAAAGACCCCGCCGAGGTGGCCAAAGAGCTGGGGCTGAACCCCAAGAGCGTCAGCGCCATCACGCACCAACTCCACGAAGAACTCCAGCAACGGTCGGAGGTGCTGGGGCTCAACGACCAGCCCTCCCGCGAGCTGTTCATGGCGTCGATCCAGCAGGCCAACCAGGCGCTGGGGCGGCTGAACGAGGCGTTGGAGCGTCGCACCAAGATCGCCTCACGCCAGGCTGTCATCCTGGACGCGGTGTCGAAATTCCACCACAAGGCCACGCCCGGCCGCAGCATCCAAGACGCGATGGACGAAGTCGCCGCCAGCGCCGCTTTTGCTTTGGGCAAGGGGTACTGCGCGATGCTGTACCAGGGCCGAGACATCGGCGGCGATCAGCCCGACAAGAATTGGCTGGTCAGCCAGTACGCCGATGACGGGCGGCTTCTGAGCTCGGACTACGTCGAAGCGCCCACGTTTTCGCCTGAAATGGCCACGCTCACCAGCGACATGACGGCCCCGATGAACCTCATGGGTGTGTTGCCGTGGCTTGCCGAGCACCTGACCGAGGCCAAGGATTGCCGCAAGCTGCAACTGATGCCGTTGAACGGGGGCTGGGGTACCGTCGCGGTGATGGCGTACAGCCACCAGTCGCTGCCGTCGGCGAACCAGTTGGTCGCACTGAACACCACCTGGGGCGCGGCGATCGCCGCGGCTGCCCAGCACGAAGGGTCGCGGCGGATCGGCGAAGACCTCGCCACCGCCAACCGCGACCTGGCCGACGCCAACAACGCGCTGGCCGACGCCAAGGACAAGCTGCTGCACGCCGAGTCGATGGCCAAATTGGGTGAGATGGCAGCCGGCGCCGCACACGAAATGAACAACCCCTTGGCGGTCATCTCCGGGCGAAGCCAGTTGTTGGCCATGAGCCTGTCGCCCGGTTCAAAGGAGCAGACCGCCGCCCAGACCATCGTTGATCAGAGCCAGCGCCTAAGCGACCTGATCACCGCCATGCGCATGTTCGCCGACCCGCCCAAGCCCGAGTTGGAGATCACCGACGTAACCTCGTTGCTCGATTCGGTCGTCAAGACCGTTAAAATCCAACTGCGTTTGTCCGAGGGCAAGACGCCCATCTCGTTGCAACTCAAATCAGCCCTCACACCCGTCCCCATGGACCCCAAGCAGATCGGTCAGGCTGTAACGGACTTGCTGATTAACGCGATGCAATCGCTGCCGAAGACCGCGGTGCACGTCACGGCGTTTCAAGACCTGACCGATAATAGGCTTGTTATTCAGGTCATCGACGACGGCAAGGGCATGGACGAGTACACCATGTCCCACGCCATGGACCCGTTCTTCAGCTCCAAGCCCGCCGGGAGGCAGATGGGCATGGGACTGACACGCGCCCAGCTATTCGTAAAGGCCCATAACGGCCGGCTGGACCTGCGAAGCGCCAACAGCACGGGCACCGTGGCTACGGTTTCTCTGCCCCTCGATTTGGCTCTGTAATCAACCGATACACCTCCCTAGGAGACCCTCGGTGGGTAGGCGTCATACGGACGCGTCTTGCCTTGGGAAGTGACGGGTCACAACGACCGTGGGAGAAAGCAGTGCCAAGCCGCAAGCAGTCCACACCAACCGACCCGTCGCAGGGGGACCCCAAGCACGGACGACCGGTGCATGTCATGGTGGTGGATGAAGACAACCAGACCGCTGGGAAGGTGACCCAGTACGTCCCGACCGGGCGTATCGAAGTGGTCCAGGTCTCTAGCATCGCCGAAGCTTTCAAACACCTCAACACACAACGGGTCGACCTTGCACTGATCGAAGCCACCCTGCCGGATGGATCGGGCTTGGCGCTGGCCAAACGCATGCGAACGGGCTACGCCCAGACCCACGCCATCATCATGACGAATAAGCCCAGCCTCGACCGTGCCGTCGAGGCGATGCGCGTCGGCGTGGTGGATATAATCAGCAAGCCGCTGGACCCCGACGAGGTGCGCCAGCGGATCGACCAAGCGATCGCCGTTTGGCACGCGGACCAAGAAAAACACAAACAGATCAAACGCCTCCGCCGCGTGTGCAAGAAGCTCAACCGGGCACGCGAAGAGATCGCCCAGCAGGTGGATATCCTCTGCAACGACCTGGTGATTGCGTACCAGGAATTGGCCAAGCAGGTCCAGTTGCTGTCTCAAACCAGCGAGTTCACCGGGCTGGTCCGCCAGGAGCTGGACCTGGAGATGGTCCTGCGGCACACGCTCGAATACCTGCTTCAGAAAGCAGGCCCGACGAACGCGGCCATCTTCCTGCCGTCCGACACCGAGCCCGGCGAGTATTCACTGGGCGGCTACGTCAACTACGAGTGCTCCTCCGAATCCGCGGAGATCCTGCTCCAGCACCTGGCCGACGAACTGGCGCCGAAGATGGTGCAGTACCAGTGGCCGGTCCACATCACGGAAAACAACGTGCTGACCCAGTGGCTGGGTGGTGAGGTGTCGTTCCTGACCGACTGCCACCTGCTGGCCGTGCCGTGTCAGCACGAAACCGAGACGCTGGCCGTGATCGTGCTGTTCCGCCACCACAACCAGCCGTTTGACGGGGCGCTGGTACAGACCTGCACCTCGATCGCCCCGACATTGGCCGAGGCGCTGGCGAGGGTGGTGAATATCTACCACCGCTTGGAAACCGACGCCGACGACCAGGGCCTGCTGCCGGGCTAATACCCGAAGCCCATCCGGGACGATCAACCCTCCCCATTATCACGCGTATTATTCATAACGGTCTAGGCGCTTTGAGCCCGTAGACCCTGTAAACTGTTGCCATGGATAGCACTAATAGCTCAATGCCGAGCGGCGGAAGTTCCGCCGGCACGCCCAAGCCTTGGGAACACGCCAAGTCCGGCCAGGGCTCGGGCTCGGACCCGCTGGCGGTGCGTTTCGTTGAATCGCTTAGCTACGACAAGCGGCTGTACAAGCACGATATCGCCGGGTCGACCGCCCACGCGCGCATGCTGTCGGCTGTCGGCTTGATCACCCAAGCCGAGTTACAAACGATTGAGCAAGGACTCGGTGAGATCGAAGCTGAAATAGACGCGCAAGGCGAAAGCTGGCCGGGGTGGAAAACGGAATTGGAAGACGTGCACATGTGCATCGAGGCGGCGCTGATCGAAAAGACAGGCGACCCCGGGCGCAAGCTGCACACAGGACGCAGCCGCAACGATCAGGTCGCCACGGACCTGAAGCTGTGGCTCAAAGAGGCCTGCGGTTCGCTACAGAGCCGTTTCGACGGCTTGTCCCGGGCGTTTGTCGGATTGGCTCAGCGAGACGGGCGCATCGTCATGCCTTCATACACGCACATGCAGCGTGCCCAGCCGATTTTGGTGGGTGGTGAACTGATCGCGTGGCTGACAGCGTTTGACCGGTGTTGGGTGCGTTTTGAGGCGCTTCAAAAAGTGAACGAAGGCTGCCCGCTGGGCTCAGGCGCGATCGCGGGCACGGGCTTGCCAGTGGACAGCGCGCACACCGCCGAGGCGTTGGGGATTGGCGCCCCGACGCCCAGCAGCATCGACGCCACCAGCTCCCGCGACGCGGCGATTGATTTTGTCTACGCGCTGGCGATGACCAGCATGACGCTGTCGCGTTGGGCGGCTCAGTGGATTTCTTACGTCTCCACCGAGTTTGGGTTTATCGAGCTAGACGGACGGTACACCACCGGCTCTTCGATGATGCCCCAGAAGGTCAACCCCGATATGCTGGAACTGGTCCGAGGCCGCTGCGGGGGGGTATACGGTGACCTGATGGCACTGCTGACCATCTGCAAGGGGATCGGCTTAGGGTACTACAGAGACCTACAAGAGGATAAACGGCATGTGTTTAACGCTTTTGACACCGTTGCAAGCTGTTTAGAAATTACTACAAAAGTTGTAGCGACAACACGCTTTATTGAGGGTAAGATTAATGAAGGGTTGGATCGCGGGTTCCTCGACGCGACCGGCCTGGCTGAATACTTGGTGACACGGGGAGTGCCTTTTCGCACCGCACATCAGATCGTAGGTAGATTGGTCGGCAGATGCCAGGAGAAGGGGTTGTCCAAGTTGTCGTTAATGACGCTGGACGATTTCAACCAGGCGTGCGCTGATACGAGGGGGAGATTAGAGACCTGCGGGCCTGACGTTTACCAGTGGCTGGGAGCCGAGCAGGTGGTGCAACGCTACCGCAGCCACGGAAACGCGGGCGTGACTGGTTTTGAGCAGCAGTTGTCGGCGTGGCAGAGCCGCTTGGCGCACTAGCCGACGCTGTTAATGAGGAGAATGGTTGTGCTGGTGATAAAGGTATTGAAGGGCCCGGACAAGGGGCGTTGTTTTCAACTGCCCGACGACGAGCCTCAGTTGATCGGTCGGTCCGGGGAGTCTTTGCCGCTGACCGACCCGACCATATCCCGCCGCCACGCCGAGCTCACCCCAGACGACGGCCAGTGGTACCTCCAAGACCTCAACAGCGCCAATGGTACATACGTGAACGGCGAGCCGGTCCAGCGCAGGCGGCTGCTCATGGTCGGCGATCAGATCCGCACGGGGTCGTCGCTGTTCCTGTTTAGCCAAGAGATGGCTGTGCTGCCCCAGCGGGTGCGCATGGTCAAAAGCGGCGAGATCGACGCGCACGTCAGCGCGGCGGTGGCCAGCAGCGAAGACTCCATGGTCATGGCGGTGCCCGAGCCCAACAAGGCCGCGGTATTGCAACTCAAGGTGATCTACGAACTCACGCAACTGATCGGGTCGATCGTCGATCAGCAGCAACTGCTCGAACACGTGATGGCTCTGATTTTTGCGCATTTCCAAGTGGACCGCGGTTTTATCCTGTACCACGACGTAAGGCGTAACCGGCTCGACCCGATTGTGGTCCGCCACAGGCTGGTCAACAAAGACGCGAAATCACCGCCGATCACCGTCAGCCAAACCATTGTGCAACACGTCATCCGCAAGGGCGAGGGGTTGCTTTCAAACAATGCGATGACGGACAAGCGGTTCGCCAGTGGCGAGAGCGTGCAGAACTACGGGATCCGCTCGGCGATGTGCGTGCCGATCAAGTTCAAGGACCGCTTGTTTGGCGTGATCCACATCGACAGCCAAATCGTGAACTACACCTACACCGAGGATCAGCTTCGTCTGCTAACCGCGATCGGTGTGCAGACCGGCCTGGCGCTGGCTAACGCCCAGAACTACGCCAAGCAGATCCAACGCGAGCGCCTCGCCGCGGTGGGGCAGACCGTCGCCTCGGTTTCGCACTCGATCAAGAACATCCTCCAGGGGCTGCGCGGCGGGGCGGACGTGGTCGAACTGGGGCTACGCAAAGACAACATGAAGGTAGTGCACGGCGGGTGGGACATCGTCGCGCGCAACCTCGACCGGATCTACGGCTTAGCGATGAACATGCTCACCTTCTCCAAGCAGCGTAAGCCGGAGGTGGAGTTGACACAGTTCCCGGCATTGCTCGATGAGATTGTGATGCTGGTGCAGGGCCAGTTCGACAACAAAAACGTGGCCCTGCTCACGGATTGGGAGAAGGACATGCCCCCCGTGCCCGTCGACCCCGCGGGCCTGCACCAAGCCGTGCTGAACCTGCTCAACAACGCACTGGACGCGGTCGAGCCCGGCGTGGGCGTGGTCAGCGTCAGGTGCGGCTACGACCCGAAGGCCCTCTGCGCGAAGATCACCGTCAGCGACAACGGCAAGGGCATCGCCCCCGAAACCAGCAAGCACCTGTTCGAGCCTTTTTACTCCACCAAGGGGCTGCGGGGGACCGGCCTGGGGCTGGCGGTATCGAAAAAAGTGGTCGAGGAACACGGCGGGCAAATCGACGTCGACGGCTCTTCAGACAGGGGCACGTCGTTTACGCTGATCCTGCCCGCTTCGCAGGACGGATTGCCCGCCTCTGACGACACGCACGCGCCTCTTGGCACACAGGCGAACACCAAAGCCGCTGTGCCGTTGACAAAAAACCGGAACCAAGAAGCCGCTCGCTAGACGCCGGCACTGACTGCCTTGCGGAATATTGCACACAGCGCCCACCGGCTCTAACCTGCCAAGCTGATGTGTGGCTTTGTCGGTACGATCGGCGATCGCTGGGCGGCGGGGTTTCCCGAGGCTGTCGCTTCGCTAGCGCACCGTGGGCCCGACGACCAAGGCATCTGGCAGGACAAAGACGCGCGCCTGGGCCACCGCAGGCTCTCCGTGATCGATATCGAGGGCGGCCACCAGCCCATGCCCACGGACGACGGCCGGTTCCAGATCGTCTTCAACGGCGAAATCTACAATTTTGATGACCTGGGCAAGCGGCTCCAGCAAGAGGGTGTGCGCCTCAACACACGCAGCGACACCGAGGTATTGCTCAAGGGCTTTGTCGCGTGGGGCGGGCAGGCTTTATTAACACGGCTCGACGGCATGTTCGCTTTCGCGGTGTGGGACAACCAAGACCGTAAGCTCTTCGCCGCGCGCGACCGGTTCGGTGTTAAGCCGCTGTTTTACTCACAGGCTGAGGGGTTCGTGTTCGCCTCCACGCTCGAACCGTTCTGGCGTCTCCAAGGGTTCCCCCGCCGGCTCAACTACGAGGCGCTACGCGACTACCTGGCCAGCCAATCGGTCTTCGCCCCCATGTCGATCCTGTGCGACGTGGCGGCGCTGGAGCCGGGGTGTTGGCTGCAATGGGATAGCCACAACCAATCGCTGAAGACCAGCCGCTACTGGGACATCCCCGCACCGACCTCAAAGGCGATGGAACCGGCTGAATTGATCGACGCCACCGACGCGGCCTTGCAACACAGCGTGCGTCGGCAGATGGTCGCCGACGTGCCTCTGGGCGCGTTTCTCAGCGGCGGTGTGGACAGCTCGCTGATGGTCCACTACATGGCCCAAGCAAGCTCTCAGCCGGTGCGCACTTTTAGTGTCCGGTTCCCCACCGGCGGGGGCTACGACGAAAGCGGATACGCCAAAGCGGTGGCCCAGCGGTTCGGTTGCGACCACCACGAGATCGACGCCCAGCAAATCGACGCCGACGCCTTACTGGGCGCTGTACAAGGCCTCGACCAACCCATGGCCGACCCCGCGTACTTGCCCACGCTGGGGTTGTCCCAACGCACGCGTCAGGGCGTGACCGTCGCGATCTCCGGCGACGGGGGCGATGAGCTATTCGGCGGGTACGGGCGCTTTTTTCAGGGCCAGGCGGGATACCCTTGCGGCAACAGCCACAAAGCATTGCGGTGGCTTACCCAGCGTGGGCTGCTGCCCGGCTCGCTGCTGGGCAAATCGCTTTGCGGGCAGGACCGCGTGTTGTGGGACCGCGTCCGGCTTGGGCCTTACCCGGCGGGGCGCAAGAGCCTGCGGGGTGTGTTAACGCCTCAAGCACTGGCGGCCGCCAACCCCGAAGCGACACTGGGCCGCTGGAAGCAGCAGGTGCTGCGGTGGGGCGGGGCGATGGACACCGATAGCCTCATGCGAGGCGACCTGTGGACGTACCTAAGCGATAACTGTCTGGTGAAGACGGACCGCGCGTCCATGCAGCACAGCCTGGAGGTGCGTGTGCCCATGCTGGGCAACCCCGTGGTGGATTTGGTGCTGCCACAACCGGCTAGCGTGAAGACCGCCGGTGGGCCCAAAGCCGTGCTAAACGCGCTGGCCCAGCGCCACTTGCCGCGCGAGGTGTGGGACCGGCCCAAGCACGGGTTCTCCGTGCCGCTGCGTGATTATTTCCGTGGGCCTTGGCGTGGGGTTTGTGAGCAATGGGTGGAGCGCGCGCCCGACTTGGCGCCGTTCTTACAGCCCAACGCCGTGCGGCGGCGGTGGCAGCGCGTCCTGGGCCATGGCGGCGACCACCGCGTGATGTACACGCTTATTGTCTTGCTAGGTTGGCTTGACTCGCACCCGATTGACTCTTAATCACAATGTCAGGCGCGTCTGGTGCGGCCGCAGCCCGCGTCGCGATTTTCTGGAAAAGGAAAGAGCTGGTGCCCAGGTCGTCCGTGGCTTTGAGATTCGCCAATTGGAACGACGGGTCCAGCCGTCGCAGGAAATTGAAAATCTCCTCGACAGTGGCGAATTCGTAGGGGTACCCGCCCAGCCAATCGACCAGGTCCGTGCGCCAGTCCATGCCCCGCTTGGACTGGTACTCCCGGATCTTCCGCCACGGGTTCTTGAGCCGCACCAGCTTCGATTGGTAATAGTAGAGCATGTTGAGGCGCTCCATGGTCTTTTTACCCAGCGCCGAGCGTCGATTGTAAAATCTCTTGATTTTTAGCCAGTAATTTGACCCGCGCGCGCCGCGTTTTTTGTTGTAGATTGAAAGGTAGAAGTGCCCGTTGTCGGCGACGAACTTCGAGGCGTTTTCGATGGCGTCCCACATCCGGCCCGTGTGGTGGAGGCTGCCCCAAGCGTAGACCACGTCAAACGTCTTTGGCTTGATCGACCGCAGAAACGACCCGTCCAAGACAGACCCCTCCAACACCTGCCAGTCGCTGGGGCACCCGGCTTTCTGGTGCCAGTGTTTACAGCACCGCGCCGAGAACGGGTCAATGTCGAAACTCACGATCGGGCCCGCGCCGAGCAT
This sequence comes from Phycisphaeraceae bacterium, assembly GCA_029260715.1. Lineage (GTDB taxonomy): Bacteria > Planctomycetota > Phycisphaerae > Phycisphaerales > Phycisphaeraceae > OFTM12. The sequence continues at coordinate 117,054 of JAJDCS010000008.1, read as the reverse complement.
GTGCGCCGCGTACGAGAACAGCCCGCTGCCGCAGCCGATGTCCAGAAAGCTCTTGCCGGCTAGGTCGTCGATATCCAAGAAGTCTCGGATCGACTGCGTGGCGATCCGTACGCGGTCCTCGTTGACACAGCTTAAGAACCTTTGCCAGTTTTTGCCGAATTCAAACGTGTCCGTGTTTTTAGGGCTTGTTGGGTTCATGCGGTTTAATTCTAGGGCAGCTCGGTGTGGCTGGAGAAGGTATTCAGACACGCCTGCTCGAACCCGTTAATCATCCTTTCTATTCCATAGCTGTCGCGGAGCGTCGCGGCGCTTTGGCGCATCGCGTTGGTATCCATGTTCAGCATCTTATCCATTTTGGCTGCCAGGTCGTCGCCATCGCCGTCTCGGAACAGCAAGCCCCAGCCTCGCCCCTCGATCAGCTCGCGGTGTGGGCCGATGTCGCTTGCAAGAATCGGTAGCCCGCTTGCCATGGACTCGATCACCACGTTGGGCATGCCCTCCTCACGGCTGGTCGTGACCATGAAATCGGCGTGGTCCAGCAGCCAGGCTTTATCAACGCCCGTGCGGCTGCCCAGCAGCAGCACGACGTCAGCCAATTGCAACTCGTTAATCCGACGCTCGATCGTCTGGCGCGATTGCCCGTCGCCCACGATGGCGTACTTGAGGCGCTGCTGCGTAAAGCGTTCGCGCAGGCGGTGCAGGGCTTGCAAGGCGATTTCGTGACCCTTGACCGGGTTTAGGGTAGCCAGGTGCAGCGCGAACCGACACCCCCCCAGCCGCGACGTCAATGCGCCGGGCGGTGTCGCCCGGGCTTGGTCCCGCAGGCGGTCGTGCGCCTGAAGGTCGATCCCGTTGGGCACCGTGTCGATCGGCGGCAGCGGCGCGCCGCCGTTAGCACAAACCTCTTGAATCCGTGAGGCGATCCACTGACTGACCGCGATAATCCGGTCGGCCCGCTGGTAAGCGGTGCGGATCGTGCTTAGCACGCGCGGCTTTTTTAGGCCGTGGAACGTGCGGTACATGTCACCGCCACGCGAGCTGATGACGACCTTGACGCCCAGACGGCCCGCCGCGCGCGTGGCTGCGTAGCCCGTGGGATACCCATAAAACGCCAGCACCACGTCGAACCGCCACGCCCGGTGCGCCCGCCGCAGCGGCCAGGCCAGCAGTTCCGGCCACAAATGTTGCAAGGGCGGACGACGGTACCGCCGCACGGGGTACGGCACGTCCGGCGCGCCACCCGATCGCTGGCACAACACCATGACCTCATGCCCTCGCCCGATCAGCCCGCGCGCGATGGTATCCGCCGCACGCTCGGCCCCGCCGATCGCGGGTAGAAAATTGGGGGTGAACAGGCAGATGCGCAATGCGTCACCGGGTGTTTGCTTAAGGGTGAATGGTCAGAGACCGTGTTCAGCGACGCAGCACACCGCCGCCTGGCAGTACCGGATGGCGATCCCCTTGCGTAGCAGCCGCCACCGCTCTTTGAGCATGTACAGCGACTTGCCCACGCGGAACGCCGGGACCACGTCGTGGCGGATCACCTCGAACCCTTGAGCGACAAGGTATCGGCCGAGTTCCTGGCGGTTCCACTCGCGCACGTGTTCGGGCTTATTCGATTTCATGTTGTCGGGGCCGCGGCGGATGTCACGCTCGGGCGTGGAGATGACCACGTAAGACTTTTCGTGGCACCGCTGCTTGATGTAATTCAAGAGCAGGTCCGGGTTGAGCATGTGCTCGATAACGTCCACGCACAAGACCAGGTCGAACGCCCCCAGCGACTGCGAGGGCCGCTCGAAATCATCGGCGACGAACCGCCCGCGCGGGTGCATGCGTTTGGCGGTTTCGACGGTGGTCGGCTGGTCGATGCCTGTCGTCTGGGCGATCGGCGAGATGACCTCCATGAGCTTGTGCGCCAAGCCGCACCCGACGTCCACGACGGTCTTCAGCCCGTGCTGCTTGATCAGCTTGGCGGCCTCTAGGTAAACCGCGTACTGGGCGTGATGGCTCAGCAGCAGCCGCTGCGAGTGCCAGTAGTCGCCCGCCTCGTGCTCCAGGGTCGCGTTGGCCGTGCGGTGTTCGTAGCCGTCTTTGATGCAGTAGTCACCCATGTGCGTTGCGTCCGGCGTTCTAGCTTGTGGTGCCCTTATCCAGCTTGTGCATGATATAGCCGTTGACCGTGGCGACACAGGCGGGGGTGGGCAGCCGCTTGAGCGACGCCGACAACCCGAAAAAATAGGGCGAAAACACGCCCAGCGGGACCACCCGTGTCACGCCCAGCCCGGCTTGGCCGAACAGGCTTCGCCACTTGCCGTCTGAATTCTCGATGATCTCTTGAAGGTTGCTGTCGTACTCCCCGTGCACGCGGGGCAAGACTTTTTGGTGCCAGCGGCGGCGCGACTTGCGTTGGGGGTTGTTGGTTTCCATGCCGCCGTAGTATTTGCCTTTGTGCCCCTTGCGTTGTCCAGCCAGGAAACGCGTCGCCCCGCGCACCTGCTTGCGCAGCAGGTCGGGCCCGTGGCCGACCCACTGGAGAATCTTCATCATCGACATCGGCACGATGTGGACCATCACGCCCTCGGGGCTAAGCAGCTTGGTTAGCTGTTGCAGCGTGCCCACGCGGTCGGGCAGGTGCTCGAGCACCGCAAGCGACAGGATCAGGTCGACGCTCCCGTCGGCGATGGGGGGGTGGTCTGCGCTACCCGCCACGAGATGAACGTTGGGCAACGCAGCCTTGCCGATGCGGTGGGGGTTGATGTCAAACCCGACCACTTGGCCGAACCGCTTGCCCATCTCGTTGCACACCCACCCGTCGCCGCAGCCCACCTCCAGCACCGTGCGCACGCCCTGGACAGGCACGCAGCCAAGCACACGCTGGAGCATCCACCGCCGTTGGCCGTGTTGGTAAGCCGACCCATCGGGCCAGTGCGACGCCCGGTACAGCGGCATAAAGAGTTTTTGGGCGGCGATCGGCATCGGTTAAGAGATTATCCGTGTAAACCCCCCGGGATCAACACAGATCTGCATACGCCCCACGCCGCGCACGGGCCAATGCAAACCCAGCCGTGTAAACTTGAAGCCGTGCCGACCGTGGACCGCTTAATCAATCAGACGGATACCATCGAGTTTCACGCCAATGGGCTGTGTGGCTGGGTGAGCCGCGCGGTGGCCGGTGAGGGGGGGCTGGCTGTGGACAAGGCGTCGCTGCTGGCGTGGGTCGAGGCATTGACGGGTGGTGGTGTGCAGCCCCAGCGTGTTTGGAAAGACGACGATCGCTCCCGTGTTGCGACGGTCCAACTCGATGGCCAGCCCTGGATCGTCAAGCAATACCGCATGTGGCCGTGGAAGGCTTGGCTGTACCACCGGCTCCGGTCGACCCCGGCTTGGCGGGAGTGGTGGGGGGCTTGGCGCCTCGCCGCAGCGGGGTGCCGGGTGAGTAGGCCGGCGGCTTTGGTGTATGAAACCCGATCCGGCCATGGAACGCAGTGGCTGGTGCTGCCTTGTGTTGAGGGGCTGTCGCTTTACCACTGGCTCGCCCGGTCGCGGCAGCCCGACGAGCAAACGAATAACACCCCGGTGCAACACCGCCGCTTGGCACGCGCCATCGGCAGGCAAATCGGTCACATCACCGCAGCGGGGATCATCAACCGCGACCTCAAGCCAAGCAACCTGATCGTGGACGCCGCGTGTGAGCGGGACGCCCGCCCGCCGGTCATCATCGACCCGGCAGGCCTGCGCCGCCGACGCAGCGACAAGCAGGTGTGCCAGATGCTCGCCGCGTTCCTGCAAGCCACGCAAGAGCCCGGCCCCGTGACGCGGCGCGAGGCGATGGCGTGTTTAGCGGGTGTATTGGAGAGCGACCCGTCAATCGCGCGCGACAGCCACCGCCGCCTCAAGACCGTTGCATTGCGCGTGCTGTCGCTGCTGAGGTGCCCTTACCCGTGGAAACCGTGACGCAGCACCTGCCCGTAAAACCGCGGGTTGAGCCAGCGGTTGCGCCCGGGGCGGTAGGGGGGGTGGGCCGCGATGCGTTCCCGCATGGCTGACGGGTGAGAGCCGGTGAAGTTTTTCAAAAAAGGGTAACGGTCCACGAACGCGCCGAACTTGTTGTTCTTGCGTCGGTCTTTTTCTTGTGGGTCGAGCGTGCCCCACCACAGCTTCTCAACCATCTGAAACTTTTCGTCAAGTTCCCGGCGCGTCTTGACCCAGCCGTAGTGGAACACGCGCGCCTTGGCGCCCCCCAGCCCGCTTGCCGGGTCGCTCGCCCAGCGCACGTGCTTGCCGAGGTGACGCTTGTCGAGGTAGCCGTCGTTGACCGTCCCCTTGTAATCGCGCAACCCCGGGCCGCACGCGTCACCAAAAATATCGCACGACCCATCGAGCCTGACCACCCGGCTGGCTTTGTGGTACATCCACGGGTCGGTCGTCCGGTAGTCGAGCACAAAGTGCAGGTACTTAAACAGCAGGGCCTTGACTTCGCTATGCCCCGTCCAGTGGTCCATGGCTGCTCGCACCAGCGGCAGGTCGTCTTCGTGAACCACCTCGTCGGCTTGGATGTAAAAACCCCAGGTGCAACCGGTCGCCTCGGCCGCGGTCATGGCCTTGTTTGCCTCGATGCTCAAGACCTCCCCGTCCACCTGAACATCAGGCCAAACCGTGTCGATGATTTCAATCTTCGGCGAGATCGCTTCGACGCGCCGGCGCGTGTCGTCTTCGCTGTCGCCCACCGCGAACACAAACCGGTCGCACAGCGGCAACACGCTGCCGACCGCCGCCTCGACCGGGTAATTCAGCTTCGACAGGTTGCGGCCAAAGCTAAACCCGCAAACCGAGGTTTGAGATGCCGTTCCGGTGCTCATCGCCGGCCATGATACCGTGTCGCCATCGGCCCACCCGTGGTTTGGCTACAATGCCGGGCTCAGTGCCATGAACATCCGCAATTTCAGCATTATCGCGCACATCGACCACGGCAAGAGCACGCTCGCCGACCGCATGCTCCACCGCACCGGTGCCATCACCGAACGGGAGATGCGCGCGCAACTGCTAGACGGCATGGACCTGGAGCGGGAACGCGGTATTACCATCAAAGCCTCGGCTGTGAGCGTCAACTACACCTGCCAAGCCGACGGGCAGAAATACCTGCTGAACTTCATCGACACACCCGGCCATGTGGATTTCCACTACGAGGTCAGCCGGGCGCTCGCCGCCTGCGAGGGCGCGGTGCTCGTGGTTGACGCCACGCAGGGCGTCGAGGCCCAGACCGTTGCCAACGCATACGCCGCGATCGAGGCCGGCCTGGAGATCATCCCCGTCGTCAACAAGATCGACCTGCCCTCCGCCCGGCCTGAGGAAGTGGCGATGGAGGTCGAACAAATCCTTGGCCTAGCCGCCGAGGATTGCCTGTTTTGCTCAGCCAAGAGCGGCAAAGGCGTGGAGGAATTGCTCGAAGCCATATGCACGCGCCTGCCCGGCCCAAAGGGCGACCCCGCCGCCAAGACTCAGGCCATGATCTTCGACAGCGTCTACGACGACTACCGCGGCGTGGTCGTCTACTTCCGCCTGTTCAACGGCAAGCTGGCGGTGGGCAACAAGATCCGCCTCATGGGCACAGGCCGGGCGTGGCCCATTATCGAGATGGGCAAGTTCACGCCCAAGATGACGCTCATGAAACAGCCCTTCGCTGCGGGGGAAGCGGGCTACCTCGTCGCGTCGATCAAGACGCTAGACGATGTGAACATCGGCGACACGATTACGCTGGATAACGACCCCGCCCGGGAACCGCTTCCGGGGTACCGCCCGCCCCAACAGATGGTATTTTGCGATTTTTATCCGGCTGGCGAAACCCAGTTTGATGAGCTGCGCGATGCCGTCGATCGCTTGCACATCAACGACGCGAGCTTCACCTTTGCTCCTCAGTCCAGCGAGGCGTTGGGCTTCGGCTTCCGCTGCGGGTTCCTGGGCATGCTGCACATGGACATCATCCAGGAACGGTTGGAGCGCGAGAGCAAGGTCCAGATTATCCAGACCGCCCCGACTGTCACGTATGAAATCCTGCTCACCGACGGCAGCGTCATCCAGATCACCAATCCGGCTGACCTGCCCGATATGTCCCAGGTCGACGAGGTGCGTGAGCCCATCGTGAGCGTCGAGATCATCACCCCCAACGAGTCGCTGGGCGACATCATGAAGCTGTGCGAAGCCCGCCGGGGCACCTACAAAAAGCAGCAGTACATGAGCGACACACGGCAGATCCTCGTGTACGAACTGCCGCTAGCCGAGATCATCTACGACTTCTACGACAAGCTAAAGTCCATCAGCCGCGGGTACGGCACCATGGACTACACGCTGACCGGCTTCGTCGCCGACCGCCTCGTGAAGATGGACATCCTCGTCAACGGGCAGAAGGTCGACGCGCTGTCCGTCATCGTCCACCGCGACAAAGCCGAGCAGCGTGGCCGGTCGCTGCTGACCCGACTCAAGAAAGAGATCGACCGCCACCTGTTCGAGATCCCCCTCCAAGCGGCGCTAGGCGGCAAGATCATCGCGCGCGAGACGATCAAGAGCGTCGGCAAGAACGTCACGGCCAAGTGCTACGGCGGAGACGTCTCACGCAAACGCAAGCTCCTCGAAAAACAAAAAGAAGGCAAAAAACGCATGAAACGTGTGGGAACGGTAGACATCCCACAGGAAGCGTTTATGGCGGTGCTGTCGTCGGAGGAGTGAGGCAGCGTTGTCTGGATCAGATCTGTTGGTCCGGGTCTGCCCGGACATGGGATCAGCAATGGGGTACTACAAATCACGCTGATCGTGTTCATACCGCTGCGCGATGGGCATGCGCCTGCCGAATCCGAACGCTCTGCCGGTGATCTTTAGACCGGGCGCCGCTTGCTTGCGTTTGTATTCGTTCAAGTCGATCAGGCGTACGATCCTGCGAATGGTGTCGGCCCCGGCGGCGGGCATGGCCTCGATGATCTGCCCGGTGGACTGCTCCTGCTCGACGTACCTCTCGATGATCTGGTCCAGCACGTCGTAGGGGGGTAGCGAGTCCTGGTCGGTCTGGTCGGGGCGTAGCTCGGCGCTGGGGGGTTTGGTGATGCTGCTTTCAGGGATCACCGATCCATTGTGGTGCTTGCGCAACGGCGAGTCGGGCGAATCGTTGATCCACTTCGCCAGCTCGTACACGAGCGTTTTGGGCACGTCGCTGAGCACGGCCAGCCCGCCTGCCATGTCGCCGTAGAGCGTGCAGTAACCCACGGCTAACTCGCTCTTGTTGCCCGTGGAGACGAGCATGGCGCCGAGCTTATTGCTCAGGGCCATGAGGATCACCCCGCGCGTGCGGGCCTGCACGTTTTCCTCGGTCGCGTCGGCGGGCAAGCCTTCAAGGTGCGGCCCAAGCATGCGCTCGAACGCTTCGTGGGCGTCGTTGATGGGGACCGTGCTGAACCTGATCTTCAAGCGTTCAGCCAATTCACGCGCATCAGCGAGCGACCCTTCGGAGCTATACCGCGAGGGCATGGCCACGCCGATGACGTTTTCCGCGCCGAGTGCCGCCGCCGCCAGCGCCGCGCACAGGGCAGAGTCGATCCCGCCCGACAGCCCCAGCACGATCGACTTGAACCCGCACTTGCGGCAGTAATCGCCCAGCCCCAGCACCAGCGCGTGGTAGGCAGACGCGATGCCTTCTTGGGCGGTTTCGACGCGCTGCCCGGGCGTTGCTTGCTCTTGACCCATCGGCACGTCCACCACCAGCAGGTCGCTTTCAAAGTCCTTGGCGTGGCCCAACACGCCCGCGTCCGCAGCCAGCACGCAGCTATTGCCGTCGAAGACCAACTCGTCGTTGCCGCCGAACTGGTTGCAAAACACAATCGGCAATTGGTGTCGTTTGGCTGCGGCGCCCAGCAGTTGCAAGCGGAACGCGTGCTTGCCGATGACAAACGGCGAGGCGGAGCAGTTGATCAGCACCTGGGCCCCGTCTTTAGCCAGGGCCTGGATCGGGTCTTCGTGGTAGAGCCGGCGGGGCAGCAACTCCGCGTCGTTCCAAAGGTCTTCGCAGATGCTCACGCCGATACGCACGCCGTCGAGCGTGGCCACCTGCGGCTGCGTGCCCGGCTCGAAGTATCGCCGCTCGTCGAACACGTCGTACGTCGGCAGCAAGGTCTTGACAAAGCGGTGGGCGACGCGCCCACCGTGGCACAGGGCCGCGGCGTTGTACAGCGACCGGCCCTGGTCTTCGTCGCTGGGGCAGGGGTAGCCAATAAGGGCGGCGATGTCCGTGCAGGACGCAGCCAACGCGTGGATTGCCTGGACACACTGATTAATAACCGCCGGCTTAAGCAGCAGGTCTTTGGGGGGGTACCCGATGATCGCCAATTCGGGGAACACCACCAGCGTCGCGTCCTGGGCGCGGGCCCGGGCGATACACCGGCTGATTTTGTCCGCGTTGCCGGCGATATCACCGACCGTGGGGTTGATCTGAGCTAAGGCGATCTTCATCAGCCGGTCTCCGGGGTCGGGGTCGTGTAAAAATAGGCTGTGCTTATTCCCCAACGCCGTGAAGTAGGCGGGGGGCATTGACCTATTGTCACAGTGAACCTATCGTTGTGCGGAATGTTACGCAACATCAAGGGAGATAGAGCCTTGGATTGGATTATGAAGCATGCTTGGGTGCTGGTATGCCTTGCGGGGGGCTGCGCGGTGTTTCCGTTTCCACAGCAGGTTAACCGCCATCAAGCCGCCGAGTTCCTCCAAAGCGGGCACGACTACCTAAGCGAAGGGCTGAGCGATTCGGCCATGGCCGCGTTCGGTATGGCCCTGGAAGAGGACCCGGAACTCGTCGAGGCGCACATGGGCATGGGCGCCATCTACCGTCACCGCGGCGATTACGACATGGCCAGCCGGTCCTACGAGCGGGCCGTGCAACTGGAGCCCAACAACTTCCAAGCCCGGTACTACCTGGGCTGGATGCAGCACCTGGGCGGTCATATCCAAGAAGCGATTGAGAGCTACCTGCGGGCCCTGGCGATCCACCCCGACAGTTTTGACGCCAACTCCAACCTCGCCGCGGCTTACCTCCAGCAGAACCGCCCGGGCAACGCGTTGCCTTACGCCATCCACGCCACCGAGTTAATCCCAGACAGCCTGCCCGCCTGGGCCAACCGCGCCACCGCCCACAGCCAGTTGGAGCAATACAAAGAAGCCGTGATGGCCTACCTGCAGGCGATCGAGCTTGGCGAGGTGTCCGAGCCGGTCCTCATGGGCCTGGCCAACGCCCGCATCCGCCTAGAGCAGTACGACCAGGCGATCAACGTGCTTCAAGCCATCAACCGCGCCAGCCCCAACGCCGAAGCCTACGAGCGTATCGGGTACGCCTATTTCAAGATGCGGAAATTCGACGAGGCGCTCACCAGCTTCCGCGCAGCCATTGCGCTGGGCGGCGAGCGGTCGGTGGCGTTGAACGGCGTGGGCGTGTGCCTGATGGCGCAGTACCTCCAAGACGGGCGCAGCGACTTGGCCATGCGCGACGAAGCACTCGACTCCTGGCGACGCAGCCTAACGCTACGCCCCCGGCAGCCGCATATCATCGACCTGCTCAGCCGGTATCAACGGCTGTAAGAGCAGTTATTCAAAAGCAAGGGAACGTGTGTGTGAAGCATCCGCTACGAGCCGCTCTCTGGCGGACATTATGCATTGTCGCGAACAAGCGGTGAGGTCACATTCTGTTGCATGTTAGAGCGTCTGGCGTGATTATCTTTGATGGATATTCGGTGGTCGTTGACATGGCGACCCCGCATTTCACGGCTTGCAAGCAAGCCGTGCCACCCAGTCAATCAAATTTATAAATGCAACGTGCTATAAATTGTTTGCGGATTGCCCGGAGACCGCTCCCTTATCCGCCTGAGGCGGACGGCTCGTAGCGGGCGACTCGTTTTATCAATCCAGATGCATATCAATCCAGGTTCATCGTCAGCAAGAACTCGGCGTTGGACTTGACCTTGCCGAGGCGGCTCTTGAGTAGCTCCATCGCCTCGACCACGTTCATGTCCGCCAAGACCTTGCGTAGCCGGTAGACGAGTTCCAGCTCTTTCTTGTCCAGCAGCAGCTCTTCGCGGCGTGTGCCCGAAGCGGCGATGTCGATCGATGGATACACGCGCTTCTCAACCAGGCGGCGGTCTAGGTGTAGCTCGCTGTTGCCTGTGCCCTTGAACTCTTCAAAGATGATGTCGTCCATCTTGGAGCCGGTGTCGACCAAGGCAGTGGCGAGGATCGTGAGGCTGCCGCCGTTTTCGATGGCGCGGGCCGAGCCGAAGAACTTCTTGGGGCGTTGCAGCGCGTTGGAGTCCAAGCCGCCGGTGAGGATCTTGCCCGAGTGGGGCATCTCGGTGTTGTAGGCCCTGGCCATGCGTGTGATCGAGTCGAGCAGGATCACCACGTGCTGGCCGTACTCGACCATGCGCCGCGCCTTCTCGATGACAAGGTCGCACACCTGGACGTGGCGCGAGGTCTGCTCGTCGAAGGTGCTGGCGACGACCTCGACGTCTTCGGGCGTGTTGTTGCGGAAGTCGGTGACCTCTTCGGGGCGTTCGTCGATCAGCAGCACGAAGACCTTCACGTCTGAAAAATTGGTGATGATCGAGTTAGCCATTTTTTGCAGCAGCACGGTCTTGCCGGTGCGTGGCGGGGCGACGATCAACCCGCGTTGGCCGCGACCGATCGGCGTGACCAGGTCCACGATGCGCATGTCGATGTTCTCAGCCGAGGTTTCCAGGATCAGCCTGTCTTTGGGGTGCAGCGGCGTGAGGTCTTCAAAGTTCGACAGGTCGTTCAGCGCCTCGGGCGGGTGGCCGTTCACGCCGTCAACCCGCAATAGGGCGAAGTACCGCTCGCTTTCCTTGGGCGGGCGGATGGTGCCTTGGACGATGTGCCCGACCTTCAAACCGAACCGGCGGATCTGGCTGGGGCTGACGTAGATATCGTCCGGGCAGGCCAGGTAGGAATACTCGGGGCTACGCAGGAAGCCGAACCCGTCGGGGAGGATCTCCAGCACGCCCTCGCCGTACATCAACCCCTGTTTGGCGATGCGGCTTTTGAGGATCTGGAACGTCAGGTCTTGGCGTTTTAGGCCGGTGTAGTTTTCCACACCCTCGGATTTGGCCATGTCGTGCAGCTCTTCGATCGACATTTTTTGAAGATCGCGGATCGAGAGGTCAGACTTCTTGGCCTGCTCGTAGCGCTGCTGGGTTTCGGCGTCGAGCTGCGCGTCGGATGACGACCCGTTGGGTCGGGACGCGGGTCCGTTGTCGTTTTGGCGTGGGCCGCCTGTGTTTTTTCTTTTTGTCCGTGACGGTGTTGTGGTTTTGGCCATCGAGTGGCACTCCTAAAGGATGTCAACTTGCTTAGTTGTAATCGGTGGTGGAAGGTTTAAGAGGCTTAGGGTCGGGAAATGCGGTAAACCCTGGGGCCTCACTTTTTATTGTTGTTGGGTCGGTGCTAGGTCAGCATGCAGTTGGTAACTGGCTTGATTGTTGCCTGTATTGGCGGTGTGGAACCGTTAAATCTTGTGCTTTGGCGGTCCCTGCAACGGCTACGCTTGCCGCGGCATGATCAGGATTGGCCTTGGAGAATCTGGGAAAGAACGCGGCGTACTTGCAAAAGGCAATCGGCCTGGCCCGCGTTATTGTCTATTACATAATCGGCACGCTTGGCCTTGATGTCAAGTCCCGTTTGAAATTTCTCGCGGCGGGCCAGTTCATCCGGGGACCACCCCCGCTGGGCGGTCACACGCTTGAGCCGGTTTTCCAGGGTCGAATCGACAAAAACAACCGTGTCGCACTGCTGGTCGATGTGCTTTTCCAGGAGCAGGGGGCAGTCCTCGATAACGGCCACAATGTCTGGGTTTTGGTCGAATGCCCGGCGTTGGCGCTGCCGCCCCTGGTGTACAAGCGGGTGGACCAACCGCTCAAGCCGCTGTAATTGCTCGGGGTCGTCGAACACAATCTTCGCCACGGCCCGTCGGTCGATCTTGCCCTCCGGGCCGACCACGCCACTTCCCCACCATTGTTTGAGCTGCTCGATAACCGTTGGGTCGTCCATCGCCTGGGTCGCCAACTGGTCCGCGTTGATCACGCCGCAGCCAAGCGACTCGAAATGCTTGGCGACCAGGGTCTTGCCCGACCCGATCCCGCCGGCCAGTCCGATCACGGGTTTGCTGCGGGGGGCGGGGTTGTTCATGGTCGCAGGGACCTAACACCGTTCGATCGGCCGTACGCCTCGACCAAGCGTGACAGGCTCACGCCGTAGTTCTGCTCCAAGCTCTCTTCCCACGGCAGGCCGTCTTTGATCCCGTTGATAAATGATACATAACGCTTTTTGCTCTGCTTGATCATGAACTGCGTCAGGTCATAAGCCGCGCCGTATTGCCAGAATTTCAGCCTGTCAGCCGTAAAAAAGTTACCCCCTAGGTCGCTGTATTTCTTCATGTGCTGGACAGCCTCCGATCGGGCCTTGGGAACGCCCTGGCCTTTGGGGACCAACTCGTATGAGATGTATTCCGCCAACCCTTCGTTGGCCCAGGTGGTCACGTTCTCAGGCGAGCGGTAGCGGTGCAGGAAGCCGTGCACCGATTCGTGCACCAGCAGGGCGGCGAAGTCCATTTCATACGGCTGGCGGTAAAAAGCGATCACAACCCGCCCATCGTGATAGGAGTGACACAGCCCCGCGATGGTATCACTCACAGGGCTGTTGAATGTGGAGACCTCGAAATTGATGAAATCAACCCGCTCGGCAAACACAAAAATGACGGCTTTGCCCAGCCATATGTTGGCGTTTTTGTCCATTCCGAACATCTCAGCCAGCCGCCGGTACATCTTGTCCAACAGGCCCGCCCAGTAGCGGGCCTCGCTAGGCTTCAGGTCGGAGTAGAACAGGAAAAAATTTGTTTCCAGCAAGACCAGTGGGTGGTTAATTTTCCCTTGGGCGGCACTGGCAAATTCCTTAAGCTGTTCGATGGATTTAACTTGTTGTTCTTCAGACAGTTCTGGCCATCGCGGGGTGGCTGTCGCGTCTTGTGCATAGCCCGCGCGCGTGGCCAATAGCACGATGCTCAGCCATACGAACACAGACGCGTAGCGATAAATCAGGGTCCACTTGCTTGGGCGATGCGATAGAAAATACAAAATTTGATTGACCGTCATGATGCAAAATCGATAAAAGATGGCTTATAATATAATTAGATCACAATTAGGTCTATAATACAATAGTGTCGCTTTAGCGATTCATTGTTAGAGACTATGCTGAAGTTGTGTCATGCGTTGAACCGTCATGATAGGGATGATCGGGGCGTTATAGAACGAGAACACAACGAACGACAACGCAACACATTTGTGTGGTAAAATAGTTTAGATATGAACGTTATGTTGATTTGAAGTGAGCCGCTAATTCATTTTATGAGGGATAAAAAGGGACGCAATTTTGCAGAAACGCGCCAGACACGACGCGCGGGTACTGGTTCTAGCCGTACTCATCGGGCTCGGGGTGCTTGCTATCGATACGGGTATTCCCTTAGGGGTGGCCGCCGGTGTGCCGCATATCGTCCCGGTGTTGGTGGCGATGTGGTTGTCGCGTCCGAAGCTCATTTTGCTGGTCGCGCTGATAAGCACCGCGTTTGTATTAGCCGGTTGGGAACTGTCGTCCGTGGGGGGTGAATACTGGACGGTCGCGGCGAACCGTGGGCTGGCCGTCTTTGCCATCTGGGTGATCGCGATGTTGGGCTATCAGCGCAATCAAGCCCAGCGGCGGCTCAGCGAGGCCTACGGCCGGCTCGAAGGCTTAGTCCAGCAACGCACCACTGAATTAGAGGACGTCAACGTATCGCTTCAGCGGGAACTGGCGGAGCGGAAGCAAATCGAGGTGGCGATGCGCCGCAGCGAATCAGAGTTGCGGATTATCACCGACAACGTACCCGCGTTCATCAGCTACGTGGGCGCAGATCACCGCTACCGGTTCGTCAATGAAAAGTACGTCCAAGCATTTGGCGCCCCCAAAGACCGCATTATTGGCATGCACGTCAGTGAGCTGTTGGGCGACGGCGCTTACCAAACCATCCGCCCACATTTTGAAAAGGCGTTTGCCGGTGAGCGTGCGGCGTTTGAAACTCAGTTGCCCGCTACGTTAGGTAATGGAACCCGTTGGGTGTCGACAAGTCTAATCCCCGATGCGGGGCCGGGCGGACGCGTTGAAGGTTTGTTTGCGTTGGTCATCGACATCACAAAAACCAAGCAAACTGAAGAAAACCACAATAAATTACTGACGCTAGAGAAGCGGCACCGCGCCGAAGCCGAGCAGACCAAACAGCAGATTTTTTCCATCTTTGAGCGCGTGACCGACGCTTTCGTGGCGTTGGACACCGACTGGCGGTACACGTACGTCAACGAGAAAGCCGCCCAGGCCTTCGGCCGCACGCCCGAAGACCTGATGGGCAAACACATCTGGACTGTATTCCCAGAAGGCGTCGGTCAGCCGTTCCACCGGGCCTACGAAAAGGCCATGCGCGAGCAGGTATTCGTCCAACTCGAAGAGTGGTACGAGCCCTGGGACCGCTGGTTTGAAAACAGGATCTACCCCGCCCAGGACGGCATATCGATTTTTTTCCAAGACGTGACCAAGCGTGTTAAATCCGAGCAGCAGCTGCGGCTGGTCAAGTCAGCTGTGGAGCACGCATTCGATGCGGTGGCGATTACCGCGGTCGATGCTGATAGCCAAGACCCTCGCATCGAATACGTCAACACCGCCTTTTCTCAGATGACAGGCTACCCACCCGATGAAGCGATCGGGAAGACGCTCAAGCTGTTGAGCGGCCCCAAAACAGACCCGACGGTATTCGACCGCATACTCAGCAGCCGGCAACAGGGCCGGTCGTTTAGCAGTGAGATGACCGGCTATAGAAAAGACGGCAGCGACTTCCTCGTGGAGTGGCGTAAGGACCCTGTCCGCGACGCCAGCGGGCGCATCACACACTGGGTCTCGATCTTGCGAGACATCACCCAACGCGTGGAGCTGGAAGACCGCAACCGCCGGCACCTTGAAGAGGCCGCCCGTATCTCACGCGTGGTGTCGATGGGTGAGCTGGCGTCGGGGTTGGCCCACGAAATCAATCAGCCGCTGACCGTGGTCAAGACGTACAACCAGACCAGCCTCAACATGATCCAGAACGGCGTGTGGGACAAGGACCGTCTGGCCACGGCGATGCAAGAATCTTCACAGGCGTGCGACCGTGCATGCATGATTATCCACCGGCTCAAAAGCCTCGTCCGCAAGCGTGAGCCCAAACGGATCGAGACGCAGCTAAACGACGTTGTCCACAACGCCCTGAGTTTGATTTTGCACCACGCCCGCCACAAAAGCGTGGACATACGCGCGGAGTTGAGCGCCGGCTTGCCGTTGGTCATGGCCGACAAGATCCAGATCGAGCAGGTCCTTCACAATTTCCTTAGTAACGGTATCGAGGCGATGAACGGCCAAGCGGGCGCCGACGACGATCACCACCCGCCGCATGAGATCGTGATACGCACGCGGCTGGTTGATGAGGTTGGTGAGATAGAAGTTTCGGTGCGGGACAACGGGCGTGGGATCGAGACGGGGCAGCTAGAGGACCTGTTCCGGCCGTTGTACACCACAAAAATTGACGGGGTGGGCGTGGGGCTGTCGATCAGCCGGTCGATCATCGAGGCCCACCGCGGCAGGCTGTGGGCAACGGCTAACGACACCTGCGGCATGACGTTCAGCTTCACGCTGCCGATTGAAAATGTGTGCTGACCATAAAGCAGGTATGCCGATGATAGTTACACAAAATACAATAACGCCAATGCCCATCGGCGGCGTTCGGGGGTTGTTCCGGGTTCACTCATAAACAAGACAGGGGATACTCATGCACAACAGGGAAACTCTCGGCCAAGGGTCTATCACAGACACCGACAACACCGCCTCAAACAGGTCGGACGCTGATCCACCCGCCAAAGCACCTTGCGTGTTTGTGGTGGACAACGACGAGGGTGTTTGCAAAGCTATCGCGTGGACGATCGAAATGGCGGGCTACCGCGTGCGGGTGTTTCATTCCGCTGGCGATTTTTTGCAGGCATACAAAACTTGCGAACCGGGGTGCCTGGTGCTCGACGTGCGCATGCCCGGCATGAACGGGCTGGAGCTGCAGGGCACGCTCAACCGCTGTGAGATTGAGATACCGATTATCTTCCTGACCGCGCACGGGGAGGTGTCCGTCGCCGTGGAGGCGATGAAGCACGGGGCTTTCGACTTTGTTGAAAAACCGTTCGACACCAAGACACTTTTGGCCAGCGTCGTGCGGGCGCTGGACTACGACGCCCAGCTCCGCAAGCGGGGCTCCCGCTGTTTGGAACTGAAAAATCTGTTCGACAAGCTCACCGCCCGTGAGCACGAGGTGCTGGCGTTGGTGGTGCAGGGCAGCAGCAACCGGGCCGCCGGCGATACGCTGGGGATCAGCTACAAGACCGTCGAGGTGCACCGCACGCACATTATGAGGAAGCTAAACGCCGACCATGTGGTGGACCTGGTGGGCTTGGTGCATGAAGCCCAGTCGCTGGGGCTGCCCCACTGCCGGGGGTGGGAGAGCGTTCAACGCACACACCCGCCCAAGAACAACGGCGGGCTGGATTAATCACAACTGTTGTTTAAGCAAAGCGGCACGCCCCGGCGTTACCGCCATTTGATCGTGCAGCCGATGGCGTAGGTCTGCGGCTGCACGACCGGCCGTCCTTCGATGACCGCCAGGACGGCGTCGCGCAGCGGGCGCTGCGTGACCTTGGCGGGGTCTTGGTAGTTGTCGTCGATGCCGCCCTCGTACCGGCAGATGCCCTGGCCATCGAGCGCAAAAATATCGGGCGTGCGTTGGGCGTTGTATGCCCGTGCGACGGATTGATCCTCGTCGCGCAGGTACGGGAAGTTCAGGCCCCACTCTTGGGCGAAAGTTTTCATGTTTTCGAAGCTGTCTTCGGGGTAAGTATGGGCGTCGTTCGAGCAGATGCCGATAAGGCGGGCCGTGGGCTGGCTGGCTGCGTCAATTAGCTCACCCTGAAGCTCGATCAGCCGTGGGATATACGCCTTCACATACGGGCAGTGGTTGCAGAGAAACATCACCACGGTGGCGGGGTGTTGTGCTAACTGCGTGGCAAGGTGGACGGTGCCGCCGTCCGTGCTGGGCAGTTCAAAGTCAGGGGCTTTATTACCGGGCGTCAGCTTTTGACTCATGTCAGGTGTCCTTTTGTCATCCGAGAACCATCATACCCGCCGAATAACTGATTCGCCTTAGCTTAGGTCGCAGCGGCACTTGCCCGATAAAACCATCAGGGCGGCGCGCCCCGGTCCAGGAAACCGCACATGACCGAGGACGACGCTAACCAGCCATCGCCGGGCTCCGGCCGTGAATCGCCCGGCTCACTCCCCAGCGACTCATCTCTCGACGCCGACCAAGCCATGGACCTGCTTAACGAGATGGACGCTTATATCACCCATCTTAAGCACGAGCACTCCGACCCGCCTGCCGCGAAAAAAAAGCCGCCACCGCCTAAGAAAAAGCGCACCGCCGCCGCCGCGCCGAAGCCTCCCCGGCCCGCGCCGCCGACACAGGCGTCACCCTCGCAACCCGTGGATTCACAGGTACAGCGGACCCAGGACTGGGTTGACGACCACACCAACGCGCTCGACGCCAGGCAGGAGCGCATCGAAAACGACGCGGCCGCTTTGGAGATGGAACGCGCGGACCTGACCAATCTCAAAGTGAGGCTGGACCAGCAGAGCAAAGCCCTCGAGCAACAACGCCAGGCGCTGGCTAAAGAAAAAGCGCAACTTGCCAAGGCCCGGCAGCAACAGCCGCCCGGCGACACACTCGGCGCCGGCGCAATCAATCCCAACGCCGCACCTGCGGCGTCACAGAACGACCAAGCTGAGATCGATCAGCAGAAGCGTCGGCTTCAGGTACAGAAGCGCCAAATCGAGCAGGCTTACGAGAAGCTCAAGCAGAAGATGGCTGCTTTCGAGAAGCAGCGCCGCGCCTTTGATAAGCAGCGTCTTGAACTTGAGCAGCAGCGGCTCACCCAGACGGCTCGACACCAACCCCAGGCACCAAGCAACGCCAATACCACCGAGATCGAGCAGCAGTTCCGGCAACGCTACGAGGAACTCAAAGCCGATGAAGCCGTGATCGACTTGGCGCGTCATCAATACGCGGAGCTGTTGGAGCAGCGGGAGGTCGTCGTTGAAGCGGCGCGCTACTTGCCTACCGTTGAAGAAGAGATGGTCCGACGCTGGTCGACCCACCGCGGGGTGGGGCTTGTGGGCGGGGCGGTGTCGTGTTTGCTGTTCCTCTTGCTGTTCAGCTACAGCGTAGGCCAGCGCATCGCCCACCCGGTCTGGCGGGCGACCACGGTGGTAGGCGTGTCCGCCTCGGTGTTCGACGAATCAAGCTACGGCACGAACTGGCTAACAAACACCCACCAGATGCTGGTCGGCGATGATTTGCTTGAAGAGGCGATCCGGTTGGCTGCCCAGCGTGGTGGGATGATTTTCGACAACGTCGCAGCCATGCGCGACGCGTTAAGCCAGGGCATGGCCCTAGAGTTGGTATCACCCGGGCGGATCTTGATCGAGTTCCGCCACACCAACCCCAAGCTGGCGGTCGACGTGCTCAACGCCCTGGGGCGGGCGTTTGTGAACCACCACGTCGCCGAAGACCGCATCGCCGGCCGACCCAACTCCATGCGCACCCACCGCGACGCGGCCGTTGACCCCGATCCGGTGGAAGACAGGCGGTTGGTTGCCTCGGCCCTCACACTGGGGATTTCCACAACCGCCGTCGCCATCATCGCGGCTGTGCTGCGCTGGTGGCTGGCACGGTCGATCCGTGTCTTCGACCGCGAGGCGATCCCGGAGTTGGACCAGCTTGATGACCCGGAGTTGTGGCCCACCGGACCGGCCGGGCTAGACAGCGACCCTTCTCAAAGCGGCGATGAACCAGACGAAGAAGATGACCCTGACACGCCCGGTGACGACGACGATGCAGACGACGAGCAAATCGAGCTTGAAGAAGACGCCGTGTTAGGCCAGGCTATCGATGAAGAAGATGATGATGACGATGAAACCGAGGATCGCGCCGCGTGAAATGCGGTAGCGGGCCTACCTCCTTCTCAAGCCCGGTTTCCGATACCGCTGATCACCGCGACTTTGCGGCGGGGGCGATCCAAGCCCGGCCGCTCTTTTTAGCATGTTCACTTCCACCGTTGTGAGTGCCCGCCACTGCCCGGCGCCCAAGCCTTTGACTTGGATCGGGCCGATCGCGACGCGCTCCAGCCGGCGGACCTTGTAGCCAAGCCTGGCGAGCATCCGGCGGATCTCGCGGTTCTGCCCCTCACGCAAGGTGATGAGAAGGTTCGTGCGGTCGCCGCGCGACTGGGCCCGGCCATACCCGATGATCTTCACCTGCGCCACCGACGCGATCTTGGTTTGGACCGCCCTGCCTCTGGGTATCGAGCGGAGGTGGGCCAGGTGGATGCCTTCTTTGAGGTTCCGCAGGTCGGCCTCCGTCACATGCCCGCGCACCGATACGTTGTACTGCTTGGGCACCTCGTAGCGCGGGTGTGTGAGGCGTTGCGCCAAGTCGCCGTCGTTGGTCAGCAGCATCAACCCGGTCGATTCCGCGTCGAGCCTGCCCACGGGGAACAGCCGCGCCGACTGCGGCACCAGCTCCGTCACGCAGGGCCTGCCCTCCGGGTCGTGGCTCGTCGAAACCACCCGGCGGGGCTTGTTCACGATGACGTATGTCTTGTGCTGTTTCGTGCGGCCAGCGATGGGTCGGCCGTCGACTTTGATGCGGTCTGCCTGCGGGTCCACCCAAGCCGGCAGGGTCGTCACCAATTGGCCGTTGACGGTCACTCGGCCTTCGGTGATCAACTGCTCACTGTGGCGGCGCGACGCGACGCCCGCCTCGGCCAGCACCTTGTGCAGACGCTCACCACGCGGCTCGTGGCCGGGCGGCGGCGGCGGGGCTGGGCCGTCACTTGAAGAAGTGTCAGCGGGCGGGGCGGTGGGGGGGGTACGCGGAGTCATGGGTAATTGTAGCGCGACTCGTAGCGGCGCGGCCTTCTTGTGTACGCGGTTAGGTGTTGTCGTCAAACTCGTCCCCGCGGAACGTTGAGCCCAGGTAGAGCTTGCGCACCTGGTCGTTGTTGATAATCTGCTTGGGCGTGCCCTCTGCGAAAACCTTGCCCTCGAAAACCACGTACGCGCGGTCGGCGATCTCCAGCGTGCGTTGGACGTTGTGGTCGGTGATGAGCATGGCGATGTGGTGCTCCTGGCGCAGGCGGCGGACCTCGGCTTGGAGTTCCTCAACCGCCACGGGGTCCACGCCGGAGAACGGCTCGTCAAGCAGGATCAGCGTCGGGTCGGAGATCAGCGCCCTGGCGATTTCCAGCTTCCGCCGCTCGCCGCCCGAGAGCGTGCGCGCCTGCTGCCGACGCAGCTTGGCCAAGTCGAACTGGGCCATCAACTCGCCCGCCCGCTTCTTGCGCTGCGACCGGGTCAGCGGGCGGGTTTCCAGGATCGCGTTGAGGTTGTCTTCAACGGTCAGCCGCCCGAACACGCTGGGCTCTTGCGATAGATACCCCATGCCGCGCTTGGCCCGCTGGTACATGGGCAGCCGGCTGACGTCCTGCCCGTTGAACACCACCTGGCCCATGTCGGGCGTGATCATGCCCACGGTCATGCGGAAGCTGGTCGTCTTGCCCGCGCCGTTGCGGCCCAGCAAGCCCACGATCTCACCCTCCGCCACGTCGAAGCTGACGTGGTCCACCACGGTCCGACCGCTGTACCGCTTGACCAAATCGTGGGCTTTGAGAATGAACATGGGGACATAGTATAGAGACCTGCCCGCCGGTTCGCGGCCCCTTGAAAATAAGGCGGTGCCGGGCACCCGGCGGTATCATGCTTCCGGAGCACCGTTTGACGCTATCCTGCTGTTGATACCGATGATGACACTCTTGCGATGGCTGTGGTATTTGCTGCCGGGCAACCCCGTGCTGGTGGCGATTGTCTTGGGCGGGTCGCGTCGCCAAAGGCACCTCTGGGTGCGCACCACCTACCTGGGCACGCTGATCGGCTTGGTCGTGATCGGCCTGCTCACCAGCGGGGGGGTGACCGGGCAAGTCGGTATGACCGAGCTGGCCCAGGCGGGCACGCAGGTGTTCCACGTCATTAGCTACGCCCAGGTGGTGCTGATCTGCCTGCTGGCGCCGATGTTCATGGCCGGTGCCATCGGACGCGAGAAGATCGGCGGCACGTACGACATCCTGCTCACCACGCCGCTATCAAACCTGCAAATCGTGCTGGGCGTGTTGGGCGGGCGGTTGTTTTTTGTATGGGCGTTGCTGGCTAGCGGGTTCCCGTTGTTCGCGGTGCTGCTGTTGTTTGGGGGCGTGCCGATCGGCGCGGTGTTCGTCAGCTTCGCGGTGGCGGGGGTGTCGGCGTTAACGGTCGGGGCGGTGGCGGTGGCGCTGTCGGTCTGGCGGAGAGGGGGGCGGAAGTCCGTGTTTGTGTTTGTCATCACGGTGGGGGCGTTGCTGATCGCAAGCTACATGCTCGACGCGCTATTGCTTCGGCGGCTGGCCCCGGTGGCCGGGCCGTTCAACCAGGGCACCACCTGGCTCACGCCGCTGCACCCGTTGCTGGTGCTCGAAGCGTCGCTGTACCAAGCCACCTACCGCCCGCCGGACCCCGCCGTGCTGGGCCAATACCCCGCCTGGGCCAGGTTCTACCTCAGCAGACCGTTTGCGGCGTTCACCGCGATCAGCGTGGCGGTCAGCGGGGTATTGATCGCTTTCGGGGCGGTCGGCGTGCGCCTGGTGGACCACAGCCAATCGCGGCAGGGGGGCCGGGAGGGTGGACGCCCGCCCGGTCGGTTGTTGAACTTACGCGCGTGGTTTTCAAAACACAGCCGCAGCCAGGCGGGGCGCTTGGAAGGCCTAAAAAACCCTGTCGCGTGGCGGGAGGCCCGTCGAAACAACCACAGCGGTTGGTGGGCGTTGATTAAGTGGGGGTTCGCGGCGTTGGCGGTCGCGGGCGCCGCCGCGCTGCTGGCTGCCTATCACACGGGCCGCTTGCCGCGTCTGATTAACCCGCAAACCGGCGGGCAACTCCAGCCGTACGAAGTCTTCCGCTTAGCGCTCTTGGGGCTGCTGATGGTTGAGTTGGCTGTCGTCACACTTGTAGCGATCTATATAAGCGCCGGCAGTGTTAGCCGTGAACGCGAAGAGGGCACGCTCGACCTGCTATTAACAACGCTGATCACACCGCGGCAATACCTGTGGGGCAAGCTCCAAGGCCTGGTCGCGTTCCTGGCGGTGCTCGTGGCTGTCCCGGTGATCACGCTGGGCATGGTCAGCGTCTACACGCTGATCGGCAGCTACTTAGAAGTTGCCCCGGCTCGCGTGCCGTTCACGCTTGTCAACGCCCAAGGCATGATCGCGACCATCCCGGTGCCCGTCGTTGTGCCCGAAGCGCCGCTGCTGTGGCTCGCGGCGTTGCTGCCGTTCACAGCGCTGTGCGTAGCGGTCGGGCTGTGGTGGAGCCTCAAGACCAAGAGCGTGCTGGGCGCCGTGGCACCGTCGCTGGGCGTGATCGCGTGCCTGGGCGTGGTCATGGGCTTGTGCGGGTACAACGCAGCCGGCACCGTCCCGCTCTTGGGCACGATCCTCAACGCCTTTAGCCCCGTGACAAGCCTGGTCACACTCATCGACCCCTGGCAACAGATCGCCGGCTTTGGCGAAGACCCAACGTTTGGCAGACTTAGCGTAGCCTTGGGAGCGACGATCGCCGGAGCGGGCTACAGCGCCGTCGTTTACCTGATGCTACAGACCATGGTGCGCGACTTTGACCATACGGTCAGACACCTGACCGGCACGGCGTAAAACGACAAAGGAAACGGCACAAAAGCCCTTCATGAACGCCCTGCTATTTGGACGGCCACAACGTCCTATAATGTACGTTATGTATAACTCGACAAAAAAGGGGGGCTGCAAGTTGTTTTATATAAGAGCCTTATAATTCATATTGATTCAGCCGTATGTTTTTACAAATTTTACTTTCTTTTATCAGCTTATTTTGATAATATGCTAAAATGTGATAAAATTTTATGTGTTTTTTTGTAGTGCAATTTCGTCCACACGGCCTCATTGTTTGAAGTAAAGGATTGTTATGAAGCCACTTGCATTGTTAACTCGGGCATGCTTTACTCTATGTCTCTTTACATTGTCTACTGAAGCATTGTGCGAAGTTGCCGCTTCTTATTCGCTGACCGACCTGGGCAGTTTGCCTAGTGCTTCTTCCCATAGTCAAGCAAGTGGGATTAATAACCTCGGCCAAGTCGTCGGCGCGAGCATTGCCGCTGATGGGCGGTTTCATGCCTTCATGTGGGATGCTGATACGGGCATGGCCGATTTAGGTCTACTTCCTGGGCGCGTCAGTAGCATGGCCAGAGCCATTAACGACCTTGGACAGGTCGTCGGAGTCGCCACCGAAGGCCCCTCTTCAGATCATGGATTTTTGTGGACCTCAGCACAAGGCATGATGGACCTGGGTGACCTTTCCGATGGGTCTGGGCATTCTTCCGCAAACGACATCAATAACGCCGGCCAGGTTGTTGGTGGGAGCATGGGGCGGGCATACCTTTGGGAAGCTGGCTCAGGGATGATGGACCTTGGCGTGTTGACGGAATTTAGCGCTAGCAGTGAAGCAACCGCGATTAATGACGCCAGCCAGGTTGCCGGAAATAGCTTCACCGCGAACCCGAACGCAGCGAGCAGAGCGTTCATATGGGAAGACGGTGCCGGTTTGCAAGACCTAGGGGTAACCTCGGCTACCGTGAACAACACCGAAGCAACCGCGATCAATAATTCCGCTGTGGTCGTGGGCACACTGAATGATCCAGGCAAGTCGGGCACGACCGGTGCTGGTTTTGTGTATTCATCCGGCCAAGGGATGACCGACATAGGAACACTTCAGCCGTCAAATGTGCCACCGAATCATCTCGCCATTAATGATTCCGACGTCATGGTTGGTTACGGTGGCAGCCTCTTTGGTCCTAGCGCTATTGCCATACGAGATTCTGAAGGTCCGTGGATTGATCTGACAAGCCGGATCGATTCCAGTGGTCTGGGCTGGTCTTTTTTAGAAGTTACCGATATCAACAACGCCGGCCAGATAGTAGGCTCAGGCATTTTCAACGGGGATGTTCACGCGTTTATCCTCAACCCGGTTCCAGAGCCTACCACTTTGGGGGTAATGGGAATTGGGCTATTGCTGGCCTTACCTCGCCGGCGTGTGTCAAACAGCACAGGCCTGCTATCTCCCAAGTAATTAGTCGCCCCGCGGTCGTCTCGGACGGCCAGCCAGCGTTACGATAGCCCCCGCCAGCAGCAGCCCCGCCGCTGGTTCTGGCACCGGGATCCCATGAATAAACGGGCCCTCGTTGATCAGGCGCTGGTACCAAATGAAGTCGTGCAGCACGAAACCCTCGAACGCGTCGGGCCAATTCTGCTGGAATGCTTCTAGCGCAATGGCTAATTCCGTTTCCATCCGGTCGGGGCCGTCCTCGTAAAACGAGACGTACGGCAAGGAGATCGGGATCGTCTCCACGCCGATGTACACAGGCTTGCCGATCGTGTTCGCGTATGACAACTCGCTGGCTGCCAAGTTGATAATCCCGTCCGTGCGCCCGGCTGCCACGCCGTCGCCGCGGTCGTCTCGGGTCAACGCGAAATCCCGGTAGTCCAGAATCGAGATATAGTCGTAGATGTCCAGCACGTGCTGGTACAGGCGTTTGGACACCGGCTGCGACACCGAGTCCTCAGACCAGGCGATGTCGGGGTAGTCGGTCCTGTCGAACCAAAACGGCGTAGCGGGCCCCACGGGGAACTGCGAAGCGTCCGTTTCGCCGATATCGTTCAGGTACTGGTGCTTCATAGCCATGAACGTGGCGGACAGGTCCAGATATTGCGGGGCCCGCTCCGTCAGCGCCGAGTCCCAATCGCCCAGCAGGTACGGCTCAACGTCCATATTCGCCCCGTCGAACCGCTCGTTCGGCTGCGAGTTCTTGTTGTAATCAAACATATTCTGGAACGCGGTCACGGCTTCGCCCTGCCGCTCGGGCAAGATCCACCCTTCCGTGTCCCGCCCGTCGTCGCCGAACAGCGCGAACACTTTCATCCCCCGGCTGTGCGCGCCGGCGATGAACGACCGATACTTCTCCGGCTCGTCGGCGATAATGCTCTTCTTGTGGAACGAGTCCAGGTCCGCGTAGAGGTAGATCGTCTGGATGTCCTTCTGCTTCAGGAAATTGAGCGAGGCGGTGGAAAGCGCCGGGCTATCGAGCATGGGGAACCCGTGCTGCGACCACAGCCAGATCGACCGAGGCGGCTCTTGGGCGGCTACCCCCCCCACCCCCGCGCACAGCAACCAGAACAAGCACAACGCACCGCTCCATGACAATCGGCTGACGCGCATGAAAATCTCCTTGTTGTCAAGCCCTCCACGCGAGTTCCCAATCCGATATTTCAACATTGCCCCGGTCAGCGCCGGCGTATGCCGACGTTGCCCATTGTAACCTCGCCAGTAACTATTGAGAAGGTTCTTTTTCTTAAAAATTTGAGCGTTTTGTGGCTAGCGCCGCCGCCCCCCCTCCCCTCGTTCACTCAATTTTTCGCCTGTGGGTTCGGGCCCACCCGAACACCGGGGCTGTCGCGGCGTCTCTCTTGTCCTGCTGGGGCTGGGTTTACTAAATTTGACTCTCCGTCTCACGCCTCTATAGTTCAACTGGTAAGTTTGACGACCGAGCTATCTTGGGTGCATTTTTGCACCCCAACGCCTCTCTCGCCCCTCCTACCTTCTAGGCCGGAACGTCGGCCTCTTTCAAATAAGACCCTGAAAGTAAAAGCTAGGAGTCTAGGCCCAAATTTAGGAAAAAATATTATGGGTAGCAAGTTGTATGTTGGTAATCTGAGCTTCGAAACCTCCTCCAGCGATCTCGAGCGGATCTTCGCCGAACACGGCACCGTCGAGAGCGCCGACGTCATCTCCGACCGGGACACCGGGCGCAGCAAGGGCTTCGGCTTTGTGCAGATGGGGTCAACTGACGAAGCGCAGGCAGCCATTGCCGCGATGAACGGCAAAGAGGAAAGCGGCCGCACCCTCACGGTGAACGAGGCCAGGCCACGCGAGCAACGGCCAAGCTCGGCTGGATACGGCGGCGGTAAAAGCCGCTATTAAGCGGTAAAGATTAGACAACGAAACAGGTCGCTGCGTCCGACAGGGCGCAGCAGCCATTCACTTCGCGGGGGCACCGATCAGCGACTAAAGCGATCGGAGATCAATCAGCCGGCTTGGTCGGTGGGCACTGTTAAGGACACGCCATGGCAACAAAAGCCGCTTATCCTCCGATTGGCCGACTCGCCGATCAACCAACCATCATGCCAAGCACCGCCAAGGTAAGCTCTCTTCCCACCCAATTGACATACACCTACGCACCCGTCATCCCCGTCGCGCAAGCCTCCGCGGCCACACGCTCACGCGTCAAGCGATTCTTCACAAACGTGAGCCGCTCGCTGGGCGGGAGCTAAACCCCAACAAGGTGCGTGGCTTTATCCGCCCTAGGCGGACGCCCGAAAGCAGGGTGGGATAAGCGAAGCGCATCCCGCCATCGGGGTTTACACTACGCCGATGCCCCATTATCGCCGCCTGTACCAACCCGGTGAAGCATGGGTACGTGGATTCGCCCAAGGAATAGCCGTATTCGTCGTTTCACCGGTTTGTGAAGGAGGGAGTTCCCGACGCCCAATGGAGCGCCGACCGGCGTGTCCGCCAGATCGATCTCAAGTGAGCAGGCCGATGGTGGGATGCGCTGCGCTTATCCCACCCTACTTGCTAATAGTCGATAGCAATTAGGGTGACCTGAAACATTGTAATGCCCGACAGGAGTGCCGGGCCTGTCTATTAAATCGCTTGCCCCCTACCGCTCCTGCCTTGTCCCCGCCGGCTGAATCCGCCGCGACGAGCCCACCCCATCCGGCACCAGCACCAGCCCGAATGTCGCTTCGTCGTCCAGCTCATCGAGGCGGGCGAGGATGATCATGCGCCAGCGGGGGAGCTTGCGTTCCAGGGCGACTTCGATGCTGCGCGACCCGTCGTCCGTGCCCAGGTCGAGCGTGTGGCGGTAGCGCAGGGCATACTTGCGCGTTAGCTCGTAGTTGAAGCCGTACGTGAGTAGCCGGCTGGTTAGGGCGTCTATGTCGGAGTAGTCGAGGAAGAAACTTAAGCGAGGCGTCTGCTGTAGGCTCAGGCCCACGCGCCACAGCGGGACTAGGTCGTCCTCGAAGCTGTAGACGATTTCGCCGACGGCGGCTAACGCGTCGCTGACCATCCACATCATCTCGCTATGGAAGTGGTCCCCGCCCGGGCTGTACTCGGGGCGGTAGCTGAAGAACCGGGCGATCTTGGTGGTGACGTCGGTGTCGTCGCTGCGGAAAACAAGGTCGGTGCTCAGGCTAAGCCAATCGACGCTGCGCCACCGCCCCGGCCCGCCTCGCTGGGTCTGTAGGACGTTGTGCGCCCCCACGCGCAGGCCTAGACCCTCGTGCAGCGACTCCACGTCCGTGTCGTACACGGGGATGTCCTCGGGGTTGACCGTGGAGACGGAGCCGAACACGTCCAGACGCGGCTCGACGATGTGCCGCAGGCGGTGGATGTCCAGCGTGCGGTTGTCCACGCCGTCGTAGACCTTGCTGAATTGCGTGGCCGCGCGCACGCCCACCGTGCCCCACAGGCGCACGTTGTCGTCTTCGCCGGCGAATTCTTTGAAATCGTCGTCGTACGCGGTGACGCGCCCGGCTGCGTAGGGCACGACGTTAATCTCGCCCATCTGTAGGGGCGACTGGATTTCGTGGCGGGTGTCGGCGCGCAGGACGGACGCCCCGGGCACGCCCATGGCGCGTCGGGCGGCGTCGAACGTGGTCGTGGCGGGTATCCCAAATAAAATCTGGCTCTGTTCCGGGGTGAACCCACGTTTGGACGGGCTGTCTTCGCCCGCGTTGATGCGCAAGCGGCTTAGCCTGGTCTCCGAGGAATACGTCAGCCGATCGCCCCACAGGCTCACGCCCGACCGGTAGTAGCCCAGTTCGGGCGTTTTCTCCACGGTGTACCCAGGGGCTTGGAGGGTGGTGAGTTGGGGCGTGAAGGGCATGGTGTCCGCTTGGGCCAGGAAGGTAAACGCGCGGTCTTCTTCGAGCTTCTTTAAGTAGATCGATGTTTCGTAGGGCTTACTCAGCTCGGCTTGGTCTTGGAAATATTCCTCTAAAAATGTCTCGTCGGAGACGTGGGACACCTCAAGCGACAGCTCCCATTCGTCGCGGAGGTATTGGCGGTGGCGCAGCAGCATGTAACCGCGTGTGTCGCCGTCGAAGGAGATTTCTTGACGCTCGCCGATCTCGTCTTCGGCGTGGTCTTGGAGCACGGTGTACCCGTCGAGTTGGCCGAACATGCGAGGCAGGTCGTAGTCGAGGTTGATGCCCAGCGCGGGGCCGCGTTTGCCCAGGTAGTCGGCCCTGCCCAGCAGTTTAACCCCGTCTGGCGGCTGCTGCCCGGCCAGGGAGAAAAGGTCCCACGTGGTGCGCACCACGGCCCCGTCCTGTCTGCTAAAACCCGCGTTGACGCGTGGGACAGCCATGTCCTGGATCGTGCCCACGTTGCCCGCCAGCTTCGGCCAATAGAACACGGGCACGTCGCCCCATTGCAGCGTGCCGTCCGCGGCGGCGAAGCGGTAATCGGCTTTGCCCCCGGCGCCCGCCTGCTGACGGAAAGTGACCTGATCAGCCGCGATGGCGAAGTGCGGCTTGGCGAACTCGCTGGTGGTCAGTAGCGCGCCGTTGGCGGACCAACTGGTCAGCGACTCTTGGCGGATCTGCTTGGCACGCACGTAGATCGGCACCTGCCGGTTCACGTCCCACGTATAAAAAACCGCTTCGAGCAGGACGGCTTTGTTGCGTTCCAGGTCGTAGTAGACGCGTGGGGCGCGCACGGTGTACTGCCCGTCGGTGGCGATCACGTTGTCTTCGAGGTACACCCCGCGCACGTCGCCGGCCTGGACGCTGCGCCCCGCGACACGCCCAAGCGCCCCGGGCGCCAGCAACACCACCGCGTTCTGGGCGCGCAGGGACAACCCCTGCTGCCCGCCGGGGAATTGGTACGCCACGTTCACACCGCCCAACAGCGCCAGCACGCTTTCGTCGCCTTCGTTTTGACCCTCGCGCAGGACGATCTTGTCCGCGTAGAAGCCCAGTGAACCGCCTTTGGGCATGATCGGGCGCGACGGGCCGCCGGAGTCCAGCCCCCCCGCCTGACGCTGGTTGCCCGCTTCCAACGCGGACAGGCGTTCATCGACGCGTCGCTGTGTGTCTTGCTCGATTTCTTGCCTGCGTGCTTGTCGCAACGCCTCGATGTGCTGGTTCAATTGCGGGTCGCCCGGCGGCACGTCCAGCGGTTTTACCGCCAAGGCGGCTAGGTGGTCGGCGATGCGCTGGGTCGCGTGTGCCACGAGGGCGTCTTCGGGGGCGCCCGCCAGGCGACGCAGTTGGTCGGTTTGCAGGTCTAGCTGCCCAAGTGTTGAAACGGTGACGAGCAAGCCCTCGCCCTCGGCCTGGACCGGGCCGTGCAGGGGTTTGGCGCGGTGGAGGTAGACGGAAATATGGCGGATTGTGTGGGCGGGGTGCTGCTCAACGTCGATGCGCAACACGGCGCGGTGGGCACGGAAGCCATACGCGCCGATCGCCACTGAAACGTCTCGCTCCAGCAGGAGCACGCTTGCTTCGCCATCGCGCCACGTGAACGCGCGCCCGGCGGTAAACAGCGCGTCCGCGTGGACCACAGGCCCCACCAGTGGCTGTGTGGATCGCGGCGCAGCGGTGTGGCTAGGGGCGTTTATTGGGTTGGGGGTGTCGGTGGCGGCGGGCGCGTCTTGGGCGGATGCGAAAATAGCCGTCGGCCCGGTTGTGTCGGCCGCCACCGCGCCTATCACAATCGCCAACAGCGTCACGGCGAAACGCTTTCGACGCCCCGGCAAAACCAGCCTCCCCTGCTGCTTGGTGTGATAAAGCCACCGGTTCGGGCGGCTGTAATAATTCATCATGATCGCCTGCTTGAGTGTAAGGCGGCGATTATAGACCCTGGCGTCAAGCCAGCCAATGTGATCTTGCAAAGCCGGTCTTTGTGTGCACGAAGCGGTGTCGGCTTGTCGCTTGGCGTTACCCCGGCTTCACGACGAGCGGGCCGGCTGGGGGGGTGATGGGCGGTGGCTCGCTGTACGCGGTGGTGGGTGCTGTTTGCGGGCTCGAGCCCGAATGCGTCAGGGAGATGATCTGCCACAGGTCGAACCAGGCGATCTTAAAGCGGTATTCGATTTGCAGGTCGGTCCCCTGCAGGACATCTTCCAGCGAGAGGTCGCTGCGCCAGCCGATCTTCATAAACATGGGGTTGAGCACTTTTTCAAACCACGCGACGATCGGCTGCGTGGACAGGAAGTGGTTGAGCATGATGATCCGCCCGCCGGGCTTGAGCAGCTTCATCGCCCAGGCGACGAGTTCATTTGGATCGCTCACCACGCTGATGGTGTGGGTGATCATGATCTGGTCGAAGCTGGCCGGGGCGAAGGGCGGGCACATGGCGTCGGCACGCACCAGCCGGCAGTGGTCCAGCCCCAGTTCTTTGCGTTTTTTGTCGGCCTTGGCGAGCATCCCCCAGCTTAGGTCCATGCCCACAATGGTCACGTCGTGCGGGTATTGGTGCAGGAGCATGCCCGTGCCCACGCCGATGTCGAGCACACGGTCGCCCGGCTTGGCACGCAACTCGCGCACCGCTCGCCGCTGGCGGTTGCGCACGCACATACCGAACGTATGGTCGTAAAACCACGCCCATACGTCGTAAGTCTTGCTCGTGACCGACTCGCGCATCGCCATGCTAGGCGGCTACCCTTTCATAGCTCTAGCAAGCACATTACTCGCCATCGATCAGCCGTTTGACGTCGGCTAGGATCGCCTCTACCCCGCCAGTTTGCTCACCGAGGTGTTCCCCGGCGAGTCGACCGTCTTCATCGTAAATTAAAATAGCCGGAACGACCAAGTCCTGCCATCGGCGTCCCAAGCCCGACACTACGTCCAGCCTCGCATCCGGTTCGGGGATAAGCAGATAGGCGTCTTCGGTCGCGTGGTGCCGCTCTAAAAAATTTACCGCTTTGGCTTCGAGTGGCCCCGGGGCGTCGAGCGTGACCGACACCACGCGCACGCGATCGCCCAAATTTTTAAGCCCCGTGTGTAAGGCGGGGAACATATCCACACACGGCTTGCACCATGTGGCCCAGAAGTCCAGCACCAGCACGCGCCGCTGCTGTGCGTTTTCGTCGATCAGCGCCTGTAGGCCGGTCAGGTCGATCCTGGGTAGCTGGGGCGCGGGTGATGCTTGGCTTTGCTGGGGCGGCGGGGGTTGGTTCTCTTCGCGATTGCACGCGGTTAACGCTATTGCCAACGCGCTCGCGAACAAGGCCGCCCAGGGCCCCGCCCCCCTACCGCTGCCGTTTGCTTTCTTGTTTATCCAAAGCCATAAAATGGGCATTGTGGCCGCCAATCCTATCGAATCACTATAGCCGGTATGGGCTCTTTTAACTTGCTTACGCTTAAGGATACCACTTTGAAACGCTACCCATTTATTCCCCTGACGCGATATGGTTTGATTAATCCGCCGCTGTGGCTAATCGCCTTCTCGTTGCTCGTGGTGTGGTCGGCAGACGCGTTGGCCCAAGGCGCGGCCGAGTGGGCACGGCGACGCACACCCGTGGTGGAGGTATTCGAAGCGGCTAAGGACGCGGTGGTGAATATCTCTTCGACTCAGGTTCTGGAGGTGCGGTCATCCGTGGGCATCGACCGTCTGTTTGAGGAGATGTTCGCACTGCCCCCGCGCACCAAGCAACTGAAGCGCACCAGCGTCGGCAGCGGGTTTGTCCTTCACCCGGCTGGTTACATTGTCACCAACGCCCACGTCGTGGCGCGCACCGCCCAGCAGAAAGCCATCTTCGCCGATCAGAGCGAGTACGACGCGCAGTTGATCGCTGTTGATCAGGAACGCGACTTAGCCATCCTCAAGATCGACCCGCCCCACCCGCTGACCCCGCTGAAGCTGGGCCACAGCCATGACCTCATGATCGGCGAGACCGCGATCGCCATCGGCAACCCGCTGGGGTATCAGCACACCGTCACCGCGGGCGTGGTCAGTGCGTTGGACCGCACGCTGGAATTCGACAACAACCTCAGCTTCCAGGGGCTCATCCAGACCGACGCGAGCATCAACCCCGGCAACTCGGGCGGGCCGCTGCTCAACGTCAACAGCGAGTTGATCGGCATCAACACCGCGATCCGGGGCGACGCCCAGAACATCGGCTTCGCCATCCCCGTGGACCAACTGCGCGCCCTGCTGCCAGCGTTGCTCGACGTGGAGCGGCGGTACCGGATCGTGACGGGCCTGGCCGTCTCCGGCGAAGAGCCCTGCCGAATCCGGGCGGTCACCAAAGGCTCACCCGCCCACCGCGCGGGGCTGGAGCCGGGCGACACCATCACCCACATCGACAATGTGCCGATCGCCTCGGGTATTGATTTTCACATCGCGTTGATCGGCCGTGTGCCCCGCGAGGCGGTCATCATGAACTACACCCGTGGTGTGACAGCAGCGACCGCCGAGCTGACGCTGGACCCGCGCCCACAACCCGACGGCGACAAGCTGTTGCAAGACCGGCTGGGCATTTACGCCCAAACCCTCACCCCGGATGTCGCCAAGGCCATGCGCCTGGGCGGCGTGACGGGGCTGGTCCTCACCGATGTTGATTGGCGCAGCCCGGCAGGCAAAGCCAAGCTCAAACGCGGGGACGTGCTGGTCAGTATCAACCGCTACCGTGTTTCAAACATGGGCGAAGTGGGCGAGCTACTTGAAAAAGTCAGGCAGGGCGTGGTATTGCGGCTAACACTGCTACGCGTGACGGGGCTGGGCGTTTATCGGTTGACGGTAGACCTTGAGGCGAGGTAGCGCTATTTTGAATCGCACTACGCGGCCAAAGGCCGTGTAGTGGCACCCACACGCATTAACAACACTTCATGCGTTGGTTCGCCAGCTTCACCGCCAGCCGGATCGCCGCTTTCATGCTGCCCGCGTCGGCTTTGTTTTTTCCGACGATGTCGAACGCGGTGCCGTGGTCGACGCTGGTGCGGATGATGGGCAAGCCCAGGGTGACGTTGACGGCTTTGTCGAAGGCCAGCAGCTTGATGGGGATCAGCCCCTGATCGTGGTACATGGCCACGACCAGGTCGTACCGCCCGGCGACGGCGTCGTTGAAGATGGTGTCGGCTGGGAACGGCCCGCGCGCGTCGATGCCGGCGTTTTGGGCCATCTCGATGGCCGGGGTGATCACGCGCTGCTCCTCGTCGCCGAATCGGCCGCCCTCCGAGGCGTGGGGATTCAGCCCGCACACGGCGATGCGCGGGCGGTCAAACCCCATTAGCAAGCACGCGTGGTGGCCCAGGTCGATCGGGTTGAACGCGCAGCCGATGGTCAACTTGTTGCGCACGTCCATCAGGGGCAGGTGGACGGTGGCTAGGGCGACGTTCAGCGGCGGTGAGGCGAACATCATGACCACGCGCTTAGCGCCGGTGCGCTTGGCTAATAGCTCGGTGTGCCCTGGGTAGTTCGCCCCGGCCAGATGCCAGGAGGTTTTGCTGATGGGGCCTGTGACGATGGCGTCGATGCGCCCGGGCTGGCCGGGCTGTTTCATCGCCGCGGTGATGGCGTTGTCCAGGAACCGCAGCGACGCTTGGCCCCCCTGCTTGGTGGGCTGGTGCACGGTTTGGCCTAGCATGGAGTATTCGTCGTAATCGAGCACCACCACGTCGTGGGTCAGGTCGTAGGTGGCGCGTGTGGAGTCGTGCTGGAGCCGCCACCAGTAAGCGTTGATCTCCGCCAGGTCGGCCGCGTAGCCCAGCAGCTCGTTCATGCCATAAACCACGAACCGCGCCAGGCGGCGGACCGCGGGGTCGGCAAGCGCTTTGACCACCACTTCCGGGCCAATACCGGCTGGATCGCCCATGGTAATGCCGATCACCGGGCGGTCGGCCAGCGGGGTTGGTTTGGTCGTATCCTCAGCCATACCCATATCGTAGCACCACGCCGCAAAGCGGGGCTGAGGCGGTGGCCAACATACAACGCGGTACTCTTGCAGTACCATGATGGCGATGGGTACTAGCCAAGAGCAGGTTGAAGTCGCCGTGGTGGGTGTTGGGCGTATGGGGCGACACCACGCGCGGGTTTACCACCAGATGGAAGGCGTGCGCCTGGCGGCGGTGGTGGACCAAGACGCCGAGCGGGCCGCAACGGTGGCGGATCAGTACGGGTGTGCCCATTACAACACTGTTGAGCGGCTGTTGGAAGATTGCCCCGGCCTTGGTGCGGTGACGGTGGCTGTGCCGACCGCCGACCACGCCGCGGCGGCCGCGCCGTTGTTGAAGCGTGGCATCGCCTGCCTCATCGAAAAGCCGCTCGCCCCAACCGTGGAGCAAGCCAAGGCGATGGCTCAACTGGCCGCCCGGCACAACGCCATCCTCCAAGTCGGGCACACCGAGCGGTTCAACCCGGCGGTGCGCGCGGTGGCCCAGTTGGGGATCACACCCAGGTTCATCGAGGTGCACCGGGTCAGCCCCATGACGTTCCGGTCGCTGGACGTGGGCGTGGTCATGGACATGATGATCCACGACTTGGATATCGTGCTGATGTTGGCAGGCTCGCCGCTGGTGCGCGTGGACGCGGTGGGTGTTAAGGTGCTGGGCGAATGTGAAGACGTGGCCAACGCGCGGCTGGTATTCGCGTCGGGGTGTGTGGCGAACCTGACGGCCAGCCGGTTGGCGCTGAAGACGCAGCGCCGGATGCGGGTGTTTAACGAAGACACTTATGTAAGCTTGGACTACACGACGCACAACGGCTTGATCATCCGCAAATCGGACAACGCCAAAACGCTCGATGGCCTGCGTCGGCAACTGTCAGCCGGCGCGGACTTGGCGAACCTGGACTACTCCGAATTGCTCCACGTGGAAGAACTGACCATGAAGACCCCAGACGACGACCCCAAGCAGGACGCTTTGAGCGCCCAACTGGCGAGCTTTATTTCGGCGGTGCGTCACGGCCACGCCCCGGCGGTGGACGCCGAAGCGGGCTACGCCGCGGTCGAGGCTGCCCAGCGCGTGGTCGAGGCGATCCGCAGCCACCAGTGGGAGGGCCTAGCCGACGCGCGGGTCTAAAACGCATGCGTTGAACCCAAGCACGCCATACTTGTCCCCCGACTTTAGACGCTGGACAAGGGACTCTGGACCTAAGACGACGGACCCTGGACTCCAACCCCCTCATGCTACCACTGCCCGACATCTTGATGATTCTTGGCCTGGGATTGCTGGTGATCACCAGTGGCTTTTTCAGCGGGTGTGAGACGGCCATGTTTAGCCTGCGCCCACACCAGCGCATGCGTCTGAGCCGGTCTCGCACGCTTGCCGGGGAGACGGTCGCGTCGCTGCTGAGCCACCCCCGGCAGATCCTGGTGACGCTGCTGATGGCTAACACCACGGTCAACGTCAGCTATTTCGTGATCAGCACGGTGCTGATGATCCGGGCGCGTGACAGCGGGCAGTTGGGGCCGCTGGGCACGGCGTCGGTCAGCGTGCTGCTGTTGATCGGGTTGATCCTGCTGGGCGAGGTGCTGCCGAAGCTGCTTGCGGCCAAGCTGCGCATGCAGTGGTCGCTGGCCACCGCGCTGCCGCTGATGTTCGTTCACAAAGTTCTGACGCCCCTGCGCGTGGTGTTTAGCTCTCTGATCATCACGCCGCTGGCCAGGCTTGTGGCGCCGCGTGAAAAGCCGGCCTCGCTGTCGGCCAGTGAGTTGGAGACGATCCTCGATCACAGCCTCCAGCGCGGTGTGATCGATCAGCAAGAGGAGCATCTGCTCCAGCAGGTGTTGGAGCTTAGCCAACTCAAAGTGCGCGACCTGATGACCCCGCGCGTGGATATCCAGGCTTTCGACGCCGCAGCCGACACCAGCGAGCTATTAGACTTGGCCCAATCGACTAAACACAGCCGCATACCCGTCTGCAAAGACGGCCTGGATCACATCGAGGGCATTGTTCTCGTGCGTCAGGTTTTGCTAGCCCAAGGCGATCCCGACCTGGACATCAACAAGCTGGTGCGTCAGGTGGTGTTTGTCCCCGAGTTGCAGCGGGCGGATCAGCTTCTGGTGCATTTCCGCAAGACGGGCACGACGTTCGCCATCGCGGTCGATGAATACGGGGGCACGTCGGGCTTGATTACGCTCGAAGACGTGGTGGAGCACATGGTCGGCGAGATCGTCGGGCCCCATGAGGCGCCGGTACAGCCGCAGGTCCAGCAGGTTCAGCCTGGGTTGTGGCGCGTCAGCGCGAACCTGCCCATGTACGAGTGGATGGACGCGTTCGCGCCGTACACCGCGATGACGATGGCGTTGGGCCCTGAAACCGTGCTGCGCGCGGGCGTGAGCACGCTTGGGGGGTTGGTCATGGCGAAGCTGGGGCGGCTGCCGAAAGTCGGCGACCACGCCGCGATCGGGAACGTGACGCTGGAGGTCGAATCCATGCGTGGTCGGCGGATCGAGTGGCTGACGATCCGGCTTACCGAATCGCCAAAAGGACGCACAAGCGAATGATCGCCACATGGTGGATATTGCTAGCTGTGGGCGTGCTTGGTAGCGCCCTGTACTCGGGGATTGAGACCGGCGTGTACCGGATCAACCGTGTGCGCCTGCAGATCCTCCACCACCAGAAGCAGCGAAGCGCCCGGGTGCTGCACGATCTTATCTTGCGCCCGACCTCGCTGTTGGGCACGCTGCTAATCGGCAACAACGTGGCCAACTACCTAGGCACAGCCTCCCTGGCGATGATCCTGGACCACTGGGGCATCGCCGACTGGGAGGCGATCCTGATCAACGTGTTGGTGGTCAGCCCGCTGCTGCTGGTCTTTGGTGAGACGCTGCCCAAGGACATGTTCGCCGCCTACACCGACCTGCTGACGTACCGGTTCGCCGGGTTTCTCAACGTGTCACGCAGGCTGTTTTTCTTCACCGGGCTGCTGCCGCTGACCGAGGCGTTCAGCAAGCTGATGGCCAGGGCGCTGGGCGTGCCGATCAGCGAAGCGTCTTTCCACCCGAGGCGGCAGGTGGAGCTCCTTGTCCAAGAAGGCGTCGGCCAGGGCCTGCTCAGCGACGAGCAGTCCGCGATTGTCGAGCGTGTGTTGGACCTGGCCACACGCAGCGTGGTTGATGAGATGGTGCCGTGGGCGCGTGTGACCAAGGTGCGAGTCAGCGGCTCGCCAAGCGTGATCTGGAAGCTCGCCGATCACACCAGCTTTTCACGGTTCCCGGTGACGGACAAGTCCGGCGCGGTGCTTGGTGTGATCAGCGTGATCGAGGCGCTGCGCCACACGCCCGACCGCTGCCCCCCGCTTGAGCAACTGATGACCCCCCCGCTCTTGCTAGACGCGGCCACACCGCTGCGCACCGCCCTGACGACGCTGCAAACCAAACGCACACCGTTTGCCATTGTGACGCGCAAAGCCAAGCCGATCGGCATCGTGACCATCAAAGACCTGGTCGAGCCCATCACCGGCGAGCTGATGAGCTGGTAGCGGGTGCTTCAATTCCATCCAAGCATGAATTGGTTTAGGATAACCCTCGTCTAAACGTATTCATGAACACTTTCTTCGACAGCCTCCCCGAAGCCCTTCAAGCACCCGCCCAGACGCTGGCGTTGCTGCTGGGCGCCGTGGCCGGGGCGATCGCCTTGCACGCGGTGGTCTACTGGATCGCCCACCGCGTCACCTACAAAACACCGAATGTGGCTGATTCGTCGATTGTCACGCACACCCGCCGCGCCGCGAGGCTGGTCTTTGTACTACTAGCAATCCAATTTGTGTTGCCCACCGCCGGACTCGACGAGCAGGCGCTGAGTCTGGCCCGTCACACGGTGAGCATCCTGCTGATCGCGTCGATTACTTGGCTGGTCATCCGCAGCGTGTCGGTGATCGACGACGTGATCATGAGCACGCACCGGATCGACGTGGCTGACAACCTTGCGGCGCGGCGTGTCCGCACGCAGACGCGCGTGCTGGCGCGCACGATCATCATTATCGCCGGGGTCGTGGGCATGTCGGCGATCCTGATGACGTTCCCGAGCATCCGCCAGTTGGGGGCGAGCCTGCTCGCGTCGGCGGGGATCGCGGGTTTGGTCATCGGCATGGCCGCCCGCCCGACCATCGCCAACCTGCTTGCCGGACTACAACTGGCGATCACCCAGCCGATCCGGCTCGACGACGTGGTCATCGTCGAGGGCGAGTGGGGAAAGATCGAGGAGATCGCCACCACTTATATCGTCGTGCGGATTTGGGACGAGCGTCGGCTTGTCGTGCCGCTGGAGTACTTCATCTCCAACCCGTTCCAGAACTGGACCCGCCGCACGGCTGACATCCTTGGCACGGTTTTTATCCACACGGACTACACGGTGCCTGTCCAGGCCGTGCGCGACCACCTTCAGCGGATTGTCAAAGACAATGAACTATGGGACGGGCGCGTGTGCGGGCTGCAGGTCACCGCTTCAAAAGAGAACACCCTGGAGTTGCGGGCCTTGGTCAGCGCCGCCGACGCCTCGAAAGCCTGGGACTTGCGTTGCGAGGTGCGGGAGCAACTGGTCGCGTTTCTCCAAGAGCACCACCCCCGCTGCCTGCCGCGTGTGCGTGCCGAGTTGCATTCGGAGGCGGACACCCCCCTGCCCGCGGCCGCTACGCCCAGCGTATAACCCGCGGCGATTTTTCTATCATCAAGCTGTATGACGCGCCCGCTTGCCACGCCCGCCCTGCCATGGTCCGCCGCCCGATTGGGCGACGCCGTTGCGGCCGGCCTCCAAGACCGCGCCCGGCAAGACGACCTGGAGCAAGCCGTCTACGGGTTTGACCACCTCGACGAATTGGGGCTACACCCGCTGGTACAAGAATCGCTACACGGTGCCGGGTACGGCGTGCTGCCCGAGCAGCTATACCCCGACGACTGGACCAAGAAGCGCCGCAGTGATGCAAAACGGTGTGATATTGTGATCACGCCGTCGCCCGACCAACCGCTGCGTGACCCGGTGGTCAAAGACACGCTGTTTGACACGGCCGCTGCGGTGGACGCCGAACACGCGTACTGGATGGAGATCAAAACCGTGGCGCAGTTCGAGTCCGGCGGCCCGTTCCCCCGCTACAGCGCCGAGCTATTTTCGCCGGTCACAAAAGACATTAAGAAACTCTGGACCGACAGCCGCATCCACTTCGCCGGGCTGCTGCTGATTCTGTTCACTGCTGGCCAAGACGTTGCCGAACACGACCTGCAAGCCTGGCACCGCCGCTGTCTTGATAAGGGCTATCCGGTCGCCGCGCCCGTGTCGCGTGGTTTTGCCATCACGGACCGGATCGGCAACGCGTGGTGTGTCCCGGCGCTGTTCCCCGTGCGGGGGGCGTGACCAGACCACCGCCTAACGGTCGCATCGCGCTAGTCGTGTTGGCGCAGCGCCCTGAGGCCCGTCTGGAGCATCACCAAGCTACACAGCCACAAGACGGTGATCGCCGACGGTTCGGGCACATCGACCGACGCGTCGGTGGCGAGATTGGCAGGGCCGACGTTTTGAAATAAGTGCGACTGCCATACCAACAAGTCCAGGCCGTTCACGAGGCCGTCGAGGTTAAAGTCTGCTTTGGTCCAGTCCCCCCCGGAGTCGGAGAAAAGGTTCGACTGCCAGGCCAACAGGTCTAAGCCGTTGACCGTGCCGTCGAGGTTGGCGTCTCCGGGGATGGCGGCGACGAGCGAAAAGCCGGGGCCGCCGTTGTGGTCGTAGGCCGGGGCGAGGACCATGTCGGGGTTGATCAAGAGGCCGTTGATTTGGTCGAAAGTTCCGATGCGTGTGTCGGCGGTGAGAACCGTAAATTCATCTAGATAACTAGGGGTAAACCCGTCGGGCAACACAACGTCCAGCGAGCCCGCCAGCGACGCCTGACCCGTGACGACGATGAGGCTGGGTTGGCTGGGGTTGAACTGAACAAACAGGCTCACGCCCGGTGTGAGTGTGAGGCCGTGGGGCGCGGTGAGTGTGGAGAAGCGATCCAAGTCGATCGCCGTGGGCGCTACCGGTGATAGCGGCCCCACCACGAGCGACGCGTTGCGGGCTTCAAGGCGCAGGCTGCCCAATCCGTTAACGGGTTGCGTAACCGTTTGCAGCGACGACAAGTCAATCGTCCCGCTGGTATTTGCGAGGAAGTCGACGCGCTCGTTGCCCAGCGGCACGGTGATGCTCTGGACACCCGACAGGTTGACCGCCGCGCCGCCGACGGCGGTGACGGTGTGGGCGCTGGTTTTGTTCGCGTCGCCGTCGGTGAAGCCCGCATCGATCCCGCTTATCGCCGACAGGTTCAACACGGTGCCTGCCCCTGTGGCCGAGGCGATGGCGGTGGTGAGCGGCAGCCCTACAGAGCTATAGGCGGCCGGTAGCGCGCCGGCGGCTGTCAGCTGCGCACCGCCGGATAGCACAAACCGTGTGTTGGCGATGGTCGTTAGTGACGGCAGCGACAGCGATGCGTTACCGGATAGTTCGAATCGCATCACGCCGCCGGTCGGTTGGATCGTCTGTAGTGAGGATAAATTAACCTGGCTGGCGGCCCCGGAGATCACGACGCGGATTGCGTCTTCGGTCCGAACGGGGGGCGAGATGGTTTGTACGCCCGACAGGTCTATGACGCCGCCGCCCGTGGC
Organism: Phycisphaeraceae bacterium; assembly: GCA_029260715.1. GTDB lineage: Bacteria > Planctomycetota > Phycisphaerae > Phycisphaerales > Phycisphaeraceae > OFTM12. The sequence goes on along the minus strand of JAJDCS010000008.1, from coordinate 76,052 downwards.
GGTGATGGTGTGGGTCCTGGATATGCTCGGGTTGGCGTCGTCGAAGCCCGCGTTGATGCTTACCACAGGCGACAAATCGAGCAGCGTGCCGGAGCCGCTGGTTGACATCAGCGTCGATGTGACCGCCATGCTCGCCGATGAATACGCAACCGCTTGGGCGGTCGTCACCTCGAGTTGGGCGCCGGATTGGAGGGTAAACCTCGCGTTCGAGGCCACCGTCAACGCCGGCAGCGACAGGCTCGCCCCGCCCGACAAATCAAACAGCACCGCCCCGGCGCCCGCGTTGACCGCTTGTAAGGAAGAAAGATTGATCTGAGACGACGCGTCGGACAATCGAAAAATGATTGCGTCCTCCGGCCTGCCTGGGGGCGTGATGGTCTGTACACCCGAAAAATCGACCTCGCCGCCGCCTGTGGCCGTGATGGTGTGGGTGCTGACGACGGTTGTGGCGTCGTTGAACCCGGCGTTGATGCTCGTAGCGGCGGAGAAATCCAGCAGCGAAGACGCGCCGCTGACGGCGACCAGCGTGGTCACAAAAGGCGAGCCGATGGAGGAGTAAACAACGGGTTGGGTGCCGGCGGTGAGCTGAGCGCCGCCCGACAAATCAAAATAAACATCCTCAGCTGTTTGCAGAGCCGGCAGCGAAAGCGAGGCGCCGTTGGACAATATAAACATCGTCCTGCCGCTATTGCTGCCGTTAATCGTGGCTAACAAGGGGAGGATGATCTGGGAGGCACTGTCTAGGATCTTAAAATCGAGGAAGTCTTCAGACAGGACGGGCGGGGTGACGGTTTGCAAGCCCGAGAGGTCGATCACGCCGCCGTTGCTAGCGGCGATCCCGTTGCGTCGCGTTGCGCGGTTGTCGTCATCGAAGGAAACGTCGATGCTGACGATCGACGACAGGTCCAGCAGTGAACCGGCGCCGTTGGCTTGCATAATGTCGGTAAAGAATGGCAGCCTGGCGGTGTAGGCCGTCTGTTGGGGCCCCGCGGCTGTAACCTGTGCCCCGCTCGAAACGTCGAACTGTGTGTTGCTCAAGGTTTCGAGCACCGGCAGGGAGAGGCTCGCTCCGTTGGACAAAATAAACCGCGTACGCCCGCCGGTGCCGGTGGCGTTGCGGAGGCTCGACAGGTCGATCTGCGAAGTGCTGTCAGGGATTGTAAAAACCAGGTTGTCTGCAAAGCCCAACGGGGCGTTGATGTTTTCGACACCCGACAGGTCGATCGCCCCGCCGTTCCGGGCGGTGACGGTGTGGGTGTCTTGGGCACCTGCGCCTGGCCTATTAAACGCCGCGTCGAGGGTGGTAACCGAAGCCAAGCCGATGCTTGTGCCCGTCCCGTCGGCCAGCAACAGGCTCGCGTTGCCCAGCAAGCCGGTGGAGGAAAAAGACGTGCCGCCGATGGTGATGCCGGCGCCGTTGTTGGCTGTGAGCCTGTTTTGGTCTCCGCTCAATGTCGCGCCGACGCCGACGGCGGTGAAACTGCCCGCGTCGGCGTTGATGAGCCCCGCGATATTCGCCGCGTCCAAGACGGTCATACTTGCCCCCGCCTCGGTGCGGATCGTGGAACCCACAGCGAGGTCCAGCGTTGAGATATTCGAACTGCCCGGCAAGTCGAAGTCCAGCGTGACGCCTGCGGGAACGGTGACTTGGTATGTGTCGACCGCGTCGTTGGCCGGCACCTCGCCGCCGTCCCAGTTAGCCGGGTCGGACCAGCTCAGGCCGTCACCGCCGCCGGTCCACGTCACCGCCTTGTCAACGGCGAGGCTAGCCGGCGTTAAAAACACCAACCCGATCGCGCCGAATAGGTAAACCGTCACACGGACAAAATAGCTGTGCATGGGCCGTCTCCCAAGAAAGTGGCTGCACGAGCCTTATCGGGCAGACAAGATCAAGCGGGACAGTACGGCTTTAACGGGTCGTCAAAGACGAGTTATCGGAGTGGCGAAATTGGGGAATGCTTGCGTTTAGCCTTTATTTCAGCTGATTGGCTGTAAATGATGGGCCGTGCTCGGCTGCGTCCCAGTCTCGCGCGTCGTCGCCCACACTCGCCTCGTACCCTTGCCACAGCTCGAACCAGTAAGCCAAAAATTGGTACGGGGCGTAACGGGCGTAGTATTTTTCGATGCGTTTGTGCAGCTTCTTGGGGTTGGTGGGCGTGGGCACGCCGTGGGCTTGGCGGAAGTGGCGGTAGGTCTCTGAGTCGATCGCCAACCGGTCGTACCGACCCAACAGTTGGCAGAGGTTGCCCGCCGCGTATTCGCCGATGCCGTAGATGTTCAGCAGTTGGGGCCATATCTCGTCGGTCGTGCGTGCGGGGTCTTCGAACCAGTTTAGGTCCAAGTCGCCGCGCGTCACCGCCCTTGCCAACAGCACGATTCGCTTAGCCCGGTAGCCAACCTTGCACAGCCGCTTCAAGGTGTCTGCACGCGTCGCGGCGAGTTGCCCGGCGGTAGGGAAGCCGCCTTTGCCGACGTGCTCACACAATAGCGCGTTCATGCGCATGGTGTTGGGCCAAGTGACGTTGCAGCCGGTGATTGTCTTGACAATGTCTTCGAATAGCGTCGGCGAGCGGAACAGCCGCCCGAAGCCGACGCGCTTGGCTTTGGCGTGCAACCGGTGCCAGGGGCGCACGTCTTCATCGATCCGCAGCATCCGGTTGATCTGGCTGCGGATCAGCGCGGCTTCGGGTTTGCCGACGCGTTTGTCGCACGCAACACGCAACCGGTCCGGTTGTTTTTGTGAAATCGCGGTGTGAATCAGCCGGTCTTTGCGGCCGTGCAGCGGGCGGTGCAGGGTGCGCGTGGCGCGGTCCCAGCGGTTGGGGGCCAATATAAAATACCCGTAGCTGCACACCGCCTTGGGCAGGTCAAACCCACGGGGCACTTTGATCGAGAGTGTGGACCCGGTTGTGGCCATGCCTCCGCAGCGCCTCCCCTACCGCTTGTCGAGCGGGAAAAGCTGTGTGGCGATGGCGTGGCACAGCCGGTCGCCCAGGCGGCGGTAGTCGTCGTAATACGCCTGGGCTTGCTGGAGGATCTCTTCCGGCGAGAAGCCGGACTTAGTGATGAACGGGTCAGCCATCATGACCTCCAGGTCTGCCCGGTTCCACTCGAAGTGGTATTGAAATGCGTAGGTGGTCAGCCCCACGCGGAACGCCTGGTTTTTACACGCCGCCGATCCTGCCAAGCCCACCGCGTCGGGCGGCAGCTTCGTGACTTCCTGGCCGTGGATGTGGAACTGCACGCTCTGCCACCCCATGCCCGCGTACATCGAGTCAGTCGTGCCGGGGAACGCCAGCTTCAGCGGCGCCCACCCGATCTCCGGCTTTTCCATCGCCGCGACTTCCCCGCCCAGCGCCGCGGCGAGGAGCTGAGACCCTAGGCACACGCCCACGATCGGCACTCCCGCCTCGTGCGCAGCCTTGAGATATGCAAGCTCGTGCTCCATCCACGGGTGCTGGTCCGCCTCGTCCACGTTCATCGGCCCACCCATGCTGATGACACCGTCCACGTCGTCCAGGTCGGGCGGGACGGGGTCGCCTGCGTACAGGTTCACCTGCCGCAGCCGGTGGCCCTGCTTTTGTAAGATCGACCCCAACTCGGCGGGGTGTTCGTGCTTGACGTGGACAAAAACGACTAGGCTCATGGGCTGGTTCCGGAAAAAAGCGGCGTGTCCTGTGGTGCGCGGTCTTTCGGGGGCAAGTCTGGCGGGGGCGGGGCGAAATGTCAACAAATAAGTGACACCGTAGCGGATCGATCCTTTAATCGCCGTCTCACGAGATTTGTACTTTTCACACGCTGTGTGTCGATAGGGATACAGTCATGAGCACCGCGCCCACGGTCATCTTGTCTAGCGGAGGTATGCGCAGCTTCGCCGCCGCCGCCATTGCCGCCACGGCCCAAGACAAGCCCAGGCTGATCCTGCTGCACGTGCTCGACGCCAGGGACAACGCCAGGGTCCGCTCGCAGCATGTCCACCAGCAAGCCGAATACTTCAAGATCAAGACCGTGATTGAAACCGAGCTGCCCAAGCCCAAAGCCAAGCTCCAAGACACCTCCCAAGAGCCGCACGCCACCCCCCTGCTGCACGCGCAGGTGCTTATCCAGGGGCTTGCCCAGGCGACCGACTTGGGCGCCAACCGCCTGCTCTGGCCCGCGCAGGTCAACGCGGACTTCGACAAGACCAGCCGTGTGTTTGAGCAGACCGTCTTGGCCCAGCAACTGGCGAAAATCGACCACCCCTTCGCGGCGACGCTCGAAACCCCGCTGCTGGAATTGTCGGATCAGCAGCTCGTTGAGCTGGGCGGGCAGATGGGGCTGCCGTGGCAGATGGCCTGGTCGTGCATGACGCGTGGCGACAAGCCTTGTCGTGTTTGCACCGGGTGTCGGCGTCGCGAGGCGGCGTTTGAAGCGGCGGGCATGACCGACCCTGCTTCGTCGCCTGTACCCATACACAGTTAACACCTACAATCACTTGGGCCTGCTGCCCACGCCGCGCGACGCATACGGCTAAAGTGAACCCCGCTTCACCCCACGGAGCCTGCGATGGACCTCTACCATTTTCACCGGGTGCTGATCGCTTCGACGATCCTTTTTTGCTTGGGCTTCGGTGCGTACGCCTACCGCCACTACACCAACACCGGGGACACCGGTTACGTGGCGGTGCTGCTGGCCACGGCCGCGATCGGCGTCAGCGCGGTCTGCTACCTGGTGTACTTCAACCGCAAAGTCCGGCGGCTGGCCAAGCCGTAGGGGCGTCGTAGTCGTGGTATCCAAGTATGAGTGACCGCCTGGAACAACTGACCAAGCTCCACGACGCCGACCCGGCGGACCCGTTCTGCGCCTACGCGATTGCGTTGGAACACGCCAAGGCTGAACAGTTCGACCAAGCCCTGACCTGGTTCGACAAAACGCTTTCGATCGACGCGAGCTATTGCTACGCCTACTACCACAAAGCCAAGACCCTGGCGCAGATGGGCAGCACCGCCGACGCACAGACCCTGCTGCGCACCGGGATCGAGGTCGCCAAGCAAGCGGGCGACGATCACGCCGAGAGTGAGATGATTGAGTTGTTAGAGGCGTTGGATTAACGGGCACCGCCGCCCGACCGCATCGGCGGTAACACCCCAACAGACAATTGGTCAAAAATTCACAGCGGCGACGCTGGTTCGGAGGCCGGCACCGTCACCCCTTGACCGTATGTGACGAGCTTGGCCTTGCCGGTTTGCTTGGCGCGGTAGAGGGCGCGGTCGGCGAAGGCGATCAACTGCTGGGGGTCGGTGGGTTTGGACTGGCGCACCGTGGCAACGCCCATGCTCAGGCTGATTTTTTCAACGACGCTGGAATCGTGGAACGCATCGCGGATCGACTCGTCGAATTCCTCTGAGATGCGCTCAGCCACCTGCCGGGCGGTTTGCTCATCGGTCTGGGGCATCATCAAGACAAACTCGTCGCCGCCCAGCCGCCCCACCACGTCGCTGCGGCGGCACTGGCTGTTGAGGATCTCGGCGGTGATCTGCAGCAGGTCGTCGCCGGCTTGGTGGCCCAGGGTGTCGTTGATCAGTTTGAAGTGGTCAATGTCGATCAGCACGCACGCCAGGTCCTGGTTGTACCGGGTGGCCTCGGCGTAGCTGCGGTCCATGGCTTGGTTGAAGCTGCGGCGGTTGTTCAGGCCGGTCAACGGGTCGGTGGCGGCCGCGACCTTGAGTTGCATGACCGCGTCTTCGAGTTGGCTGTTCTTGACGCGCACCTCGTCGAGTGTGCGTGTGAGCTGTTCCTGGAGCTGGTGGTTTTCTTGCTTGGTCCGCCAGATCGCCAGATTCTTTTCCACGATCAGGGGGATGGTCAGCAGGTACCCGCCTGATTTAACGATGTAGTCGTACGCCCCGCGGCGGATGGCTGTCATGGCGTTTTCAAGGATGCCCTGCGAGGTCAGCAGCACAACGGGCAGGTCCGGGCGGTGGTGCAGAAAATAATTCAACAAGTCCAGGCCCGTGCCGTCGGGCAGGTCCATGCTGCACAGGGCCATGTCGATTTCTTGGCTGTCCACCGCCACCGCCTCGGCGACGGTCCCGGCTTGACACACACACCCGGTCCCGAAGTGGTCGCGCAGTGTTTCGGTGATCGACCCGGCTGTGTCCGGGTCATTTTCGACCAGCAACAAGCGTGGGGGAATGCGGTGTGACATGGCTCTACAAAACTTCACCCTGACAAGATTTCGGTGGGGAACCGCCGCCCCTGAAGCGTGCACAGCTCCGCCCGATAAAGCATCGGCCAATAGCCGCCGCAGATTGATCACGATCCCTAAAAAAGGATTAAAACCTCGCGCGATATGCGGACCTTAACGGCGCGGCGCCGCCGCCGGTTCTTACCCCCCCCGCCGCGGGTTAGGGCTGGGTGGGTGTTTGGGGCTGGAAGTCTTCCTGGTTGGGGATATGGTTAAAGGCGATGCGCGTGGGCGCGGCGCGCATCGCACCGAGCATGGCCCCGGAGCAGACCGTGTGTTGGCCGTACTTGCGGTCCAGCCGGTCCATCACGCCCGCCAACGTGTCCAGGCGTTGCTGCTGGCCGAACAACGGGGCGGTGGCGTTGTCCTCGGGCACCAGGTCGGTCAGCACCACGCTGACTTTGAGCGGCTTGCGGGTCGGCTTGTGCGGCCACAGCCCGGCCATCGCGCGCAGCATCGTCAGCGTGTCGCTGCAGCAGCCCAATGAAGCTCTGCTTTTCCACTTCGAGCCGTCCAGGAACCGCACCGATACGGCGATGCACCCGGCCCGGTAGCCCAGCCGCCTGAGGCGGAACCCCGCTTTGTGGATCATCCGCACCATGACGGCGTGTGAGCCGGGCTCGGTGCGGCGGTTGGGCGGCAGGACGTGAGAGTGGCTCACGGAGCGGCGGCGCGTGGGGCGGTCGGGTGTGTCGCGGCCGTGCAGGCGGTGCCACCACAACGCCCCCATCACTCGGCTGTCGCAGGCCTGGGCTAGGTCGGCTTCCGATAACTCGCACAGACCGGCCACCGTGCGCACACCGCACGCGTTGAGCCGGCGCTGCATCCCACGCGCGATCCCCGGCAGGTCGGTCAGTTCCAGTCCGTGCAGCTTGTGGGGCAGGTCTTCCGGCAGGATCGTGGTCAGGCCGTCGGGCTTTTGCATGTCCGACGCCACCTTCGCCAGCCAAGCGTTGGGCCCCAGCCCCACCGAGCACCGCAGGTGTTGGCCCACTTGGTCACGCAGCGCGGCCTTGACGCGGTTGGCGATCTCGATCGCTTGCGGGGGCTGTTGCTCCCGGCCCAGCAGCCGGCCGTACATCTCGTCGATCGAGCAAACGGCGTCGACGTGCAGGCAGGACTCGACGGCTTGGATCACGCGGTGGTGGTATTCAACGTATAACCGCGGGCGTGCCTCGATGAAACGGATCGCGGGGCAGAGGCGGCGGGCATCGGCGACTTTGGTGCCGGTCTTGATGCCGTATGGCTTGGCTTCGTAGCTGGCGGCGATGCAGCAGGTGGTGTCGGCCATGGTGGGGACGACGCCCACGGGCCTGCCCCGCAACTCCGGGCGGTCTTCCTGCTCCACCGACGCGAAAAACGCGTTCATGTCCACAAATAAATACCGCAGCGACACAGTAGTTTCTCTTTTAATGCCGATGGTATAGTATTGTATACGGGGCGGGCCACACGAAACCGGGTGTTATTGTCTAATTTCTTGTCATAGCACAAACACCTATCAAGGGTGGCGACGTGACAGCAAATCTTCGGTGTATCTGCTTTGTGGCGATCGTGTTAACGGCCCAGGCGACACGGGCTGTGCGTGCGGAGGTGTCGCAAGAAGACGTCCTGCACCACATTGAGGAGCTTAAATCGCTGCTCTTCGATAGGCAGGACCGTTATACGGGCAATTGGGAGTTCCGCAGCCGGCCCGGTGGCATCCGGCGAGACATTATCCAAGCCGGCGGCGAAACCGCTTTGGCGACCCAGGCCCTATTGGTAAGCGGTGAATCCTCACAAAACCCCAGGCTGGTCCAGTCGTTAAAATACCTACAAGAATTGGATATTATCGGCACTTATGCGATGTCGATGCGCGCACACGTCTGGGCTCAATTGCCCAATGAATACAAGCCGCTGCTTGAAAGAGACGCCTCCTGGCTGCTTAACGCGGCGATCAACGACCCGCACGGCCTGTTCGACTACCAAGCGGCCAGAACGTCGGCCTTTATCGACAACAGCGTGGTCCAGTACGGGGTTCTGGGTTTGTGGGAAGCCTCCAAGCGGGGCCTGAAGATCCCCCGCCGCCACTGGGAACAGTGGGCCGAATACTTCTTACGCACCCAGCAGCCCAACGGTAGCTGGGTCGCTACCGCCGCCGCGAACAAAGCCATCGGCGGCGCGGGCTCGGGCAATATCTTCGACACCCAAGGCATCGGCGCGATGACCACCGCGGGGCTGACGACGCTGCTGATCGCCCAGCAAGAGTTGTTCCGCGACCGTGAATACCCCGAGCCGAAGATCACCTCGGCCATCCAGAAAGGCATGGACTGGCTCGACCGGCATTTTGATATCGAAAGCGGGCGCAGCGGCTACAACCATTACTACCTCTACGGCGTCGAACAGGTGGCGCTGGCCAGCGGTGTGCGGTACCTCAACGGGTTGGACTGGTACCAGGCCGGCGCCGATCAGATTATTCACGACAAGCGGTTACGCCAGGGCGTTGAAGAATACGACTCCTTGAAGCTGTCGTTCGCGTTGATGTTCCTCAGCCGCGGGCAGTTCCCCGTCTGGATCAACAAGCTGCAGGTCCCCGGCATCGCCTGGAACAACCACCCCAACGACTTGCACTTTTTAAGCCTGTACCTGAGCAGGCAACGCGAGGAAGAGCTTAACTGGCAAACGATCGGCATCAACGAAGCGGACCCGTCACAGTGGCTCGTCTCGCCGGTCACGTACCTCGCTTCCGACGCGGCCGTCACACTGACCCCCAAGCAGGAAGCCGCGATCAAGCAGTACCTCCAGATGGGCGGGCTGTTGGTGACCAGCCCCGACCGCAACAGCCGCGACTTTTCAAAGTCGATCCGCGCCTTGGCTGAGAAGCTGTACCCCGATTATGAGATGAGGCCGTTGGAGGAAGACCACCCGCTGTTTGGCACATGGCATATATTGGAAAAAAACGAGCGGTTGCCTGTGTACGGCGTGTCGAACGGCGTGCGGGAGTTGATCCTGCTCATCGACTCCGACTGGGGCTACACCTTGCAGGCCGACAGCGCCTCGCGCAGAGACATCGCCTTAAAACTCGCGGCGAACCTTTTCTCCTACGCGTCTGGCAAGGGCGTGCTCAACAACCGGCTCGTCGCGCCGTTCGATCGTCGCGTCGACCGGCCGACCACACGCACCGTCAAGGTCGGCCGTGCCCGGTACAACGGGAACTGGCTGCCCGAGGCCGAAGCGTGGCCCATCCAGGCAAACTACATATTCAACCGGACGGGGATAGACGTCGAGCCGACACCGGCCAGCGGCGAGGGCGTGCTGGAATTGAAAGACATCGGCGACAGCAAACTAAAACTGATCCACGTGACCGGCACCCAGCCCGCGGCGCTGACAACACCCCAGCTCGACGCCATCACCGCGTACACCCAGCGAGGCGGCACGCTCCTTGTCGAGTGTGTGGGCGGGAAGGGCAAATTCAGTTGGTACGTCCTCGATCAGCTCGCCGAGTTGTTCGACCAGCAAGCGGTGCGGCTGACAAGCGAAGACGCGATGGTGTCCGGGACCGGGCTGGCGGGCGGCACCGATTGTCAGCGGGCGCTGTACCGCCGCTACTCGGTGGTAACGTTTGGGACCGAGCCCAGGCCCCACCTGGCGGCTTTTTTGGATAAAAACGGTCGGCCAAGCGTGATCGTCTCACACGAAGACCTCTCGCTTGGCATGCTCGGGTGCCGGCACTGGGATATCAACGGCTACTCCCCGGAAACAGCCAGGAACCTCATGACCAATCTTGTCATCTGGGTCAGCGAACAGGCGTACCCTTAAACAGCTTAGTGATCGCGTTTCTGATCACGCGGCGTCGCGCTTACGCCACCATGCTCGACGGCGGCCACATCAGGCACCGCTCGAATTGGCCGGTGAACTGCACGCCGAAGTATTCGCCGGGCTGGATGTGTCGGATTTCGCAGCGGTGCTTCACGCTGTACTGCAGAGAGAACAGTATTTCCAAGAAAATTTCGTCGCCGACTTCAAGGCCCTTGGTGTCGCCGTGGACCCTGGCGCCGTTGTCCGTCAGGTCGGTCAACGCGCCACAGAGCATGGTGGCGTCGTCGAGGCAGACGCGCGTCTGCACCTCAAGACTTCCGATATCGGTCCGTGTTTCTTCGCAGGCTGCTTGTAAGCTGGTAGACATGGCTTGATCTCCTTTGGCCATAACCAACTCCGTGGAACCCTGTCGCCGTTCGCTTGCCTTTCCGATCCTCTACTGCTCTGTTGAAACCCCCGAACCAGGGTGCCACTGGTTGCTTGCAACCAGTGTTTCTGACTTGGTAGTTCGCAAACACGGCTTGACGAGCAAGCCGTGCCACCCTTTGCGTGAAGGGTTTCAACAGAGCCATCCTCTACTAAAATCATCAGATTCATTGGTAGAGACGGCAAGGAATTTGTCATTGGTAGCGGCTGATGGCGGGGCTGTGTGCGGGCTTGGCGAAATAGGCAACCACACCGCGTGGACGCGACCCGTTCAGGCGTCAGCCGCAGCCGTAAAGCACAGAGATTCGCCGGGCTCGCTGTCTTACCCATCTTCACGCCACACCCCGCCCGGAAAACGGTCTAATATGCCCGCATGTCAGCCCTACGGTTTGAAGTTGTTACCGCCAGCCCCGACTGCCACGCGCGTGTGGGGCGTGTGACCACCCCCCACGGCGGGTTCGACACGCCCGCTTTCGCGCCCGTGGGCACGCAGGCGTCGGTCAAGGGCCTGCTGCCGGGCATGGTCGCCAAGCTGGGGGCTCAACTGATCCTGGCCAACACGTACCACCTGATGCTGCGCCCGGGGTCGGAACTGGTCAGTGCGATGGGCGGGCTGCACGAGTGGATGCGGTGGGACGGGCCGATCCTGACCGATTCGGGTGGGTTCCAGGTGTACAGCCTGGCCGACGCGCGGCGCATCAGCGACGACGGCGTGACGTTTAAGAGCCACCTGGACGGGGCGACGGTGGCGTTAACGCCTGAGCGAGCGATCCAGGTGCAAAACGAGCTTGGCGCGGACATCATCATGGCCCTGGACGACTGCCCGCCGGCGGCCAGCGACGACGCCGAAGCTGGCAATGACCAAGCCCGGCACGCGGTGGCGCCGGGCGAGTACGCCCAGCGTAACCAAGCGGCTTGCGACCGGACGGCGGCGTGGCTGATGCGGTGCGTGGCTGCGCACAGCCGGGCCGGCGACCAGGCGTTGTTCGGTATTGTCCAAGGCGGGGTTGACCTGGACCTGCGGTCGCGGTGCGTTGAGCAGGTGACCCAGCACGGCCTGCCGGGGTACGCCATCGGCGGCGTGGCGGTGGGCGAGGGGCACGAATGGCTCAAACGCGTGGTCGAGCACACCGCCCCGCTGCTGCCGGGCGATCGGCCGCGGTATTTGATGGGCGTGGGCTACGAGCGGGACATCCTCGCGGCCGTGCGCGCGGGGGTGGATATGTTCGACTGCGTGCTGCCGACGCGCAACGGGCGAAACGCCTTCGCGTTCACCTCAACGGGCAGCCTGCGGCTTCGCAACGCCAAATACAGCCGCGACCCCAGCCCCATCGAGCCGGGCTGCCCCTGCCCGGCTTGCGGCGGCGGGTTCAGCCGAAGCTACCTGCGGCATTTGTTTGTGAGCGGGGAAATGTTAGGGCCGATCTTGGTCAGCGCCCACAATATCGCCCACTTCCAGCGGTACCTGCTGGACATCCGGTCGGCCATCACCCACAATGATTGGCCTTTGATCCAGCGGAACTGGCCGGTGGCCTTGCAGAACGAAACCCCACACGACAGGTGAAGCATGTTTGACAGCTTGATCTTGACACTCGCCCAAGAGGACGCCCCGCCCACCCCGCTCTCGGCGCCAGCCGAGTCTACGCTGCCGGGACACGAAGCCCAGCCGGACTCGACCGATCCGGGGGCAGCGCCTCAGCCGGGGCCGGGGTCGCCTAATTTTTTCATCATTATATTCTTCGCCTTGATGGTCATGATCATCTTCTCCATGGGCGGGCAGCGCAAGGAGAAGAAGAAGAAAAAGGCGATGCTAGAGAACCTGAAAAAAGGCAACCGCGTCCAGACCATCGGCGGCATTCTTGGCACCGTGGTGGAGGTCCGCGACGACCATGTGGTGGTCAAGATCGACGAGAACACCAACGCGCGTGTGAAGTTCAGCCGCGGCGCCATCCAGTCGGTGATGCAGGACGAAAAAGAGTAACCCACGCCCGGTGCGTGGGCAGGCCGTTTGGAACCGGGAGATACCCGGTCATTAATAAGAAACCCTCAGATACGCCCGTCTAAGCTATGCAAGACACCCCTATATGGAAGCCGATCCTGATTGTGACGGTCCTGGCCCTGTGCGGGCTGTGCATTTATCCACCTGGCCAAAAGCTCAAGCCCGGCCTGGACCTCGCCGGCGGCACCACACTGGTCTACCAGGTGAACGTGCCCTCCGACCAAGAAGCGAAGACGGTCATCGACCAGGTCATCGAAACGCTCAAGAAGCGCGTGGACCCCAACGGCGTGCGCAACCTGGTGTGGCGGCGTCAAGCGGGCAACCGGATCGAGATCCAGATGCCCCTGCCCCCGACCGAGACCACCCAGCGCCGCGACCGCTACCTGAAGCTGCGGGAAGGCCTGTTCGCGGGCAATATCAAGAAACGTGAGTTGGATAGCGCCCTGCGCCTGCCAGCCGACACCCGCGCCGACGCGCTGAAACGCTTGGCGGGCGACCACCCCACGCGTCAGGGCCTGCTGGAGGCAATGGCCGGGGCCTACGACCGCTTGACCGCGGCCAGGGGGCCATACGAAGAGGCTCAAGAGCGGATCGACGCGATGGAAGGCTCCGCGGCTGATGACGCCCGTGACCGACTCCAAACCGACCTGCTAGCCAAAACCCGGGTCTACCTCGACGCGCAGAAAGCGTTTGAAGCGGCGCAGGGGGGCGTGCTGGCTACGAACGTGGACCCGAACGAGTTGGAGTTGATTTTAAGCCTGCCTGCGGAGGTGGTGAAGAAGTCCAAGCCCAAAGACGGGCAAGACATGTCGTCGCTGACACGCGGTGAGGCGGTGGACCGGCTCATCGCCAGCCACCCCGATCGGGCTGAGCAGGTCAGAGAGTTAGCCCAGGCCAAGGCGCTGTACGACGAGGTGCGCGGGCCGCTGGACGACCCCAACGACCTGATCGCTTTGCTGCGCGGGTCGGGTGTGCTGGAGTTTCGGATCGCCGCGCCGGCCAATTTTGGCGAGGGGGATCAGTACCGCCAGCGTCTGCGCGAGCGAGGCCCCAGGGCGGGCATGGATAAATCCTACCGCTGGTTCCTTGTCGACGACGTGGAGAGCTTCGCCGACAACGCCCAGCAGCGCCGCGCGTTGGAGGAAAACCCGGTTGAGTATTTCGCGGGCCGCGGCCTCATCGGCCAGGCGCACGGCGACGGGTACTACGTCTTACTGTCCAACACGCCGGACATGGGCCTAACCCGCTCACACGCCGACTGGAAGCTGACGCGCGCCCACCACCAAGTCGATGAAAACGGGTTCCTGGCGGTGGGGTTCGAGCTCAACCGTGTGGGCGGGCAGTTGATGGCTAACCTCACCGGCAACAACCGCGGCCGACCCATGGCGATCGTCCTGGACGGGCGCGTGATCTCCACGCCTTCGATCAACGACAAGATCCATGACCAGGGCATCATCACCGGCGGGCGCGGCGGGTTTAGCCAAAACGAGCAGGGTTACTTGTTGCGCACGCTCAACGCCGGGAGCCTCGAAGGGCAACTCAGCGAAGACCCGATCTACATCCGGAAGTTCGGGCCCCAATTGGGCCAGGACAACCTGCAACACGGCTTGGAAGCGGCGGTGTGGGCGTTGGTGGCGGTGGCGGCGTTCATGATGGTCTACTACCTGTTCATGGGGTTGGTGGCCGACATGGCCCTGGCGATGAATATGGTGGTCATCCTCGGCGCCATGGCCATGCTCGACGCGACCTTCACGCTGCCGGGCATCGCGGGCATCGTCTTGACCATCGGCATGGCTGTCGACGCCAACGTGCTGATCTACGAACGCATCCGCGAAGAGTTGGAACGCAACGCCGACGTGCGCACGGCGGTGCGGCTGGGTTATGAAAAAGCGTTGTCCACCATTATCGACGCAAACCTGACCACGCTGATCACGTGCGTGATCCTCAACTACACGGCCACGGCTGAGATCAAGGGCTTCGCGATTACGCTGATGATCGGCATCCTGGCGACGATGTTCACGGTCCTGTTCTGCACGCGCGTGGTGGTGGACGTTTATCTCAACGTGGCCAAGCCCAAGACCATCTCAATGCTGCCCACGCTCGTTGAGCCGGTGCGGCGGCTGCTGTCGCCCAACGTCGATTGGATTGGTAAACGGTACCTGCTGTTCACGATCAGCGCGGTCTTGATCGTGCTGGGGCTGATCGCCATACCCGAACGCGGAAAAGACCTGCTGGACATCGAGTTCCGCAGCGGCACGCAGGTGGGGTTCGACTTGGCTGAAGGTAAATCGCTTTCGATCGGCGAGGCGCGCCAGCGTCTCACACAAGCGTCTGAGAAACACGGGCTGCCCGACCTGGCCGGCAACCGCGCGACCGTGGTCACCGTCGATCAAGTCGAGGGCAAACTCGCCGCCGGGTTCAACATCGCCACGCTTGAACAAGACGCCACCGCGGTGAGTAACGCCATCAAGGACGCGTTTGCAGACGTGTTGGACGTGCAGCGGTCGGTCACGTTCAACGGCATGGGCCCCGGCCACGACGCGCCGCCCGTGCGGCAGGCCCCGGTTTATGCCGTGCGGCAGACGAACCTGGGCGACAACATCAACCGACCGGAAGTCCACACCGAAGTCAGCGACTACCTGGGCGGCGTGGCTGTTGTACTCGAACAACTGACCCCGCCCCAGACCGTCGAGCAACTGACCCAGCGCGTCCAGAACACGCGGCTGCGCCCCCGCCCGGGCGGCGCGCACGCCGGGTATCGGCCGTTCACGGTGATCGGGCTGGACCTGGCCCCCGCCGGGCCGGGCACGCAAGCGGCCCAGTACCGCTCGGCGGTGGTGCTGGTCAGCGAAGCGGGCACGAACTATATCGACAGCCCCGAGGCGTTCTACGACGACGCGGGGTTGGCGGCTACCGAGTGGTCGCTGGTGCACGACGCGTTGCGACGCGACGCGAGCCTGGGCAGCGTGTCGAACTTCTCAAGCCAGATCTCACGCACGATGCAGCAGCAGGCGATCGTGGCGATGACCCTGAGCATACTGGCGGTGGTGGTGTACATCTGGGTGCGGTTCGGCAGCCTGCGTTACGGCCTGGCGGCGATCGCCGCGCTGGCGCACGACGTGGTGATCATGCTCGGGCTGGTGGCGGCCGCCGGGTGGGTCTACGACACATCCTTCGGCCAGGCGCTGATGCTCAGTGACTTTAAGATTAACCAAGCCATGGTCGCGGCGGTGCTGACGCTGGTGGGGTATTCACTGAACGACACGATTGTCGTGTTCGACCGTATCCGCGAGAACCGCGGGCGGCTGGCGGTGGCGTCGACGGGCATGATCAACGACGCGATCAACCAGACGATCAGCCGAACGGTGATCACCTCCGGCACCACGCTCCTGGCGCTGGGCACGCTGTATATCTTCGGCGGCGACGGCGTGCACGGCTTCGCGTTCGCCATGCTGGTGGGTGTGCTGGTGGGCACGTACAGCTCGGTCGCCATCTCGGCGCCGCTGCTGCTGATCGGCGCTGCGGCGGGCGCCACAGACAGCAAAACACCAGCCACTCAAGCGGGCCACACGGCTGCCTGACCGCTAAGGCACGCCGCCTCGGAAGGAACAAACCCAATGTGTCACCCCACCGCGATGGCCGTTGCGGGTCTTTGCGCTGTGTTGCTAGCCCTGCCCAGCACGGCGTCAAACCAAGAGGCACCGCCTCAGCAGGCCAACCCCATCACCGATTACGCATCCTTGAGAAAGTTCATCCAGCGGTGGTCCAACGATGTGAACGAGCAGCCCGGGCGGTGGTTTTTCCGCGTTCACGACACGCCGGTCACGGTCTTGGCTGACGAGCAACACAACCGGATGCGCGTCATCTCCCCGGTAGCCGCCGCTGCGGAGATCGACCCCGACAAGCTGCGCAAGATGCTTGAAGCCAACTTCGACCGCACGCTCGACGCCCGCTACGCCATCTGGAAAGGCCAGGTGTGGGCCGCGTATCTCCATCCCTTGGCTGAACTATCAGAAAAGCAGTTCCACACCGGCGTCGAGCAGGTCGTCAACCTCCGCCTCAACTACGGCACAACGTACTCAAGCGCCGACATCCGTTTCGGCGAAGACGGCGGCTAAGGCCGCGCGGTGATCGGGTACACGTCGTACCGCACGCCTTTGCCTTTGTGCGTGGCCACCGGGCCGGGCGCCAGCGGCTCGGCTCGCAGCGGGCGTTTGACCACCACCCGTCGCTGCGCCGCCCTACACGCCGCATCGAACAAGCCCGGGGCGTCGGCGTCGTCACCCACCACCGCTCGCAGCACGCGCATGGGCATGCGCTCCAACGCGCTGGACCGCCTGACCGGAAACATGGGGTCCAAGTAAACCACCCCCGGCTGCGGCTTGATACCCGGCAACACGGCGCACGCGTCCCCCACGACCAAGCTAATCCGTTGAGCCACATCGGAATTAAATTGCTTGGCGCGTTCGAGTCCATCGGCCAGCAGGGCCGCCACAACCGGTGACCGCTCGATCATGGTCACCCGACACCCCAGCGATGCCAATAGCCATGCGTCTTCCCCCCACCCGGCCGTCGCGTCGACGACGTGGGTGTCGCGAACGAGTTTGCGCCCCCCTACCGCTTTGGCCAACGGCTGGCGGCTGCTGCGGCCGGCGGGAGACGACGTGTCGAGCTTGGAAAAGTCCACGCAGACGGGTCGCGTGCGGTGTTCGGCGTTGATGCGCAGCTCCAGGCGCAGCGGCGTCACCGCTAGCTGCATACCTGGGCTGGGTTCCGCCGGTTCCGTGGCAAGCAGGTTTAGCCGCCGCGCCAGCCCATCCGCGGATCGGCGTAGCGCGGGGTCGTCTTCTGGGTCGGCGATAATTTTCACAGAGCGGTTCGTGGCCAGCGGAGACGCCGCCGCGGGGCGTTTCAAGGCTGTGTGTTTCGCGTCATGAATCGTCACGCTTGATTCTATACGCGGTGATCGCTTAGGTATGCGCCGTGGAACACGGTTGTTACCCCGCCTCAACCTCGCGTAGCTGTCGCTCGTAACGGTCGCGGTTGGCGCGGCGGTCCATGAGCACGTGCAGGCGGTCGCGGTGTTCGGGTGGGATCTTCTCATCGATCTGCTGGCGGGCTTCGTTCATGTTGGTCCGCCGCGACAGGTGCGTGAGCACCACCGCGCTGGACTTGCACCGCTCAAGCAAGCGGACAATGTCGTCCAGGTGAAGGTGCTTGCCGATGGCGGCGCGGTCTTTGTGGCCCGGCTCTAAGAATGTGCACTCGGTGATCAGGGTTTGCGATTCGAGCACGTCGGGGCGGTCGAAGTGGTCGCCCCACTGCGTGTCGCCCGTGTAGCACACCAGCGGGATCTCAAGCGTGCGTGTGATCTCCTGGCCGCTTCGCTTCAGCTCCATCAGTTTTTCCTGGGGCAGGCCGACCAATTCGGGCTTGAGCTTGCTCCGTCGCTCGAGCACGACGTATCCCACGGATGAGTCGGTGTGGATGGTGGAAAAAGCGCGCAGGTAGATGTTGTTCTTGATCTCGATCTCGCCGTCGGGCGGCAGGGCCACAAGCTTGTACGGCGTTTGCTGGCCCTCCACGTCGACCCAGGCGCGCATGATGTTGCGGATGGGCTGCTCCAAGAGCGGGTGGCAGACGACCGTGCCCACGCCCATGCCCTGGAAGTGGCGCTGCGAGAAGTAATACGCCAGGCCGGCCGCGTGGTCCATGTGCCCGTGCGTCAGCGCGACGTAGGGGCTTGCCAGCGCCGGGCGCGGGCACAGGCCGATGTCGAAGCAGACATCCAGCTCCGGTACCTGTACGGCTGCCTGCTCGCCGGCGATCGACACGCCCTGAACGCGGTACGGCGGGACATACAAAAAGCCCAACTGGGGGCCCCTGGGAGGTTCGCGAGGGATCATGATTAGCGGGTCCGTCGTTGTCCGTCTTGGGCCGGGTAAACCCACGATCGCCTCGGTCTTGCTCACGTCACAAGCCGCGGCGTTGTAGCCGGCCCCCCAACATCTTGTCACGCCTCCCCGACGATTTTCCCAGAATAGGCCGCGGTGGGATTCGAACCCACGAATAACGGATTTGCAATCCGTCCCCTTAGTCCACTCGGGCACGCGGCCGGCGAAGCGGTTTATTGTTGTGCGTGCTGTAACCCCGGTCAAATGGGTGGGTCAGATGGGACCGGTCCGCCACGGCCATAATACTTATAGCATCGTGTATACACGCAGCACTTCCGCGATGGACCACGCCTGGGCCATGCACCCGACTTGGCGGTGCGGCGCGTCGCCTTCGTGGATTTCATGGAGTTGGCCCAGGCCACGCTGGGTCAACTCCTGAATCAAGGGGGTGATGACCTGGCGGGCTTGCTGCTTGGCTGCGGGGCTGAACTTGCCCACGCGCAGCACGCCCTCTGCGTAGGGGCCGATCAGCCACGGCCAGACCGTGCCTTGGTGGTAGGCTTTGTCCCGCTCGAACGGCGGGCCGGTGTATCGGCCGTGGTAGTTGGGGTCGTCGGTGGGCAGCGTGCGCAGGCCAAAGGGCGTAAGCAACTGCTCTTGCACCGCTTTGAGCACCAGGCGCTGCTTGGTCAGCGGCAGCGGCGAGCGGGGGAGGCTGACTGCGAACACCTGATTGGGGCGTAACGACCGGTCGGTGTGCTCTTCGCCGTGTTCATCGGTCCAGGTATGGTCCCTTAGGTAGCCGAGTTCATCGTCCCAAAAAACCTTTGCGAAAGCGCGTTTGACCCGCTTGGCCAGCTTGGTGTAGTGGTCTGCGACCGGCTTATTTGAGGTTGCGAAAAGTTCGGCAAGCCCGACCAGTGCGTTGTACCACAGTGCGTTGATCTCGACGGCTTTGCCGTGGCGCGGCGTGAAGACCACGCCGTTGCAGGCGGCGTCCATCCACGTGAGTTGTGTGTCCGGTGAGCCCGCGGTGATCAGCCCGTCACCGGACATGCGGATGTCATAAACCGTGCCGCGCAGGAACGCATCGACCACCTGCACGGCCGCGTCGGCCAGCCAACCGTCCCACGACTGCTTGTCTTTGGTGAGGCGGACGTACTCCATGGCCGCGTGGACGAACCACATGCTGGCATCGACGGAGTTGTAGTGCGCGGCGGTGGGGTCGAAGTCGTCAAACCGATTAGGCACCAGCCCGTCTTTGATGGCGGCGGCGAATACTTCAAGCGTGGAACGGGCCTCCTCAAACCGGCCGGTGGCTAGCAGCAGTCCCGGTAAGGAGATCTGCGTGTCGCGGCCCCAGTCGGCGAACCAGGGGTAACCGGCCAAAACGGTCTTGAGCGGCTTGTCGCGGAACCGGCGGGTGACGATGAAATCATCGGCTGCGATGGCGAACGCGCGGCTGAGCAACTCGTCACGGTCACCTTTGCTTTTTAGGTGGTCGTATACCGGGGCCAGGTACTTGCCGCGATCGGCTTGATCGGGGTTGCAGGGCTTGGCGGGTTGATCGCCGAAGGCAAGGGTCAGGGCCAGCTTAACTTCCGCGCACGGCTTAAATTCCGCTTCGTACCGGCCGGGGACGAAATAGTCCTCGACGTCGTCTTGGCCCCGCCGGGTTTCTAGCTCGTAATGCACGTCGTGCCACCAGGGGTCTGACTTGGCGGGGTTGATCCCGACGAATTTGGCGGTGTCGCATTGGAGCGTCACGGCGGTGTCTTGGCGGTGGACGGTCGCGACGCCGTTGTCTTTGATCTCCAGCGATAGGCTGCCCGCGTTTTGCATGCGCAGCGTCGCGTGGAAGTCGCGCAGCGTGAGCATCGGGCTTATATACAGCACACCCTGGGGCAGGTCGGCCGGTTTGCCGTTGCTGAAGGCGCGTAGGGCGTAATGCAGCGTGGCGGCTTGCTCTTGCCAGTGCAGGCAGAGCTGACGCGTGAATTCGATGTCGAGGTCCGCGTCAACCGCGGCCCGGTACGTCCACCGGACGCTTAAGCCCCGCTCGAATCGCGTCAACATCGTGTGCCCCTGGGGCGAAAGAACCTCGTTGCCGTCCGAGGCGCGGAAAGAACAGGACGAAAAGTCAAAAGATTGCTCTTTACCAGCGTGCTTGACTGTCAGTTGTTCAAGCATCTGGTTGACGGTGACAACCCGTCCCACGGGCGGCTTCGTGGCGGCGACGAGCAGGCCGTGGTACCGCCTTGTGTTGATACCCGGTGCGGTGCCCATGGCGTATGCGCCGGTGCCGTTGGTTAGCAGCCACTCGCGGTCGAGCCAATCCAGCGCGGGCTGCCCCGTTTCGATCGTCAGGTCGTGCGTGCGCCAGTTTGAATCCATGCTTGTCAATGTAGTCGATCCCTACAAGCGGTGAAAGAGTGTATAGCCTACCGCAGCTTGATCGTAGCTAGGGCCACGGCCGCGAAGATGGCGCTAATTAGCCAAAACCGCACCACCACCTGCTGCTCGGTCCAGCCGCCCAGGTGGAAGTGGTGGTGGATCGGCGCGCAGCGGAACACCCGCCGCCCGCCGGTGAACTTGAAGTACGCAATCTGAAGCATCACGCTGCCAGCCTCCATCACAAACACCCCGCCGATTAATAGCAGCAGCAGCTCCTGGCGGATCACCACGGCGATGTACCCGATCAGCCCACCCAGCGGCAGCGACCCGGTGTCGCCCATAAAAACCTGCGCGGGGCTGCAGTTGAACCACAAAAACCCCAGACAACTGCCCACGATCGCCCCCGCGACCACGGCTAACTCGGAGCTATACGGGATATACGGCAGCAGCAGCCGCTTGGCGTCGATTTCCTCGCCGGCGATCAACGTTAGCAGCATAAACGCGAAGCCGACGATGCCCATGATCCCGCTGGCCAGGCCGTCCATGCCGTCCGTCAGGTTCACCGCGTTGGATGAGCCGACCAGCACGACCAGCGTCAGCAGCACAAACGACAGCGAGCCTAGAACGATCAGATCGGGCGACGGGACATACGCGTTCGCAGCCAAGTCGTACACCCACGTCTTGGTGAACGGCAGCGTGAGGCTAAACGCCATCTTTGACAGGTCGTTCGATTGGCCGTGGTGGTGGATGAACAGCCCCAGCAGCACGGCGATGCCGAACTGAAACACCATTTTTTCCCAGAAGTACAGCCCCTCGCGCGAGCCGGGCTTGCGGCGTGCGGAGGTGAGCTTGAGCCAGTCGTCCGCCCCGCCCAGCGCCGACAGCCATATCAGGCACAGCAAAGCCATCTGCACGTAGAAGCTGCTCAGGTCCGCCAACAGCAGCGTCACCACCAGGATCGCCCCGCTGATGAGGATGCCGCCCATGGTGGGCGTGTTGGCTTTCTGACGCATGAGCTGATTGAGGCTCTTGTTGTAGAACTCGGGGTGGTCGCCGATCTTCAGGCGCAGCAGCGAGCGGATGGTCCCTTTGCCCAGCATCGTGACCAGCAGGAAGGCCAGCACGATCGACAGCACCGCGCGGAAGGTGATGAACGTGAACACCCGGAACCAGCCGAACAGGCCGTGCTCGATCAGCCACGGCTTTAATAGCAGAATCAGGTTGTAGATCATGCTTGGTCTACAGTAACACTTGTGCTTTGAGTTTGCTGGTCTGGTGTTTTTGCGAGGGGCAGGCTCCAATCGGACGCGGCCCGCTCAAACCGGGGCAAGAGCCGTTCGAGGCGCATGCCGCGCGAGGCTTTGAGCATCACCACGTCGCCCGCGCGCAGCGTGGCTGTGATTTCGTCGGCCATCGAGTCATCCCACGATTCAAAATACTGCAGTCGGTGCGACGGCCAACCCCCGTCTCGCAGTGCCTTGGCAGCGTGGCTCATCAACGGGCCGATCAGCGCCACTTGCTCCATCAGCGATGGCAGCGCCGCGAGTTGCCGCCCTACTTCTTCGTGGAGCTTGGCCCCAGCGTCGCCCAGTTCGAGCATGTCGCCCAAAATCAGAACGCGGCGGCTGGGCGGGTTTGGCTCAAACGTGGCCAGCGTGTGGATGGAAGCGGCGACGGACTGCGGGTTGGCGTTGTAGGCGTCGTTGATCACGGTCAGGGGGCGTGAGGCGTTACCAAGTCGGCTGACGCTCAAGCGCATCGGGGCTACTTCGGCACGCAACAACCCCTCTTGGATCTGCCGGTCGTCTAGCCCCATCCACCGCCCCACCGCGACCGCAGCCAGCGCGTTGCAGGCGTTATGACTGCCGAGCAGCGGCAAGCGGAAACGGCTGGCTGAAGATGGGGTGTATCCGTAATCGTCCGCAACGAGCCGTCCGCCTGAGGCGGATAAGGGAGCGGTCTCTTCTCGTTTCCGCATCGATTCAGCATTTCTCGATGCGCGCATGACGGGTTGCGACCACCCCTGTTTTATAACGATTTCGAAGCTCAAGCCGTCCGCATCGCTATCGCAGCCGCACAACTGCAGGTGGTTGTCATGATCACGCCCGAACCGCACCACCGCTGCCCCGGTCGGGCGTTGCTTCAGGTGAGTCACCAGCAAAGGCTCATCGCCATACACCACCGCCAAGCCTTGTGGCTTTAGGTGCTCAAGCAGCGACGCTTTTTCAGCCACAATGTCATTCAAGCCGCCCAGCCCCGCCAGGTGGGCTTCGCCGATGGTGGTGATCACCGCCGCGTCCGGCTGAGCGATAGCGCCCAACGCCGCAATCTCACCGGGCGCATTGGTGCCGACCTCCACGACCACGAAATCATCGTCCTGCTTAGCGGCCAGCAGCGTCAGCGGCACGCCGATGTGATTATTAAAGCTGCGCGGGCTCTGTGTGCCGGTGTAGCGGGTCGATAGCACCGCGTGAATGAGCCGACGCGTGGTGGTCTTGCCGTTGGAGCCGGTCACCGCGATCACCTTGGTGCCGGCTTGGGCTAAGACCTGTCGGTATGCGCACGCCAAGTCCAGTAACGCCCGGTGCGTGTCGGGGACGTGCAGCACAGCGATCGTTTTGTCTTGCAGGGCTTTGGCTGCCTCGGGGCGGGACACGATTAAGAGCTTGGCCCCCCCACTAATCACCTGGCCTAGAAAGCCGTGGCCGTCGAAGCGCTCGCCGGGTAGCGCCACAAACGCTTGGCCGGGTGCGATGGCGCGCGAGTCGATGCTCAACCCTGGCAGCAGGGTTTGCTGTTGAGGCGGGCGCAGCCAAACCCCATGCGTGGCTACTTGCAACTGTTGGGGCGACCAGAATGATTCGTTAGCGTTGCTCATGCTGATGATTGATCAAGCACTGCTTTCGCGGTGCCGGGCTGCTGCGAGGTTTGCGTTGTAACGACGGTTTGCGTGCGAACATCGACCCACGCACGCAGGGTATCAGCCGCTTGTAGTCGGTCGTCGAACGGGTGTTTCCGCGTGCCGATGATCTGGTAATCCTCGTGTCCCTTGCCAGCGATCAGGACGGTGTCGTCCGGGGCGGCTTGTGCGATGGCGACGCGGATGGCTTCGGCGCGGTCGGCCACAACGGATACACGATCCCGGGCACCTTCCGGTGCGCCGGCCAGCACGTCCTGGATGATCTTCGTGGGGTCTTCGGTACGTGGGTTGTCGCTGGTGATATACACGCGGTGCGCCCAGCGGCAAGCGGCGGCGGCCATCTTGGGGCGCTTCGTGCGGTCGCGGTCACCCCCGCAGCCGAACACGACGATTAGACGCCCCGTCACAAGCCCTTTGAGCGTCCGCAGCACGCGGTCCAGGGCATCGTGCGTGTGGGCGTAGTCCACAAAGACCGTGGGCAACGCCCGATCGATGCCCGGCAGGCTGACCCGTTCAAGCCGTCCGGGTACGCCTTTGCACCGCTCAAGGGCTGCTTGCAGACAGCCGGACATATCAGTGACCAAGCTAGCCGCCGCAACTGCCAGCAGCGCGTTGCAAACGTTGTGTTGCCCGACCAATGGCAGGTTGGCTTCAACACCCCCCCACCGCCCGTCGAACCGGACACGGGTGTGGCCGATACCCAGGTGCAATATATTTGCGGCACAGGTCGGCTCCGAGACGTTTTGCGGCACTTCGTCAGAGGCGACGGTACACCACGTCACCTGCGCGGGGCAATCTCGCACCATGCGTCGGGCATACGGGTCGTCCGCATTCACCACAGCCCAGGCGGTGCTAGGCAGCATCTCAAACAACTTGGCTTTGGCTGTGGCGTAGGTGTCCATGTCGCCGTGGTAGTCCAGGTGATCGCCGGTCAGGTTTGTGAAAACGCCCACATCAAAGGCGATCGCGTCGGTGCGGCCTTGCTCAAGGGCGTGGCTGGAGACCTCAATCACCGCGGCCTCGCACCCGTTGGCTGCCATCGCGGCTAAGTGCCTTGCGATCACCGCGGGCCCGGGCGTGGTGAGCGTGGCAGTAACCCGAGTATCGCCGTCGTCGACCAATACCGTGCCGATCATGCCGCATTTGCAGCCGGCTTGGTTGAGCAGGTGCTGCATCAAAAACGCGGTGGTGGTCTTGCCGTTGGTGCCTGTGATGCCGACCAGCCGCAGCTTCTTACTTGGGTAGCCCCAGAACCGATCGGCTAGCCTGCCGACCAGGCGTTGGTCGATGTCCGATGGCTCGCCACAGACCCACGCGACGGGTCGGCTGGTGGAGGCGGTATATAAAGACTCGTCACCGAGCGACAGCCGGTCGGTAATGACCGCAGCCGCACCGCGCCGGATCGCGTCTTGGATATATTGCTTACCGTCCGCCTGGGTGCCGCCGCGTGCGACAAACACGCAGCCGTGGCAAGCCTGACGCGAGTCGTCCACCACGTCGGTGATCGCCGTGGCGCCGTCGCCACGGGCCACGCTAAGGGGCAGGCCTTGGATGAGTTCGTCGAGGGTCATCGCTGATCCATCTTAACCCGGCCAGCGGGATGCCCCAAGATGGTTTTGGATTCAATGCAGGCGTGCGACCACCGCGGGAGACTTGCTTTGGCGCACCCAGACGCTGGCCCGCCCGCGCTGGCCGTTCACCCGTGTGAGCCGTTGGAGGTAGCTGTGCAGGTCCTGCTCGTCGAACGAGGTCAAGAACGCCACGGCTGCGGAGCGGTTCTGCTTGCGGATTTCGTCAATGATTTGGTGTTTGGACATCATGGCAGTGTGCCTCCAGGGTATCCTGCGTCAGCTTCAGCGATCGGCCCAAGCCGACACAGACTTGGAATATCGGACAGCCAATACGGGATCGACCTGGTTGCCCTATAACCTTGAGCGTGTCACCCGTAGGGGCCGATAATGCGCGGCGGACAGGCTGGCACAGCAACTAGTCGCGTTTTTATTGAGCCTAGGTATCAACGGAATGAAGCGTGAATAGAGTGTTTAACAATACTAGCCGGGCGTAGCGGACACAAAGCCCGATAACGATTAACGGATAGACCTGCATGTATAAAAGCTTGTTTGAGAAGAATGCCCCACGACGAGCCGCGACCGTCAGGGAGCGGTCCCGATGCCGGCAAACCCACCTTACCCCACGATGCTGCGTGGCAAGCGATTGGACATGTAGGCCCAACAAGCGGGTCAAAAAGGATCGCGTCCCCCACGCCGATCAAGTCCCAGATCAGGCGATCCCACCACGCGGACCGCTCCCTCACGGTCGCGGCTCGTCACGGGCGGCTTTTCGAATACGCTCTAAATTCCCCTTCGCCGCCCGAGTCCGTCGCTTAATCTGGCTGCTGCCGCTTGTCTGCGGCGTTGCATTGGCGGGCTGTGGGAACCCCGCTGACGAAGCGGACTTCCGCTTCATTTCCGCTAGCGCCCACCACTACCTCGACCCGCAGAAGGCTAGCTGGTCACACGACATCCGCATCATCGAGTGTCTCTTTGAGCCGCTGGTGCGTGTGCGCCCGGATGATTTACAGGTCGAGCCCGCAGCCGCCCAAAGCTGGGAAGCTAGCGAAGACGGGCTGGCCTATACGTTTACCTTGCGCCCAGACGCCAAGTGGAGCAACGGCGACCCGGTGACAGCCGGTGATTTTATTTACGCCTGGCAGCGAGCCTTGCTGCCCGATTCGGCTGCTGATTACACGCAGTTGTTCTTCTGCATCCGTGGGGCAGAGGCGTTTTTTAAGTGGCGTAGCAATCAACTTGCCCAATACCAACAGCCGGGCGAAGCGCGTACAGCAGAATCCGCCACGCGGCTCTGGGAGGAAGCCCAGGCAAGGTTCGCCCAGACGGTCGGCCTATCCGCCCCGGACGACCGCACGCTGCGGGTCGAATTGGCCCAGCCGACCCCCTACTTCATCGAGTTGTGCGCGTTTGCCACGTTCAGCCCCGTCCACGCCGCCAGCGTCCGAGCCATGGCCGGCTTCAACGTTGACACGAGCACGCTCGTCCAAGACCCCACCTGGACCAAGCCCAAACACATGGTGGGCAACGGCCCGTACACGCTCAAGCAGTGGCTCTTCAAAAGACGCCTGCTGCTCACAGCCAACCCGCACTACTGGGGGCGAGCGGCAATGCGCAACACGAGCATCTTGGAGTTGATCGTCGAAAGCCCGCAGACCGCCCTACTCAAATACGAAAACGGCGAGGTGGATTGGGTGCCCGACATCCCCACCGCCAAGCCCATTGCCGCGGACCTGATCCACCGCAACCGCGGCGACGTACACGTCTGCCCAGCCGCGGGGACGTATTTTTACAATTTCAACTGCAAACCCACGCTCAACGACGGCTCGCCCAACCCGCTAAACGACCCACGCGTGCGCGTCGCCCTGTCCATGGGCATCGATCGGAAAACAATCGTGGACCGGGTCACGCGCCTGGGCGACAAGCAGCCAATAGCGTTGTCGTTCGTGCCGCCGGGCTCACTACCGGGTTACGACCCGCCTGCCCAAGCGGGCGTTGGCTTCGACCCGCAACGCGCCAAGCAATTATTGGCCCAGGCCGGCTACCCCGACGGCCAAGGCTTGACCGGGTTGTCCATCCTCTACAACTCCGAAGGCGGACACGGCACCATCGCCCAGCAGATCAAGCACGCGTGGCAGACCCACCTGGGCGTGGCGGTGAAACTCGAAGCCGTCGAGAGCAAGCACTTCAGCGAACGCCTCAAGAACCAGGACTACACCATCTGCCGCGCAAGCTGGTTTGGCGACTACCAAGACCCCACCACGTTCCTCGATAAATTCCTAACCGGCAACGGCAACAACGACTGTGCATGGTCCAACGCCGACTACGACCAACTTATGCACGAAGCAGCGGCGGAGACCGACCGCGCCCGCCGCGCCGAATTGCTGCGCCAAGCCGAGGCGATGGTGCTCGCTCATCAGCCGGTGGCGCCGATTTTTTACTACGTGAACCTATGGCTGTACGACCCGCGGCGCGTGGAGGGGTTGCCGATTAATCCCTGGAAAATACGGCAACTAGAGCGGGTGAAAGTGACGCGAGATGCAGAGTAATCGGTTCACACGCTCGGCTCATCAGCCCGCAGGACATCGCCAGTGCTGATGGGGTGTCCCCTTACAAAATCCGCGATCGGCATGGGTTTTCCGCCGGGCAGTTGCACCTCCAGCAAGCGGATCGAGCCGTCGCGTACAGCCACGCACTGGTTGTCCAACACCGTGCCCGGCTTAGGCGTTTGCTCGGTCGCGTCTAGCCCGATGAAGCACGACAGGTCGGGCCTGGCTTCGACACGCCGGATCAACAGCGTTTGCCCCGGATCGCCCGGCTTGTCAGCACTCCCCCCCCCGCCCCCCCGGACCCACTGCACACGCGCGCCGGGCCACGGGGTTAGCCCGTGGATGCGGTTGCGCACGTCTTGGGCGTCGGCGTCGAAGGTGATGGCGCTATCGGCTTTGGTGAACTTTGGGGCGCGCGTGACAAGCGATTCGTCCTGGGCGTGACCGTTTAGGCTGTCGTGCTCCAAGTCGTTGAGGACGCGATCGACAAGGTCCGGGCCCATCGCCGCCAATCTGTCGTGCAGTTCGCCTGTGGTTTCCAAAGGCTCGATCGGTGTGCTGGCTTGACCGTAGATGAGGCCGCCGTCCATTTTTTGTGACAGGCTGATCACGGATAAACCCGTTTCGGTTTCACCGTTGATGATCGCCCAGTTGATCGGAGCTGCCCCTCGGTACTTGGGCAAAAGCGACGCGTGGAGGTTGACGGCCAGCCGCCCCATGGCCTGGATCAGCGGATCGCTAAGCTTCTGCCCGAACGCGATGACCACGCCCGCGTCCGGCTTCAAACCGGCGATTTTTTCGACAAAAGCCGGCTCATTTACGTTCTCGGATTTGTGGACCGTTAGGCCCGCGCCTTGGGCCCACTGCGCGATCGCGGTGGCTGCGAGTTGTTTGCGGCGGCCCGCGGGGCGGTCGGGCTGTGTGACGACCGCAACAACGCTGTGCTTTTCGTGGAGGCGTTGGAGTGTGGGTAAGCCGAATTCACCGGCGCCGAAAAAAATCACGCGCATGGGGGCACTCCAAGGGTTGGCTGCCGCTTGGTTTTACTTCTGCTTGTACGCCTGCTCTAGGTCTTTCAGGGTGCGTTTGTTGGCGATTCTGTCGATCTCAGCCATCCTGTCGATGATTAGAATGCCTTCAAGGTGGTCGTACTCGTGTTGCCAGACGCGGGCGGCTAGATCACCGCTGGTCATGGTGAATTTTGCCCCGTCCAAGTCGGTTGCTTCGATGGTGATGGACCTTGGCCTGTAGATCGGCGCGTTGACGCCAGGCAGGCTCAGGCAGCCCTCGTCTTGGGGGACGGTTTCCCTGGCTGGGCGAGTCAAGACAGGGTTGATAAACACTTGGTCATCCTCAGGTTCCCGCGTGGGATTGGCCACGAATATCTGCCAGCTCAAGCCCACCTGCGGCGCGGCCAGACCTACGCCCGGGGCCTCGTGCATCATCTCCAGCATGCGTAGCGCCACCCGGCGGACTTCGTCCGTAACTTCAGTAATTGGCTGGGCTTTAACGCGCAAAACCGGGTTGGGGTATTGCACGATCCGTAGTTGTTCAATCTGCACAGGCATCTGTGGATTAAGATATTAGAGGTATGGAGGCCCTGCCACAAGCGGCGAATATCTTCTACTTCAGCCTTGACCGGTGGGCTTTTGCTTGTCATACTACAAGAAGTCAGGGACATGAGATAAGATACACTGTCCCCTAAACTTGGAGCCGCTCGGCTCGGGATGCACGGGCGGTGTTTTGATGCGAAATGAGGTACTTTAGTGTTGAGCACTGGGAGCTGACTAGATGGCCACGATTACCAAAAAAGAACTCATTGATCAGATCGCCGACGCCACCAAGCAAAAGCGCGTTGTTGTCAAGAAGATCGTCCAGAGCTTTCTTGACAGCATCATCGTAGAGCTTGGCAAGAATAACCGGTTGGAATTCAGAGACTTCGGTGTGTTCGAAGTCAAACAGCGCCGCGCCCGGACCGCGCAGAACCCCAAGACGCTTGAGCCGGTTCACGTGCCGCCCAAGCGGACGGTGAAGTTCAAAGTCGGGCGGCTGATGAAGCAAACCCTTAGCGACAATCAGCCTGCGCAACCGGCCCAACAACCGCCTCAATAAGTTACGCCCGCGTAACCGTCATTAAACCTCATGGATCGTTGGCTGCGCCAGCTTCAGACGGACTTGTCTAAGCGACGCTCTGATTTGTTGTTGCGCGGGTTAGAGCCCGTTCAGCCTTGCGGGCGACACATCGAGCGACGCGGCGTCAAGCTGGTCAATCTGGCTGGCAACGATTATTTGGCGATTGCGGACCACCCTGCGCTGAAAGCCGCGGCGATTGAAACGATTGAGTCGTTAGGTGTCGGCGCCGGCGCCAGCCGTCTGACGAGCGGCCATTTCCAGGTCCACGCCGACACAGAATCTCAATTCGCCGCGTTCAAGCACGCCCAGGCGGCGCTGCTGTGCCCGACGGGGTACATGGCGAATCTGGCGGCGATCAGCGCGCTGGCTGGGCGCGGTGATCTGATCTGTGTGGATAAGCTCAACCACGCCAGCCTGCTCGACGCGGCGCGGGCAAGCGATGCTGACGTGCGCGTTTACCCTCACTTGCAAACACAAAAGCTCGAGCGGTTATTGAAGCAGCACGCCGATCAATCCGCGGATGAAAGCAAGCGGCCGCCCCGCCGGTTCATTGTTACGGACAGTGTGTTTTCCATGGACGGCGACACGGCCGACCTGCCGGCGCTGTGCGATCTAGCGGACAAATACGACGCGGTTTTGATGGTCGATGAGGCGCACGCGACCGGTGTGCTAGGCGACACGGGCGCTGGGCTTTGCGAGTTGCGGGGCGTGGGCGACCGGGTGGACGTGGTGGTCAGCACGGCCAGCAAAGCGCTGGGCGG
Source organism: Phycisphaeraceae bacterium (assembly GCA_029260715.1). Lineage (GTDB taxonomy): Bacteria > Planctomycetota > Phycisphaerae > Phycisphaerales > Phycisphaeraceae > OFTM12. The sequence continues at coordinate 45,387 of JAJDCS010000008.1, read as the reverse complement.
GCTGGGCGGGATCGTCACCGCCAGACAAGAGGTCATCGACACGCTGATCAACCACGCTCGCTCGTTTATTTACACCACGGCTGTGCCGCCGGCCCAGGCGGCGGTGATCCAAGCGGCTTTGCGGGTCGTGCAAGAAGAGCCGTGGCGCCGCCGGCGCGTGTTGGAATTAGCCAATCGGCTGCACGCGGCGTTGATTGACATGGGCCTTGATACGACGCGAACACGGCACGGCGACACGGTGACGCCGATCCTGCCCGTGATTGTTGGTAGCTCGCAAGCCGCGATGAATCTAGCCGAGTCGTTGGAAAAGCAAGGGCTGTTCGCGCCGGCGATACGCCCGCCGACGGTCGCGCCCAATTCGGCGCGTGTGCGCATCAGCCTGCGAGCGGATTTGGAGGATGGCGATATCACGCGGGTGATCGAGGCGCTGTTGGAGTGGAAACGGAGCCAGTAGATTTATTGATCGTGTTTGCTTGGTACGCTTTTTCCACCATCGGGACCGCTCCCTTACGGGCGCGGCTCGTTGTGGACAGTTTTTTTCAATGTGCTTTACCCGGCGATTTGGTCCAGCGCGTCCAATAGCGTGTCCAATTCACCTTCGGTGTTGAACGGTCCTGGGCTGATGCGGACCGTGCCGGATGGGAACGTTCCCAAACGCCGGTGAGCGTATGGGGCGCAGTGTAGCCCCGGGCGCACAGCGATCTCAAAGCTGTCGTCGAGGATCGACCCTGCGTCTGATGCCTCGTAACCCTGGATATTGATCGACACCGTGCCCACGTGCTTGGTCGCGTCGAGCGAGCCGTAGACGGTGAAGCGGTCGTCGCTCGCTAACCGCTCGATGATTTTGGCCACCAAGGCCTGCTCGTGGGCTAGCAGTTGAGTTGTGTCTTGCTTGCTCAGGTAGTCAACGCCCGCGGCCAACCCGGCGATGCCCACGGTGTTGGGCGTGCCGCCTTCGAGGTAGTACGGGTAGATGGCCGGCTGCGTGGGTGTGGACGAATCGCCGCCGGTGCCGCCTTCGCGCCACGGACGTAGGTGGTTCGTGTCGCCATTTCCGGGGGCGGGGCAGTGTTCGCCCACGTACAGCCCGCCGGTGCCCGTGGGGCCCAGCAGCGACTTGTGGCCGGGGAAGGCCAGCAGGTCAATATTCATCTGCTCAATCGAGACTGGCACGACGCCCGCCGTCTGTGCCGCGTCGAGGCAGAACAACACGCCGTGCTCGCGCGCGACTTGGCCGATGGCAACGGCGTCTTGGATGGTGCCCAGCACATTTGACGCGTGGGTAATCACGATGAGCTTGGTGCTGGGCGTGATCGCTTTGTGTATGTCGTCGGGGTCGACAAAGCCTTGGTCGTCGCAGGTGACGCGTGTGAGTTCGATCGCCCCGGCATCGGCCATCGCTTGCAGCGGGCGGCTGACGGAGTTGTGCTCCAGCACGGTGGTGATCGCGTGCGCGCCTTTGCCGGCCAGTGGACCCAGCACGCCTTTGATGGCCATATTCAGCGCGTCGGTGCCGTTGAGCGCGAAGACCATGCGGCTGGGGTCGGCCCCGTCGAACAGACGGGTAAGCTTGAGACGGGTGTCGTCGAGCATGCGCTCGGCGGCGACGGCCATGCGGTGCCCGGCGCGACCGGGGTTGGCCGCGTCGCGCGCCAGGAAAGCGGCCATGGCCTCGGAGACGCCCGGCGCCTTGGGGAAACTGGTTGCGGCGTTGTCAAAGTAAATCATGGCCGAACTTGTGGGTTGAGACGCCTCCGCAAGGGCCTCAGTCGTTGTTTGTAATCCGGGTTGCATCATACTGACCGCGTTGCTGTTGTCATTCACACGCTGGGCAAGCCTTGGACGCGCCGCCACACGCTGATCTGGCCCAGGTGGATCGATTCGTGCAGGAACATCAGATACCCCAGCGCGATGCCGACTTTGGGCATGACCGGTTTCCAGCGTTCGAGTGACATGTCCGCGTCCAGCGCGCTCGGGTCGGCAGCGCGTAGCGCTTGGGCGACTTCATCGTGACCGCGGGTGAACGCGCCGATCAACTCGTTCTTGGCCGGGTAAACCGAGCCGTCCGCTACCGGCTTGGACTGCATGCCGAACTGGTGCCCTTTGGGATCGTCGAACGTCTGGCCACGCAGCAGCGCGACGATGACCGGGTGGTAGATGTTCAGGTGGCACAGCACCCAGGCCGGGTGGTTCATGGCGGCGGCGGGCTGGTGGGCCATGCGATCGTCGGGCACGTCGGCGACGAGCCGGCTGGCGTAGTCCCCATTTTTACCCCAACTGTAGAGCAGTGATTCGGTGAAGATCACGTGAGTCTCCATGCGTGTTTATTCACGTCTGTAAGCGGCACAAATTTAACGGCGGTTTAACCCCCGAACGCGCGGGGCAGCCCCTTGACCTGGCGCCACGAGGCGAGTTGGCCAAGGTGGATCGATTCGTGTGAGCCCATCATAAAAAACAGAGCTTGGCCGATGGTCGGGAACATCTTGCGGAAACCTTCGTGCGGCGTGGGTTTGGCCAGCAGCGAATCGGGGGCCTGTTCGTAAGCCTTGGCCACCGCCTGGTGCGTTTTTTCAAACGCATCCACCAGTGTCTGTTTGTCGGGGTATTTGGATGTGTCGGCCACGGGTTGGCTGTCCATGCCGAGTAACTCGCCCCATTCTTGTGGGTTTATCGGCTGTAGCCCCAGCATAGAGCCGGTAAAGTCGCAAGACACGGTCAAGTGCCCGATCGCCCAGGCCGGGTGGTTCTTCAACCCGCCGGGTTGGTCACACATCTGGTCTTGAGACACGTCACCCACCAGCAGCTTGGCGTAATTGAGGTTGAACGCGAATCCTTCTAGCACAAGGTTTTTCATGATCCAGTCCCCTGATGCGGTGTTAATAACGTCGCGTTACGCGCCGACATATTTGGCGTAGATGCTCTTGGCGGTGTTGGGTTCCTTGGTGCCTTTGACGATGGCACGGCCGTCGGTGAAGAGCGTCAGTTCGTACTCGGCGCCGTTGTCTTTGATGTCGGCCCGGAGCATGAATTTGCTGGCGGTGACGGGGCCGTGGGCGCGGAGGCGCTGGGCCAACTCTTCAAAATCCAGCTTGGGCGCGGCGGCGTCTTTGGGTTGGCTAAGCTGCACGGCGTTGCGTCCACACAGCGTGGTGGTGGCGCTGGACAGCAGGCCGGCCAGGTGCTCGAAGTTGCGCTTTTTGCAGCAGGCGCACTCGCCCACGTCGTACGCGCGCTTCACCTTGAACTGCTTGACCGTGTTGGCCCAGATATCGATGCTCAGCATCGTGGGGCACACGGCTGACCAGTTGCCCGTGAGCACCTTGAGCGTTTCGTTTACCTCGTAGCTGGAGATGATCGACACGGCTGGCGACAGCACGCCCGCGGTCTCGCAGGTGGGGTTCATGCCCGGGGGCGGGGCTTGCTCGAAGATGCACCGCAGGCAGGGCGTGGCGGCGCCGGCTTGCTCCCAGGGCGAATCACCGCGTTCGGTGTGGGGCAGGATCGCATACGTCATGCCCACCGTGCCGACCGCGCCGCCGTAGATATAGGGCAGGCCGTGCTTGACCGCGCAGTCGTTGGCCAAAAACCGCGTCTCGAAATTGTCCACGCCGTCCACGATGGCGTCGCAGCCCTCGGCGAGCTTCTCGATGTTTGTGTGGTTCACGTCGTCGATGACGGCGGTGACTTTCACCTGCGAGTTGATTTTGGCGATCTTGCGGCGTGCGGCCTCGGCTTTGGGGATGGCGTCGGTCACGTCCTGCTCGTCGAACAGCACCTGGCGCTGCAGGTTGGTCAGCTCGATGAAATCGCGGTCGACGACGACCAAATGCCCCACGCCGGCGCGCGCTAAAAGATTGGCGATGACCGTGCCTAAAGCCCCGCAGCCCAAGACTAGCACCTTTGAGCCCAGCAGCTTGCGCTGCCCCTCTTCGCCGAAGCCGGGGATCAACATCTGGCGGTGGTAACGTGAAAGGTCTTGGCTCATCCGGTCACCAGGTCTCCGCCCTCGACGGGGTCAACTTTTACGCCTTGCTCGCGCAGGTATGCCAACGCGCCTTCAACGCGGTCCTGTTCGCCGGAGAACAACACCGCCATCACGCCGATGTCCTGCTGGACGCTGGCTTGGCGGATGTCGAACGACACGTCGGGGAACTTGGTGGTGGTCTTCCACAGGCACGGCTCGTTCTGGCGGCCGCCCTCGAACGTGAGCCAGCATTTGCATTTGTATTTTGCGGTCATTTTAAAAAGTCCAAAGTCCTATAGTCCGTAGTCCAGAGTCTTAAAAGCCCCACTACGAGCCGCGACCGTCAGGGAGCGGTCCAAATGGTGGAGGCTTTCGAGGAGCCTGGCCTTTTTACCCCCCCGCGATCGCCGGAACGATCGATAACTCGTCGCCCGGCTTCACTGCGGTGTCGAGGTTTTCGAGGAAGCGGATGTCCTCGTCGTTTACGTACACGTTGATGAAACGATTTATTTCCTGCTCGCCGTTGGCGGTAAACAGGCGCTTGCCCAGGTCGGGGTACTTGCCCGCCAGCGAGCCCAGCACGTCGCGCACCGACCCGCCGGCCACGCTGACGGTGTCTTGGTTGTCCACCTGCGGACGCAGCGCGGTGGGGATTAATACGGTGATGTTATCTGCCATGGTTCGTCCTCCTTGCGAGGGTTTCTCTGGTTATTTTACGCCTTGACGGGCGGCTGTGTGGTTTGGGGCGGTGTTTCTGCGATCTGCTCGACGATCTGGTCGAACTCGGTCATCTTGGCGTTGATCACGGGCGCTTTGGCGAACTGCCCCTGCATGACCTCGACGGTCTTGAGCCCGTTGCCGGTGATACACACGCAGATGGACTCGTCGCGCGGGATGCGCCCCGACTCGATGAGCTTGATGGCGCAGGCCAGGGTCGTGCCGCCGGCTGGCTCGGTGAAGATGCCCTCGGTCTGGGCGAGCAGCTTCACCGCGTCAAGGATTTCTTGATCCTGGGCGGACGCGCTGTAGCCCTGCGACTCGTTCACAAGATTGATCACGTAGTACCCGTCGGCTGGGTTGCCGATGGCGATGCTCTTGGCGATGGTGTTGGGCTTCTGGGGTTTGAACAGGTTAGTGCCCTGCTCGATAGCCTGTGACACGGGGTTACACCCGGCAGCCTGGGCGGCGTAAAAGCGGGGTTTGTTGTCCTCGACCAGGCCCAGCGTGATGAATTCGCGGTAGGCTTTGTAGACCTTGGGCAACAGCGTCCCGCCGGCCACGGGCACAACCGTGTGCTGGGGCAGTTGCCAGCCAAGCTGCTCGGCGATTTCGAACCCGTGCGTCTTGGCGCCCTCGGTGTAGAACGGGCGCAGGTTCACGTTCACGATCGCCCAGTTGTATTTGTCCGCGATCTGGCTGCACAGGCGGTTGACGTCGTCGTAGTTGCCGCGGATTTTGACCATGCGCGGGCCGAACACCAGCGACCCGATGATCTTGCCCTCTTCCAAGTCGTGGGGGATCATCACAAACGCACGGATGCCCGCCGCCGCCGCGTGCGCGGCCACGCTGTGGGCCAAATTGCCCGTGGACGCGCAGCCCACCGTGTCAAAGTTGAACTCGATGGCCTTGGTCAGCGCCACAGCCACCACGCGGTCTTTGTAAGAAAACGTAGGGTAGTTGGCGCTGTCGTCTTTGATGTAGAGTTCTTTGACGCCCAACTCGCGGGCCAAACGGTCGGCTTTGATCAGCGGCGTGAACCCCGACCGCAGCCCGGCGCGGGGTTCGCCATCAATCGGCAGCAGGTCGCGGTACCGCCACAGCGAGCGTGGACCAGACTCGATCGACTGGCGCGTCACCTTGCCGCGCATCGCTTCGTAGTCGAACTCGACCTCCACCGGCCCAAAATCGTTGTCGCAGACGGTGCGCGGCTCAACGGGGTATTGGGCTCCGCACTCTTTGCAGCGTAAGGATTTGATAAAGCTCATGAGGCTGGTCTCCAAGCCTGTTCCGGCGCGACGCCATCAACGGGCACCAGTGCCGTATACACGACAAAATCCGGGGGCGCTTCGTCAGCAAGAAGAGGCTTAGATTCCGGGGGGAGTTCAGCCGCTTCCTATCTGCCCTACCGTGACCCCCCGGAAGATTCCAGGGACCGAGGCGTTAAGCCGCGGTTCGTATCGGTCAACGGAGGCGGGACTTCGCACCATTTCCCCCTTGCGGAGGCGGTTGCGGTGGCGTCGTAGGGCCCTACCCTCAGCCACTCTGGATAAGTCGCGTAACCAAATTGTTAGAGTAACTCTAGCTTGCCCGATGGGCGGCGTCAATAGAAAGTAGAAAAACGGTTGCTGACCGGTCAATACGGCCCCGGTTAGGCTGCACAACCCTGAACATTCACACCGCCGTCGGCGCCGGCAGGGGCAGGTCATAAGCTTTAGCCGCGCGCTTGGAGCCCTTGGGTAGGGCGATGGTTTGGCTAGTAATCTTGTCTTGGAGGCGCATCAAGCCTTCGATCAGCGCCTCGGGGCGTGGCGGGCAGCCGGGGACGTACACGTCCACCGGGACGACCAGGTCGACGCCTTTGACCACGTGGTAGCCGTATTTGAAGTATGGGCCGCCGCCGACGGTGCAGGCGCCCATGGCGATGACGTATTTCGGGTCGGGCATCTGGTTGTAGAGCCGTCGCACGCGCGAGGCCATTTTGTAGGTGACGGTTCCGGCGACGATCATCAGGTCGCTCTGCCGCGGTGTGGCGCGGAAGGCGCCGGCGCCGAAGCGGTCGACGTCGAACCGGGAAGCGCCAAAGGCCATCATCTCAATCGCGCAGCACGCCAAGCCGAACGTCATCGGCCACAGGCTGCTCTTGCGCGCCCAGTTGATCACCCAATCAAGCTGCGTGATGATCAGGCCTTCTTCGAAGCGGTTTTCAATCCAGCTCATGTGACGGCCCTTGTTGAGGGGTTGCTATAGATACTATCGGCAAGAATCGCTTGCCGGCCCACGGTTTTTTTCATTGTAAACAAACACATCGCCGTGAGCCAACTCACGGTTAGTGTTGCGGTTCGTATCAGTTGAGTCGGATGCGCTACTTAGCGGCGGGTGCCGCGTCGCCACGACAGCGCCAGCCCCAGGCCGAAGATCGCCATTGTGCTGGGTTCTGGAACGGTCGATGCGGGCGGCGGGCTGGCGCCGGGGCCCGGTTGGGGGATGCTGTTAAACAGATGCGATTGCCAGACCAGCAGGTCTTGGCCGTTGACCAACCCGTCGTGGTTGAAATCGCCGTGTGTCCACTGGTTGCCCGAGAAGAGGTTGGACTGCCAGGCCAGCAGGTCTAAGCCGTTGACGATGCCGTCGAGGTTGGCGTCGCCGGGGATGGCCGCGACGAGTGACAGGCCCACGAGGCTATTGTGGTCGTAGACCGGGGCGAGGGTCATGTCGCTGTTGACGTTAAGGCCGGTGTACTGTGCGAACCGGCCCGTGCGCGTGGCGGCGGAGAGAACGCGGAAAGTGTCGTTGTATTGCGGGGTGAATCCGGGGTCTAACATCACCTCCAGCGTGCCGTCCAGGGAGACGCCCGCGGTGACGGCCAGTCGGTCAAAGTCCGCCGCTTCGATTTCGATTTGCAGCCTGCCCGTGCCGCCCTGCGTGTATGAGCCGGTGACGCTAAGAACGCCGGGCGAAGCGCCGGGGCTCACGGTCCCGTTGTTGATAAACGCCCCGTTGGTGGCGTTGATGATGCCGCTGCCAGAAACTGTGCCGCCGTCGTTGTTGGTGAAAACGGAACCCCCGGTCAGCAGCAGCAGCGTGTCTGAATCGATGACGACGCTCCCCCCGCTGGCGTTCGTGAGGTCTCCTTCTTGGATGATGAGGCTGCCATCGCCGGAGGCTTGGAGCGTGCCGCCGTTGTCGTTGATAAAACCCTGGGTGCCGGGTCGGATGGTCATCCCCCCGGCGAGGTCAGCCAGGACCGTGCCTTGGTTGATCATCCCGCCTGTGCCGTTGAGCAGGTGCCCGGTGCCGCTGATCGTGTGGCCGGCGGATTGGGTCATCACGGAGTCGTCGGCGAAGATCGAATTGCCGTCGGTAAATTCCGTCATCCGTATGGTGCCGGTGCCGGAAAGGGTGGCCGCATTTTTGAAAGTGATGGTGTGTTCGTTCAATAGGCTGGCCGACTTAAGCCGCCACAACCCGTTGTTTGTCACCGAGCCGTCGATCGCCGCGGTGTGGTCTCTGGCGGAGCTGGCGTGTTCAACGGTGGTGCCCGCGGCGATGGTGACGCCTGACAGGGCCACCGATGTAAAGGGCGCCTCGGAGGTGTCGATCAAGATCAGCCCGCTGCCGGTGCTGGCGAGCGTGCCACCATAAATCTCGGTCGTCTCCCATAGCTCAACCGAGCCGCCGTCGAGCGCTTGGATAATGCCGTTGTTGAAAACCTGCCCGCCCTCGAAAACCAGCACCCCCCCGCCCGCGTCGGCCATCATCATGCCGTTGTTCGTTAGGCCAAGCGCCAGCGACTCGAACGCCAGGGGGACTAATTTTAATTCTTCCTCGTCGTCCACGGTGTTCACCGTGACCTGATCGATCTGCGCGATCACGGTGCCGTCGTTGACAAACCCGACCATCGTGCCCTCTGAGAAATTCCCGACGCCGCCGACGCCCCGTATCGTGTGCCCGGCCGCGTTGGTGAAGGTGGTGTTGTTCCTCAAAAAGAGCCGGCCGGAACTCTGGCCGTGCATCAACAGCGACCCGGAACCCGAAAGCGTCACGTTGCCCTGCGCGATCAGCTTAGGCCCCGTAAACTCGGGGTTGCTGATCATGGTCCGTTCGACCAGCATCTCCAGCGTGCCGTTGTTCACGATCGCCCCGCTCAGGGCGCGGCTTGGGTCTTGCAGGATCGTGAGCGCGAAGTTGTTCGAAATGTCGTTGACGATGGTCAGCCGGTCGCCCTGGTCGATGGTGAGACTGTCGATGGTGATGTCGGCGTCCAGTTCAACGATAGAGGCGGTGCCTAAATCGCCGTTGTCGATGAAGACGTTGTAGGTGTCCGCGCCGTTGTCGGGCACCACCGCGCCGCTCCAGTTGCCCGGGGTGTTCCAGAAGCCGGTCCCGCCGGTCCAGTTGGCCTGCTGTGTGGCCGCCCAGGTGGGCGAGGCGAAGCCGACCGTACACAGGCACGCCACGCCGGCGACAACCCGGATCACACGATTCGTAAAAAGTCTTGCGGACGGTTCGCTGTGCTTAGATGCGGTGGGTATGAACACAAACAATCCCCTCATAACAGGTAGACACGGATCGCCTCAAATCAATCAAAAAAATCATCTCCCCCGAAGCCGGCTAGAAGTAGGCGATTCGTCTGCGGCGTGGTGGCTGCGAAACGGAGACGACTACTCAATACATATATTATCCCGGATAGACCCGCTGTGGCTAGTGAAAACACCTACTTGGGCAAAAAAATACCCTTTCCGCACCCGGGGGCCAGTACAGAACATATAGCTTATCTATATTGCTAAAGGCACTTACGGCTATTGCGGCGGCTATTTAAAAAATCTAGCCGACGCGGCTCACAGCCCCAGTTTTGCCCGCTTCGCCTGCCACTCGGCCTGCTCACGCTTGTTGTCGGTGGCCAGGGGTTGGCCTGTGCGTAGGGCCTCAATCTCCAGGCGGGTCAGGTGCGCGGCGCCCAAACGGTAGTCCTCGAACGCCTCGCAGGTGATGGGGACGATCGGCTTGATCAGGGCGAACATGGCGTAGGCGTAATCGCGGATCTCCTGCTGGGCGTGTTCATCCATGCGCAGGCTCAGGAAGTGCAGCGTGTTGTGCAGGTCGCACTTCCAGTACCACTCGGTGTAGACGTTCACGGGTAGGCCGATCCGGGCTAGCTCACGGCTAACCCCCTTCTCCAGTAGCCGCTCGTATGTCTCATACTGAGATTGGCACTGCTCTAGGTAGTCCAGGAATTCTTGGGCGGTGCCGACCTCGATTTGCTCGGTGCCCCCCTGGCGGTTGCTGGCTGACTGCTTGCGCACGTTTTCGGTCGACGGCACATAAAACCGATCGGGCACCACGGAGTACCGCGCGGAGTATTCATTCACGTTGGCGGTGCGGTGGCGGATCCACTGGCGGGCGACGAAGATCGGCATGACCACGTGGAACTTGAACTCGATCATCTCCAACGGCGTGGTGTGCCGGTGGCGCAGCAGGTAGCGGATCAGCCCGCGGTCTTCGTTGACACGCTTGGTGCCTTGGCCGTAGCTGACGCGGGCTGCTTGGACGATCGCGCTATCGGCGGTCTGGCCCTGGGGCACCAGGCGGGGCATGGTGTCCACCAAGGCGATCAGGCCGTGCTCGTGGACCTTGACTTCCCAACGCGCTGCCCCGCCCATCACATCGACCGTGTCGCTCTCGAAGGGCTTGCGGTCGATCTGGGGCTGCTTGTCGGTCACTGTGTGGCTCGCTGCCGTGGCGGTGGTCATGGGCTTATCATATAAAAACTACCGCTGCCGGGCACCTTACTTAGTTGCCCCGTGATTTAGCGGTGTTACACTAGCCGCCATGTTAACCACACTGGCCGTGGACAGTTTTAGTCACTACGCGCCCTTGGGTGTCTTGCTGCTGATTGCCCTTGCCTTTGGGGCGGGCAACTTGGTGCTGACCCGTGTCGTCGGGCCACGCCGGCTGGGCGAGGTTAAGGGCATGGTCTACGAATCGGGCGTGAACCCGATCAGCTCGGCCCGGCGGCGGTTCAATGTGCGGTTCTACATCGTGGCGATGACGTTCCTGGTATTCGACGTGGAGATTGTTTTCCTCTACCCCTGGGCGACCACGTTTCCGAGTCTAGCCGAAGGCAGCGAATTGGCCCCGCTATTCCTGGGCAGGATGCTGTTCTTTGTCTTGACCAGCGTGATCGCGTTTGCCTACGCCTGGCGCAAGGGCGTGTTCCGGTATGACTAAAGCAGTGTTGATGATGACACGCCCAACACCCGCAACGATCGCCGGGTTGCTTTTCTGCGTCACCGCTTCAATGGCGGGGTGCAAGTCGTTAACGGAATCGATGTTTGGCGACACACCCCACCCGATCCAAACGCAGGGGGTGTATGTCCACGAGCTATCCGGTTTTGCGTTCCCGGAGCAGGTGGGCGTGTTCCGGCGGCAGCAGGTGGTGGCGTACGACCCGGCGGAGACCCGCGTCAGCGTGGGGTACAAGCTGGCCCGCTCGGGCACCGCCGTGGGCGTTACCGTCTACGTCTACACCGCCCCCAGTTCGCAGGATACCACCGACCAAGCGCTCGAGGCGAGGTTCAAAAGAATCCAACTGTCCGTGTGGAAGAACACGCGCAACGCCCGGCTTGAATCCGTCGGCACCATGAACCTCAACCAAGGCGGCAGGATCATAAGCGGCCGGTTCGCGCTGTTTACCGCTGAGCAAAACACCGCCTACGGTGTTCAGCGGTCGTTTACCCACAAGTACCTGTTCAGGCATAAGAATTTCTTTGTGGAGTACAGCGTCAACTCGTTCCAGCCTTACAACGACATGGTTGACGTGGAGATCAAAGAATTCTTGGAATCTTTAAAGTGGCCCAGCGACCGCCAGCCGCTGGGGTAAGCCGATCGCCGCCGCCGGTGCTAAGGTTGTAAACCGGCCATGACAGACACCACCGCCCCGCCAACCCCCCCGCCCCCGGCCAATACAAGCCTCTCAACCGATTACCTCGTCTGCAAAGACCTGCGGTTTGGGTACAAAGCCAACCGCGCGGTGATAAGCGGTGTATCGACCGCGCTGGGTAAGGGTCGGGTGTGCGCGTTGATCGGCCCAAACGCGGCGGGCAAGACCACGCTGCTGCGGCTGCTGTTGGGGCAGCTAGAGCCGTGGTCGGGGTCGGTGGCGTTAGACGGCCGTAACGTTACCCAGGCCGCCCCCCATCAGCGTGCCGAGTGGATCGGGTACGTCCCCCAGCACGCCACGGCGAGCTTCGCGTTCACGGTTGAAGAGACGGTCGCCATGGGGCGTCACGCCTTGCGGGAGGACCGCCCAGCGGTTGAGCACGCCCTGAAGGTGTGTGAGCTAACGGGCTTGCGGCGGTGTGTGTATGGGCACCTGTCAGCGGGTCAACAGCAGCGTGTCTTGCTGGCGCGGGCGATGGCTCAATTGGCGGGCGGGGGGCGCGTGATGCTGTTGGACGAGCCTGTCAGCAGCATGGACCTGAAGCACGTCGAGCAGACGATGCGGGCGTTGCGTGGGTTGGCCGCGTCGGGGCTGGCGGTCCTGATCGCGCTACACGACCTGAACCTGGCGGCGCGCTACGCCGACGAGGTTTGGCTGATGCAACGCGGCGGTATGGCCGCCGCCGGGCCGTGGGACCGTGTGCTGGTGCCCAGCGTGCTTGAGCCGGTGTACGAGGTGCGGCTGCGTGCCCTGGCCGGCGGCGGGCGCGGTCGGCCGATTTTCTGCGTCGACCCGGAAAAAAACGGGCCCGAGCAGCCACAATCCGATACACTGCTTTAGGAACAAGCCCCTTCGGAGCACCCCGATGCACGCCTTTGCCGGTAGACCCATGCTCGCGCTGACCCTAAGCGACATTATTTTCTACATATTCATGGCGATTTTTATCTTCGGCCCGTGGTTGGCCAAGGTACTCAAACAGGCAAGCCAGCAAAGCGGCTCGCCGCCCTCACAGCCGACCCGGCAAGTTTCAGCCGACAAGCAGCGGTCGAAACAGGCTGGCCAATTCGCCACACAGCGCCAAGGCAAGCTCGAAGAGCTAGCGCGGCAGCGCCGGCTCATGCGTCAGCAGCCGAAATCTACTTCACCTCAGCCAAGCAACCTCACAATGGCCCAGCAGGCTCAGCGGGATCGAGCCAAGCGTCTCTACGAAAAGCGGGCCAAAAAAATGGGCAAGAAGGAAGCCCCGCCCCGCCCAGAGCCCGTTGGGGACGCGCAATCGCGCTCCGCTGCCGATCTCCAGCTACAGCGCCAGCGTCAAGCCCGCCTGGCCTCCGCCCAGTCTCAAGCCAAACAAAAGCGCCAGGCAGCGGCCGCTTACCAAGCCGCGAAGACAGGGCAATCACGGTCCGCCGCCTTCGCAACTCACTACAGCGACCCCAAGAAGCACGCGAAGTTGCACGATGAGGGTACGGAAATCCATACCACTCACCGCCTCGTGGCCGATGTGTTGGACCCCGACCAGCCGGTGAGCGTCGAGGGGGGCGGCCTTCACGGCATGCGGGCGCGCGGCTCGGCCATGCTCCGACAAGCCGTGATATTCAAGGAAATCATCGACCCGCCCTTGGCCCTGCGCGACCCCGTGGACAGCCACACCCCGGCCACCAGCATATAGGCCCGCCCCGTGAGCCCCGCTTCCCAACACCTCGATCGGCTTGAAGTGGTCACCGGTGACATCACCGCGTTGGCGGTGGACGCGATTGTGAACGCAGCCAACACGTCGCTTTTGGGCGGGGGCGGCGTGGACGGCGCCATCCACCGCGCCGCGGGGCCGGGGTTACTCGAAGCGTGCCGCACGCTTAACGGCTGCCCCACCGGCCTGGCCAAAATCACCAAGGGTTACGCCCTGCGAGCCAAGTTTGTGATCCACACCGTCGGCCCGGTCTGGCACGGCGGGGACAGTCACGAGGACGCGCTGCTCGCATCGTGTTATTCGGAGAGCCTGAAGCTGGCTAGGGAGTATGGCGTCCGGTCCGTGGCTTTCCCGGCGATCAGCACGGGCGTCTACCGCTTCCCCAAAGACCGCGCCGCCATGATCGCGACCCGCCAAACTCTTGAATGGCTGGCCCACAACGAGCACCCCGCCTGCGTCACTTTTTGCTGCTTCAGTGACGGGGACGCGCAGCTCTATAGGCAAGCCATCGCAGACTATCGGTAGCGTGGAACGGCACGCCTCGCTGAAAAACGGGCCTTACCTGCCTGAAACCTCAAGCATGCATGAGTGCTTCTTGATCGCGCGTGTCGTAACGTAGAGCACCAACCCAGTGATGAAAAGCACGCCCCACAGCGGTTCGATCATGATGTTGCCGCTCACCACGAAATGCCCCGCCATCTCCAGGGCCATAAACACCACGACGATGGCGAAAAACGTCGTGTGCTCACGCCGCAACGCCGTGCGTGTGCTGAATGGCAATTCCGGCTTCACCCAGGAACTCAATCGCGGCCACACCGCCGGCACCCTGTCCGCCCAGCTTTGATACTCAGAGCCGAAGGTCTCTAGCAAGAACTCCTCTTCAGCCAAAATGATCCGTTCGTAATAAAGCCAGTACGCCAGCACACCGATCACGACGACCCACCAGATATGCAGAAACAGAAGCGTCCCCAGCCAGATTACAAAATTACTGACGTACAGCGGGTGTCGGACCACCGAGTACACCCCGGTGGTGTTGAGCGTGTACGCCTTGATGGCCTTGGTGTTACGCCCGCTTGTGCCCCTGGGCACGAAGCCGACGGTCAACACGCGCATCGCCAACCCCAAAAGGGCGATCCCCAAACAGAGCAGGTCGTATACCTGGTCCGCGGCGTGTGACCTGAAGATGTAATCGAAATTAGTGATACCCACCAAAAATAGGCTGACCATGACAAGCGGCAGGTAGCTGCGCCAGCGAAAGAAGTACCGCCCACTGTCCGCCAGGTAATCTTTAAGTAGCATAAACAACACCTTGTTCTTGCATATGGGGTGGTGTGTACAACACTCGGCGTACGGTGCCGGATTAGCCCCTATGACATGAGATAATTATAGAACCTTCCCGCCACGCGGCGCTACCGGTTGAAGTTTTCTAGCTGTCGGCCCCGTGGCCGCTGGCGACCGTTCCGGCCGCCACACGTGGGGGTTGAGCGATCTTTGCATGTACCGCAAGGGGGTTGGCCGATAAGGGTTTGGTGTTACGCACGGGACAGACCATTCAATTAGCGGTGATGGCGCTGCTTGGGCTAGGGGTAGTCTTTGTCTACTCGGCCGGGGTGTCGGTCGGGGGCGATTCCCACGGTTTTACGCAGCAGATGAAGCTGCTGGTGCTGGGCAGGCACACGCTTTACGCGGTGATCGCGGTGGGCGTGATGATTCTGGCCAGCCGGGTCAACATCCGCCATGTTTTGGCGGTTCGCGGGCCGGCTAGCCCGGTGTTGTGGGTTGTGGTGTTGTCGCTGGGTTTGGTTGTGCTGACGCTGGTGCCGGGGATGGGCAGGACGGTGAACGGCTCGACGCGGTGGCTATACCTGGGGCCCCGGTCGTGGGGCGTCTCGTTCCAGCCCAGCGAGTTTGTGAAGTGGGTGATGGTGTTGGCGTTAGCGGGCTGGTGTACGCGGCGGGGCGGTGTGATGGGTAGGTTCTGGCACGGGCTGGCGCCGGCGTTGGTGTTAGTAGGCCTGGCGTGTGGGCTGGTCATGATTGAAGACCTGGGCACGGCGGTGCTGATCGGTGTGGTGGCGGTTGGCGTGCTGATCGCCGGCGGGGCTAGTGTGTGGCAGATCGCGTTGCCCTTGCCGGTGGCTGCTGCGACGGTGGTGGCGGCGATTGCTCAAAGCCCGTACCGGCTGGCTCGCCTGACCGCGTTTATGGACCCCTGGGCAGACCCGATGGGCAGCGGATATCACCCGATCCAGTCCATGGTGGCGATCGCGCACGGCGGGCTGTGGGGCCGGGGGCTGGGCAACGGGTTGCAGAAAATGGGCTACTTGCCCGAAGACACAACCGATTTTATTTTTGCGGTGATCTGCGAGGAGTTGGGGCTGTCCGGCGCGGGGCTGATCATCGGCCTGTACCTGGTGGTCATCATCGCGGGGCTGGGCGTCATCAGCAGGTGCGGTGACCGATTCGGGCGGCTGCTTGGGCTTGGCGTGATCATGACGCTGGGGCTACAGATGCTGATCAATATCGCGGTGGTGACGGTGTTGATCCCCACGAAGGGCATCGCTCTGCCACTGGTCAGCGCCGGGGGCACGGGGTGGGTCCTCACCGCCGGGGCGTTGGGGCTCGTGGCCTCGCTGGACGAGGCGGGCTATTGCAACAAGACAAGGTTCCTGTCAGAGGATATCAGCGCGGTGGCGTCCTGAGCGTCCATCGGTTTGGCGAAGTAATACCCTTGGCCCAAGTCGCAATTCAGCGCCTGGAGTTGGACCAGTTGCTCCAGGGTTTCGATCCCCTCGGCGATGAGTTTCATATTGCGGTTCTCTGCGAGCGTCTGGATCGCCTGCACGGTGGCTGTGTGCCTGTTGTCGGTGCTCAGACGGCTGATGAATGAACGGTCGACCTTGATCGCAGTGATCGGCAGGGTGTGCAGGTAGCTCAGTGATGAGTAGCCGGTGCCGAAGTCGTCCAGGTGGATGCCGATGCCCTGTGCCCTGAGTTTTTCGAGCATGGAGGTAGCCAGTTCCGTGTTCTCCATGACGGCGCTCTCTGTTACTTCCAGGTGCAGGTTGTTTGGGTCCAGGTCAATATGCCGCAACACCTGCTGGACCTCTTCATCCAAACCCGGCTTGACCAACTGCTTGACAGAGACGTTCACGCCGATGGACAAGTCGTCATACCCCGGAATCTCTTGCTGCCACTTCCGGACCTGCCGGCAGGCTTCGCACAGCACCCAGTGCCCGATCGGGACGATTAACCCGGTGCTCTCAGCAAGCGGGATAAACTTGTCAGGCGGGGTGAAGCCGCGCTCGGGGTGGTTCCAACGGACCAGCGCTTCAAAGCTATCGATCCGCCCAGTCGAAAGCGACACGAGGGGCTGGTACTGGATTTTCAGTTCGTTGCGGTCCAGGGCTTTGCGCAGGTCGTTTTCCATGTGCAACCGCTCAACGGCGCGGTCGTGCATCTGCGAGTTGAAGGCGACGTGGCGGCTTTTACCCCGTGCCTTGGCTTGATAAAGCGCGGTGTCCGCGTCACGGAGCATATCATCGGGCAGGGTGTATTTAACCTGGTTGGTCGTGATCCCGATGCTGACCGACACCGTGCGTTCAACCTCGTTTAACAAAAACGGTTTTTGCAGCGAGTCATGGACCAGTTGGGCAATCGAAGCGGCGTCTTCCCACTTTTTTAGGCCGTCTAGCAAGATGAAGAATTCGTCACCGCCCAGGCGTCCGATCTTGCCGTCAATCGGGCGTATGGCGATGTTGAGCGTGCGTACGATGTCCAACAGTCTTTTCCCAATCCCGATCAGCAGGTCATCACCGGTCTTGTGGCCGAGGCTGTCGTTGACAACTTTGAAGTCATCCATCTCAACGATCAGCAGCGAGTAGGCGTATTCCGGGTGCAGCAGCGACCGCTGGATACAACGCTGGATGTGCTCGTTAAGCAAGGTCCGGTTGGGCAGGCCGGTGAGTTTGTCGTGGTATGTGTCGTGGCGGAGCAGGTCATCGGCGATGTCCCGCTGGTTGGTGATGTTCCATTTCTCCGTCATGGCCAGCGCCATCTGGCAGGCCTCGGCTTCGTCAAACGGTTTTTTGAGGATCAGCAGCGAGTCGGTCACACCCAACTGATCCACGATGTCACCCCAAGGGTAGTCTGAATACGCGGTGCAGATGGCGATCTGGATGCGCGGGTCCGCGTCCCAGATCCGCTTGATCGTCTCCAGCCCGTCCCAGCCGGGGGGCATGCGCATATCGACAAACGCCATCGCGTAGGGCCGCCCCGCCACTAGGGCGGCCCGGACTTTTTCCAGGCCCTCCTGCCCTTGGAACGCCGAGTCGATTTCGTACGTCACGACATGGTTGCTCGTCTTGTCTTGGCCGAGCATGGCCGCGGTGAGCCCGCCGGCGTCTCCGCCGTCGTCGTGGCCCAGGACCTTGCAGAAGTCCTCGTGGATCGCTTCGTTGTCGTCGATCACGAGGATGCGGCGGTTCATGTTCTCTTGCGAGTCGGTCATGTCTGCACAGTTTCCATTTGGGTGTAGGGCAGTTCCAGCGTGAACGTCGCCCCTTCCCCGGCGCCGTCGCTGTGGGCGGTCAGCGAGCCGCCCAGTTCCTTGGCGGCCAGCGCGCTTGCGTGCAAGCCAAAACCGTGCCCGTCTTGTTTGGTGGTAAAGCCGTGCGTGAAAATCTTGGCTTGGTTTTCCGGGTCGATGCCGCTGCCCGTGTCGGTCACTTGCACCTGGATGCGCAGCGGGTCGCACCGGTGGACACGCAGCGACAACACACGCTCGCCATCATGACAGCCTTTCATCGCGTCTTTTGCGTTGCGGATGAGGTTGATCAAAATCTGGAGCACCTTGTGTTTGTCCAGGATGACCTGGTCGGCTTGGGCTTCGTATTGCTCCACTAGCCGGATCCCGTGCCGAGACAAGCCCTTCAGGCTTACGTGTACCGCGTCTTTCACCATCGCCGATAGCGATACTTTTTCCATCACGCCACTGGACTTGGTCAGGCCCTGCTGCATGCTCACAATCGTCTTGATGTGCTCGACGTGGTCCGTCAGCAACAGAACCTCTTTGGCGAGTTGTGCCTGCTCTTGGGCCAAGAGTTCACTGATTTCCCCCAGCACCGCCGGCAGGAGCTTGCCCTTTTCGTCTTTTGTAATGAACTGGGCGAGGTCTTCGGTGTGTTGCTGGATCAGCTCGGTCACCGACGCCAAGTGCCGCGACTGGCTTTTGCGCACGGTCTTGGCGATCTGGTTGGCGCTGAGGTTTACGCTGTTCAGGACGTTGCCCACGTTGTGCAGCACGCCGGTCGCCACCTCGGCCATACCCGCCATGCGCGAGGCTTTCACCAGTTCATCGTGGATATTCTGGCGTTCGTCTTCGGCTTGCTTGCGGTCGCGCGCCATGCGGTTGAAGCAGGCCGCCAACTGGGCCAACTCGTCGCGGCCTTCGAGCTGGACCGCGGCGTCCAGTTCGCCTTGCCCGAACCGCTCGGTGGCGCTGGCCAGGCGGCCGATGCGGCTGGAAAGTGAGACCGCCAAGAGCCCGCCCATGACCAGCGTGACAAGCGTCGCGAGCATGGCGATCAGCATGATGTGATCCCGGAGACGGCGGACCGGCTCCAGGACGGACTCCGCGTGGTTCTCGACAAGGAGTACCCAGCCCAGCCCTTTGAAACCGCTGTAGCCGTGTGAAGGCGCGTAGGTCGATAGCAACTCGTCACCCGCCTTTTGGTCGATTCGCTGGGTGGTGACCACGTCGTGGCCAGCTTGCAGCTCGATGCCGTCGAAGTAAGCCGACCCATCACGCAGAGGCGACACCGTCTCGTTGCCTACATGGATAATTTGCTTGTTTTTGGTGAACAGGACCAGGCGTTTGTTCGACTCGCTCCAAGGCCCTTCCGAGCGCGTGTCGAGGATGCTGATCACTTCCTGAATATTAAAAACCGCTTTGAGGACACCCAAGAGGTTGCCGTCATGATCGTCCACACGCACGCAGATGTCGGTGGAAAACACGCCCGAGCTGTCGTCGAAGCCCACGTCGCCTATATACAACCGGTCTCGGACAGCCGTGCGCCACCAATACTCGTCGTCCTGCCGGTAGTCGGAGGTGCGGTTTGTCTGCGCCGCGTTGGCGCCGTAGCGGTTCGTGATAAACGCCTCGCCAAACACGGCGTACCCGTTCTCGTTCGCCAGCTCGTTGAGCCTGACGCACATGTCATGGGCCAATTCATTGGCCAAGAGCCCTTCCATAAATTGGTTAGCGGGCTGCCCCTCCGCGTTGCGCCATGTTTTATCATGCCGGTCAATAAAACCCTGCGGGTCGGGCATATTTTCAAACGCTTCGTTTGAGGCTTGCAAGACCCTCTGCACCAGCGGGCTGTATGTGTAGGCCAACCACTCAGCGGCGCGGGCGTGGATCGTCCTGTCGATCTCATCCATGACAGCCGTGGCGCGTGTGGCGGATGCCTGCTCGATCGCGTTCCGCAGGCTCTCTTGGCTGGTCCGGGTTGCGTAGACGCCCACCCCCCAAATCAGAGCGGCGTGTAGTATGATCCCGAGAATGAGCTTGTGTGTGATCCGCATAAGCTGGCAAGACCAATAATATGTCTATTTTTACACTGGCAAAGAGGCCTTAACGATAAAACCCTCCCAATGTTTACTCATCGACATTCTTAAGGTGGCGATTCAGAACCCTTTAAGCAGTTTGGGTTAGTGAACCAATGCGCTTAAGGGCGATAACAGCGGATCGCGGTGCGGGCTTGCGCCTCTGGGTACGGCGTTGTCCGCGTGCTGAAGGTGGGTATTCGGCGTGGAGATGCTACAGGGGGCGGGTATTAATTTGGCGTTTTTTCAAACGCCTCGATCGCTTCTTCGATCGTAAACGCTTTTTCATAGAGCGCCTTGCCCACGATCGCGCCTTGGATGGGTAGCTTGGTTAGGGCGCGGAGGTGGTCGAGGCTGCCCACGCCGCCCGAAGCCACGACGGGGACGTTGGTCGATTCCGCCACACGGCGGGTCGCCTCCGCGTTTGGGCCTTGCATGGTGCCGTCGGTGGCGATGTCTGTGTAGATGATCGCGGGCACGGGCCAGTCGCGGATGCGCTTGGCGACTTCGATCGCGGTCAGGGCTGTGGCGCTCTCCCACCCGTCGGCGGCCAGCTTGCCGTCGCGCGCGTCGAGCCCCAAGGCGACGCGCCCCCGATACGTCGGGTTGCCCATCAACCCCTCGAACCAGGCCCAGTCTTTGAGCGCGGCTGTGCCCACGATCGCTCGCTCAACACCGGCTTCCAAGAGTTGTTGGATCGCCCCCTCCGATCGCACACCGCCGCCCACCTCGACGCGCAGCGGTGTCTCTTGGCAGACCCGCCGGATCACGTCCAGGTGGGCCATACGCCCGCTGCGCGCGCCGTCCAGGTCGACCAGGTGTAGCCACGTGGCCCCCGCTTGGGCGAAGGCCTGTGCTTGTGCCACAGGGTCGGCGGAATATGTTTTTTCTTTAGCGAAGTCGCCTTGGTACAGGCGCACAACTTGGCCGCCTCGTAGGTCGATCGCGGGGAATAGATACATCAATAAAGCCCCTGAGTTTGAATTGGCGTGACATGCGAGGTCTCACCCCCACGGGCGCACACGCGGGTCGTCTTTCTGCTGTTCGTGCAGGCGAGCCAACGCTACGTAATGCGGAGCCAGCCACTGCAAATACTTCTTCTCTTCGTCCGTTGTCTCTCGCACGACCCGGCCCGGCACACCGGCGACGACCATCCCGTCGGGCACCTCAGAGCCGGGCGTGACCACCGCCCCGGCCGCGATCAGGCACCCCTTGCCGATGCGCGTGCGCCCCAGCACGGTGGCGCCCATGCCGATCAGCGTCCCGTCGCCGACCGATTGGCCATGCACGATCGCCCCGTGGCCGATTGTGACGTCGCGGCCGATCGTGTTGGGCACGCCCGAGTCGCAGTGAATGACCGCGTTGTCCTGGACATTGCTGCCCCCGCCGACGGTGATTTTGGCCACGTCGCCGCGGATCGACGCACCGTACCACACGCTCACACCCTCGCCCAATTCAACTTCACCCAGCACACGCGCGGTGTCAGCCAAGTAAATATTTTTCACCAATCGCATGGTCATACGCGGATTCTAGCCCAGGCGGACAACGACGGCACACACAGATGGAAATTGACACCGACTGTTCGGGCATTACCATCTGGCTCGTGAGCGGTTTTGGGCGGTGGATGCCCCAAGCTCACGCGGCGTCTAGTGAATAGTTTGCTGCCGCCGCGCCAAGATCAGGGGGCGGCACATCAGCAGGGTCACAATGAGTGTCATTTGAACTCGAAACCCTGTTGAACCCGAACCATTGTTCTTAGCACAAACAAAAGGGTCTATATCCATGCCACGTCGCATCGTCTGTCTTGCAGCATTGCTCTTGTGTCTCTCCGCTCAGGGCGTGCTCGCCGTTCAACCCGAGGAAGTTAACCCGGCCCGCCGCCACACGCACCTGCACTTCAGCCACCCACTTGTCGCCGAATCCCCCACGCCGGACACAAAAATCCGTTTTGACTACATCTTCACCAAGGTCGACAACGACGAACGTGTCAGCGACGACCAGATGCTTCGCCTGGAAGCGGAGTACGCGTTTAACGAGAATGTCAGCGTTGAGATCCACGCCCCCTTCACCTTCACCAACCCATCCGACGAACCCAACGAAAATAATTTCGGGGATGTCGAGGTCGCCATCAAGCTCGCCAGCTACGCCCTCGAGTCGCACGGCCTGGTCATCGGCGGGGGCATCGAGTTGGTGCTGCCGACCGGCGACGACGACAAAAACATCGGCAACGACCACACCCTGCACATCGAGCCGTTTATCACTGCGGGCTACAAGAAAGACAGTCTCGAAGTGATCGCGTCTCTTGGGTTCGGCATCCCCACCAACGAGCCGGAAGCGGAAAAAGACGAGGAAGACCTTGAATTAGAGTTCAACCTGTCGGTCCTCTACCACTTCACACCACGGATCGAGGGCCTGATCGAGCTGGACGGCTCATCGGTGGTCAGCGGACACGAAGAAGAAACGGTGGTGAACCTTACGCCGGGGATCAAGGTCCGGCCGATCGAGTCATCGAACCTGATTTTCGGCCTGGGCGTGAGTTTCCCCATCTCAAACGACAAAAACTTCGACAGCCGCGTGCTGCTGTCAATGTTCTGCCATTTTTAATTCGGGCCTCGCTATTAAGTCACAACCGGCTGGGTGGCACGGCTTGCTTGCAAGCCGTGAAACGCGGCTCCGCCATGACAACTGTCACCGAATAGGATAATGACGCCGGTTGCTCTATTACGTCACAACCGGTGATTCGACGGTCCGGACCGGCTGCACGGCTGGGTCTTTGTGTGACCGCTGCCAGAGGTCGTGGCAACGGAAATCCTCAGCCGGGTAGGGGTGGTCGTTGCGGTAGTGCGTGCCACGGCTCTCGCACCGCCACTGGGCCGAGCGCGTGATCAACGCGCCCACCAGCAGCATGTTCTGCACCTCCCACCCCGCTCGTTCGTCGAAAATTTTATCGAGCGTGTACCGCGACCAGAATTCAAACATCTCCATCACCTCCGCCAGCCGGTCGCCTTCTCGCTCGATGCCCACGTGCCGCCACATGACCGACCGCAGGCTCGACCGCACATCGGCCAAGTCAAGCTCCGACCGGTCCGACGGGCGGATGTCCGAAACAATTTTTACGGGCCTGCCCTGCGGTTCGCCGTTGGCCGTTTTGTTCTCCATCGCCTCACGGCAGACGCTGCCGGTAATCTGCCCGAGCACCAGCCCCTCGAGCAGGCTGTTGCTGGCCAGGCGGTTGGCGCCGTTCAGGCCCGTGCTCGCCGCCTCGCCGCACGCGTACAACCCGTCCACGCCGGTGCGCCCCTGCTCGTCGGTGTGGACCCCCCCCACCATGTAATGAGCCGAGGGGTGGACGGGGATGGGCGTCTGCCCGGGGTCCATTCCAAATTTTTGAAGTACCGAGTAGATGCCGGGGAACCGCTGGGCGAATCGGTCGCGCCCGATCGGGCGGCAGTCGAGGTAGACGTGGCTAAAGTGCGTCTTGGCCATCTGCGCCAAGATGGCGCGGCTGACAATATCGCGGGGCGCCAGGTCGGCTTGGCTGTCGTATTCGGGCATGAACCGGTGGTGGTTGCGGTCGATCAACACCGCGCCTTCGCCGCGCACGGCTTCGGAGATCAACGACCTCGCGGCGCCGGCGATGTACAGCGTGGTCGGGTGGAACTGCACGAACGCCATGTCCGCCAGCCTCGCCCCCGCGCGGTACGCCATGGCCAAACCGTCGCCCGTCGCCTCGGGCGGGTTGGTGGATTCGCGGTAGACCTGCCCGCACCCGCCGCTTGCCAGGATCGTCGCGCCGGCCCAGATCACCTGCAGCCCGTACTTGGGGTGGTGGGTGATCGCGCCCACGCACCGGCCGGCTGGTGCGGCGGCGTCTTTGCCGCCGTGCGACGGGGGCGCGTCCACGGTTAGTAAATCCAAGACAAAGCACTGATCAAACAGGCGGACGCGGTCTTGATCGCCGACCCGTTGGTGGAGCGTGCGCATCAGCTCCCGCCCGGTGGCGTCGCCGTGGGCGTGCAGGATTCTTGCAAACGTGTGCCCCCCCTCTCTGCCAAGCGCCAAGTCGGCGGTGGGTGTGGTGGGCCCAGCTTTGGTATCGAACCGCATCCCCCACTTGAGCAGTTCGGCGATCCGTGCGGGTGCGGCCTCGACGACGCGGCGCACCATGGACTCGTCGCACAACCCGGCGCCCGCGTTGAGTGTGTCGGTGATATGGGCCGTCCAAGAGTCGTGCTCTGCGTCCGTGGTTTCTAATGACTGCCCTTGGTCTGCGCCGTTGCGGTCGAGCACCGCCGCGATGCCGCCTTGGGCCATCCAGGTGTTCGACCCGCTCAGGTCGCCCTTGCACGCGACGATCACGTCGGCGTACTCGCTCGCCGCCAACGCCGCGCGCAAGCCCGCCACGCCCGCGCCGATCACCAGCACGTCCGTAAAAATCTGCGGCAGCAGCACCGACCGGAACGGGATCAGGTAGCGGCGATCTTCAGGGAGCGTGTGCATGGCGTTTAACCGTTTAACGACAAGAGCGAGGCGGTCTGAGGCGCATTTACCTAGCTTTTTATTACTGGATCACGCCCTGGCCGTCGAACCGCACCGACGGCAGGTCTGTTTTTGTGTTGATCAGGATTTTGCGGATCTCGCCCGGCGGCTGGTAGTGCAGATCGCCCCGCACGTCGAAGCGCGCCCCCCGCAGCGAGGCCCCGTTGGTGGCGAACGCCAGCGGCAGCCGCACCTTCTGCCAACCGAGGCTGTTGGCGCCCTTGTTTTGCCCGGCAGGCACGGTGCGGTTTGGGTCATCCGAAAAGGTAAACTCCCCCACCCCGTCGACCGCCAGCGTGTACCGGCTCCACGCCAGCGGCAGTGCTGCGCGGTTGGGGTTGCCCACGCCGATCACAACTTCCACACGCGCGCCGTCGCGGGTCTGCTCGATGAGTTCAACGCCAACCACCGTGGCGCGCGGCGGCACAACCTGCTCCAGGCCGCCGTGGCAGCCAAGGGCAAACACCGTAAATATCAACACCGCGCATCGTTTCAACACCGTACACCCCTTGTTTCCGTTCCAGCCGAGCTGACAGGTTCAGCCACGCCCGCCGCCGCTCCCTCAAGCACGGGCTCAAGCACGCCCTTGACACGCGGCATCAGCAACACGGCTTCACAGATCATCCACACCTCCAGGGCCAGCGTGGCCAACCCGATCACTACCAATACCCAATTACCCGACGACCACCAACTGGGCGTCTTGCCGAACCCCACGAATAGCTGCATCCCCATCGCCCACAGCGGCATGATGAGCATAAACACCATCGGCAGGACCAAAAACCATATCGGCTTGTCGCGTCGCCACAGATAAAACGCGATCACCAGGAACGACAACCCGCCCAGCAGTTGGTTTGTCGCCCCGAACATCGGCCAAAGGATCATGCCGCCCTTGCCCGCGTTGGCCCAAGCCCAGCTTTGACCCGGCAGCGGCATCGCGGCGATAGCAGCGGCGACCACACACGCGAAGACCGTGGCCGTGTGCTTGTTGGTGAGCCACACTAGCGGGTTGAGGCCTACGCCGGTGCCGGCGGTTGGGTGGTCGTGCCCGCTTAGCGGCGCCTGGCACTTCGGGCACTGCCCCGAAACGTTGAATGACAGGTCATACCCACACGCCCCGCAGGCCGACCGGGACACGCGCGGCGCGAACGTGGCGGCTAGCTCCTGCACCACGTACCGCTGCAAGCGGCAGGCGGTGTCGAGCGTGGTCCCGGCGAACGACGCCGCCAGCACACCCATCAGCGCCACCGCCACACCCGGTGACAGCCCGATCGCTTTCAGGAAGTTGGCTGACCCGTCCACAAAAGCGCCGACCTTGGCGCTAAGCCCCTGGGCAGCGGTCCACGAGGCGTATCGCGTCTGCCACGCCGCTTCGCCCAGCAGGACCGACCCGTCGTTTGCCTGCACCCCTAGCCCGATCCCCGCCACACACGCCAGGATCACCAGCGTCGCCAAAAAACCCTCTGTGAGCATCGCGCCGAACCCCACAAAACGGGCGTCTGCTTCGTTTTCTAGTTGCTTGCTGCTGGTGCCGCTGGAGACCAGGCAATGAAACCCGCTGATCGCCCCGCAGGCGATGGTGATAAACAAGAACGGGAACATCAGCGGCGCGTCGGCCGGGCTGAACTGCCAAGCGGGGGCGACGATCTCCAGCGCCGGCCTGGCCGCGCCCGGCACCGGCGGCGCCCCGCCTAAAAACGTCGCCCACACCAGCCCACCCACAATCAGCCCCAACGCGGTGAGCAGTTGAAGCGAGTTGATGTAGTCCCGCGGCTGAAGCAGCGTCCACACCGGCAGCACCGACGCGATGTACGAATACCCCAGCAGCACCAGCACCCATTGCATCTTCGACCAGCCAGCCAGGGTTTGGTTGATGCTGTGTAGCCAACCCGCGTCGCCCCATATCACGGTGAGGTACATCACCGCCAGCGCGACCAGCGACGGCACAAACAGGCCCACCCCCTTGCGGTGTAGCCACAGCCCGATCGCCACCGCGATTGGGATTTGCACCATGCAAGGGAAGATCGACGACGGGTATTGCTGAAACACCGCCGCGATGACCAGCCCGAAGATCGCCAGCACAATCGTCAGCGACATGAACAGCACCAACAAAAACAGCAGTCGCACGCGGCGGTTCAGCACGCGCCCGGCGATGTCGCCCACGGTCTGCCCGTTGTTGCGTAGCGACACGACCAGCGCCCCGAAGTCGTGCACCGCGCCGATGAAGATCGACCCCAGCACCACCCACAGCAGCGCCGGCAGCCACCCCCACATGATCGCGATCGCCGGCCCCACAATCGGACCGGTCCCGGCGATGGATGTGAAGTGGTGCCCGAACACGATCGCTTTGGGCGTGGGCACGTAATCGACGCCGTCATTGAGGCGACACGACGGGCAGACCGCGTCGGCGGCTAGGCTGAATATCTTCCCGCCCAGCCACCGCCCGTACGTGTGGTACGCGATGATGAACGCCACCCCCGCCCCAATTGCGATGAACAGTGTCGCCATAACAAGCCTTGATCACGGGCTAAACCTGCCCGGCTCCAAAGGTTATCACATACAACTTATTCCGGGCAATCATTTTAGGCACATTTCTACAACCCCGCCCGCTTGAGCGTGTCTTAAAAATTGGACGATCTAATCGGTGATACTACAAAAGGAGGGCTTATTACCCCTGCATGTCATCCAACAGGACCAACCCGCGAGCAATGGCAATGTCCAAATCCGGACAAATGTTCTGAGGGTCTAACAGTTCCTTGACGCCGGCACGGCGGAACTGGGCCATCTGCTTCTCGCTGACGCCCGCGATGATCAAACGCCGCCGTCGGGCGTCGAAGTGAGCCAGTAAAGCCCGCAACTCCAATGCGGCGTTGGCGTCCAGTTGCAACATATCACCGATATCAAGGATTACCACCCGTATAGTGGGTGCCAGCCGTTCGGACCACAGTTGCAGGTTAGGCATGTGGTGGCTTTTCTTGTCCCCGGAAGCACCGTTGCGTAAATGGAACACCGCCAGTCCGTCCCGTGCTTGTCTGGTGACTGATTCGAGGGTAAACGGCTCAATCTCCGCGATGGGGTGGCGGCGGTCCTGGTAGATAATCCACACCAAGAACGCCACCGGCGGACACATCGACCAGTGGGCTAGGTGATCAAACGCGAAAGTTCCTAACCCGGCTCCTAACGCGAACGAGCCGACGATCGACGCGAGCATCACCAGACGACCTGCGGTGGGGTGCGTCTGGACGCTGCGAACGATTGCGCGGATTAGCCCCTGCGGTGCATTGCAGCGCCGGTCTCTAAGCCACCAGAGGAATTGCACGGCCTCAAGCCCTAGATCGGTCAGCACGCCCGTGACGTGCGTGGTGCGTACTACACTGTTGGATATACGGGTAATGGTGGCGTTCTGCAGACCCATCGCCGCTGAGGCGACACCTGTCATCCATAGCAAAGCCGCGCCTTGCTCAAGCTGCCGGTGGCCATGAAGCTCCACGCTCAAGGCGAAAACAGCCAACAAGACGGCTTCTATCGACATGGGCAGCACATAGATCGATGCCCATGCCCGGCGATGCCCCAGCTCCGTGGTGTAGCCCGATATCACCGCGCCAAATAAGAACGAAGTCAGCAGAAACAACAGAAACCCCGCCACCCCCCACGACCCTTCGGCTACAGCTCGACCGAAGCTGGAAGTCGTGCCTGAGACGTGTGAAGTCACAGCGTCACACGTCAAGATCGTCAGGGTGTTGGTGTAGCCGGCCACCCAAGAAAGCGTAATCGCCAGGCGGGCTTGCTGTGAGAATGAATGGGCTTGCGCGACGAACATCTATTGCTTTCAAACATGTGGCGGATATTTTGAATGGCCTCGTTAAGCGATTTAACTTGATAGCCCGCGCCTGTGTCGATCAACCAATGAGAGTCTCATCGCCTCGATTTCGCTTCGTACGCGCTCCAGCCCCGCGTCGCCTTTCATGTCCAGTAATTCTTGGGGTTGGATCGGCTTGCCCAGCGCGATGCTGATCTGTCCGGTGAGCCTCATCGCCCGCCCCTTGGGCCAGACGTCGTATGCTCCTTCGACCGCCACGGGCACAACTTGTGGCATGGCCCGCTTGATTAGCAGCGTGGTGCCGCTGGCGAACGGCTTGGTCGTGCCGTCGGGCGTGCGCGTGCCCTCGGGGAACAGCAGCAGCGCGTGCCCCTGACGCAGCACCTCAATGCAGCGGCGTATGGCCGCCAAGTCAGCCTGCCCACGCTCGATCGGGGTGGCGTTCATCGACCGGATCAGCCCCCCGAACACGGGGTTGCGGAAAAGCGTGGATCGGGCCATGGCGTGGCACTGCCGGTAGTGGCACGCCACGCCGATCGCGATGGGGTCAAGGTATGACTGATGATTACTCAGCAAGAGCACCGGCCCGCGCCGGGGCAGGTTGTGCAGCCCCCAGGCGCGGAACCTGTAACAGGTGACCAACCACGTGAAGCACACCGCGTGGATGAAGTACCACCACGCCACCCGCCCCAGCGGTGACCCGGGCTGGCGGGCACGCAGCGACTCGATGACCCCCATCTCACCCATCAGTTCGGCCCCAGGCGGTCGCCCACGGCTTGGCGGACCTTTTGTTCAAGCAGGTCAACGACCCGGTCCAGCGGTAAGTCGGACGTATCCGCTTTGATCGCGTCGTCGGGGCAGATCAACGGCCCGTCCGTCCGGTTGGCGTCACGGTGGTCGCGGCGGGTGATCTGCTGAAGGATCTTTTCTTCATCGGCGGGTCGCCCCGATTCGCGCAACTGGGCAGCGCGCCTGGCCGCTCGCACGCGTGGGTTGGCGTCTAAATAAAACTTCACCGCCGCTTTGGGGAAAACCACCGACCCCTGGTCCCGCCCTTCTGTCACCAGCCGGGGGTGGTGTTCGGCGATCTGACGTTGGGCTTTGACCAGCACCATCCGGATGTCGCTCATCGACGCGATGTCGCTGACGCTGGCGGTCACGTCCGCGTCGCGCAGGCGATCGGTTACGTCGCGTTCGTCCACGTACAGCCGCGGCGGGTGCCCCCCCCAGTCAAACCGCACCGAGACCCGCTTGGCCAAGTCCATCGCCGCATCGGGTTGGCTGGCCGGATCGATGCCCCGGTCCAGGCAGCACGCGGTCAGCCCGCGGTACATCGCGCCGGTGTCTAGAAGCTCCAGCCCCAGCCGCTTGGCCAACAGCCCGGCGACCGTCGACTTACCCGACCCGGCCGGGCCGTCGAGCGTAACAATCAGCGGTTCCATCGGCGGGGAGTGTAGCAGATCTGTTTGCCACCGGCGGTATTTCTAGGCGCTGCGTGTGGGCGGGTGGGGTTAAAAAAATTCCCCCTCGGGTGGTGGTGCCCGAGGGGGAGTGGAGAAGAGAGGAGAGAGAAGAGAACAAAGTTAGCTTGTTACAGATCTGAATTGTTCGAAAGCCAAGGGCCGGAGCGCGGCCGCGTCACTGTTGACCCCCAAGCCCGTCTTCAAAGCAACCACCGAAGTGTATTCAAACACCTCCGCCCGGTATTGTGTGTTGCTGACAATCGCACGATGCGTTTGTTTAGTGTTGTTCCCGTCCTTCCGGTGCCTCCCGCGTCACAATCAATCCGACTTGTCACTCTTATTTGTAATATCACAGAACCGTTTCGTCAATGAATAACTTTAACTATTTTGTTATTTTCATTGACAGACGCGATTCGCCTGCCGACGTGAGGCTGTATCAACACGCCGGGTCAGCCGTATGCATAGAAACATGCAAACAACCTCCGTTGTCTTCCGCGCGGAGCCGCCCCGTGCTACCAAGGTGCAATACGCCGCGTCGCGGATTTATTCCTTATCAACTGCAACCCATTGAGTTCCCGCAGTTCAAGCACTTGTAGCAGGTACCGTTGCGCACGGTAATGGTCCCGCACACGTCGCACGCCGGCGCGTCGGCCTGCACGTGGGTCATCGCGGTGGCCAGCGTGGCGGACGCCGAAACCTTGGTGCGGATATGCACGTTCTGCCCCTGCGGGCTTGTCTTGGCCTGCTCAGCAGCTGCGGTCGCGTTCTTGTCGCGTTGGGGCTGCGTTGCGCCACGACGCAGCAGGTCCAGCAAGCTTTTCTCGATGCGGGCCTTGGGGTCTGTAACGCCTTGGCCGCTCTGCCCGGCTGGTTTTTTTGAAGTGTCTGCGTCGCCGTGGTCGGCTTCAGCCGTCTCCGCCGTGACGTGGCGGGGTGGTGAGGCGGCTTCTGGCTGATCCGCGTCGCGGTCTTGCGTGTCAGCGTGGTCGCGTAGATCACGCCTTACCGCTTCGGGTGCGTGTGTCAGCGCTTCACTGGAAGCCTTTGCCTCGGCTTCGTCGCTGTCTTCAAGTGAAATCTCCACGTCCGCTTGACGCAGCCGCATTGGGGCGTTGGCAGCGCGGTAGCCGGGGATGAACTCCATGCCCATCCACCGGAAGATGTAATCCACCAGGCTCTTAGCGAACGGGATGTCCGAGTTGTGGGTCATGCCCGCAGGCTCGAACCGCTGGTGGGTAAACTTGGTGACCAATGACTCGACCGGCACGCCGTATTGCAGCGCCACGCTCACAGCCGTGCCCAGCGAGTCCATCAGCCCGCCGATGGTCGAGCCCTCTTTGGCCATGGTGATGAACAGCTCGCCCGGCGTGCCGTCTTCGTACAGCCCGACGGTGAGGTAGCCCTCGTGCCCGGCCACGTTGAACTTGTGGGTGACGCTGCTGCGCGTGTCGGGCAGGCGCCGCCGCAACGGGCGCTCCACCACGCGCTCGACGATCTTTTCGACCGTGTGGACCCTTTCTTTAATAATCTCTTTCATGCCGGTTGGCTCATCCGCGTCCGCCTCGATCGCCTCTTCGTCACTCACCGCAGCCGCCACGCGGCCAGCCACAGCCGCCACCTCGGTAGCGACCTCTTCCTTTCCCAATTCGATGGCCTCCTCGTCCTCGACGCCGTCGTCCGCGTCGGCTTTGGTGTTCAGCGGTTGGCTGAGCTTGCACCCGTCGCGGTACAGGGCGTTGGCCTTTAAACCGAGCTCCCAGCTAAGCCGGTAGGAGGACTTGATGTCGTCCACGCTGGCGGCGTTGGGCAGGTTGATCGTCTTGCTGATCGCCCCGGAGATGAACGGCTGGGCGGCGGCCATCATGCGGATGTGCCCTTGCGTGGAGATAAACCGTTTGCCCGTTGGGCCGCACGTGTTGGCACAGTCGAACACGGGCAGTTGCTGGTCTTTGAGGTGCGGGGCGCCCTCGACGGTCTGCGTGCCGCAGATCACGCGGTTCAGCGCGTCGATCTGCGCGCCGCTCAAGCCCAGGGCCTTGAGCACGCTGCCGCCCGCTGACTGGATATCCGCTTCGCTGATGCCAAGCCGCTCCATGGCCTCTTCGCCGAGCGTCCAGGCTGTGAACCCGTGGGCCAACTCGAATATGGTTGGCAGTGAATCGGTGAGCTTGCGCAGGTCTTCGTCGTTGAGGCCTTTGTCTTTTAAGAAGTCCGCAAATGTCTGGGGCTCGTTGCTCTGGTCGCCTGCGGTGACCACCGCCTGACCCGGCATGGGCACGCCCAGGTCCAATCGACCCAGCACGTATCGCATGATGTCGCGGACCTGCTCGTCATTGAGGCCCAGGTTCTCCAACGCCGGACGCAGCGACTGGTTGGCGATCTTGAAATACCCGCCGCCTGCCAGCTTCTTGAACTTGATCAACGCGAAGTCCGGCTCAAGCCCGGTGGTGTCGCAGTCCATGAGCAAGCCGATCGTGCCGGTGGGCGCGATGACGGTGGCTTGAGCGTTGCGGTACCCGTAGCGGATGCCCAGGCTCAGCGCCTCGTCCCACGCCACGCCCGCTCGCTCGACCAGCGTCGGGGCGTTGGCGATCTGCCCGACGTCTTGGACAGGCTCAAGCAAGCACACCTTGTCGATCGGCACGGGGGGGATGTCCAGCGCCTCGTAGTCGTCCAGGCCGACCCGCGATGCGTCCACGGCATCATTCACGCCGTGGGCGGCGCGCTGGTGGTTGCGGATGACGCGCAGCATGGCCTCACGGTTGGGGTAATACCCCGGGAACGGCCCAAGCTGCGAGGCCATCTCCGCGCTGGTGGCGTAGCTGCGACCGGTCATGATCGCGGTGATGCTCGCGCACACAGCCCTGCCCTGGTCTGAGTCGTATGGGATGCCCGCTTGCATGAGCATGGCCCCGATGTTGGCGTGGCCCAGGCCAAGCGTGCGGTACTCATAACTGAGCCGGGCGATCTCACGACTCGGGAAAGACGCCATCAGCACGCTGATCTCCAGCACCACCGTCCACAAGCGCGTGGCGTGCTCAAAGCCGTCCACGTCGAACGCCCGCTCCTTAGAATCGAAAAACTTCAGCAGGTTCAGCGACGCCAAGTTGCAAGCCGTGTTGTCCAGGAACATGTACTCGCTGCACGGGTTCGACGCGTTGATCCGCCCCGACTCCGGGCAGGTGTGCCACTGATTAATCGTCGTATCGAACTGCACGCCCGGGTCGGCGCACCGCCACGCTGCGTAGGCGATCTTCTCCCACAACTGTCTGGCGGGCAGCTTCCTGTCCACCTTCCCGTCGGTGCGGTTGACCAGCGACCACTCGTCGTTGTGGTCCAACGCGGCGAAGAAGTCGTTGCCGATGCGCACGGAGTTGTTCGAGTTCTGCCCACTGACGGTCTGGTACGACTCGCCGTTGAAGTCGTAGTCCAGCTTTAAGCCGAGCGACTGGGCTGCCTCTTTTAGGTCGTCCGAAAAATGCTTGGCCCCCTCGACCATGGCCGCGACCTTGAGCTCTTCGCGTACCTTCCAGTCGACGAACGCCTCGATGTCCGGGTGGTCCATGTCGAGGCAGACCATCTTCGCGGCTCGGCGGGTCGTGCCACCGGACTTGATCGCCCCGGCGGCACGATCGCCGATCCGCAGCCAGCTCATGAGCCCGGAGCTCTTGCCGCCGCCCGACAGCGGCTCCTTTTCTCCTCGGAGCTTGGAGAAATTCGTCCCGGTGCCCGAGCCATACTTAAACAGGCGCGCCTCACGCACCCACAGGTCCATGATCCCGCTTTCGTTGACCAGGTCGTCGTTGACGGATTGGATAAAGCAAGCGTGCGGCTGGGGGTGGCTGTACGCGTCGTCGGCCAGGCGCGTCTCACCCGTGACGGGGTCGGTGATCCAGTGCCCCTGCGACGGGCCGGTGATGTCATACGCCCAGGAAAGCCCGGTGTTGAACCACTGCGGGCTGTTGGGCGCGGCCATCTGGTGGAGCATCATGTGCGCCAGCTCGTCGTGGAACGCCTGGGCGTCCTCGGCGGTATCGAAATACCCGTGCTTCTCGCCCCAATGCTTCCAGCAGCCGGCCAGGCGCGCGATGACCTGCTGGGCCGACCGCTCCGGGCCGGTCACCGGCTTACCGTTGTCGTCGTGCAGCGTATCGCCGTTCTCATCGGTCTGCGGCACGCCCGCTTTGCGGAAGTACTTGCTGACCATGATGTCCGTGGCGAGCTGCGACCAGGTCGACGGCACCTGGGCGTCGTTCATCTCGAAAACCGTTGAGCCGTCAAGATTGGAGATCTTGCACGACCGCGAAGTCCATTCCACTGTTTCGAAAACGTCCGTGTCTGCTGTCGTGAATCGGCGTTCGATTTTCATATGGCGGCGTGCCCTTTCTTGGCTAATTGTGACGGACGTTTAACCCAAAGAGCCCGCCGGTGCGTCCGTGCACCGACGAGCTTGTTAACTAATTTTGTGTGCCACTGGCGGCTCGCCCGCCAGTGGCGATCTAACCTTTTTGTCGTCCCACACTGGCAGCAAGCTGCCAGTGGCACCCGGCGGCGACGCAGTAAACTTCTTTCTTATTCGTGACCGCTCCCTTACGGTCGCGGCTCGTGGTGGTCGGCTCCTGTTTTTTCGTAGGGTCCGCCATCCGGCGGACCATCCATCGCAAAACGGGCACAGCCCCCCTGCTTCACTCCACCGTCAGCGAGCTCAGATCAATCCTGCCGTTCGGTTCGTTCATCGCCAACCCCTCCGCCTTGTCGCGTAGGTGGTTGGCTAGGTCTTTGAGCGCGTCCACGTGCCAGTCGGCTTCGGTGCTAGCCACC
This sequence comes from Phycisphaeraceae bacterium, assembly GCA_029260715.1. Lineage (GTDB taxonomy): Bacteria > Planctomycetota > Phycisphaerae > Phycisphaerales > Phycisphaeraceae > OFTM12. Next base: position 10,827 of record JAJDCS010000008.1, on the reverse strand, counting down.
TGCTTGCCGTTGATCTGGACAACCCACCGCCAATTCGGGCCGGGGGGGACCATGACCTCCACGCGCACCGGGCCGGCCAGTGTGGGGATGCGCTCCAACAGCCGTGCCCCGTCGTCTGCGATCTTGGCGTCGCCGGCGAGCTGCTCGACGAACACCGCGGCGATCTCGTAAGCCGACGCGTCTTCGGGGAGCTCGACTAGGTGTTGCTCGTTGACCCCCGCCAGCGGGCCCACGTGCGGCTGGGTTCGCATGAAGCGGTGGTAGAGCAGTTGGCTGTCCGTGTCGGGCGCGTAGCCCACGGCGGCGCCTTCCCACCGGCCGGCACGCACCAACTGGGCGACGACCGATCCGGGCCGGCGGTACAGACACAGCACATCCGGCTCCAATAGCGGCTTGGCGTATTGTCGTTTCATGGCAACCATACCTCGGGCTCACAGAAAGGGGTTTAATCGACCATTGGAAGTGTTAGCCCCCCCTGGTTCTGGTACTTGCCACCTTTATCCGCGTAGCTGACCGCGCAGACACGGTCGGCTTTAAGAAAGATCATCTGGGCGATGCCCTCGTTGGCGTAGATCTTGGCCGGCAGCGGCGTGGTGTTGCTGATCTCGATGGTCACCTTGCCGCGCCACTGGGGCTCCAGCGGCGTGACGTTGACGATGATCCCGCAGCGCGCGTAGGTGCTCTTGCCCACGCAGATGGCCAGGATGTCTCGCGGGATGTCGAACACCTCGACCGTCTCGGCCAGCGCGAAGCTGTTGGGCGGGATGATCACGTGGTCTTTGCCTGTGTTGGCGGTGTCGACCGTGACGAACGAGTCGTCCGTGAATTTCTTGGGGTCCACGACGGCCTGCCCGCCGGTGGGCGAGACGTTAGTAAATATCTTGAACACCGTGCCCACACGCACGTCGTACCCGTAGCTCGACACGCCATACGAGACGCGCCCAGCCCGCTTGACGTTGTCCTCGAATGGCTCGATCGGGATCAATTCACGGATTTGGGTATCACAAAGAACCGCCATTACAGGCTCCTCTACGCACAACGGCTATATCACCCCGCCACCGGCCCCTACCGGCGGCAAGACGCTAGACCTGCAAACCCCTCAACGATCTTTCTTTACTCCCCGGTGAACCTAAGACTTAAACCCGCTCCATGACCCGCGACACGCCATTATAATACTATATCTTGTGGTTTCAAGGCTTTTCATTACAAAATATGGTAAAAATTCAGTGCAATTTCTAATCTTGGTGTTCAGTTGAGGTTAAGAGGCTAACAAATTTTTAGTAAGGCGTCCGCGTGACAGCCTGGGCCGACAAGGACTGTCAGGTTGTCCACAATCTTCGGTGTATTGATACGAAGTCAGGGCACCCAAACGATGTGAGAGAGCCGCGACGCAATGCCGCGTTACAGACCGGGGGATAGCCGCTTTTACGCTAATCCGTATCGCTAAGCGGGCTATTGGGTGATTCAGTCAAGCCTGTACGGCTTTACCTGCGAGCGGGCGGGGGCACCAGACGCATGTCCTCGAAGGATGTCGGTGTGACGAAGATTGTACCGCCGCCTTCGCCATGAAACGTGTGCCCCTCGGGGTGTACCATCTCCAGCAAGAGGCTGTCATCGGATTGCGGTTGGCACCTGACGATCTCGGTGGTGTTAGCGGGCTGCTCCTCTGGACCCGCCGAGCCGTTGCCGGCGTACGCCACCGACAGGACCACGTGATCCCGCTTGACGGTGTATTTGCCCCACTTGAGCGTGGGCGGGTTGCCTGTGCTGCTCGTGGAGTAAGTAAACTTTCCGTCCGCGTCGAATTGGAACCTGTACTCAATCCCGCCGTCGTCGCCGATCCACTTGTGATTCAGAAGGATTTTTTCCAGTTCGATGTCCTGGCCCGTCTGCTCGGCCGGCTGGGTCACGGCGGGGGCTTCGCCTGGCATAGGTTCTTGGGGGGGCGGGGTCGTTTTCGGGGCTTCGTCCGCCGCTCGTTTTTGTGCCTCTTTGGCCGCCGCGTTTTCGGCTTCTTTCTGCTTGGCGGACATGCGTCTGGCCCATTCTTGAGGCTGAACGGCCTTGGCCCGCACGCCCGCGGGTGTGACAGGCACCGAAATCACGCCGCTGTACTCCCACGCGGGCAGGCGGATCGGCTTCACACGCATGCTGATATCGATGACCACGATATTGGGCCCTTCTTCCACCAGCGTGAGTTGGCCGATCACCCGGTTGGGCTGAACGTACATCTCCCCGTCGATCGGCCCCTCGTCGTAGCCGACGCGGAACTTCTGCTGAAGCATATCCAGGTCGAGCCGCTTGCCCGTTTCGACGCCGAGTTCGAGCGAAATCCAAACGCGCTCCAAGATCTGGTCGTAACGCTTGGGCGTCGAGTTGGCGTTGGTGTTTCTTCTGTTTCTGCTGCGGCTGCCGCTTTCTTTCTCGGCGAAGGAGGTGATCCTGCTGATCACCAGCAGCCGATCGGCTCCGCGTTTGAAGGCGTATCGGCCGAGTTGCCACTTGGGTGACGTGTCTTCCCGTACCAAGACCGCGTTGGGGATAAACTCCGCTTCGTTGCGGAACTCGGCGGTGGATGGGCCGTCGTCGCGGACGTGGTGCATCCCCTGATAATCGATGCACCCGGTTAACGCCACAACGATTGCCGCCAGCACACCAAGTGGTGTTCTCGCACGCCAATCGCTCATGGTTTTGTTGGTCTGATGGACGTGTCGTGCGTGTGTCACTAGGCGGTCTCGCTTCTTTCTCTTTCTAAGAGTCTAGGCTGCGTTAGGGTCTATCGGCTGAATCATTCGGAAAACTTAACCGCATATATAAAATGCACTTAGTTGCGGTTTGATATCAAAATCCGCTGCTTGTCAGCCAGCTGCCCGCTCCGATTGCTACCCATGCTGATTTACATTAACAATGTCAGTCGTGTTGACCAGTTTTATCAACCGCCGTCTCTCGAACCCCTTACTTGTCATATTACTTACGATCTAACGCCATGGTTCACCGGAACGTCAGACGCCCCGCTTGGGTCCCCTTGGCTATTCACCTGGCCCTGACGGTTTTAGTCATCGTCCTGGGTCTTGTACTGCTGCCGCTGTGGCACGTCCGCGTCAATATAGACAAACTCACCTCTGTGTCGCTGGAGGAGCGGGAGCGTGCGTTGAATTTTGTGGTCCGGCGTGCCGGGCGCGACCAACGCGTGCTAGACGGCGCGGTCGGACAACTGCTGGAGGTTAAGGACAACGCCAACTTTCTACAAATCGTCAACGCGCTGGACCGCGCCCGGCAGTGGCGACGCCCCCCGATCCCGAACGCGGCGTGGCTGCGGTGGTTGGGGGTCTTGGTATCCGAGGCCGACGCGCCTTCGCGGGTCAGCGCCGCGTACTTGGCCGGCCAATTGAACGATCTGGCGGATGGCCCGGCTGTCCATGGCTTACTCAAGGCCCTGCTCGCGGACACCGACCCCCAGGTCCGCAGCGAAGCGCTGACCGCGGCGGCGCTGCTGGCCGGCGCGGCCCGTGACACGGCGCCTTATTTAGCGGTCATCGCCAACAGTACCACAGCGGGCGACAGCGACACCGCTGCACAGACCTGGATCATGCGCGGGTTGCTGGGCGACCGCTCGGGTACGGCTGAACACGTCGATTGGTTGGCGGGGCAGCCTGAGGTGGTGGCGGCGCGCCTGTGGGCGATGGTCTACGCCAACCCCGACCGACCCCAGCCGGCAATCGACGCGCTGCAAAACCCAGAGGCGCCCGACTCGGTGCGCGCGATGGCGGCGTATTGCTTGCACATGAGCACGTCGTCGTCCGCACAGCAGGCGTTGTCCGCTTGGGTCGCGCGCGGTTTTGACGCGGCGTCTGAAGCAGACACGCTGATCGCGTGGCGGGCGGTCCTGGGCGCCGCAGGCGCGGCGCAACCGACATATACACAGCAACAGATCATCCAAGGCCTGGAACACCCCCGCTCACAACCGATCGCATTGGCTGCCCTGTACCGCGGGTTGGCACCGCCCCAGCCTTTTTTGGATAGCCTTGGCCGGGGCGGCTTTTCGCAATCGCCCCTGTCGCCGGTGCCGCTGCTGGCGTTGCTGGAAGGGCTGCCGGTCGGACGGTTCGACGTCCCCATCCCGCCGGACACGCCGGACCTGGCGCGGATCGCCGCGTTCACGGTCACGAAAACACCAGACCCGCAAGACCTGTATGACGCCTTGGCGTCAGACGAACCGACGCTACGCGACTTGGCGTGTGTCGCGGCCATGGACCGGCTTACACGGCCACAGCTAGACAACTTAGCGGCTTCACTACTGAATGACTTTAGTGACAACGCCAAGCGTAGCGGTGGCATCCTTGCCGGGCTGACTGGGCTGCGGACAGAGTTATTAGAAAAGAAGGCGAGGTACGAGGACATCTGGCCGGTGCGCCAGGTGCTGCGGCTGGGCTTGTGGATGCAGGGGCGGCTACCCGATATGGACACGGCGGTGGAGGCGATGCTCACCCGCGATGATTTGCCGACCACAACGGTCTTGCTGGCCATGCTGCACCGCGGGCGAGCCGACGCGTGGGACTATCTGTTCTCCAGCACCGGCCAGTTACACCTCGACCTGATCGAACTGCTGGACCAGCACCGCTGGTGGCTGGTGCTCAAGCGGTATCTGCCCGAAGGCGCCCCGCCGTTATGGGTGTGGGCGGACGCTGAACTAGAGGCGTTTCAGCTCGACGTGCTGCGTAGCTGGTACTTGCTGAACAGGCGGAAGCTGCTTAACGGGGCAACGGTAACGGTTGGCGAATGACCCGGCCCGCGCCTAGCTCGGTTTGCTTTCCACACGATTCATTTTGCCTCCGTGTGCGTGCAGCCACCGCCGGAGGTGGCTGGCCAAGCCCTTGCCAATCTGCTCTTCGTCTCCAATGACGACGTGCGCCCCGGCTGCAATAAAATCATCGGTGTGCTGTTGATACCGTGAGCGGACAGCGATGTGTGCGTGCGGTGCCAGTTGACGGACGTGCTCAAGGATGGTCATGGCCGAGCCGTGGTGCGGGACGGTGATCACCACGGCCTTGGCGTGGCTCAGCCGCGCGTGCTCCAACACGTCGTTCTGTGTGGCGTCGCCTATCTCTCCTTGGAATCCAAGTTGTTGGGCGCGGCGTATCCCGTCACGATTGAGTTCGATGACAATGACCCGTTTGTTCCGGTCAACAAAAGGCCTTGCCGCGATTTGTCCCGCGGGCCCAAACCCAATGATGACCACATCGGGAGCGTGCTCTGATTCTCGTTTGTCACCCGCTTCCGGGGGTTCTGCGCCGAACAGTGAAGCAACGTAATTACCAAAGCGTGGAGCCCTTGGCACAAGAAAAGCGCACAAGAAAAACGAAACTATGGTGACGGAGACAACCAGCGCGTACACGTCCGCCGACACCACGCCGTTCGTGCGGCCGATGCTGCCCAGAACAAACGCGAACTCGCCGATCTGGGCAAGACAAAGCCCTGTCGCCGCCGCCACGCGGGCCGTGTGCCCCAAAACCTGGAAAATGGCCCATATCACAGCCAGCTTGCCAACCGTCAGCAAAATGGTGACCCCAGCTACAAGGTGCCAATGTTTGATGATCCAGACAGGGTCGGCCACCATGCCTGCCGCACCGAAAAAAAGCGTCAACAAGACCACTCGCAGTGACGATATATCCGCACGGATCTGAGTCGCAAACGCGGAACTGCCCAGCAGCATCCCGGCCACAAAGGCCCCCAGCGCCGGAGAGACCCCCGCAAAATGCGCCGCCCACGCAGCGCCCAAACCGGTCACAATCGCGAAAATGACGGTCAACTCGCGGTTACGGTGCAGCGTTAGCGTACCCAACGCGAGCATCGCGATTTTGTTCAAAAGAAACAGCCCCAAGACGAGAGCCCCAGCCATCAGCAGCAATTTGCCCACATGGGTCACCACTTCCAGCGGACCGCCGCCACCGGCCAGCAGCGTCATGAGCAAAGCCAACGGCACAACGGCCATATCCTGAGTCAGCAACACCGCCAGGCTGTTTCGCCCGTGGGGCATCTCTAACTCAGACCGTTCCATGAGTATCCGCAACACCACCGCTGTGCTGCTCAGTGAAATCATGGCCCCAAAGGCGATCGCCTCCGTGGCTTTTAAGCCGAACACGAACGCCGCGCCAGCCCCTATGACAATCGTTAAAAGAACTTGAGCGAACCCGCCCAGCAGCGGCTTGATGCCCAGTTTCTTCAACCGCTCCACAGAAAACTCAAGGCCAAGGCTAAACAGCAACAAGGCAACGCCCAGTTCAGCGATCGCCTCGATTTCGTGTTCAGACCCCACCGCGTGAATGCTGCCCGGCCCGCCAAGCAACATGCCCGCTAACAGGTATCCGACCAGCGGGCTCTGCCCAAATCGCGAGAATATACCCCCGAGCAACAGGCACGCGGACAATAGAACAACGGTGTCTCCCAGTAGTGTCCAAAGATCCATGGCGGGTAGTTTATATTAGATCATCGCTTCGAGTGAACAGCTCGTACCGCTTCGATGCTGATATATGCGGTGATCTATGGCTTCGGAATCCTGACAACCTTGACATAATCCACCTCATACACCCACTGCTGATTGCGTCCGGGCTCAACGGTCGGCTGTAGGGCGTCGTTGAAGGCCACGGCAAACGTGCGGTCGGGCGCCCAGAAATTCAGCCAAACGTGCATCGGGGTGTCGGGGACGTCAACGTTCGTGGACCGCACGCGTCGGCCGTTGATGTAAAAATCCACACGATCGGGGAACCACTCGAAGCGGTAGGTGTTGAACGCTTGCAGGTCCAGCCCCGGCTGATGGGCAAACCCGGGGTTGCCCGCGTCCTTGCCCGGCGAGCCGTCGTTCCATGTATTGATCATGACGCGGTGTTGGCCGCTAACCGCTTCGTTGGTTAACAACTCGAAGTCGATCTCATCGAATGCCCCATCGTCCCATATGAAGGTAAAGAACGCCACGATCATGCCGCCTGGGGCGCCAGCCGGCATGCGCAGGCGCGACTCGAACGCCAAGCCGTCACCCACGGCGAACCGAGCGTTGGTGAAGATCGACGTGCCGAGCATGGTTTGGCCCGGCACGGCGGGGTTGTAGGTGTCGAACGGGAGCCTGACGAAGCCGTCAGCCACCGGCGGCGCGTCTTCCCGGAACTCGGTGCGGCCAAGTGTGAAGCCCGATTGGATCTGCCACTTGTCACGGTCTAGCTGCTCGCCGTCAAAATGGTCCTCAAACAGGGCCCGGCCCACGTCTATTGCCCGATCTTGAGCCGTGCAATGAGCCAATCCCGCCAGGAGAGCGAACCCGCCAATCAAGGGGTAGAGCCTACGCCAATCCATGTGAGCCTCAATCGTTAATAAGCCTTAATAAGCCTTGAATCAGAGTTATACCCTCGGCACCATACCCGCCTAGGCTCTGTGTTAAAAGCAGGGTAGCGCGCTGTAGCCGCCGCTTCGCCGGATAAATAAATAGTCAGGCTTGGTTGAACAATCCGCCCGGCAGGATTACTCTTCTGGATTGACCGGGCGTGTACCGAAGCGGCCAAACGGGGCAGACTGTAAATCTGCTGGCTTATGCCTACGCTGGTTCGAATCCAGCCGCGCCCATTCGCCTTGTTTTAAAGGCTTTCCTTCGACAGGTGCAACACTTACACCTGTCACCCCACCCCTATCCTTGCGTCCAGGCTTGTCCAGGTTTGTCGCCGGTTGTCCGTGCTCTGGCGCAAGCCTGGCGCAAGCGCCCCCGGTACCCGTCGCGGCCAACGGGGCAGACTGAACCTCCGACAAGCTCGGCAGCCTTCCGATCGCCTCGTTGGTCTGGGCCTGATCGGCATGGGCGTAGATGCTCATCGTTGTGGTGATGTTGGCGTGACGGAGGATGCTCTGCATCAGCCGGGGGTGGATGTTCGCATTTGCCAGCCACGTGCCGGTTGTGTGCCTCAAGGCGTGGAAGTCACGCTTCCTGCCAAGGGCGTCGCTGATGGGCACGCCGGCTTCGAGCAGGTCGGCCCGGATCATTTCGGCGGTGTGGGTCGAGGGCGGCACACCAAACGCCGACGCCGCCGGCGACTTTGCCGCCAGGTGCCCACGCAGCATCACCGCCGTCTCGGGGCGCAGCGGGATTGACGACCGCCGCTTGCCCTTGCTCGAACCGGCCAGCAGCCGCACGGTCGGCGTGTCGCTGTCGAGGTCGAAGCTCTCACGGATCAGGCTGCGTAGCTCACCGGCACGGTAGCCGGTCTCAACTGCGACACGGTACAGCAGTGCCCGCTCCGACCCGCTCATCCCGAACCGCGCCGGGGCCGCTGAGGTTGCGTCTAACAGCGTGCGCATCTCGCCAATGGTCAGAGGCCAGCGGTGCTCTTCCTCGGCTACAGGCATTGATTTGACGCCGGCTACGGGCGAATGGCTGAGCCGGCTGGGCACCAGCCATTTACAAAACGCCTGCACCGCTTTGAGGTAGGCGTTGCTTGTCTTAGGGCTGATCGAATTTTTGTCTAGCCGCCGGGCAGTGAGATACGACTCAACCCCTTGATCTGTGATGTCGGCCAATTGCCGGACGCCGCAGTGCTTCATCACCGCCAGCAGCTTGCGGATGGTCATCCTGACGTGCCGCCGGTTGCCGCCCTTGGCCTTCATCGCGTGCATGTAGCCGATCAGGTGAAACGAAATCGGTTTGTAGCGCTCGTGGCGGGGTTTGTCGATCACGCCCCAAGCCGCCAGCTTGTCGCGCAGGTCGGGGGCCATGTTGTCGATCCAGTCGCGCAGGTCCGCCGGCAGCGGCTCGCTGACCGCTCGGCAAGACGCCAGACGCTGGAGCTTGACGCCCAGTGCATCCGATCGCGCTTTGCCGGCGGCGACAGGGAACCCCACGACACGCCGGCGGGTACCAAGATGGTCCTCAAATTCGACGTGGTAGTTTTTGCTACGGCCACGCTTGCCGGATCGTTTGGTGTAACTGGGTATGAACGTTCGCGCCATGGTTCACCTGCCTTTAGTTTTTCGCGCCTTGGTCGTCTTGCTGCGGCTACTGCGTTTCGATACCTGCCTGCGTTTAACCGGGCCGATCGTCAGTCTCAGCACATCAGCCACCCGGTCGAGTACAGCGGTGGACATCTCGCCGCCGGACATGAAGCGTGACAACGTGCTCTGTGCAACACCCGTCAGCTTCGAGATGCGGTAGCGAGTCATGCCGCTGGATTCGATTTCCTGCCTGATCTGATCGCTGATTTTTACCATGCATCCAGTATACCCTTTGCTTCGATTACGGCAAGTACCTACCTGCCGGATTTTCTTTTGGGTGTCCACTTCCATTTGTGTTGCGGTGGGCAGTTGGCGTTGAGCCAGTCGACCAGCTCCGCCCTTCTCCACCGTGTGTTGCGGCCGATCTTGATCGGCGCCGGCACCTGTCCAAGTTTTTGCATCGCGCGCCAGTGGGAACGACTGCAGCCAAATAACCCGGCCGCTTGCTGGTCACTGAGCACCAATGACTCGCCAGCTTCGGCTTGATCTAGCATGGCATCGGTTGCCTGGATCACGTGCCGTCCCTCCTGTCCACGTCAGCCAGGACCCAAATTGTACAGGCGACGCCCGACGCGCCGGGTCGGCGTAGGACGCTGTTGATAATTAATCCCCACCGAGCAAGCGCGTTGGTGCGAGGGCACAGAGTGGCGACAGGCATGTAACGACCAAACCGAGACGACACCTCGCTAACTTCTTTGTTTGTCGCATATTGATCACCGGACGACGCGATGATTCTTAGCGTCAAGCCTTCTAAACCACCTACATCTGGCCGTAGCGAATCGGTAGCCTGTTTACTCGTCGTGCTGCTGTTCGCCGGCGCATTGCCTAGCGAGGTCGGTCGCCGGGCTTCTGCGTAGGTAGGTGCAAATAATTGGCTCAGTTCGTTTATCACTCGAAAGTGGCCTTTGAAATTTCACTGGTCGGGACAAGCAAGCTGCCGTCCACGACCAGCCCCTCCGCGTTGAATTTCACCATCTTGCCTGCGCAATCGACCCTGTTGACGCTGGACCATTCGCCGCGCTTGAACGCGGCTACGGCTTCCCTAGCGGAGCATGGAGGCGGGAGGTTCCAATCGCGTTCGCGGATGAGTTTGACGACCAGTCCAGCCACTTCGGTCCTGTTTTTTCGTCGCTTCGACCGCGCCTTAGCGACGCATCGACGCACCTTGGCCGCCGTCACATCAGACATACCAACGATCTCTTCAATCACCCCAGGCGCCCGCACCCCGGCCTCCTCGAGTGCGTGCTCAACATTGCCGCCGTCGCCTGTCTTCTCGGTGTCGGCGTCGGTTTCGGTATCGGAGGCGCAGGATTGACTTGACGTCCCCTGGATTCCTCCGGATTCCACTGGATCACCTTCGCCGCCCTTGGATTCATTAACACCGGGTTCACAGTCTTCATACGGCAACTTTGGATACCGGCGGATCCGCCGGCCATTGCGGTTAGCGGGTTGTAGCTCGATGAAGCCCACAATCGACGCGTACAGCTCCCCTTCATGCTGGCAATACCTGATCAAGTGCGCTCGGGCTAATTCGTCGAGCCAGCCTTTGACCTGATCGGTGGTAAGTTCACGCCGGGGCGCGGCAATGTTCTTGCAAATGATTGGATCAGCCGGGAACGCACCAAAGTCGTCAGCGGTTGCATGGCACCGCCAGAAGTGCGCTTGTCCCCTAAGCTGAGCCATTTGGAGGTTGAGGCTTTGGGCTTCATCCGGCCAGGCTAGCCTGGCCGGATGAAGCAGCGAATTCCTTGGGGGCCAGGTTGCCCAAGGCACTGTGTGGACGGTCATGATTATAAT
>JAJDCS010000007.1 GCA_029260715.1 Phycisphaeraceae bacterium | reverse complement strand
TGGGCGGTGACCGCTCCCTGACGGTCGCGGCTCTGATCATCACCTTCGAGCAATCCGGCGTATGCCGCGGCGCCGGTACGTTTGCGAATCGCCTCGAAGATCGGCGTGAAGACATCCGTATCGTAATTGCTCGGCACATCCTGGAGCACGGCCGCGACGCGTTCGAAGCCCATGCCCGTGTCGACGTGCTGCGCCGGCAGTGGCGTCAGCTTTCTGTCGCCGCCGCGGTTGAACTGGATGAACACGAGGTTCCAAATCTCGATGACGCGAGCATCGCCGGCGTTAACGAGCGCCGCACCGGTCCGATCCGGCGTCAGGTCGATGTGAATCTCGCTACACGGGCCGCAGGGTCCCGTCTCGCCCATCTCCCAGAAGTTGTCCTTCTTGTTGCCCGGATGCACACGATCGGGCGGCAGAATCTCCAACCAAAGGTCGCGGGCCTCGGTATCCGGCTCGATCCCATCGGCCGCGTCGCCCTCGAAGTAGGTCGCATGCAGCCGCGTCGCGTCGATGCCCCAGACGTTCGTGAGCAAATCCCAGGCCCACCGAATTGCCTCTTTCTTGAAGTAGTCACCGAACGACCAGTTGCCGAGCATCTCGAAGAACGTGTGGTGATAGGTGTCGTGGCCGACGTCGTCGAGATCGTTGTGCTTGCCGCCGGCGCGGATGCACTTCTGCGTGTTGGCTGCCCGGGTGTAGTCGCGGCTGCCCGTGCCAAGGAACACGTCCTTAAACTGGTTCATGCCCGCGTTGGTGAACAGCAGCGTGGGGTCGTCGTGGGGCACCACGGGCGAGGAGGGGGTGTGCCGGTGGGCGTGTTTCTTGACGAAGAAGTCGACGAATTGCTGGCGGATTTCACTGCTGGTCGGCATGGGCCTTTTCCCATCTTGAGGCGGCGGCCGGGGTAATCGGACCCCCCGGACTCTTTAGCACCCCTAACAAGGTGGGCGAGTATAGTTCAATCGGGTGCGGCGAACCACGGCCCAGGCAAGGCCAGCCGCAGGGGTTACGAGCGATTCACAATAACTTAATACACACCGCCGCCTTGCAATCGCCGCCGGGCAAGACACAATGAGTCTGTACGCAAGAGCAGGCGGGCCGGGACCGATAGAACAGTAAAGAGCCGCAACCTACAGGACCGATCCATGCCTTCCGTGTGTCTGTATTTCCAGATCCACCAGCCCTACCACCTGCGGCGATACAGCGTATTCGACAGCGCCCCCGACTATTTCGACGCCGAACGCGACGAAACAATCATCGAAAAAGCGTCCCAGGCCTGCTACCTGCCGACCACCAAGCTGCTGTTGGACATGGCTAAACGGTTCGAGGGGCGGTTCCGCGTCACCATGGCGCTGTCGGGCAGCACCATCGAGCTGTTGCAGGAATACCAGCCACAACTGATGGCCCTGCTCCAGGAATTGGCCGCCACCGGTTGCGTCGAGTGGCTGGGTCAGCCGTATCACCACAGCTTGGCTTACTTGTATAGCCGCGACGAGTTCAGCGCCCAGGTGCAAAAACACACCGCGCTGATCAAGAAACTCTTCGGCTGCACGCCGCGCGTGTTTTGTAATACCGGGCTGATTTACAACAACGACCTGCCCGCGTGCCTGCACGGGCTGGGCCAGTTCGAGGCTGTGCTCGCCGAAGGCGCGGATCACCTGCTCGATGACCGCTCGCCTAACTACATCTACACCCCGCCCGGCCGAGCCGACATGAAGCTCTTGCTACGCAACTACCGCATCAGCGACGACATCGCCCTGCGGTTTTCCAACAAGAGTTGGCCACAGTGGCCCCTGACGCCTAAAAAACTCGCCAAGTGGATCAACCAGATCAACGGCGACGGCTTCGTGTGTAACCTATACATGGCCTACGAGAGCTTCGGCGTGTACCACAGCGCCGAATCCGGGATTTTCGACTTTCTAGCTGGCCTGCCCGAGGCGCTCTGGAAAGCGGGCGACAACGACTTCAAGACGCCAAGCCAGTGCGTCGCGTCATACCCGCCTGCCGGTGAGTACGACGCGCCACACACCGTGAGCTGGGCAGGCGCCGAACACAACCTATCCGCCTGGCTGGGCAACGCCATGCAGGCCAACAGCCTCATGGAACTCTACAAGCTCGAAGCCCCCGTCAAGGCCAGCGGCGACCCCCAACTCCTCGAAGACTGGCGCAGGCTCACCAGTTGCGACCATTTCCACGATATGACCACGCAATACAGCAACAGCCCGACGAGCTTGCAACGCTCCACCCCCTACGAATCGCCATACGACGCCTACATCAACCTGATGAACATCCTCGACAACCTGCGTTCGAGGGTCGAGGTGGCGGTATAACAGCCTCACAGCCGCTTGGGCGATAACCCCGCAGCGGTCTTTTTGACAATCTCGTCACGCCGGTGAGGTCCGTATGGACCATTGCGGCGGCTATCCGCGATCCATGCCCGGTAACCGTGGGTTTTAGATGGGTCGTAATCTCATTTTATCACTGCGTTTGTGCGAATCGTTACGGTTATCACGCTCCGTGAACCCGCCCGTTGCGTCGTGGTCAAGCGGGTGTTGAACGCTGTCCGATATCAGCGGTGGAGACTTGATGTCCATGCCCCAAACCCCAGCCCAGCCACACCCCGACCAGCTCGCCCAAGTCGAGCAGTTGCTCGAACACTTCGAGCAACTTGAGACCCAACTCCAGCAGGTGCGCGACGGGCTGACCCACTCACACCGGCTGGCCACGCTGGGCACCATCGCCTCGATCATCGCCCACGAATACAACAACATCCTCACGCCCATCATCAGCTACGGCCAGTGGGCGCTGTCGAAGTCCGACGACAACGAGATGCTCAAGACCGCTGTGGAGAAAGCCGTCGCCGGCGCCGAACGCGCCGCCACCATCAGCTCGTCGTTGCTGGGGTTCGCCAGGGAAGTGGACGAATCCCACGCCGCCAAGCTCACCAACACCATCAAAGATGCCATTAGCTGCCTGGGGCGCGAGCCCGAGAAAGACGGCATCGAGCTGGTTGTGGACGTGCCCGACGTGCAGGTCGCCATCTCCGCGTTGAGCCTTCAGCAGGTGTTTGTGAACCTGGTCCTCAACGCCAAGCAGGCCCTGAACCGCAAAGGCGGCCAACTAAAGATCACCGGCCGCGTCGAGGGCACGCTGGTACACATCGATGTGGCCGACACCGGCCCGGGCATCCCCGAGCAGATCCTCGATCGCCTGTTCGAGCCGTTCGTCACCCACAGGCCACACGCCGCTAGCGAGACCGGCGAGCGCAAGGGCACCGGCCTGGGGCTGTGCATCTGCCGCGACCTCATCCGCAACGCCGGCGGGCGCATCACCGTGGACAGCAAGCCCGGCCAAGGCGCCACCTTCCACCTCACCGTCCCGCTGGCCGACGACCTGCTCGACCTGCCTGTCTGACATGGATTCGGATTCATTCGCAGCCGCCCAATACGAGCCGCGCCCGTCAGGAAGCGGTATCTTCTCGATTTCACATTAACCGCGAATAAATCGGGACGCGTTTAACCGATTTCGCGTCGCAAGCACCCGCTACCGGCCTTGACGCCCACCCGCAAGCTACCCCCACCGCGCTTTGATGGCCGCCTCAAGCGGCGCTACAATCCCGCGTGACTCAACTTTTACTACCTTGGGGCAAGCGATGAAAAAATATTGCGTTAGCGCTCTAGTGGCGTGCGTGCTGTTGGCTGGGGTGGCGTGGGTGACCGCGGACGCGCCCGCCAAGCTGGGGCAATCCGTATTCGATCAGATCGACCTGCTCGTGGACGTGCGCCACGAGATCGTCTCCAACTACGTCGAGAAGCCCGACCAGCCGCGCATGGTCGAAGACGCCGTGCGCGCCATGGTGAACTCGCTCGACGACCGCTACACCGTCTTCCTCACCGCCGAGGAACTCGAGCCGTTCGACAAACAAGTCCGCGGCACGTTCTCGGGCATCGGCGCCGAGATCGACCTGTTCAACAACCGCCTGCGCATCGTGTCACCCCTGGAGGAATCGCCCGCGTGGCACTCGGGTGTCATGGCCGGCGACATCGTCCTGGAAATCGAAGGCAAATCCACAGAGGGGATCACCATCGTCGACGCCGTCAACAAGCTCACCGGTCCCGAGGGCACGCAGGTCACCATCTCGGTCCGCCACCCGTCGGGCGAGGAACAGGTCATCACCATCACCCGTGCCAGGATCAACGTCCAGACCGTGCGCGGCTTCCTGCGCGACCAAGACAACCACTGGGACTACATGCTCGACCCCACGAACGGCGTGGGGTACATCCGCATCACCCAATTCACCGGCAGCACGGCTGAGGGTGTGCAGCAGGCGCTGGATAGGCTGTTCGCTCAGAACGCCCGAGCGGTCATCCTCGACATGCGGTTCAACCCCGGCGGCATGCTCGACGCAGCCGTGGAGGTCTCCGATTACTTCCTCGAAAGCGGCCAGCGCATCGTTTCAGTGAAGGGCCGAAACGTCGCGGAGCACGTCTACACAGCCACCGACAAAGACACCGTCGAGCCCATCCCGCTGATCGTGCTGGCCAACGAAGCCAGCGCCTCAGCGGCGGAGATCGTCACAGGGGCGCTGTCGGACAACCAACGCGCACAGTTCATCGGCACACGCACGTTCGGCAAGGGCAGCGTTCAACAGGTCCGCATGCTCGCCAACGGCCAGGGCGCCCTGAAGATCACCCACGCTTACTACTACCTGCCCAACGGGCGGAACATCCACCGCAGAGAGGGCAAAGACGAGTGGGGCGTTGATCCCGCGGAGGGCTCTTACGTGCCCATGACGCCTGAGCAGATTAAGAAAATGGTTGAGATCCGCCGCGAAAGCCCGCTGCTACGCGCCGCCGAGCCGGACGCACTACGCCCGACCGTTACACCCGAGTGGATTGAATCCGAGCAGGCCGACCCGCAACTCGCCGCCGCGCTCCGCGCCGCGATTGGCAAGCTGGAAACGGGCCAGTGGCCGGTCGTGGGGGAATCCGGCGCGGACACCCTCATCCGCGAGACACAGCGAGCCGGCCTGGTGCTCCAACGCGATTTACTCAAAGAGCGCCTCGAATTGGTGGAGGAGGAGATCGCCAAGCTCGACACGCCCAGCGATGAACAAGAAGAATCTGATGAAGAGCCGCTTGCCATGGAAGAAGAGACCGAGCACGAAGACACCACGGAGCCTCAGGTGAGCCCGCTCACCCTCCCAGCAGAACTCGAGCCTGTAGCACCGTGACACTCATCCTTGGCATTGAGAGCAGTTGCGACGAAACCGCCGCGTCGGTCGTGCAAGACGGGTGTGTGGTGCGGTCCAACGTGATCGCCTCGCAGCACGACCTGCACCGGCGCTACCGGGGCGTGGTCCCCGAAATCGCCAGCCGGGCACACCTCGAACGCATCCTCCCCGTGCTTCAGCAAGCGATGCAAGAGGCGCGCGCGAGGCCGGGCGAGCTCGACGCCGTGGCCGTGGGCAACCGGCCGGGCCTGATCGGTTCGCTGATCGTCGGCGTCAGCGCCGCCAAGGCCGTGGCTTGGTCGCTGCATAAACCGCTGATCGGCATCGACCACGTCACCGCCCACCTCTACGCCCCTACACTCTCAAACACCGCCTACACCAATGCGCTCCGCGCCGACACTGAAAGCGATGCGGCGCCGGCTTACCCCGCGCTGGGATTGGTCGTGTCGGGCGGGCACACCAGCTTGTACCGAGTGCAAAGCCCCACCCAAGTGCAACCGATCGGGCGCACCATCGACGACGCCGTGGGCGAAGCCTACGACAAAGCAGCGGTCATCCTAGGCCTGGGCTACCCCGGCGGGCCGCACGTCGACAAGACCGCTCAACAAGGGAACCCCCAAGCAGTCCGATTGCCCCGGTCACTATTGGGCAAGGACAGCCTGGATTTCTCATTCAGCGGGCTCAAGACCGCGTTGCTCTACGCGGTACGCGGCAAGCCCCAAGGCCGCGGCGGCAACACGAGCTTCGAGCGATCCGCCCAAGACCTCACCGACGCCCAACGCGCCGACTTCGCCGCCGCGTTCCAAGCCGCCGCGATCGACACGCTGATCATCAAGCTCAGCCGCGCGCTGGATCAATCTATCCAGCAAGGCCGACCCGCCCAAAGCCTCATCATCGGCGGCGGCGTCAGCGCCAACTCGCTGCTGCGCCAACGCGTCACCGACCTGGGCAAAGACCGCGGCCTAAAAGTGTGCATCCCCGCCATGGCATACTGCCTGGACAACGCGGCGATGATCGCCGGCCTGGCATATCACCACTGGCAAGCCCAGCAATTCGACACGCTCGAATTGCCCGCCATCGCCACCAGCGCACGCTAGCGCCAGCACAGCCCCATGGTCGGCTTGCTTTCCATCGTTGAGGGTATCATCCTAGGGGTATGACAGCCCGGTCACCCCAGCCCGATCCGAACACCCATCGCGACAAAAGCGACCCCTCGGGTACGATGCGCTTTGCGTCAGCCCTCAGCGAGGCGGAGGCGTTCACCACAGCGACGCAGGAAGTGCTCGAGCAACTCGCCTCGCAGATCAAGCCGCCCGTTGATTTGGTCGTCATGTTCGCCACCAACGGCCACACCGAACACATTGAAAAGATCCACAAGCAGATCAACGAAGCGTTGTCGCCCTCGGTATCGTTGGGCGTGACCGTAGGCGGGGTGATCGGCCGGCAGCGCGAGGTGGAAGAAACACCGGGCCTGAGCGTCATGGCCGCGAGCATGCCCGGTGTCACGCTCTGCCCGCTGGGTTATGAGCAGATCGACTGGCAGGCCGTCGCCGACGCGCCAGAAGCGCTACGCGACGCCGTCTACCCCGACGGCGACCCCCTCAAAGCCATCATCCTCCTGGCCGACCCGTTTTCCACACCCATGCTCAGCGCGTTGCCCACCATGAACCTCGCCTGGCCGGGCGTGCCGATCGTCGGGGGCATGGCCAGCGCCGCGACCAAGCCGGGCACCAACCGCCTGCTGATCAACGGCCGCGTCCTCGACGAGGGCGCCGTGGGCGTGCTCATCGCAGGGCCTGTCGATATCGCCTGCACTATCAGCCAAGGCTGCCGCCCCATCGGAGAGCCTTACGTCATCACCAAGTCACACCGGCACATCGTCTACGAACTGGGGGGACACAACGCCTTGCAAGCGATCGAAGACATGGGCAAAAACCTGGAGGAAGAAGACCGCAGGCTCATCCAGACGCGGGGGCTGATGGTCGGGCGTGTGATCAACGAATACAAGGAGCGGTTCGGGCGCGGCGATTTTCTCATCCGCCACCTGCTGGCCGCAGACCAGGAGACCGGCTATATCGCCATCAATGACCCCCAGGTACGCACCGGGCAGACCATCCAATTCCACGTCCACGACCAGAAGACCGCCCAGGAAGACTTCAAGCTCCTGTTGGAAGCTCAGAAGCTGCACGGCTCGGCATGCGGGGCCATGCTGTTTTCATGCAACGGCCGAGGCACCCACCTCTTCGACAAGCCGCACATCGACGCGAGCATCGTCCACGAAGCACTGGGCGACGTCCCCGTGTCAGGGTTCTTCGCCGCAGGCGAAATCGGACCGGTCGGCGATCAAAACTTCCTGCACGGCCACACCGCCAGCCTGATCGTGTTCAGAGAGGCCGCCAAGTAAACACCCCCCTGTGCCGTTCACACAGAAGAGCGGTCACGCGTCATAGCGTCGTTCAACGTTTAGAACCGCAGTTGGATAGTCACGCCGCTGCCGCTCTTGTGGTGACCATGCCGCCCGCCCGACGAGTACCGCCAGGAAACGTCGTGGTGACGCCCGCTGCTACGCAAGACAATGTTTGTGCGCGGGTGGTGGCGAAGGACACGGCGGTCGTGAAGGCTTAGGTACCGGTAGTGCTCATCGGCATGGCTAATCGGCTTGTGGTAGATCACGCGGGGCGCTGACGCCCTCGAGTGGTCCGCCCGATGATCGTGATGATTCTTGGCGTCTGCATAGACCGGGACGCGAGGCCGGACGCGACGCGTGTCACCGGGCCAAGGCCGCAGCCACTGAGTTTTAGTGACATAGACAACGCCCACCCTCTCATTGGCCTGAGCGTAGCCCGTTTGGCCGCACGCGCCGGCAGCCGCATACGCGGCGCCTCGCACAGCCTGCGCATGCGCGTGGCTAGAAGAATACGCGCCGACGGCTTCGTTAGACCCCGCGTGAGCCGGTGCCGCGAAACCGAAAACAAACACCGGCATGACCGAAGCGATTACAGCAAAAGATTTGAGTTGCGTGAACATGGTGAGATTCTCCTTTCCTAATAAGATTATTGGGCGCGGACCGCTAGGAATCAAATTTTTTTAAAAAATGAGGCCTAAAACGGCTTGCGGGGGTGTTGGCGGAGGCTGAGCGGGCGATGCAAAGCGCCGCTTTGCATTATGCTGTTGGCGGTGCGGCGTGGGGTAGGTTCGGATTACCCCTTGGCACGCCCCGCTTTGAACGGATCACCCCATATGGCCGATCACGACACACCGATCTACCCGCTTCGGTTTAACCCGATCTACAAGGAAAAAGTCTGGGGCGGGCGCATGCTCGAAAAGCTCGGGCGCAGCCTGCCCGGCCTAACAAACGCACTGATCGGCGAGTCGTGGGAGCTAGCCGACCTTGGGCAATCCTCGCCCTCGGGCGGCGGCGGCGGGCAGGAACGGTCCGTCATCGCCAACGGCCCGCTCGCGGGGCAAACACTGCGCGAAGCGGTCGAACGCTACGGCGACACGCTGATGGGACGGCTTACCACCACCGATTCGGGCGATTTCCCCTTATTGGTTAAGTTCCTCGACGCCCAGCAACCGTTGTCGGTGCAGGTCCACCCCAGCCCCGCCTACGCCCGCGCGCACCCCGACGCACACCTCAAAAGCGAAGCGTGGTACATCGTCGAAGCCAAGCCTGGCGCGGTGATCTACAAAGGCGTGCGCGAAGGCGTCACCCCCGAACAATTCCGCCAAGCCATCAACGACGGCGGCGTGGAAAAACTCATGATCCCCGTGCCCGTCAAGCCCGGTGACTGTCACTACCTGCCCAGCGGCACGTGCCACGCACTGGGCCCCGGCATCCTCGTCGCCGAGGTGCAGACACCCAGCGACACCACCTTCCGCGTGTACGACTGGGGGCGCGAAGGCCGTGAGTTGCACGTGGACCAGGCGCTGCAGTGCATCTGCTTCGGCCCACCGAACGCCAAACCTTACGAGAAGCGGTCACACATCGCCGGCATCCACACCACCGTCACCCGCCTGGTCACCTGCGAGCACTTCCGCATCGAGAAAGTGCGCATGAGCGAGGGATACCAACAGGAGGTGCCCTACGACCAACCCGCCGTGTGGATGGTGCTCGAAGGGGCGGGCACACTCACCCCCGACCCGCCCGACGCGCACACACAGCCGGGCAGAGCCAACAACCGCTTCGACCCCGTCGCCTTTGAACGCGGTCAAACACTGCTGATCCCCGCCGGACTGGGCCAAGCGTACGTATCACTCAAACGCGACACTATTTGGCTTGAGATCACCTTCCCCCAAGCAATGCCCTATCAGATCGCGTAATGGCGATTTACAAGTGAGCCTATTTGAGTAGTTCATACGTAAATAATCAACGCCGACGTACTGACCACGCTAAGGCTGATAACGCCATACCGGCCAGGCCTGCGGTCATCGGTTCGGGGACCGTGGTCCGTGGGTCTTCGTTGATGCCGACGCGGATGCGGTAAGCACCGTCGTTATCATCGTAGGCCCCCGGCGCTCCCAGAAAGCCAAACCCGTCGGGGATACCGAAGAATAACCGCGTCGCGCCCGCTGGTGCGATGAATTCCTGGGCGGTTCCGCCACTGGTTTCGCCGTCACCGATAAAGAAAACTTGATTCAGATCAGGTGACAGAGACAGAAAATCTCGGCTGGCTGGCGTGCTGAAATCCAGTGTTGCCGGGGCGGGCCCGGTCGATGGGATCGAGTCATCCAGGAAAACACCCGCTAGCGCTCCTAGCGTTCCGATATACCCACTGATCCCATCCAGCGAGGTGAGTGTGCTGGTTGCCGAGGTATCGCCTTCGGGTCCGAAAAATGGGCCAGGCCCCAAAAAGAAATTGATTCCACCGTCGGCCGGGTCTAGCACTTTGACCACATCACCACCGGCCACCGAGATAAAAGGCGGCAAGCTTTCCATTGCTTCCTCTGGTGTTGGGCCAGGCACGTGGCGAAGCAGGTGTGTCCCGGGACCGGTCCAGGGCAAAGCCGGCGGGGGAATAAACACGTCTGTCCGACCGGCTAAAAAGATCGCGTCCGGGCCGTCAACCGTTATGTCGTGGATCACAGCCGATGCTGATGAGGCCAATCCAAGCGCAATCAAGCCCACTAAGCATGCCAATAATGTCCTTGCATTTTTCATTACTCGCTCCTTTTTCCCTCTAAAGAAATGCCCGCCGGTTGATTTACGCCAACAACGGCAAAGATCTATTACATTATCATTATACTGTCAACAGGAAATTTACCAAGACATCTTCCTTAAATCTTAAATAATTATGTTTGGCCAACTGAGTCTCTGTGAAGCAGACGAGAGTACCTGTTTTACCCAGTTTAATACCCAATTAACAGATTCCGCCCAGTAGGATCAACCGTTTGACGGCTCCGCTCTGCACTTCTTGGTTTATCATCCGGTTGCCACTTGCCGCGGCGGCACGCCCAGAGGCATGAAGCAGCAAGAAAACGTTCTATAGGGCATTTTCATCCGTCTGCGAACGGGTCGTACGCCAGCTCAATCTTCGGTGCCTGCTTCAAATCCACGGGCATTTCCTGCCCCCTGCCGGTAGCCGGGTCGAACGCCTTAGGCCCCATCGCCAGCACGGGATGCACCACACGGCCCAACTCCGCCAACTGATGCGGGATGTTGAACCCCATATACACATCCGGCAGGCCTTTGAACTTGGTCAGGCACGTTTCGTACACACACCTCACGCCACGCGGGTTGCCCCGGCGGATGTGCTCGATCGTCACGGCGTACTGGATCAGCCCTTGGTAGAAGCGCTTCTTATCGCCGCTGGCCATGTGCCAGATGTCCTCCCACGCTTCATGCGCGTCGAACCAGTCGCCGTCGTTGAATAGCTTCAGCCCCTCGCGGAAGATCGCCGCTTCTTCTTCACGGTCAAACTCGGGGCGATTGGCGTGTGGCATGGTATACGGCGGCTAGGCGTGTCGTGTGCGTGACGCTGTAACAAGCAAGTGTATCACCGCCCATCCACGGGATAAAAAGTGACACGATCGGCGTCTGTGTCGAGTAGCGCGACGGTGTATTGGGTCGCGCGGAACAGCGCCCCGGGGTTGATCACGCGCGTGGCCCCGCGCCGCTGGTCGAGCCGCTCGTGCGTGTGACCGTGGCAGAGGTAATCGACACCATCCGCCAGCGCCCCAGCCACCGCACGGTGCAGGTGCCCGTGCGTGTAGACCAATACCTTGTCACCAAGCTCAAGCCGCCCAGCCGGGTCGTCCACGGCCACACCCACAAGCCGCGCATACCGCGCCAGGCTGTCAGCCTCGTAGTCCGTGTTGCCGAACACCAGCCGAGACCCGACGCCCGCCACCACCAGCGCGTCGATCACAGCTTCACTGCCCACGTCGCCCAAGTGCAGCAGCGTCTCCGCGCCCTGCTCGACCAGGACGCGCACAGCTTGCTGCGTGGTCCCGGCTCGGCCGTGTGAATCTGACAGCAACCCGACGAGCGGCAATGGCCTGCTCCTTTGCGATACGGATGCAAGATTGTGGGTGGCCGGACGCTTGGGCGTACCGGGTCGTCTGATTCAAGTGTAACGCCGCACCCGGCTTGCTCAATCAGAAGCCGGGTGAGCGCCGGTCGCGGTTTTCTCAATCGCGGCATCCGGCTATGCTCATAGCTGGTGTTAAGCTGATAAATCCGCCATTACAGGGATACGGATGGCCTCCGTTTTAGACAAAATCGTGGCTTATAAGCGGGTCGAGGTCGCCCGCGCTCAAGAGCGCGTGCCGCTGGAGGCCCTCCAGGAGCAGGCCCAGCAGGCGCCCAAGCCGCGGAACTTTTTCCAGGCGGTGACCAGGCCCAAGAAGCGGCTGCGTGTCATCGCCGAGGTGAAAAAAGCCAGCCCGTCAGCCGGGGTGATACGCGAAGACTTCGACCCCGTCGCCATCGCCAAGGCCTACCACGAGAACGGAGCCGCAGCCATAAGCTGCCTTACTGACGAGAAGCATTTTCAGGGCTCGCTGGACTACATCGCCCTAATCAAAGAGGCCGTCCCACTACCGGTACTACGTAAAGACTTTATTGTCGACCCGTACCAGCTCTACGAGTCGCGTGTGGCTGGCGCGGATGCCGTTTTGCTGATCGGCGAGTGCCTAGAAGAAGCCGAACTGCTGGACCTGCTGATCCTCGCCACGGAGCTGAAGCTCACCACGCTCGTCGAGGTACACGACGTGGAGACGCTGCTAATGGTCCGCCCGCACATCGGCTTCCCCCACCCCACGTACACGCTGCTTGGGATCAACAACCGCGACCTGCGCAGCATGACAACGGACCTTAGCCACACGATGCGCCTGCTGGAGATGGTCGAGAACCTGGACATCGTCGTGTCCGAGTCGGGCATCCGCACACACGAAGACGTCAAGCGGCTACGCCAAGCGGGCGTCTACCGTGTCCTCGTCGGCGAACACCTCATGCGCCAACCCGACGTGGGCGTCGCCCTACACGAACTAATCCACGGCGCGTAGCCTCTATAGAAAAACCATTTATCACGAGCCGCGACCGTGAGGGAGTGGTCTCTTTTATAGTCTCAAATCAATCCAAATTCGCATTGCTTCCCACGCCAGCGAGCCCCAAGATCAAGCGATCTCGCCACCCAGACCGCTCCCTTACGGTCGCGGCTCGTCACGGGCGACATGCTAATGATGTGGCGGGTGCGGCAGCCCGTTCCGCACGCCCAGCAGATCAACCGTCAGCCCATCGAACGCCAAAAAAACATGCTCCGGAAGCCGAGCCTCGAGATCCGCGTGCTGGATGTCGTGGGCGATGTGCGTCAGGTACGCCCGCCGCGGCTTAACCCGGTCAATCGCCTCGAGGGCCTGGTCAACGGTCATGTGCGTGGGGTGGTGGCGGTACCGTAGCGCATCGATCACCAACACGTCCAGGTCCTCCAGCAGCGGGAACGTCTCGGGCGGGATGCGCGACACGTCCGTGCAATAAGCCAAACTGCACATGCCCGCGTCTGGATCGGCTTGCTCATCGTCCGGTGCCGCGTCGGGCCCCACGGAGTAGTCCACGCGGAAGCCCAGGATCGGCCGCCGCCCGTGCAGCAGCCGCAGCGGTGTCCAAACCGCGCCGAACAGATCAATCGGGCTTTGCTCCTCAACCAGATTCGGGATCAGGTTCGGCACGAACGTGTTATCGATGTTGGGGTTCTTGTGCGGCTCAAAGATGTACCCAAACATCTGACGCAGCGCGTCGAATGCGCTTTGCTCGGCGTAGATCAGCAGCGGCGTCTTCATCACCGCGTTGAACCGGCGAAGGTCGTCAATGCCGAAGGTGTGGTCCGCGTGCGTGTGCGTGAACAGCACACCGTCGAGCCGGGCGATCTCGTGGCGGATCATCTGCGTGCGCAGCTCCGGCGACGTGTCGATCAGCAACTGCCGAAGGGGTGTGTCTTCATCGGCGGTGGCAGACCGGTCGGGGTAACGCACCATAACACTTGGGCGCGTGCGCTTGTCACGCGGGTCGTTCGACCGGCACACGCCGCACCCACACCCGATCATCGGCACCCCGGCGCTCGTGCCCGTGCCTAGGAATAGCAGTTCTAAGGCCATGTTGGAGGATTGTAGCGGGGCAAGCCTACGCGGTAACACCTACCCGGCTAAATCGCACAGCAATTTGCGTTGGCCAAGCAACGGATACGCCGATACCATACACACGGATTCAACAAGGACACCGCTCATGCCAACCGCCACAAGCCCCGCCGAAGGGTACTTCCGCAACATCTACGACACGATCAAGAGCATCGCCATCGGCATGCGCATCACCCTGCGATACTGTTTCTCCAAGTCCGTGACCATCCACTACCCGTTCGAGAAGCTGGCCTTCGCTCCGCGGTACCGCGGCATCCACGAGTTCGAAGCCGACAAGTGCATCGCCTGCGACATGTGCGCCAAGGCCTGCCCCGTCGACTGCATCTACATCGACAAATCCGCACCACGCAAGATCGACAAAAAAACCGGCAAAGCCACCGGCGGCGAGCTGCTACGCTACGCCATCGACTACCAGAAGTGCATGTTCTGTGCCCTGTGTACCGAGCCGTGTCCCACCGACTGCATCCACATGGGCAAGAACCACGACCTCTCCAGCTACACCCGCCAGGAAATGGTCGTCGAGTTCCACGAGATCGACGCCCAGGGCCTGCGCACGCCCGTCCCGCTGTGGATGCAACGCAACGCCGCGAGCATCCCCTGGGTCGCCGCCGAGAAAGAACGCATCGAAAAGGGCGAACTGGCCACCAAAGAAGCCGACATCCCCGCGGTGTGACCCGAAAAGCGGTAAAGGCGGTTCTTTCTTTACCCGCCGCCTTCCTACGTTCTTATTTGAACTGAATCCCCAGCCCATCCCCGCTCCGATACCGCTGTCACCGCCGCTTAGCCGCCACAGCCGTTATTACCGGACGCCCAGCCGCCAAGGTCCGGATAATTTCCTTGTCGCCAAACCGCCCAAATCTTAAGGTTCAGTGTCGATAAGCCCGCCACACAGCGGGCCACGTCTATGAACCGTATCCACGGAGGCGGGAGTATCCACCTTGATGAAAGGCTCATTTCGCTTACTCGGATCGCACTTTCGTGGACAAGCTGGTCACTCGAAACAGCAACCCTCATTTCCAGATAGCTACCCCATCGCGTCGTTTGCGAGGCTAGAGCCGCTCGAACAGCGGACACTGCTGTCAGCCACACTGGTGGATTCCATGCTAGTGCTCACCGGCACAAGCCAGAACGACGCCATCGTCGTCCAAGCCGGCGACGAACTGGGCCAAGTCGTGGTGACCGGCGTGGATGGCGTGGACAACGGACAGGTCTTCGAGGGCGTCAACCGGATCAAGATCAACGCCCGCGGCGGAGACGACACCGTGATCGTGGGCCAAGGGATTCTGGACACCGACGGCCGAGCCATCGGTGTCAAAATCTACGGCGGCGACGGGGACGATTCGATTATCAGCGGTGACGGCCACGACCTCATCAGAGGCGGCGCGGGCAACGACACTATCGACGGCGGCGACGGCAACGACGACATCCGCGGCAACGACGGCAGCGACTCGGTCAACGGCCAAGGCGGCGACGACACCATCTACGGCAACGGTGGGTTCGACCTGCTTAGCGGCGGTGATGGTGATGACAGCATTTACGGCGGCACAGACGACGACTCCATCGACGGCAACGCCGGGGACGACTACCTCCGTGGCGGCGCCGGGAACGATTTTATCTTCGGCGGTGACGGCGACGACCTAATCCGAGGCTGTGACGGCAACGACTTTATCTTTGGTAACGCCGGAAACGACACTCTCCAAGGCGGCAACGGCGACGACATGATCGACGGCAATGAAGGTGACGACACCATCGCAGGCGGTAACGGGCAAGACACCCTCAACGGCGGTGTAGGCAACGACTTTATCACAGGCGGCCGCGGCGATGACACGATCGACGGGAACGGGGGTGACGACAACATCAGCGGCGGCGCCGGAAACGACACCCTCCGCGGCGGCGAAGGCAACGACACCCTCCGCGGAAACGACGGCGACGACACGATCGACGGTAACGACGGCAACGATCAGATCAGAGGCGGTCGCGGCGATGACGCGATACGCGGTGGGCAGGGCAATGACTGGCTCTACGGCAGCAAGGGCAACGACACCATCGAGGGTGGCGACGGTCACGACACCGTCCACGCAGGCGACGGCGACGACGCGGTCAACGGCGGGAGCGGAAACGATGTGATCTACGGCAACAACGGCAACGACCTGCTCAGCGGCGGTGACGGCAGCGACCTGATCCACGGCCACGCAGGCGATGACTCGATCGACGGCGGCGCCGGCGACGACGAGCTGCACGCCGGCAAGGGCTTTGACTTCGTCGCGGGCGGCGCGGGCAACGACGTGCTGTTCGGCTTGAAGGGCTTTAACTTCCTCAACGGCGAAGACGGTGACGACGTGATCGCCGGCACAATCGGCGTCGACGTGGTGGACGGCGGCCCCGGCGATAACGTGATCAACGACTTGCGAAAAGCCAAACGCCGCGCTAAGGAAATCCGCAGCATCATTTTCGACGGCCGTAGCTGAGAGTGGTTAACGCAATAGGGTGTTAGCCGAAGCCCTCACGGGCGGTCTGCCACGCGGACGTAAGCCCGTGGCGGGTTTTCCCCGGCTGCGGGCGGCACGCCCATGTAAAGCAGCGATTGCTCGATCACCTGACGCACCGCCGGCGCGGCGACCGTGCCGCCGTAGTAGCCGATCGCCGGGTCGGGACGGTGGATAAAACAACCAACCGCCAGCCGCGGTTCGTTCAACGGCGCCGCGCCGACAAACGACGCGACGTACTGGTCTTCGAGGTACCCGCCGTTCGTGCGGTCGGCGATCTGCGCGGTGCCGGTTTTGCCAAGCACCGCGTACATGCGGCTGTTGGCGAGTCGGCCGGTGCCCTCCGTCACCACCCGACGCAGCACCTGCCGTGTGTGAGCCGCCGTCGCCGGGCTGACCGCCTGCTCATAAATCAGCGTGGGTGGCGATTGGGCGTCGCCCGAACCGCCGTGCGCGAGGATCGTCGGGCGGGGGCGGTACCCATCGTTCACGATGGCGCATAAAGCCGTGACCATCTGAATGGCTGTGACCGCGATCTCCTGACCCATCGGCACGCTCGTCACGGAGTAGTGGTTCCACCGCTTCAGCGGGTTGACGATGCCCGCCACTTCGCCGGGCAGACCGCTGCCGGTGGCCGACCCAAACCCAAACGCACGCACAGCATCGTACAACTGCTTCGGCTCCATACGCTGCGCTACGATCGCCATGCCGATGTTGCTCGAATGCACCAGCACCCCGTCCCACGTCAGCTTGCCGCGCCCGTGCGCGTCGTGGATCACTCGGCCGCGAGGCGTGCGGTACACACCTATCTCCGAGCAGTCGATTTTTTCATCAGGCGTCGCTGCGCCCGCGTCCGTCGCGGCGGCCCAGATGAACGGCTTGAAGATCGAGCCCGGCTCAAACACGTCGGTCACGCACCGGTTGCGCCGAGCGTCCGCGTCGGCGCTTGCGAACTGGTTCGGATCGAATGGCGGGTAATTCGCCATAGCAAGTATCTCGCCCGTGGCCGGGTCCATGACGATCAACTGCCCGCTTTTTGCGCGGTACTCCTGGCAAGCCTGGGCGAGTTGGGTTTCGGCGATCCACTGGATCGTCGTGTCTAAGCTCAAACGCACTGCCTGCCCGTCGACGGGGGGTAGATAATCATCCCGGTCGACCCACAGCGGGCGCCTACGCGGGTCGCGCAACGCGCGCACCCACCCGGTCTGCCCACTGACCCGCCCGTCGAGCCACCGCTCGAGCCCTTCGAGCCCGCGCCCGTCCACCCCGACAAACCCGATGGCCTGCCCCGCCAGCGGCCCCTGGGGGTAGTCGCGCGTCGGGTACCGCTCCGTGCTCAGCCCCCGCAAGCCAAGCCGTTGAACTTGCGCCACCTCACGGTCATCGAGTCGCTGCTTGATCCGGACATAACGGCTGTTGGCCCTCGACCCGATCCGCCGCTCCAAGTCAGCCGGGTCATACCCCAGCCCGTAGCCCACCTGCTCAGAGAACGTGTTGGGGTCTTCGATCAGGGCCGGGTCAACGAACAGCCGCGTGGCCATGCGCGAGGCCGCCAGCACACGCCCGCGCCGGTCCAGCAGGCAGCCGCGACGCGACTGTAGCGTCAGACGCCCGTATCGGGAGCCGATCTGGCGGGCCACCCGGTCCAACGGCCGGGTCTGCAACTGCACGACACGCACGGTCAGCCCGATCATGCCCAAAGCCATCAACACAACAAACGCCCTGGCCACGCCCAGCACTCGGCCCGACGACCCGTGGTGATCCCCGCCGCCGGCGTCAACACCCCGCGACACGACCCCGCTGTTGTGGTAGGTGGTGTATCGCGTCATGGCGTCGGTGCCGCGTGTTGTGCCGCTGTCAGCAATGGCAGATTCGGCGGGGCAGCCGGGGTGGCGGTCTCAAGCTCCAGGTGCGCTTCGCGTATCGCCCGCTGAAGGTTCAGCGGTTGGGTCTGCTGGGCGATGCGGGTTTGCATGTCCCACATGCCCTGGCGGTGGTCTTGGATATGGCTGTGCAGCGTGGTGATCTGGTTCATCAACTCCAGCCGCTGCTGACGCATCACGAACAACGCCATCGCCAGCAGCGTCACGTACACAATCAGCGCAGCGAGCGTCCACCACGTGGGCCAGCCGGAAAAGACAGGCCCGCCCTTGACCGAAGATGAAGGGGCAACCGCCATGAGCAATAAAACAGTGAAATCAACCGGGACGCTCGTTGTCTATCGGCTAGCGGTGGGACGTGGGCTGAAAAACAGCCTAGGGGTTGGGGATGGTCAGTTTTTGGCCGACTTGGATGGCGTCAGGCTTGGTTAACCGCTTGCGGTTGGCTTCGTAGATCTCTTCCCAACGGTTGCCATCGCCTAGTGTCGCTTGAGCGATTGTCCACAGCGAGTCGTTGGGCTCGACCACATAAATACGGATCGGCGACGGGCGGGGCTTGCGGTCCGCTGTTTGAGATGAAGGCTTCGGGGCCTGCGTGTTCGCTTGTGGCGCGTTCAGGTTCGCCAAACCCGCTTTGTTGGGGATGACCAAGCGCACGCCCACGCGTACCTGCCCGTTGGGCCCCACAGCCTTGGGGTTGGAGTTCGCCAGCGAACGCCAGTACTCACCGTTGTCGTAGTACTTCTGAGCTATCTGCCACAGCGATTCACCTTCCGCCACGTAGTGGATAATCGGCTGTGTGTTCCCCGTCGAGGCTAGTGGGGCGGACATGGTCGAAGTCGTAACCTGTTTCTCTGAATAAGATTGTAATGGTTGGGCCGAAGACGAGGCATACGGCTGTGTGCTGGTCTGGGTCTGTATCAGCGTGGGCACCGCGTCTTGCTGGGTCCGTTGGCTGGTAAAGCTCAGCGTGGGTGTGGGCCGGGTGGGCGACGCCTGGGGCGGTGAAACTTCATATGTCTGGGTCGGGCGGGTGTCGGGCGTGCGCGCCGGCAGGGGCAGCGGCTTAGGCGTCAGCACCGCGGCGGGCTGATCGGCTGAACGTGGCCTGGATAGCCCGCGGCCAACAGTCTCTTTGGCCGATGGGGTCGGCTTGG
The DNA here is from genome assembly GCA_029260715.1 of Phycisphaeraceae bacterium. GTDB lineage: Bacteria > Planctomycetota > Phycisphaerae > Phycisphaerales > Phycisphaeraceae > OFTM12. Next base: position 26,032 of record JAJDCS010000007.1, on the reverse strand, counting down.
CGTTCAGGCTCTTCTGTGTCAGGTCGGCGAAGTGTGTGAAGTCGGCCGGCGTCTGATGACGCGCCACCGATAGGTGGTCGCTGACGATAATCCCGATTAACAGGATGATCCCCAGCCCCACGAGCAGCCCTACTTTTGTTTCGCGTGTCATGGCCCGTTCGTCCGTGATGGTGGTGTGCGCTGTCGTCCGTGACGGCGGCTGTAATTCTACCAACTTTCAAACACAAATGTTCGTTAGCCGATCCAACGGATCGCACGCAGCTTCGCCGATCGGCTCCGGGGGTTGGTCTTGCGCTGGTCGGTGTCAGCCACCAACGGCTTGGGCGTCAGCTTCTGAGCCGACCCGCCCCGACACAAACCCACAAACGCACGCTTCACCAAGCGGTCTTCCAGTGAATGGAAGCTGATCACCGCCGCCACGGCCCCCGGTCGCAGCAAGCCGGGCAACGCACCCAACAACCCCTCAAGCGAAGTCAGTTCATGGTTCACCGCGATCCGCAGGGCCATGAACGTCCGCGTGGCGGGGTCGATCCGCCTGTGCCTGCCGCCTGTCTTGCCGCGCTTTGAATGACCATACGCCCGCCGCACGATCTGCGCTAACTGCGATGTCGTATTAATCGGAGATCGGTGACGCTCGTCCACAATCTTTCTAGCGATCCGCCTGCTGAACCGCTCTTGGCCGTGCTGATAGATCAAATCAGCCAGCGCCCCTTCGTCTAACTCATTAACAAGCTGCGCCGCGGTTAGCGATTGCCCAGGGTCCAGGCGCATGTCCAGCGGCCCTTCCGCGTTGAACGACAACCCGCGCGCCGCGTCGCTCATCTGGTTCGACGCGAAACCCAAATCCGCCAGCAGCAGGTCCACCGCGTCCACGCCAAGTGTCCCCAGCGCGGCTTTGGCCTGGGTAAAGTTGGCGTGCGCCACATCCACCCGCACCGGCGCACCCGCCAGCCGCTGTTTCGCTAGCTCAACGTTCCCCGGGTCCACGTCCAGCCCGATGTAACGCCCCCCCGGCGCCAACAGCGGCACAATTTCCGACCCGTGCCCCCCCAGCCCAGCCGTGCAGTCCAGGCAGACCATCCCCGCCTTGGGCGATAGCAGCTCCAGCACCTGCCGCGTCAGAACCGGCAAGTGCCCTTCTATAACCGGCGGGTCAGCGTCCGGCTGCGGCGTGTCTTCAACCATCACTCGGTTATATCAAAGAACACCCGCGTCGAACCCGCCTCGCCGTTCGTGGATCGCCCACCAAGCGCTTATGATGACCGCCATGCCATCGATCCACAGCACAACCGTCTTGTCCGTCCGCCGCGGCAACAAAGTCGCCATCGGAGGTGACGGGCAGGTCACCATGGACAAGGTCGTCGCCAAGGCCGACGCCGTGAAGGTCCGCAAGCTCGAGCAGACCGGCGCCGAAAACGCCGGCGTATTGATCGGCTTCGCCGGCTCGGCAGCCGACGCGTTCGCACTACTCGAAAAGTTCGAGGCCAGACTCAAAGAGTCGCCCGCCAACGTCAAGAAAGCCGCCATCGAGCTCGCCAAGCTCTGGCGCACCGACCGCATCCTCCGCCGCTTGGAGAGCCTTATTGTCGTCGCCGACCGCGCTTGCAGCCTCATTGTCTCGGGCTCCGGCGACGTGATCGAGCCCACCGACGGCGTGCTGGGCATCGGCTCTGGCGGAGCCTACGCCACCGCTGCCGCCAGGGCGCTGCTCAACCACACCGAGCAACCCCCCAAAGACATCGTCCTGAACGCCATGGGCGTCGCCGGGCAGCTATGCATCTACACCAACACCAACGTGACCGTGCTTACCCTCTAACCCAAGCCCCACGCCGCGCCCCCGCGACTGCTTGATTCTCGCGTCCGTTCGCATAGACTCACACCTGTCCCCACGCGGCCGTGGCGGAATTGGCAGACGCGCTAGGTTCAGGTCCTAGTGGGGGTAAAACCCCGTGAAGGTTCGACTCCTTTCGGCCGCATTCAACATAGTCGCCCCGCCCCGCCGATCGAGCCGGACGCCACACCACCCGCCCCAACCGCAAAACACACCGCCCCAAGCCTCAACCAGTTGCCGCCCCCACCCCAGACCGTATAATTCACCCCGATACGCGGGTGTAGCTCAGTTGGTAGAGCGTCACGTTGCCAACGTGAATGTCGGCGGTTCGAGTCCGCTCACCCGCTTTCTGACAGTTCTTGTCGGTAGACGCCAGATCACTAAGTACAGCCTAATCATGCAGTTTCCGCTGTGGGCGGGTCCGCTCGGCGGTGTTGTGGGCTAATCGATCCAGCCTTGCACGACCAGCGGAGCAACTCACATTTTGTCTTGAACGACCCCCGCATCATAAACCTGGGTCGAGGGCGGTGGGGTAGCCGTCTCGTCACACGCCGCCTATGATTGCAAACCCCTGTAGCGATACTAAGATCAGGGTGTCTGATATCCGCATGGGAGAATGCCCGCCGACCGCCCCGTAACCCACAATGTACGAACAGTGCGTTGTGGCGCAATGGTTATTTAGAAGATTAGACCCCACTCGTCCGGCTTCGACTGTGGTCCGGCCGTTTTAGACGATGGTTTCACATGCAAGTTTTAGGACGGTGTGTGGAGAATAAGGAGTTGTCAATGTTTTTACGTTTATACATCATCATGACAGGCTTGCTCGCGGCAGGCGGGTGCGGATCGGCGCTCCAGCCTACTTCTCAACAAGAAGATAACCGGGGCCCGGGCTTGCAGGCTGGATATGCAGGCCAGTATATGCTCATCGACGGCGAGCTTGACGAAGCCGTCTGGAAACAGGCGAAGGTCTACGAACTGCGTCAGGCCGGCTCAAGCCGCACGCCCGAAGAAGGCGGCAAAATCCGGTTGGCGTGGGACGATGAATACCTCTACGTCGCCGCGGATTTGGAAGACTCCGACATGGTCAGCGAAGCCCTCGCCGATGAGCGAGACTACGAGCGCCTAGGCGACCTGATCGGCGTCTTCCTCACACCCGATCAAGACAAAAGCCAGACCTGGCACTGGCGGCTGTGCGTCACACCGACCGGCAGGCAAGCCGCCGCATGGTTCCCGGGGCGAGGCAGGATCGGGCTGGCGAGCAACATGCAATACCAGTGCGGCCTGCGCGTCGCGACCAAGGTCAAGGGCTCGGTCAACAATTGGCGTGACAAGGACAAGCGTTGGACCGCCGAGTTGGCCATGCCCATCCGCGACATCACCGCGCGTGGCGAGTCGTTCGGCCCCGACGCACGCTGGCGCATCCTCATCGTGCGGTACAACTATTCGCGGTACCGCAGCGAACCCGGCCCGGAGGTGACCACCACGCAATCAATCCCTGAGTCGGGCGTCCATGTGCTCGAAGCTTATATGCCGCTGCGATTGGTCAAATAAGCTGCCCGGCCCGGCCTCTTCACATTCAACACTCGAATTCCCTTTTCACCGGAGCGTTATCAGACCTCCCGCCCGCGTGTGACAAGGGCAAACACTCACGCCCGCCACCGCACCGCCACAGTGCGGCTGGTGCTGTTTCGCCTATTCCGATCGCCCGATGGATAATAGAGTGTGCTTGGGCACTGTCCGGATTACCGTATGAAGCGTGCACGCGACGCCGATTGAAATAGCGGCTCGCCGCGGTGTGCCCGGGCAGTGGGTCACGCGTTATATAGACATCGCAGGGGTCTGATATGAAGAAGCTACTGGCCGACTCGTTCCACAACGACCCACGCGTGGCCCAGGCGAAACAACTCATCCTAGACGCGCTGGCGGACCACCAAGCCAAGCTAGACGGCGTGCGCCCGCCCGACGCGGACTTCAAAGCCCAACACGAACAAGCCGTCGAACGGTTCAGCCAGCTCCGCGGCGGCAAGCTGTTTTACCCCTACATCGCCAGCGGCCTGGGCAAGGGGGCGCTCGTCGAGCTGGCCGACGGCAGCATCAAGTACGACTTCATCACCGGCATCGGCGTGCATGGGTGGGGCCACTGCCACCCCGACATGGTCGAAGCCGGCATCGACGCGGCCCTGCGCGACACCATCATGCAGGGCAACCTCCAGCAGGGCGCCCAGTCAGCGGCGCTATCACAAAAACTCATCGACGCCGCACGTGAAAACGGCTCACGCTTAGAGCACTGCTTCCTAACCACCAGCGGCGCCATGGCCAACGAAAACGCGCTAAAGCTCGCGTTCCACCACAAAGCGCCGGCCAACCGGGTGCTCGCGTTCGAGCGATGTTTCATGGGCCGGTCGCTGGCGTTGGCGCAGATCACCGACAAACCCGCCTACCGCGTGGGTCTGCCACAGACCGTCGCCGTGGACTACGTGCCTTTCTTCGACTCCAACCAACCCAAAGAAAGCACCGAGCTTGCCCTTAAGACACTCCGCAGCCACTTGGCTCGCTACCCCGGTCAACACGCGGTCATGTCCTTCGAGTTGGTCCAAGGCGAAGGCGGGTATTACCCCGGCGACCACGATTTCTTCGTCGCCCTCATGGACGAGCTAAAAGCGCACGGCGTTCTTGTGATGGCCGATGAGATCCAGACCTTCGGCAGAACCACGCGCCTGTTCGCGTTTCAGCACTTCGGGATCGATCAATACGTGGACGTGGTCACCATCGGCAAGCTCAGCCAAGTCTGCGCCACGTTTTTCACCGACGCCCTCAAGCCCAAGCCCGGGCTAATCAGCCAGACGTTCACCGGCAGCACGTCATCCATTTTCGCCGCATCAAAAATCATCGACGGCCTGCTGCACGGCGGCTACTTCGGCCAAGACGGCAAGATCACCCGCCTGCACGACCACTTTGTCTCACGGCTCGAAGCCATCGCCGACCGCCACCCCGGAGCGGTCGCCGGGCCGTTCGGCATCGGCGGCATGATCGCATTTACGCCGTTTGATGGGGCGCTCGAAACCGTTAAAAAAGCCATCTTCGCGTTGTACGACGCCGGCGTCATCGCGTTCTTAGCCGGGTCGGGGCCGTACCGCGTCCGCTTCCTCATGCCCATCGGCGCTGTCACCACCGACGACATCGACGCGGTCTGCCAAATCATCGAAGATACACTGCCCGGCCTAGCCAGCAACGACAATAGCTAAGCAAGGAAGCGACGCCGCCATGCTCGTGATCCGCCCCATCCGCTCCGACGACATTGACCAATTCCTGGCGCTTGTCGAGCAGGCCGGCCACGGGCTGACCACGCTGCCCAAAGACCGAGGCTATTTGCAGAAGCGCATCGACGCGTCCCTGCAGAGCTTCGCCAAGCAAACCGCCGAGCCCCAGGGCGAGTCGTACCTGTTCGTTTTGGAAGACCTCGACCACGGCCGCGTCGTCGGCACGTGCGGCATTGTCTCCAAGGTCGGCGGGTTCGAGCCGTTCTACGCTTACAAGATCGAAACATCCGTGCACGAATCGAAAACGCTGGGCGTGCGCAAAGAGGTGCGCGCCCTGCACCTGGTACGCGAACACAGCGGACCCACCGAGATCGGAAGCCTGTTCCTCGCGCCCGACTACCGCAAGGGCGGCAACGGGCGCGTGCTGTCGCTGTCGCGGTTCCTGTTTATGGCCCAGCACAGCTCGCGGTTTGAGTCGCAGGTCATCGCCGAGATGCGCGGGGTGGTGGACAAGCAAGGCCACTCGCCTTTCTGGGACGCGCTGGGGCGGCACTTCTTTGAAATCGAATACCCCACCGCGGACTACCTGAGCATTGTCAACAAGAAGTTCATCGCCGACCTCATGCCCGCCCACCCGATCTACATCCCGCTGCTGCCCGAAGCCGCCCAGCGGATCATCGGCCAGGTCCACGAAAACACACGCCCCGCACAGTACCTGCTCGAGTCCGAGGGGTTTCAGGCTAACGGCATGGTCGACATCTTCGAAGCAGGCCCCGTCGTGACGTGCCAACTCGAACAGGTCCGCATCGTTAAAGAGTGTTGCGTCGCCAAGATCAGCCAACTCTCCGAACAGCCCATCGAGTCGCAGCCGTACCTGATAAGCAACACGCAAAGCGACTTCCGCGCCTGCCGCGGGTCCGTCGCCGCGAACGACGACGGCACGATCCGCCTTAGTAAACTCACCGCCATCGCGTTGAAGCTGAAAATCGGCGACCCCGTGCGATACGCCCCGCTGTTCGGCCCCGATAAGCGGGAGGGCACGAAGTGACACAGAGCGACCACTACATCAACGGTCGCTGGGCCCAAGGCGTCGGTTCGCCGCTGGTGTCGATCAACCCCGCCACGGGCGTCGACGTGTGGTCAGGGCACGCCGCCACTGAGAAAGAGGTCGGCCAGGCCGTCGCCGCCGCGCGCCAGGCGTTCCCCGCCTGGGCGGACACCCCCCTGGACCAGCGCCAAGACCACGTGCGAGCCTTCGCCGCAAAGCTCTCAGACCACAAAGAAGAGATGGCCGAAACCATCAGCCGCGACACGGGCAAGCCACTGTGGGAGTCGCGCACCGAAGTGGGGGCCATGATCGGCAAGGTAGAGCTATCCATCCAGGCCTACCGCGAACGCCGTGCCCCAGCCACCCGCCCGCTCAACAACGACACCGCCGTCACGCGGTTCAAGCCGCACGGTGTCTGCGCCGTGTTCGGCCCGTTCAACCTGCCCGGCCACCTGCCCAATGGACACATTATCCCCGCACTCATCGCCGGCAACACCGTCGTGTTCAAGCCCAGCGAGCAGGCAGCCGCCGTCGGGCATCTTTACACGCAAATCTGGCACGACGTGGGTTTACCCCCCGGCGTGCTCAACACCGTCCAGGGCGCCCGCGACACCGGCGTCGCACTCGCCCAACACCCCGAGCTAAACGGCCTGTTCTTCACCGGCAGCTACGCCACCGGGCTCGCCCTCTCCAGCGCCTTCGTCGGCCACACCGAAAAAATCCTCGCACTCGAGATGGGCGGCAACAACCCGCTCGTCGTCTGGGACGCAGCCGACCTTGACGCCGCCGCGTACCTAACCGTCCAGTCGGCCTACATCACCGCAGGGCAACGCTGTAGCTGCGCCCGCCGCTTGATCATCCCCGACAACGACGATGGTCAATGCCTCATCGACCGACTCGTTGCCATGATCGCCACCATCCGCGTCGGCCCATACACAGACCAACCCGAACCGTTCATGGGCCCCGTGATTTCGCCCCAAGCCGCTCAACAACTCTTAAACGGCCAAGAAACCCTCACCCGACACGGCGCTAAGGTGCTTGTCGAGATGACCGCCGCGGACGACTGCCCGTCCCTGCTGTCGCCCGGGCTCGTTGACGCGACCTGTGCAGAAGACCTGCCCGACGAAGAGCTGTTCGGCCCGTTCTTGCAAGTCATGCGCGTCCCCGACTTCGATGCCGCTATTACCCAAGCCAACCGCACCGCGTATGGCTTATCAGCGGCGCTAGTCAGCGATCGCAAAGACCTCTACGAGCAATTCAACAAGCGGGTCCGCGCCGGTGTCATCAACTGGAACCGCCAAACCACCGGCGCCAGCGGCGCGCTGCCCTTCGGTGGCGTCGGCCACAGCGGCAACCACCGCCCCAGCGGGTACTACGCAGCCGACTACTGCTCGTACCCCGTCGCTTCCATCGAGGTCGAAAAAGTCGCCATGCCCGACAAGCCCACGCCCGGGATCGGACCATGACCCAACCCGCCTACGAGGTGAACTTCGACGGGCTGATCGGCCCCACGCACAACTACGCTGGCCTGGCGCACGGCAACGTCGCGTCACAGAAACACCAGAGCACCACGTCCCACCCCAAGCAGGCGGCGTTGCAAGGCCTAGCGAAAATGAAGCTGCTGGCCGACCTGGGCATCAAGCAAGCCGTGCTGCCGCCTCAAGAACGACCAAACACTGCGTTCCTTCGTAACGCCGGCTTTGAAGGCAGCGATGCCGACATCCTCCAAGCCGCCCGCCGCGACGCGCCGCACCTACTCGCCGCCGCGTGTAGCGCCTCGTGCATGTGGGCAGCCAACGCAGCCACGGTTTCGCCCAGCGCCGACAGCCGCGACGGACGCGTCCACTTCACACCCGCCAACCTTGTCAGCCACCTGCACCGAAGCCTCGAACCCGCCGTCACCACAGCCACCCTCAAAGCAATCTTCCACAACCCCGACGTTTTCACCGTTCACGCGCCCCTGCCCGCCTGCCCACAACTCGGCGATGAGGGCGCCGCCAACCACACGCGCCTCTGCCCTACCCACGCCCAACCCGGCGTGCAGCTATTCGTCTACGGCAAAACCGCCGACCCCACCGCCCCCGCGCCCGAGAAATACCCTGCCCGACACACCCGCGAAGCCTCCCAAGCCGTCGCACGCCTGCACCGTCTTGACCCTTCGCGCACCGTCTTTGCCCAGCAGAACCCCGCCGCCATCGACGCGGGCGTGTTTCATAACGACGTTATCGCTGTGGGCAACGAGAACGTCTTGCTCTACCACCGCGAGGCTTTCGTTGACACACCCGCCGTTATCCGCCGACTCAAAGAGGTTTACACCCAAGCCTGCGGCGACGAGCTAGCCTGCATCGAAGTCACGCCTGACCAAATACCCCTAGCCGACGCCGTCAAGACATACCTCTTTAATAGCCAACTCGTCACGCTGCCCGACGGGCACATGGCCCTGATCTGCCCAGCCGAGTGCGGCGACCACCCCGCCGCCAAGCGAACGCTCGACGCGATCATCGAAGCCGACAACCCTATTACCAGCGTGCAATACGTGGACGTGCGTCAGAGCATGCAAAACGGCGGCGGCCCCGCGTGCCTACGCCTGCGCGTCGTGCTCACACAAGACCAGATCGACCAAACCCGACAAAGCGTGTTCCTGACCGACGCCCTCTACGACCAACTCACCGCCTGGGTCAACCGCCACTACCGCGACCACCTCGCCCCATCAGATTTGGCCGACCCCAAGCTGCTCGACGAGTCCCGCGCCGCGATGGCGGAATTGGCAAGCATCTTGTGACCCGCTTGCCCGACTCGTTCTTGCCGCATTAAACAAATATTTATTTCTTGCAACCCGCCTCTGCCCGCGATAAGGTAATAGCTTCTAGAGCACAGCAGAAAAATGCGAAAGGACGCGGGTGATGTCGGCACTTATCAACAGCGGCTTGCGGTTGTCTAAGCCCTTTCGAGTGGGGCTATTTTTCTCTGTTTTGGTGGGTCTGTCACACGCACTACCCGACGCGCTAGCCAAACAGCCTTACAAGCTGGAGATCATCGCACGCGACGGCGACGTGATAGACGGCAAGACGCTGGATTTTACGAATACTTTGCCTGATCGTTATCCCGTGATCAATAATAACGGTAATGTAGCTTTTCATACCCGTTTGTCAGCAGCCGACGACCCTGACAACGGCGTTTTTACAATTAATGACGGCTTGATCGCAGCGGCAGGCCAAACTTTTAGCGGTAAGACGCTGACAGAAATCAATCCTACTCCTCCGGCCATCAACGATATCAATGACGTGGTGTTTGACGCTTCCTTCGAAGACGGATTTGGTATTTTTTCCAAAGACCGCGGTTTGCTTGTCGACTTATCCGAGCCGGTAGACGGCAGAACGCTATTGTTCTCCCTCTTTGTCTTGTCGGTAAACAATACGGGAAATGTTGCCTATAGATCCGCGTTTGTTAATAGTGCAGGGGACGGTCTGAAATCAGGGATTTTTACCACCACTGACGGCTTGATCATCGCAGCCGGCGACACGGTCGCTGGTCAAACGCTGGTCAATATAGGCTTCCCGCTTCTTAGCGATACAGACGACATCATCTTTACCGGCACGGTAGATAACGGTACGGAGACGACTTCCGCGATCATTTCGCTAAACAATGGTTTGTTGGCGACAGCCGGTGAGATGATAAATGGTAGGAGGACAACGGAGCTCACATTTGTTTGGTCAAATAACGCGGACGAGTTTGCCTATCTCACACTGTTAGAAGACATGCCCGGAGACACGTTTTTCCGCAACGCGGTTGTGTCTTCAAAAACCGGCGTTGTGACGGCTTCCGGCGAAGTGATCGAAGGTAATCTGTTACAAAATGTGAGTGTATTTTCACTGAATAATAATGGCGATATTGTTTATATTGCCAGATTCGATCCCTCTACGGGCGGGGGCTTGGCGGTGGTCAGCAACGAAAACGGCATCATCGCGCAACTCGGGGACGCCGTTGACGATTTGACATTGACGAACGTGATTCGACCCTCATTGTTGTCAATAAACGATTCCGGCGTCGTGGCTTTTTTAGGCGGCTTCTCCGACGGCACCAGTGGCATTGTGTTGGCCACGCCCGTGCCGGAGCCGGGCAGCGTTTTCATCCTTGCCGTTGGGCTCGCTTGGGCTCGACGCAGGCGGTTTGCTGCATAGTGCTAGCTATCGTCCCATCACGCCTCGTTAGGCTGCCCAACACCTTACCCATGCCACCCAAATTCAAAACCCAATAAGCCTACCAGCGGAACACCTCTCAAGCCGCAGCAAAACCGTCCTTGCGCTGTATAATCTCCACCCGAGGGGCTGATACCCTCAAACCGCATCCATTGATCCTTTATCAAGGAGTTCACATGCCCCCTCTCTTCTGCAAACCGTCCGTGACCGGCTGGGCCAAGACCGCCGTATTGATTAGCGCGCTGGCGACGCTGGGTTGTGAAACCTCGCCCGCGGTGATCGGCGATTCGGGCGGGCGCATCGACCCGTACCGCACCACCAAAGCCGACCGCCGCTCCGACAGGGCGTCCATCCCCTCGCTGCTGGAGTTCTGCGATCAGGCAGCCGAGGACCTAGCCGTCCAGCTAGCGGACATCCCCGAGATCGCCGACGCACAGTATCGCCAGGTGCTCGAACTAGGCAGCATCGACAACAAAACACGCACCCCCACGACCGACTTCATGCAGATCCAACGCCGCCTGCGGTCGAAGCTACTCAAGAGCAGGCTCATCCGCGACCACTTCAAAGTCGTCGAGAGCCGCCAACGCATGGACCGTGAGTTGTCCCGCGTCCAGGGTCAAGAAGAAGACCTGCTCCAGGAGCACACCTCGCCCCAAGGCACCGCCAAGTACGACGCGGGTATGACCTACGTCCTCCAGGGCGACTTCTACGAGAGCAACCGCGGCAACCGCCGTCAGTACTACCTGAACTTCAAGCTCACCAACCTGCGCACGCGCGAGATCGTGTTCGACAGCGACTTCGACCTTGGGCAGGTGACCGAATGACGCCCGCCCCGGCCCGCGCCGCCGCGGTGATGTTGGTTTGTGCGCTGGTAGGCTGCGCAACTGTCCCACAGTCCACGCGCCTGCGCGCGTCGGACTTTGACTTCACCATCGAGAAGATGGCCGAATCGCTGGCGGCTAGCGCCTTCTTGGCTGAACGCACGGCTGATTCCCCGCCCATCTACATTACGATCAACAAAGTCGAGAACCTCACCAGCGACATCATCCCCGTCGCCGAGCAGTGGATGCTCGTCGCCCGCGTGCAGGGGGCACTGCCGCTGCGAGCGTTGTCGAAGCAGAAGAATATCCGCTTCCAGATCACACCCGAGCAGCACCAGATGCTGCGAGACGCGGGCTTCGACGGCGACCTGGGCCAGGCCCCAGCCACCACGCACGTCATGTCCGCCCAATTCTTGTCCGCCCCACGCACCGCGTCACACAAAAAAGAAAAGTACGTCAACATCAGGCAGGACTACTACTACCTCGAATACGCCATCAACGACGTGAACACCAGGCAGATCGAGTGGAACGACAGCTTCGAGTTCAAGCGCGTCGCGTCGGGCCTGACGATCGACTGATTGATGAATTGAGAGACGAACACTTGCTCACCACAACCCGGAGTGACCATGCCTGACCCTGTACCCAGCCGGCGCCCAAGCCGCGGCGTGATCTGTCTTGTCGCCGCCATGCTTCTGGCCACGACGGGCTGCCTCGCCACGCCCAACGCCGTGGTCACGCAATCGTTCGCCACCGGTCAGTTCGGGCGAGCACGCGTGGCGCTGCTCAAGAGCCTGCCCGAGCAGTCCAAAGGCACCGCAAAAAAACCGGACCGCGACTACGTGCTGCACAGGATGCGCCTGGCCGTGCTGACCCTGGCCGACGGCTACCCCGACGCGGCCCAGCGATACCTCGAGGAGGTCTACGAGATCCTGCGAACCCAGGGGATCAACAAAGACAAGACCGTCGCCTCTGTCGTGCTCAACGAAGACCTGAAGACCTGGAAGGGCGAGCCGTTCGAGCAGGCCCTGGCGTTTCAGTACATCGCCATCCAGTTCGCCATGCAAGGCTCGTGGGACAACGCGCGCGCCGCGGCGAGCAACTCGCTGTTCTACCTGCGCGACTTCGGCGCCGGTAAGGACGGCTCCCGGCTGGACACGCAGCAGATCGTCGACCGCGCCGCCCAAGCGCACAAGCAGAAAAAAGGGGGCGACGACTTCCTCGAAACCGCCTATACACCTGCCGAGTCGAACTTCACGCTGGGGTATCTCATGACGGGCATCGCCAACCAGCAGTTGGGGCGGTACGAAGAAGCCGATGAGCAATTCGCCAAGGCCGTCACCACGCGCCCAGCCGTGGCCCCACTGGTCGAGCGGCTCAAAGCCGGGCAATACAACACGCTACTGGTTGTGGACTACGGGCGTGGCCCGCAAAAAATCGCCACAGGCCCCGACAACGCCATCGCCAAGTTCCGACCACACATGCCCAGCGGCGAGCAGCAACTCGCCGTGCAGGTCGGGCAACAGGTCGAGCGGTTCCCCGTGGTGTGCGACGTCAACGACATGGCCCAAGACCACATGTGGAACAACCTAGAGGACATGCGCATCGCAAAGAGCCACATCGGCTCGACCTTGCTGGCGGCGGCGGTGGTCACGGCACAGTACGCTAACGCGAACAACAGCGAGGGGGCTGCGTACGCGGCCCTGGGGATGGCCATTGCCGGGATGATCGCCAAAGCCGGTGCCCATGCCGACACGCGATACTGCGAGGCCATGCCCCAACGGCTCTACATCGCGCCCGTTTTGGTCAGCGGCCCCGGCCAAGTGGTCGAGCTAGGCGTTGACGGCCAGCCGGCCACGCGATTCGCGATATCGGGCCTGGACCCGCCCAAGCAAGGGGCTGTGGCGCTCAAGTACATCAGGCTCGTTTCAAGCCCAGAAGCGCCCCCGTGGGCGGCCAGCGGGCAGGTGTTCTACTCCAACGCCTACGCCCAGGCCGCCGAGGGCACCACACTGCCTTACATCCTTGGCGGCAATTGCGTGCGCAAGCCCTCGTACGAAGTGCTGGAGGATTACCAGCGGGCGGGCTTCCTTACCGAGATGAGCCTCGGCGAGTTGGAAGACCTCTACCGTTACGAAGAGATCGAGCTTGACGACGACGACGCTGGCCGCTTCCCCGGGCTTCACGTGCTAGAGGGTGGGCGTTCGTTGGCCTCGCCCCAGCCCGGCACCGCGGGTTACGCCCGGCTGTTCTGCCAGCAGCACCCGCCCTATCACCCAAAAAGCGCGGAGGTGCGCGAGTTAGTATCACAATTGCAAGCAAGCTTGGCCGTAGGCCAACAGCCGTAGACCGGCCGGGGGAGGCGATCGCCGCCATGGAATATCAATCACACTATGCCTAACCTTTTAATACACGAGAAAGGACATCTTATGACACTTCTGCGCAACCATACACCGGCCGTCTTGTGTTTGTTGGTTGTCACCGCTTTGGCAGCGTGCGACACGGTCAAGGCCCCGCACGCGCTGCGGACAGACCCGCTCGGCGGGGCGTACCCACAGAACGTGGCGATCGAGGGGCTGCACAAGTACGTGGTGGTGGACCAGCCGATCGTCGACGGCCCGACCCCCAACCGCCCGCTGAACGTGACCGTGCCGCTACGCTCGGTTTCCGAAGGGGTGGTTAATGTCCAGTACCGCTTCGAGTTTCTCGACCGCGCAGGCCGCCCCCTGCGGTCCAGCAGCGGGTTCAAGTTCGCCACGCTCGAGCCGCGAACGCAGGTGTTCCTGGAGTCCAACGCGCTGGACACCAACGCCGTTGACTGGCGGCTGCTTGTTCGCCCGTCCCGGTAAGTGAGAGTCAGGGTCGTTTTGCGGGCGGCGCTCGCCCGTGTGTTTCAATTGAAGGATTCAGCCATGAACCGACACGCCGCTTGTCTCGCCGCCGCCGCGATGATCGTCGCAACGCTCGCCCCGCCGTCTTTCGCCCAGCGCAAGCCCGACGCGCCACCGCTGCAGCCCGACGAGGTCGCCAACGCGCCTGATATGGCTTTATTCGAGGAAGCCTACGAACGCGCCGGCGAGCCCACGTTCCTCGTCATCTGCGGCATCGAGAACAAACCGCTGCAGGTCGCCGTGGAAGGGCGATTCGAGACCGGCGCCGAGCAACAAGCCGCCACGGGTACGATCGCCGGCAACCGGCACATCGGGGCCGGCATCGCGTTGTTCGACCCGGCCGGCGACTCGGTGAAACTCAAAGCGGATATCGAAGAGACCCTGTTGCAAAACGCGGTGATCGATCTGGTGAGCCTCGACGCCCTGGCCGAACGCGACCGGCGGGAGGTGCAACTGCTACAAGCCCGCAACGAGAAGCGCGCGGTGAACCTGCTGGCCTCGAAGCTCAACGCCGAGATCGTCTTGCTGGTCCGCATGCTCAACACGCAACTCGTGCGCGAACGAGGCGCGATCTACCGCGTCACCGTCGAGATCCTCGACGTGCCACGCGGACGCAAGATCGGCGGGTTCGCGTTCGACTGGAAGGGCGGGGTCGATTCCGTAGCCATCAAAAAATACGCCCTGCAGATTACGCGCAAAGCCATCTCGCAGTTCGCCGCGTGGTACGCGCGCGGCGACAGCCAAGGCGCCGCCAGGCGGTACACCGTGCGCATGGTCGGGCTGAGCAACGTCGGGCAACTGGTCAAAGCCCAACGCGCATTTGAAAACATCCAAGGCGTCACGGGCATCAAGACCGACGGGTTCTCGTCCGACAAAAAAACATCCGTCGGGACGCTGACGCTGCGATACACGGGTCGGCCCATTGAGTTGCTGTACGAGCTGCAGGAAACAGCCGGCAAGGAACTGGGCATGAAGGTCGACGGCACCGACGGCGCCAGCGGCACCGTCACGCTGATCGCCAAGGGTGGCCGCGGCAACGACAGCCGATGGGAGGCGATCGCCGACCCCGACGACGCCGACCACGAAGCAGCCAAAAAAGAAGTTGCGAAGCAATACACCGGCGAGGGCAGGCCCAAGATCGGCATCGTGATCACACGCCTGCTGTCCGAGACACAGCTAAGCGACCCCAAACTGGCTAAAGAACTTCAAGAGCTCGGCCCACCCGACGGCCCCGCCAACGCCGGCGCTTCTCAAATCGGCGCGGTGGTCAACATCAACCTCGGCCCCACCGGCGACGATGACGGCGATGATTACTTAACGGAGCGGCTCCGCACGCGCGACCGGCGCGCCGAGCTGATGGACACGCGCAAAATGGAAGACGCCATGTACAAGCACATGCTCAAGCTGGGCTTCATCATGGTCGACCCGGTGCAGGCCCGCCAGCGCCTCAGCAGCCGCATGGAGAAATCGCGCACGCTTTACCGTGAGGACGAGTTGGTGTTCCTGCTTGGCCAGTCAGCGGGGATCGACATCCTCATCCAAGGCGTCGGCCAGGGCGGGCACACCACGGGCGGCGATATCAGCTACACGTTCCGGGCGGTTCGCGTCAGCGACGGCGTAACGCTTGCGGCCGAGGGCTGGCCCACCGGCACCGAGGAGGAACCCGAAGAGGAGACCGTCGAGGGCATCGCCGCGTTCGCCGTGGGCAGGCTCGTCGAGCAGATGCTCGACGCCTGGTCGCCCGCCAACACGCTCACCGTCATGACCACCAACGCCAAGACCCAGCGCGAGGTGTTCGCGGTCATGAACGTGTTTAAGGAAAACGTGCCGGGCGTGGTAGGCGTCGACTTCGACGAGCACGACTCGGACCGCGAGGGCGGGCTCGGCGTGTTCACCCTACGCTACACCACGTCCTACGACGACCTGGTCGGGCGCATCGCCTCGTTGGAGGGCAAGCTGCCGTTCGACCTGGGCGTGGGCGGCACCACACGCGACACGCTGACGGTCAAAATCAAAGACGGGCTTTAGAGGTTGATAGATAGCCCGCTACGAGCCGTCCGCCTTAGACGGATCAGGGAGCGGTCTCTTCGAATTTTTGTAGTATGCCTTGAATTAACAGAATCCATATGAGAGGCTCTGAAATGAGAAATATAAAACAAACACTGACGTTCTTAATAGTGCTTACATCGCTCGCTTCGCTCGCCGCCTGCGAATCCGCGCCCGGCCTCGACAAGCAGTTCGGCACATACTACGAGTACCTGCCCGCCTCCGCGGTCGCTGTCTCCGACGCGGCGAGCATCGCCGTCAGGGAGATGGGCTTGCAGATCATCTCAGAAAAACCATCTCAATCGGGCATCAAGATCGTTACACGCAACTCGTTCAACACCAAGATCACCATCACCGCGAAGTCCGCCGGCGCCGAGAGCACCAGAGTCGGCGTGCATGTTTTCCCCGGCGAAAATGAGGGCCTGAGCCTGTCGGTGATTCAGGAGATCAAGAACAACCTTTAAGAAACCGCCCGTCACGAGCCGCGACCGTAAGGGAGCGGTCTCTTCTTAGAACGCAGAGGTGCCGCTGTCTACGACCGCGTAGTGCGCCGCGACCTGGTATTAGAGCACGTTGCATTTATAAATTTGATTGACTGGGTGGCACGGCTTGCTTGCAAGCCGTGAAATGCGGGTTCGCCATGTCAACGACCACCGAACATCCATCAAAGATAATCACGCCAGGTGCTCTAGAGCACTCCTCACAAAGCATCTCCATATCCGCATGAGTTGAAGTAGTTGGCGCATTCGTTGACTTGGACGTCGCGCAGTGCGTCTGCGATGGCGTCGGTCAGGCCGTCGAACGTCTTGGCGGTGACACGTCGTGGCCAAAACGTTCGACGCGATCAGCGACGCCCTCGCCGACGCACTCAACCACGTCACACCAACCGAATCAGCCAACTACTTTAACGCTTGTGGGGACAGACAAAAACACGATTATTTACGTGAATTGCTTTAATCGCTTCTCCACAAACATCACGGAACACGCACAGAGCTGTCGGGGCACTGCCCAAAGTCTCTTAGTTGCCTCTGCGTCCTAATAACAATCCAGGCGGCATAGCAGTTGTAATAAATGTCATAACGCACCCATTTTTGGCATGAATTCCAAGTTTTTCTCGACCGATGGGCTAGATGGCATACCAACAGGAAGGATCATTATGCGCCTATTGAGCGGCCGAAGCACAACGCAGCGTTCATTGTTTATAGCCTGGATCGTTTGTGCCACGGCACGCCCGGCCCAGCCCGCACCGTTTACATGGGACGGCGGGGGCGCGGACGATAACTGGGGCACCGCCGCCAACTGGGTCGGCGACGCCGCGCCCGCCAACGACGGGTCGGACGACCTGACCTTCAACGGCACGACCCGGCTGACCCCTGCGGTCGATGCCCCTTGGTCGCTTTCATCGATCGTGTTCGACGATACCGTCGCGGCGGGTGCGTTCACCATCGCTGGCAGCGACATTACGTTCACCGTAGCGGCGGGCGTTACCAATAACAGCGCGACGGACCAGGCCATCAACGCCAATCTGATCACCCCCGCTGGGGTGATGAACATCACCAGCGCCACCGGCGGGCTGACCATTGGCGGCGGGGTCGATATCTCCGCCGGCGGCGGCGCGGCGTTAAGCGTCGGGGGCGCACAAGACACCACGATCTCCGGTGTGATCAGCGGCGCGGGCGGGTCATTAGCCAAGCAAGACGCGGGGACACTTACCCTCGCCGGCACGAACACCTACACCGGTGGGACCACCCTCACCGGCGGGACGCTGGCCATCGGTGACGACGCGGCCCTGGGCACCGGCGGGCTAACGGTCGGCGACGGCACCACGCTGCACGGCGTGGGTGTGGACCGCACGATCGCTAACAACCTGACCATCAGCGGAGATTTTGAGGTCACTAGCGACGATATTTTGGACGTCACCGGCACGGTGGACCTGGGCGGTGCCACGCGCGTGATTACGCTTAACAATGCCAGCGGCGGCGACGCGGCGTTCATCGGTGTGGTCTCCAACGGCGGGATCGATAAGCAGGGCGACGGGTTCCTGTACTTAGACGGCGACAACACCTACACCGGCGGCACCACCCTCACGGCTGGCACGCTGGGCGTCTTCCACAACAACGCCCTGGGCACCGGGTCGTTGACTATCGAAGACGGCACGACACTAGAGCCGGGCAACGGCGACATCACGATCACCAACACGGTGACGGTGAACGGCGATTTCAGCATCGCTATCGACACCATGGAGCCGGCTGCCTCGCTGAATATTGCAAGCGATATCGCGTTGACCGCTAGCAGGCAGATCACGGTGATGGATAACGCCTCGGCTGAGTTGTCGGGTGTGATCAGCGGCGCAGGCGGCTTAACCGTGGCTGGCAACAGCGCCATCGCGATCTCGGGCGCGAACACTTACACCGGCGGCACCACACTCAGCAGCGGGACGCTGAAGATCGGCAATGACGTGGCGCTGGGCTCCGGCGTCCTGACCGTGGAGGCCGGCACGTCCCTGGGCGCCACCGGCGGGACGCACGTCGTCAACAACAACGTGACCGCCAACGGCGGCTTCAGCGTGACGGGCAACGACGACCTGGCGCTGATGGGCGTCATCTCCGGGGCCGGTGGTATCGACATGGACGGCTCGGGCACGCTCCTGCTAAGCGGGGTCAATACCTACGCGGGCGGCACCTCGCTTAACAGCGGGACACTTGCCATTGGCGACGACGACGCGCTGGGCACGGGCGCACTGACGATCGCCAACGGCACAGCCATCGAGGGCGGCGGCGGCACGGGCACGATTACGAACAACGTCACCGTGCAAGGCAACTTCGGCATTACAGGCTCGTTCGACTTGGGGGCCAGCGGCACGGTGGACCTGGGCGGCGACATCCGCCAAGTCACAGTGGTCGACGCAAATACCACGCTCAACCTGGCGGGCGTCTTATCCAACGGCGGTGTCACCAAGGCCGGCGCGGGCACGCTCCAACTCGGCGGCGTGAACACCTACACCGGCGGAACCACACTCAGCGCCGGCACGCTGGCAATTGGCAACGACGCGGCGCTGGGCACGGGCACCTTCACCATCGCCAACGGCACCACGGTGCACGGGGCGGGCATGGACCACGAGGTCGCCAACGCGGTGGCGGTGAACGGTGACTTCAGCATCACCAGTGACGACGTCATGGACTTCTCGGGCGCGGTCGACCTGGGTGGCGCCACGCGCGTGATCACGCTCAACCAGGCCAGCGGCGGCGACGCGGCGTTCATCGGCGTGGTCTCTAACGGCGGGATCAACAAGCAGGGCGATGGGATATTGATCCTTGAAGGCAACAACACCTACGCGGGCGGCACCACGCTTAACGCCGGGGCTTTGGCTGTGGGCCATGACAACGCGCTGGGCACCGGTGGGCTTACGATCGAAAACGGAGGCGTCGTCGTCGGTATCGGTGCCAGCCTAAACATCCCCAACGCCATCACGGTCAATGGGAACTTTACGATCGACGGAGACCCAGACCCAGATATGGGGGACCCGCCGACTGAATTGTTGTTCTCCGGGAACATGGACCTCGGCGCAGCCACACGGATCATCACCGTACACACCAACTTCATATCTGAAGCCGAGATCACCGGCGTGATCTCCAACGGCGGCCTAATCAAAGACGGCCTGACCATGCTGATCCTCGCAGGCGACAACACCTACGCCGGGGGGACTGCGCTCAACGGGGGCACAATCGGCTTGGCGCACGACAACGCCCTGGGCACCGGTGCGCTGACCCTCGCGGGCGGCACCGCGCTAGTCGCCCTCGACGCCGATCGCACCATCGCCAACAACGTGACCGTCAACGGCGACTTTAACATTATCGGCGACCCAAACCCGGACATGGGAGACCCGTCCGTTAGTTTGACACTGACGGGGGGTGTGGACCTGGGCGCAGCCGACAGGATGATCACGGTTGAGAATAGTCAACTAACGCACGCGGAGCTTTCCGGCGTGGTCTCCAACGGCGGGATCATCAAAGCAGGCGTGGGCACGCTGATCTTGTCGGGCACCAACACCTACACGGGCAACACGACCATCAACGAGGGCACGCTGACGCTCAACGGCGGTGCGGCAATCGACGACACCGGCACGGTGGTGTTAGCCGACACAGCGGGCGCGACACTAGCACTTGGTGCCAACGAAACCATCGGGTCGCTGGCAGGCGGCGGCGCGGCTGGTGGTAGCGTGAGCCTTGGGGCCAACACACTGACCACCGGCGACGCGAACGACACCATGTTTGCCGGCGTCGCCAGCGGCTCGGGTGGTTTGACCAAAGCGGGCTCGGGCACGCTCACGCTCAGCGGGGTCAACACCTACACCGGCGGCACCTCACTGACCGCGGGCACCCTCGCTATCGGCGACGCCGCGGCGCTGGGCACCGGCGGGCTGACCATCGGCAACGGCACAGTTGTGCACGGCGTGGGGATGGACAGGATCATCGCCAACGCCGTGACCGTCAGCGGTGACTTCACCATCACCAGCGACGACGTTATGGACTTCTCGGGCACAGCCGACCTGGGCGCAGCCACGCGTGTGATCACCGTGGGTTCCAATAGCGACTCGGCGTTCGACGGGGTCGTGTCCAATGGCGGGGTCGACAAGCAAGGCGACGGCGTCCTGATTTTTGCCGGCGACAACACCTACGCCGGCGGCACGACACTCACCGCAGGCACGCTTGGCGTGGGCCACGACAACGCCCTGGGCACCGGCGCGCTGACCATCGAAGACGGCACAACCCTGCAACCCGAGGGTGATATCACGCTCGCCAACGCCCTCACCGTGAACGGTGATTTCATTGTCGCCACCGACCCCATGGACCCGGCAGCCACGCTAACACTGACCAGCGGCATCACTCTGTCCGCCACACGGCAGATATCTGTGCAGGACAACGCCACCGCGGAATTGTCGGGCGTGCTCAGCGGTGCGGGCGGGTTAACCAAGGCTGGTAATAACGGCTTGACGCTCAGCGGGACGAACACCTACACGGGCACGACGACCGTCAATGAGGGCACGCTGACGCTCAACGGCGGCTCAGCGATCGACGACGCGGGCGCCGTGGTGCTGGCTGACGCTACGGGTGTGTCGCTGACACTGGGCGCCAGTGAGACGATCGGGTCGTTGGCCGGCGGCGGTGCGTCGGGGGGGAACGTCAGCCTCGGGGGCAACACCCTGACCGTTGGCGATGCAAGCAACACTACTTTCGCTGGGGGCTTTGCTGGCACCGGCGGGGTGGTCAAACAGGGCACCGGCTCACTGACCATCGACGGGGCAAGCACGTTCGACGGGTTGATCACCCTCAACGCGGGCACGCTGGTGGCGGGGGTGAATTCGGACATGATGGGGCAGGTTGCGATGAGCTTCGCCGGGGGCACGTTCCAAAACAGCACGGGCGATGTGTTGGACCTCGACGGACCAACAACAATCTCGGGCGATGTCACCCTCGCGGGGGCTCACGGGATCGAATTTGCCTCGACCGTTGACCTAGGCGGCGGGACGCGGGCTATCACCGTCTCCAACACCGGCGGGTTGAATTCGACCGGGGTGATCTCTAACGGCGGGATCGACAAACAAGGCACGGAAACACTGAAGCTCAGCGGTGCGAACACCTACGCGGGGGGCACCACACTGACAGCCGGGACACTTGAAATCGGTTCCGACACAGCCCTGGGCACCGGCACCCTGACGATCGGCGACGGTACAGCGGTGCACGGCGTGGGCATGAACAGGATCATCGCCAACAACATCACCGTCAGCGGCGACTTCACCATCACCAGCGACGACGTGATGGACTTTTCGGGCACGGCCGACCTGGGCGCAGCCACGCGCGTGATCACCGTGGGTTCCAATAGCGACTCAGCGTTTGACGGCGTAGTGTCCAACGGCGGAGTCGACAAGCAGGGCCCCGGCGTGCTGATATTCGCAGGCGACAACACCTACACCGGCGGCACCATGCTCACCGCAGGCACGCTGGGTGTCGGCCACGACAACGCACTAGGCACCGGTGGCCTGACCATCGAAGACGCCACCACCCTGCAACCCGAGGGCGATATCACGTTGGCCAACACCCTTACCGTGAACGGTGATTTTACCATCGCCACTGACCCCATGGATCCGGCAGCCACGCTAACGCTGACCAGCGCAATCGACTTGTCCGCCAACCGTCAGATTACCGTGACAAGCGACGCCGACGCCACACTGTCGGGCGTCATCAGCGAGTCCGGCGGCGCGCGCACACTCACCGTGGCGGGCGATCAGACGCTGACACTCTCAGGAACCAACACCTACACCGGCGGCACCGCCCTAACCGGCGGGACGCTGCTCGTCGGCGACGACGCAGCGCTGGGCACGGGCGCTCTGACCGTCAGCGCCGCCACTACGCTGGGCGCCACCGGCGGCGCACGCACACTCACCAACGCTGTCACCGCCAATGGCGACTTCATCATCACCGGCACGGACAACTTGACTCTTAACGGCGTGATCAGCGGCACCGGCGGCTTCACCAAGCAGAGCACCGGCTCGCTTACCCTGGGCGGCACCAACACCTACACAGGCCCAACGACCGTGGACGCGGGCGCGCTCACACTCAACGGCGGGGCCGCCATCGCAGACACCGCCGCTGTGGTGCTGGGCAACACCGCCGGCGTGTCGCTGACGCTGGGCGCCAGCGAAACCATTGGCACGCTCGTGGGCGGCGGGGCCTCGGGTGGTAACACAAGCCTCGGCGCTAACACGCTGACCGTCGGCGACGCCAGCAACACCGCCTACGCCGGTGTGATCAGCGGCACCGGCGACCTAGTCAAGCAAGGCACCGGCACGCTCACACTCGCCGGCACGAACACCTTCACCGGCGGCGTCACGCACAACGCCGGCACGATCGAAGTGACCAACAACAGTGCGCTGGGCACGGGCGGTCTGACACTCGCCAACGGCGCGACCCTCGCCGCCAACGGCGCAGCTGTGCAACTGACCAACCAGTTAACGATCGGCAACGCGTTCGGCTTCAGCGGCACGCAGAACCTGACGCTTACCGACGACCTGCCCCTTGGCGCCAACACGTCGATCACCGTCTCTGACACCGGCAAGGGCGTCCTGGCGGGCGTGGTCAGCGGCGCGTTCGACCTGACCAAGCTAGGCACGGGCACACTCGAACTCACCGGGGCCAACACCTATACCGGCGACACGAACATCAACGCCGGCAAGCTGCTCGTCACCGGCTCAATTGACAATAGCACCGTCATTTTGGGCGGTGGGCAGCTAATCATCGGGCCCAACGGCAGCGTCTCGGGCAACTTGGGCGTGGGCGACGGCAGTTCATTGTCGGCGGGCGACTCCGACAAAACCATCAACAACGACTTGGACATCACCGGCGACTTCAACATTGACGGCGATAAAAACCTGACGCTGGGAGGCAACATTGATCTGATGGGCGCCGTGCGACAGATCGCCGTGCAAGACGCGGCCAGCACCGCGACGATTACCATGCCCATCGCCGGCACGGGCGGCGTAACCAAAGCCGGCAATGGCACACTGACCTTAAGCGGTGCCAATACCTACTCCGGCGGCACAGCCATCAACGCCGGTACGCTGGTCATCAACGGCTCGGTCGCCGGCAACACCAATGTAGGCGGAGGCAAGCTCGTGCTGGGCAACGACAACGCGCTGGGCACCGCGCTGACGCTGACCGGCGGGGGCAACCTCGAAGGGTCGGGCGGCCCACGCACCATCCCCAACACCGTGGCTGTTACCGTCAACGGCGACTTCGGCGTCACCGGCACCGACGCGCTGGACATCGCCGCAAACGTTACCCTCGGCGCCACACCCACCGTCACCACCGCCAGCACAGGCACGACCACCATGTCGGGCGTGATCAGCGGCGCATCGGGCATCAGCAAAGCCGGCACCGGCACCCTCGTCCTTAGCGGCACCAACACCTACACCGGCGACACCAACATCAACGCCGGCACGCTCGTGCTCAACGGCATCGTGGCTGGCGACGTGATCGTCAACGCCGCCGGCGCGTTCCAAGGCGGGGGCACAATCAACGGCGACGTCACCGTGTCGGGCATCTTCAACGCCGGCAACTCGCCCGGTGTCATCAACATCGGCGGGAACATGACGCTCACCGGCGGCAGCACCACGGTCGTTGAGATCGCCTCGACGATATCGGCCGATCAATACGTTGTTACCGGGGCTGCCAACCTCGACGGCACGCTCCAGGTCGTACAACTCACGGGCTACGCCCCCGCAGACGGCGACGCGTTCACGATCATCACCGCAGGCGGCGGCGTCGCCGGCACGTTCGCCACGCTAAGCGCTTCACCCGCGGCGCTGTCGTACAACATTGTTTACAACGCCAACGACGTAGGCATCACCATCACCGCCATCCCGTACACCAACTCGGCCACCACACCCAACCAGACCGCCGTGGCGGCTGTCATGGACACCATCCGTCAGACCGCCGCCGGTGACTGGCTGACCGTCACCACAGCGCTTAACGCGCTGAGCACCGCCGAGTTGCAAAACGCTTTGAACCAGATCGTGCCCGAAGAGTTGGGCGCGCTATCCAACCTCAGCTTCAGCGGCACCGGCGCCCAGACCACCAACGTGTCCAACCGCCTGGCCCAGGCGCGCAACGGCGTCGGTTCGGGCGCCCAAGGCCTGAGGCTGGCCAATCTCAATACCCTGCCCGAAGACGACCTGATGCTTTTAGCTGTCAACCAGCCGTGGTATCCCCCCGCTGACGCCTTCGGGCCAGCGCCAGATCAGCCCTGGAATTTTTTCGCCACAGGCGCCGGCACGCTGGGCGAGGTTGACAGCACGTCCACCCAAGCGGGCTACGACTTCCACACCCTTGGTTTGACTCTAGGTGCCGATAAGAAAATCGACGACCGCTACATCGTCGGTGTCACGGCCGGCTACGCCAATTCAAATGTGGACGTCGACTCGAACGGCGGCGAGGCGGACGTGAACTCGTTCAAGTTCGGCGTCTACGCCAGCTACTACGACGGCCCCTTCCACGCCGACGCTATGATCGGCGGTGGGTACCACTTCTACAGTTCCGACCGCAACATCCAGATCGGAGCCATCACCCGCACCGCCAACTCTTCACCCGACGGGTTGGAACTGAACATCGCCGCCTCGGCGGGGTATGACTTTGAACTGGGATCATGGAAAGTAGGCCCCACCGCGTCCCTGCAGTACAGCAGGCTCTCCATCGAAGACTACACCGAGACCGGCGCCGGCGCGTTGAACCTCAGCGTCGACCGCCAGACGCCTGAATCGGTCCTGGGCACCGTCGGCGTGCGCGCAGCGACCATGCTCGACTACCGTGGCGTGCGGATCATCCCCGAAGTGCGTCTCTCTTACCAACACGAATTTGAAGACCAGGCCAGGCGGATCACCGCGCGCTTCGCCACGGGCGGGGGCGGGGCGTTCGGGTTCAACACCACCGACATCGGCCAAGATTCAGTGCTCCTGGGCCTAGGAGCCACCTTCATCGGTGATGGCAACTGGTCTTCGTTCATCGACTACAACGCGGAACTTGGCCGCAAAGACTACGTCTCACACAGCCTCCGCGGCGGAGTTAGGTTCTCGTTCTGATGCGGGTGTTAGAGCCGCGTGTCTGAGAAAAGCAACTTATCGCTGATAGGAGTCGGGCTTAAATCCCGCGTAGCGGCAACGCGCCCGTGGCTTTGAGTCTTGCGGGCGCTAGCTCTCTCATGCCTGGGCGTCCTTTGGAATCAACTCATCAGACACACCATCAATATAGCACGTTGCATTTATAAATTTGATTGACTGGGTGGCACGGCTTGCTTGCAAGCCGTGAAATGCGGGTTCGCCATGTCAACGACCACCGAACATCCATCAAAGATAATCACGCCAGGTGCTCTAGGTGCTACGGACAT
>JAJDCS010000006.1 GCA_029260715.1 Phycisphaeraceae bacterium | reverse complement strand
CGATGCCGAAAGGCCCGGACTCGATGAAGTCGATGGGCAGCCAGCCTGGCCGTACGAAGAACGGTAACAGCAGCGTGTAGCCCCAGACAACGAAGCCCAGGCCGAGGCCCAGCATCGCGCCGCTGCGGGTGCCGCCCTTCCAGAAAATCCCGCCGACGATCGCAGGCGCGAATTGCGCCACCGCGGCGAAAGAGACCAAGCCGATGGTCACCAGGGCGTCGGCCTCGCCGATGAAGCGGAAGTAGGCGTAGCCGAGCATCAGCAACAGCACGATACTGGCGCGGCGAATGAACAATAAAAGGCCGGTCAGGTCGCCGCGCTCGGTCAGACGCAGCAATCGCATGCGCAAAAGCACCGGCATGACCAGGTCGTTGCAAATCATCGTGCTCAAGGCGATGACCGAGACGATGACCATGCCGGTGGCCGCCGAAAGACCGCCGATGAAGGCAAAGAGCGCGAGGAATTCCTGTTTCTCGGCCATCGGAATGGTGAGCACGAAGGTGTCGGCATCAATCGTGCCGGCGGGAAAGCGCAGCATGCCGCCGATGGCGATCGGCAAGACGAAGATGTTGATGACCAACAGATAGAGCGGGAATAGCCAGACCGCCTTGTCGAGGTGGTCCTCGCGGACGCTTTCGACGACCGTCACCTGAAATTGTCGTGGCAGGCAGATGATGGCCGCCATGGACAGCAGGGTCAATGTCATCCACTGGCTGTAGCTGCCACTCTCGATGCTGAAGAGTTCCGCGACTTCGGGCACGGCCCTGCCGGCGCGGAAAAGGTCTCCAAAGCCGTCGTAGAGTCCAAAGGTGACGAACAGGCCAACCGCCAAAAAGGCCACGAGCTTGACCACGGATTCGAAAGCGATGGCCGCGACCATGCCCTCATGATGTTCGCTGGCGTCGATGTGGCGGGTGCCAAACAGGATGGCGAAAGCCGATAGACACAGCGCGACCAGAAAAGCGACGTCGCCGAGCAGGCTGACACGCTGGGAGATCGGTGGCGGCATGGTCACTTCGGGATATTCCAGAAGGACGTAAAACGACGTCGAGATGGCCTTCAATTGCAGCGAGATGTAGGGCGCGATGCCAACCACCGCGATGACGGTGACCAGCACAGAAAGGCGCGCCGACTTGCCGTAGCGTGACGAGATGAAGTCGGCAATCGATGTGATGCGGTAGGCCTTGCTGATGCGGATGATCTTGCGCAACACGAAGGGCCAGAGCACGAAGGTCAGCGTCGGACCGAGATAGATTGGCAGGAAATAGATGCCGCCCGACGCGGCCCTCCCGACCGAACCGTAGTAAGTCCAAGAGGTGCAGTACACGGCCAGCGATAAGACATAGATATAGGGCGAGTCGATGACGCTGCGGCCCTGGTCGGCGCGTTTGTCCACATAGTAGGCAATGGCGAATAGCAGGCAGATATAGGCCAAGGCCGAGAAGATGATGAACCAGCCGTCGAGCATGCTCTCTCTCAGCCTTCTTCGCGACCCGGCCCGTAAGTCGGGCGGGGCTGATCCAGGCTGCCGCGCGGGTGCCCACCGCGTGCCATGTTGAGTGCGATCAGCAAAATGACGAAGACCCAGGCAACGAAAATGTAGAGATAGAGCAGCGGAATGCCGAGGAAGATGCTTTCGCTCGAAAAGATCGTCAGCAGTGGTGAGCTGAAAAGAACGAGAGCCAGAAGAAACAAGGCGATGGATCGTTCGCCAATTCGGCCCATACCGTTCACGCGACCCTCCCTATGCTTGGATCTGCCCGATGTTTAGGCCGGATTGCCGCCGATCCGGTCTCCAGGCGTCTTCACCTCGGATACGGCGCGGCTGTAAAATGACAAAAGGTCAGCCATCACCGGGCCCGTCGATCAGTCGCTTGACCCGTTTGACGATGTCACGTGTCGAAAAGGGCTTGGTGACATAGTCGTCGGCGCCGAGTTCGAGGCCGACGACGATGTCGGCCTCTTCGCCCTTGGCGGTGAGGATAATCACCGAGGCGGACTCGGTTTTTTTGTCGGTCTTTACCAAGCGGCAGACCTCCAGCCCGTCCATGCCCGGCAGCATGAGGTCCAGCACGATGATGTCGGGGGTTTCTTGGCGGATTGCGTGCATGGCTTCTTCGCCGGTGGTGGCGCAGCGGACATTAAAACCCTCGCGGGCTATGTTGTATCGCAGGAGGTCTTGGAGATCGGCTTCGTCTTCGACCACTAATATATTGGCGCGGCTGGGTGGGGATTCTGTCTTGTGCTTTGCTTTCATAAATGGTTTTACCGCGTGGTGGTCGGGGTCTTTAGATCGGGAGTCGGCGTGTGCTTTGACAGTAATCATCATGAGCCTCCCAACTGAATTGACACCTGTATCCTAGATCAATTGTTAGCGTGCGGCGGGGCGGTTCCGCGTTTGGTACAAGCCGAATGGTTTGCGTATTCATCGCGCGTGGGGAGCGGGGCAATCGCGTAATCTCTGTAAAAATCTGGACTAATATTGCCCCGTGCGGCGGGGCGAATAGCTCGGATATCACGAACACAAAATTGGATTTAACCAATTTTTAACAAGCGTGGGGCGGCGAAAGTGGCGATGGTAGGCGTCGTGGCGAGACATCGGCGCGTGGCAGGGGCTAGGGTGGTGATTTTTTTTCACCCTCGCGAGCGGGTGCTTTGGATATGGTGCTGTGTATACTCGGCGGTGATCTTTGTAGACGGGGCGCGGCAATGAGCGTCTTTATATAGATCGGGGCAGCAGCGATATGCGTATTTACGCGGGCATCGATGAAGCTGGGTACGGCCCGATGTTTGGGCCGCTGCTGGTGGGGCGCGCGGTGATGGGCATTGCCGGGTGTGAGCCGGGCGGCGGTGAGCGTGGGTTGGGCGATCCGTGGGAGAGCCTGTCGGCGGCGGTGTGTCGGAATCTGTCGGGGCGCAAGGGTCGGCTCGTTGTTAACGACTCCAAGAAAGTGCACACCCCGTCCGCGGGGATTAAGCACCTGGAGCTGTCGGTGTTGAGCTTCGCGGGTTTGGCGGGTCTTAAGCCCGCGTCAGTGGACGGGTGGCTCGATGCGGTGGGTGAGACGTGTCACCACCGACTGGAGCGGCTGCCGTGGTATTGCCCGTCCGACCATCAGCCTTGGGGGGCGCTGCCGTGCGCGAACACGGCAGACGAATTGGCGATTGCGCGGAGCATGCTTGCGACGACGGCGAAGCAGGCGGGTGTGGAGATGCTCGACATGGGTGCGGCGGTGGTTTTTGAGGATCGTTTTAATGAGATGGTGGGCGCGACTCGGTCGAAGGCGTCTGCGAGTTTTACATTTGTCGCGGGGCATTTGCGAGCGGTGTGGGATCGGTACGGCGAGCGTCAGCCTGTGGTGGTGGTGGACCGGCAGTCAGGGCGCGTGCACTACCGGGAGCTGTTGGCGATGGTCTTCCCCGAAGCGGGGCTGACGGTTCAAGAAGAGTCGCCACAACGGAGCGCTTATGAGTTGGTTTCTGATCGTCGCGGCGGTGGGCAGGCGAGGCGAATGAGCGTTAGCTTTGAGGTGGACGGTGATGGGCGACACATGCCCGTGGCGCTGGCGAGCATGATCAGCAAGTACACGCGTGAGTTGATGATGGCTAGGTTCAAGGCTTGGTTCACGCGCCACGCGCCGCACATCAAGCCCACGGCGGGGTACGGCAGTGACGCCAAGCGGTTCTGGCAAGAGCTTCAGCCGGTCGTAAAAAAGCTGGGGGTCGAGCCCGAGTTGCTGCGGCGCAGGTGCTAGGCGTGGATTGGGTGGTAAAAATCCGTGCTTGACGCCACAAGGCTGGAGAGCCTATCCTGCAAGTAAGCAGTTAACAGAAGGCTGTGGTATTGCCCCCTTCGTCTAGTGGCCTAGGACATCGGATTCTCAGTCCGAGAACAGGGGTTCGACTCCCCTAGGGGGTATTCACCATCGAGAACGATGTGCGGCGATCCCCGCGCCGCTAACCGGCCAATCACCCAAAGCTTGTGTGCTGGCTTCACCCGCTATGAACCGGCTGCGGGGGATATGTATTTCGCGATTGTTGATAAACTTGATATGCGGGCGGCATAGCGGGGTAGAGGGCGGATTATGCCATCAATCCAAGGTTTGATGCCGTTCATCTACGACCTTGTATCCCGCACGTTCAACCGCCTCAACAAGTGAATCTCTGGACGGCGGGGAAGAGGCATCGGTGTTAACCGTCGCCTGGCTTTCCGAATAGGAGACCGAAGCGTTCTTAACGCCCGGCACCTTCATCAACTCCCGTTGAATATGTGTAGCACAGGCTTCACACGTCATGCCTTGGACGTGAAAGGTCACATTGGCCACATTCGCGTCACCGGTACTGCTATCAGACGTTGCTGTGCCACCAATCAGATACCCCGCATAGTTCGGAAAAAACGAAAAGCCTAGGACCGCAACCGTTGCCACCCAGAACATCACTCGGTTAAACCGCCGAAGCTTCGGATTCGGAACAGCACACGCTGAGCTTGGCTCACAAGCAGACTTTCGTAGGTAGATGATATAAAACCCCGCACAGAGAAGAACCGCTGCCACCACAAGAAACAGTGGACGCCACTGGGCAAACCAAGAGGACACGCCACCGGCTGAAAGCCCCAATGCGATGAGCAGTAGTGGCAACCAGCAGCAGGCAGACGCTACCATTGCCGATACGACCGAACCGCCCGCAGCAGCAAGCCCCGCACGGTCAGTCAGGTTATGTGACGTTTTGCTATCCTCTGGTGTTTGAGGCTCAGAGCAGCAATTAGAGCCGTTGCCACAACATCCACTGTCTGGTGTCGGCCCGGGGTCGTCTTCTGTTACTGCACGGACCAATATTTCTCGAGGTGGCACCCCTTCCGTGCCATACATCCGGCACGAAAACGCGTAATCTGTCCGGCTACGGGCTTCAGGCTCGATATCCACGCCATCGACCTGGATGGTAGGGGAACCAAAGAAGCGTAGCCGCTCGGCATCGGCCTGCGTTTTGACCTCCACGTCTTCGACCACGGCACCTATTCCAAGCTCGGCAACAACACTTCGAGCCATATCGACCGCTGGCTGGTGATTTGGACAACCCTCAAAGTAGAGCACTTGTATTTTCATGGCTGGACCTTTTCGTGTATGCGTCACTGGACACCGGCGGCTGAGAACACCCTCAGCCTAAAAACCTTGGTCCGTCTATAAGGAAGCATACACCTTGAACCCAGGTTCAAGGTCAAGCGGCATGTCAGGATTTCTTTTTGCGGCGTTGAGATGCCTTGGTTGTGAGGGAATTGAGGACCTCGCAGCGCCCGCTCCGCTCTGCTTTGCGACAAACTTCGAGCGATGACCGGAGCACCCGTTGAATGCGTCGGAGGTCTTTCATGCGTGTGGCTGCATCGGCAAGTCGTTCTTGGATGAGCTCCTGCACTTCCCGGCAAGGAGTTGTGCTCCCATCACGGAGGTCGATGAGTGTCTGCACGTCCTCAAGACGAAACCCGATTCCCTGGGCCGAACGGATAAACCGGAGTTGTTCAAGAGCGTCCTCGCCGTAATAGCGATAGTTGCCATCCGTACGGCCGGACGGCCGGACCAAGTCGATTCGCTCGTAATACCGCAGCGTCGAGGTCGGAACCTCAGCCGCTTGGGCGAGTTCGCCAATGGTGAGGTGCTTAGACATACCTCATCGTACTACGAGATTAAAGTCAAGTTCAAGGTTTAGGGGAGAGAAAAGATACGATGATCGCGATCTGTTTTGTAATTCCATGGTGCACAACAGAAATCCCGTCGAGCAAATTTCCCTGCCGATCAAAAACACCCTCAAAGCTATCACGCGACACCCATAATCACGTGCTCCACATCCAATACCTGTGCCCCACCAGCGATTAGCGGTAACTTTCGCACCCCGATTATGGCTTGCTGGTTTTCGTGATCGAGCTTTATGGTATCAACGCAGCGGCGGATTGCCGCCTGTCGCTCGTCCAAAGCACCTTCAGTCAAGGATTGTTTTAGGCCCGCGATGAACTTGGCCGTCTGATTGACCAGCTCACGGCTCTCCTGTTCGGATAAGATCATCCGCCGAAACGAATCGAGCTTCGCCTCGATCTGGCCGCGCTCCTTACCCAGTTCCGTGAGGCGTTGATCGACCAACCGCCGGTTGGACTTGGTGATGTTGTCCAGCAGGCTGCGCACCGTGCGGTCGATCTGCTTCACGCGCGTCTGCATCTGCCCCTGCAAGGCTGTAAGGTTGTCCAGTTCCCCGCCGAGTTGACCCGACATTGCCTTGGCGATCCGCTGGCGAGCCTGTTTGCCTGTATAGCAGGCGTAGTAATCAAGAACAGCCTTGATCACCATTGATTCCAACACCTCCTGAGCAAACCGCCCGATCCGGCAGACGCTTCTTCCATGTCGGATATACCCGCCGCAGGCGTAACCGAACGTGCGTTTGCGCTTGCCGTTCTCATCGAATTGCTTGCGGTACTGCGAATGCCCCTCGTACTTGCTGCCGCACCGGGCACAGACCATCAACCCGGACAACAGATACTTCGCCTTCGGCCCGGTCCAGCCACCGGTTGCCCTGTTCTTTTTCAGAGGGTCTTCATCACCACTTTCACGTGGGTTCAAGCTGCGCTGCAGGCGTGATGCCTCCTGCTGTTCACGCTTGGATTTGGTCAACTCGAATACCCGGCGGGCAATGATCGGCGGATGGGCATCTCGCACGACGATCCAGTCGCCGTCTTCGTTGTGCTGAAGGCGGCTGCCGAAGACGTCTTCTCGTTCCGTGGCTTGGCCGTTGGTGATCCGGTGGAACCGCGCATCCGTCCGCCTGTTCCAGACCAAGTCCCCGACGTACACGGGGTTGACCAGGATCGACCGCACCGTCGATACGGACCACTTCCCGCTGTAACGGGTGCACCACGCCGCGTTGCGCGGCGGTGTCACCTTTGAGCGGTTCAGGGCGTCGGCGATCGCTTTGAATCCCCGGCTTTCCTCCACGTAAAGCCGGAATATCTCGCACACGGCCTCCTGGCGATCCGCCTCGCTGAGCACCAGCCGGCAGTAATCGCTACGAGCAGACACGATCGATTCGCCCTTGGCCAGTGTCCGCTGGTAAGCCCACTGCTCATCGAAGATGTGTTTCGAACCGCCCTGCATATAACGCACGTGCATCAGGAATTGGCCAGACGCGCTTTCGTAGCGCAGGTCGTAGCCCCACGGCGGCACACCGCCCATCCATGCCCCGCCCCCAGAAGTCGCCTTCGACACAAGCCCACGGATCGTGACCTTGGAAAGATCCTTCGATTCCTGCCGGGCCTGCCACTGCTTGACGGGTCGCAGCAGGTCGTCGGTGCGGTCGCCGGTGAAGTTCTCGCTGACGTAGCAGACCTCCACACCATTAGTGCGAAGCACGTGGCGGTAGTAGCCAGCCTCGTCGTTGCCGATCCTACCGAACCGTTTGACGTCGTACACAACGATCAGATCAAAGGGTCGGCTCGACCGCTGTGCGTCTGCGATCATCTGCCGGAATCCCTGACGGGCGATGGTGGTGGTGCCGCTGATTGCGTCGTCGATGTAGAATTTCACAACTCGCAGGCAGTGCTCAGCAGCGTGGGCCTTGATGGCCTTTTTCTGATCAGGGATCGACTGTTCCTGCCGATCGGTGGATCTGCGGCAATAACCTACGGCGCGGATCATCCGGCGTGCGAGTTCAGGTTCGTTTTTTCGTAATGCCATTTCCACATTCCATCGTTAGCACCTTCACATCACCCCCCCCGGAGGTGGTCGGCCCCTGCGGCCGTGCGCATACCGATCGCGTTACCTCCAGACAGAGGGATCGTCCGCGACCAGTGGTAGCGTCCTGACTGCAGGGGCCGACCCGGTTCCCAACCCTTCGGGCATGGGGTTCCGGGGGTGACCCCGTGCCGTGATCGCTTGGCCCAGTACACCTATACAGCCATAGAATCCGGCTTATATCAAGGCGATATGCGCGTGACCTGCCCCCTGAAAACCAGCCCAAGATTTGTGAGATAAACTCACGATCATGGACACATTCAGGAAAGGTCAGACGATGGCTAGGAAGCGATACACACCAGAACAGATCATCAGCAAACTTCGGGCGATCGAGGTGCA